>CALQQB010000053.1 GCA_943332615.1 Phenylobacterium deserti
ACGAGCGATCCGCCAGGCCGGCGGGACCTTCCGCCTCAAAGCGTCCGACCCACTTCGCAACCGTCTTGGCGTCAACGCCGAAGGCCGTGGCCACGGCCTTCGGCGACTGTCCCGTCCGCACCCGCCGCACCAACTCGCCTCGACTGTGCCCCGTCAGACGGGCATTCGTGTGGACGTTCATCCGACCCCCTCCTGAGACCCTGTAGCTTCACAACCACAGCTTCCCCGGTCAGGGTCGGATGGACAACCTATTGAGAGCTCACACCTAGGCGGTTGCGGCCGGCGTACTCGAGCGGATGCGACAACGGCGGGGATAGCCCTCTTTCTTGCTCTGCATCCGGGCGTCAGCTGCCTTGGGTCACACCTGGGTCACAACATGCAGATGCTTCGCGCCTTGCGGTGCCTCGGCCAAGACGGCTACATGAGAACAAATCAGGGGGCCGATTATTGAAGATCGGTGCAACTGTAAAACGCGTAACGCTGATGTCCGAAAACATCAGCAAAAGCAACGCGCCGGATTAGCTCAGCTGGTAGAGCAGCGGTTTTGTAAACCGAAGGTCGCGGGTTCGAGTCCTGCATCCGGCACCACGCCTTTTCAATGACTTAGCTCGAAGTCTGAATTGGCGGGTTGTCTCTGGGGTCACACATGGGTCACAGCGCGCAGCGCGCTTGGCGGACCCTAGCGTGACGATTCGGTGCGCTTTGGCGCCCAATTCCACTCGAACGCGTCGGTCTCGCCTCGCTGCGCCATCTCGGCTCGACCCCACCGCCCCGACCCCTGGGGAGGGGGGCGGCCCGCGCGCGTGTTTTCTCTATCCCTGTCGCGCCGGAAATTTGCGGCCAGACCGCAATGCCTTGGTCGCGTGCTGCGCCTCGGCGGTGGCGGCGACCAGTTTCCGATCGGTCTGCTGGGCGAGGCGGAGTTTGATGGCGCGCAAAGCTCCGCGACCGGCGCACACGTGAACACTGGTCCGCGCGGAGCGGCCGGACCCACCGTTCCTGATCGCTGGTTTTGACAGCCTTGCCAAACCCCCTACCACGCTGCTATCAATGATTCAAATAAAAGTTCGCATTCCGAACAACTAATACGGGGAAGGAAACGACGATGTCGGGTTTGACGATGAAGCTGCTGGTCGCGAGCACCAGTTCGATGGCGCTGCTCGCCGCCGCCGGGGCCGCCCAGGCCCAGTCGACGCCGGCGTCCGGCGGCGCATCCACGGCCACGGCCGTTGAGGAAGTGATCGTCACCGGCAGCCGGATCCAGAACCCGGGCGTCACCTCGCCGACGCCGCTGACGGTTCTCGGGGCCGAGAAGTTCAATCAGACGGCGCCGTCCTCGGTGGACGACGTCCTCACCCAGCTTCCGGCCTTCCGGTCCAACTCCGGCCCAAACCAGGTGCAGCGGAATGCGGGCTCGATCTCTACGGGCCAGAGCCTTGCGAACTTGCGTGGTCTCGGCGCCCAGCGGACTCTGCTGCTGATCGACGGGCAGCGCCCTGTTCCGACCAATGCGCAGGGCACCACCAGCACCAGCATCATCCCAATCGGCCTGATCAAGCGGGTCGAGGTGGTCACCGGCGGCGCCTCGGCGGCCTACGGCTCCGACGCTGTCGCGGGCGTGGCCAACTTCGTCCTGAATGACCGTATCGAAGGGCTGCAGGGCTCGATCTATGGCGGCCTGTCGCAGCGCGGCGACAACAAGGAGATCGGCGTCAGTCTGGCGGACGGCTTCTCGCTCATGGACGACCGCCTGCGGATCGTTGTTGGCGTCGACTACAACGACAATGACGGCGTCGGGAACATCTACGAGCGTGGCTGGAGTTCGGTCGAACCGGGCAACTCCGGCAACCCGATCTCCTTCACCGCCGCGCGCCCGGCGGGCACACCCGCCTTCGGCTGGGCCAACGGCGTCGAGTACGCGACCCAGACCCCTGGCGGCGTGATCAACACCGCCCGCACGGCGACCGGCGCCACGACGACGGTGCTGAACCAGCTGGCCTTCGCGCCGGACGGCTCGACCTTCAAGCTGATCCGGGGGCCGGTGTTCGGCAACCTGATGATCAACTCGTCAAGCAACCCCATCGCCACGCCGATCGCCCAGTGGAACCTCAAGCAGCCGCTGCGCCAGTTCTCAAGCTTCTCGCGGGCGAACTACGATATCTCGGAGGATGTCTCGGCCTTCGTGCAGGGCGGCTACGCGCGCAGCCACGTGTTCACCGAGTCGCAGTATCACCAGACCCCGGCGGTCACGATCCTGGCGACCAACCCCTATCTGCCGGCGTCGACCCGGGCGCTGCTGGCGGCCAACAACATCGCCTCCTTCGACATGGGTCGGGTGGACACCGAGTGGTTCGGCACCACCGGCGACAACACCTATGAGACCTACCAGGCCGCGGCCGGCCTGAAGGGCAAGGCGTTCGGCAGGTTCAAGTGGGACGTGTCGTACGGCTATGGCCGCTCGGTCATCGACTCCAAGATCTACGGCACCCGGGAAGCCAACCTCGCGGCGGCCGAGTACGCGGTGCTGGACGCGACCGGAAAGATCGTCTGCGGCCCGATCGCCACCAACCCCAACTTCGCGACGAACCGGCTGACGAACACGATCACGGTCGCCAACGTGCAGCCGGGCTGCGTGCCGCTGAACCCGTTCGGCGTCGGCAACTCCTCTCCGGAAGCCCGAGCCTATGTGGCCGGCCTGGAATTCACCAAGGACGTGATGGTCCGTCACGACCTGGCGCTGAACGTCGCGGGTGAACTGTTCAATCTCCCCGCGGGACCGGTGTCATTCGCGGTCGGCGCCGAATACCGCCGCGACACCCTGCGCCAGACGGCCGACGCGCTGCAGGAGCAGGGCCTCTACTCGTCCGGCAACAACAAGTCCTATTCCGGTCGCAACAACGTCAAGGAAGGCTACGCCGAAGTCGACGTTCCGCTGCTGAAGGAAATCCCCGGCGTCGAGGCCCTCGGGCTGAACGGCGCGGTCCGCTACACCGACTACAAGATCAGCGGCAACGTCACGACCTGGAAGATCGGCGGCACCTACGAGCCGTTCGATGGCCTCCGCTTCCGCCTGACCCGTTCGCGCGACATCCGGGCGCCGGCGCTGGCCGACCTGTTCTCGCTGGGCGGCATCTCGGCCACGGGCTCATTCTTCAACCCCTTCAACGGCCAGTCGGCGCGCCTGCCGGTCCAGACCACCGGCAACCCGAACCTGACACCAGAAAAGGCCGACACCTTCTCGGTTGGCGCGACCTATGAGGCCCGCAGCGGCTTCCTGTCCGGCGCGCGCCTGTCGGTCGACTACTACAAGATCAAGGTGAAGGACGTGATCGCCTCGGTCGGCGCGACCGACATCCTGACCCGCTGCTTCCAGGGCGTGACCACCTACTGCCCGGCGATCCAGTTCGACAACTCCACGTTCGGCATCGCCAAAGTGTTCGTGCAGCCGTTCAACCAGTCGATCCTCGAAGCCGAGGGCCTCGACATCGAGGCGGGCTATCGCACCGACCTCGACAAGATCGGCCTGCCGGGCTCGGTGGACGCTGTGGTCTTCGCCACGCATCTGGCGCACCTGAAGAACACGGACCGGCCAGGGCCTACGGGCGTGACGGTGGACAACGCCGGAGCCCAGGCGGGCTCACCGAAGTGGGTGGTCTCCGCCTACCTCAACTACCGGCTCGACCCGATCACCATCGGCATCCAGGCGCGGACCTTCACCAAGATCCGCTACTCGCCGCTGTTCTTCGGCCCGGGTGAGGACGGCTACAATCCCGCGCTGTCGACCAGCATCAACAAGAACATCTTCCCGAGCCTGGTCTACTTCAACCTGAACGGCACCTACGACATCCACCGCGGTGATGACCGGTTCCAGATCTTCGCCAACGTGAACAACCTGTTCGACAAGGACCCGCCGGCCTTCGCCATCGCGGCGATCAACCTGGGCGGCAACCCCTATGACTACGTCGGCCGGACCTTCAAGGTCGGCGTGCGGTTCGGCTTCTAGGAACGCAAGCGATGTCCAGGTCTCCCCTCCGGAATGCCTGCGGCCTGCTCGGCGCCGTCATCGTCTCGACGATGGCGTACGCCGGGACGGCGTCGGCGCAGAGCGTGCTCGTCGACTATGAGTCCTCGGCCAAGGCCGCTCAGATCCGGGAAGGGGCGGCCTGGCGTCTCGCCTTCCGGCCGACGCTGCAGGTGCTGCAGCAGACGGTCAGCCAGCTTCGTAATTCGCCCGGCGTGTCCGCGGCGATTCAGGCCGAAACCGATGGCCTGCTGAAGACGGCGGCCGCTCAGGCCGAGCCGGAAGCCCGTCGCACCTACTGGCGGGCGGTCAGCCTGCTGACCGGTGTCGCCTGGACGCCCGAGCAGGAGCTGCTGGGCGCCCTGGCTCTCAGGTTCCCGTCGACCATCTCCACCGGCGCCGGGGACAGGGTCTCGTTCGAAGCCACCTATCCGACGGCGACGAAAGCGCCGGCCAGCTTCACGGTCGACCTGTACCGCACCGAGCCCACCACCTCCGCCACCCCCAAACGGGGCGGCCTCGTGCGCGCAGTGGCCAAGGGCAAGCTCGACGGACGCCTCCCCAGGCCGGTCGAGGTGAACCTGTCCGGCGTCGCGGACGGCTCCTACCTGCTGATCGCCAAGGTCTCAGCGGGATCGGCGGCGAGCACGGAACTGGTCCAGCCGATCTACATCGTACGGGACCTGGACCGTCGTCATGCGGCCCTGACCAGGGACCTCAGCGGCGTTCAGGGCCATGCGGAGGCCAGGTGGATCGCCGAGTACCCGTTCGTCCTCGCCAAGGCGATCAAGGCCGGCGCGCGTGAGGTGGTCTCCTATGACTTCCCGGCGGCGCTCGATCGGTCCGCCAAAATCGTCGCCGACCTCAAGGCGGGTCGCGATCCGGTCCGGCAGGTGAGGGGGCTTCAGAACCGCGCCTATGCGTTCCCGGAGACCGGCGAACTCGTGCCGTATCAGACCTATGTGCCGTCCAACTGGACGCCCGATCGGACCTGGCCGCTGATGGTGGCCCTGCACGGTGCCAACCTCGACGAGACCAACATGCTCGGGCGCGACGATGCGCGCATGCAGAAGCTGGCCGAACAGTACGGCTTCGTGGTCGTCACGCCGCTCGGGTACCGGCTCAACAGCGCCTACGGCTCGCAGCGGGGCATGGGCTCGATCGTCGGCGACCAGACCGAACGCCGCCGCCGGAGCGAGGTGGACGTGCTGCAGGTCACCGAGATCGTCTCCAAGGAATACAACATCGATCCGAAGCGCCGCTACCTGACGGGCAATTCCATGGGCGGGGGCGGCACCTGGTGGATCGGCGGACGCCACGCCGAACTCTGGGCGGCGATCGCGCCGGCGGCCTATGGCGGCGTGCTGCCGGAGGACGTGGCGGCCTTCAAGGGCATGCCGATCCTCGCCGTGGTCGGCGACCGCGACGAACTCGGGATGCTCGACCGGGTCCGGCAGTCCGTCGCGACCCTCAAGGCGGGCGGCGTGAAGCCCGGCTACGTGGAGGTTCCCGGAGGCACCCACGCCGGCGCCTTCGAGCGCACCCTGCCGCAGATTTTCGAGTTCTTCGACAAGCACTCCAAGTAGGCTTCACCCCGACGGTGAGGCTTGAAAATGGGCCCGACGTCAGGGGGCGACGGACTTGGACAGAGGTAGGCCGAAGTGAGTGACGACAAGAACATCGTGAAGTCGGTGGCGAAAGCCTTCGCCGTGCTTCAGGCCTTCGGGCCTGACGCCGACGAGCTGGTGCTGGCCGATGTCGCCCGGGCCGCCGGGCTCGACAATGCGACGGCGTTCCGGCTGCTCAATACGTTGGTGATGCTGGGCTATGTGGAGAAGGTCGGCGACACGCGCCGTTTCCGCCTCACCTTCAAGTGTCTGGACCTGGGCTTCAGCGCCATCGCCCGGTCTGACCTGCGCAGCTTGGGCCGGCCCTTCCTGCGGACCATGGTCGGACCCCGGATCGAGGCCGCCTCGATCGGCGTCCTCGACGGCCATGAGATCGTCTACATCGAGCGCATCCAGGCCGGCCTCGAACGACTGGCCGTCGATGTGCGCGTCGGCAACCGCGTGCCTGCCTTCTCCTCCGCCCAGGGCCGAGCGATCCTGTCCCGCCTGCCGGTCGATGTGCAGCGGGCGATTCTGGAGTCCGCGCCGCTTCGGCCGCTCACCGACCACACGGTGGTCGACGTTGACCGTATCCTCGGCCAGATCGCCCAGGCGACGGCGGACGGCTACGCCGTGTCCGAGCAGGAGACCGTGACCGGCCTGCGCGTCATCGCCGCGCCAATCACCGATGTGGATGGCGTCCCCGTGGCCGCCCTCAGCGCCGCCGCGCCCTCCTTCGGGCGCACCCTCGAACAGTTCATCGCCGATGCGCGTGACGTCACCTGCGAGGCGGCCCGCCGCCTCTCGCTGGCGGTGCGCGCGGCCGGCGGCATGGCGGCCCATCCGACCGTCACCTGACCGCAATCTCTTCCTGGAGCTTCACCGCAGTGCCATCGCAGCTTGATTTCAAAGGCCTGATCCCGGCCATCACGGTCCCCTTCAACGAGGACTTCAGCATCGACGCGCCCGGCCTGACGAAGCTGTCGCGGTGGCTCGCCGGCCAGCCGGGCATCAAGGCGCTGATGACCAACGGCCACACGGGCGAGGTGTTTTCGCTCACCCCCCGCGAACGGGCCGAGGTCACCCGGATCACTGTCGACGCCGTCGCCGGCCGGATCCCGATCATCTCGTCGGTGGTCTGTGAAGGCATTAACGACGCCATCGAGCAGGCGCTGATGGCGCGGGAGGCCGGCGCTTCGGCGCTCGACATCATGCCGCCCCACCACTGGCTGCGCTTCGGCTTCCGGCCGCAGCACGTGATCGACTACTTCACGGCTATCGGAGAGGCCTGCGGCCTGCCGCTGGTGGTCCACGTCTATCCGGCCTGGACCAAGTCCTCGTTCTCCTCGTCGCTGCTGGCCGATCTCGCCCAGCTCGACGTGGTGCACGCCTTCAAGATCGGCACCCGCGAGATGAACAAGTACGCCCGGGACCTGAAGGCGATCCGCGCCGTCGCGCCGGACAAGGCCCTGCTGACCTGCCACGACGAATACCTGCTCGCCTCGATGGTGCAGGGCGTCGACGGCGCCCTGGTGGGCTTCGCCTCACTGGTGCCGGGGTTGATCAACGACCTGCTCGAGGCGGTCCACGCGGGCGACCTGAAGAAGGCCATGCAGATCCAGGGCCTGATCGATCCGCTGAAGGACGCCGTCTACGGCGAGGGGGAACCCACCGGCGAGGCGCATGCCTGCATGAAGGCGGCGATGGCCGCCGCTGGCCTGATCGACCGAGGGACCGTGCGTCCGCCGACGATCGCGCCGTCGCCCGAGGAGCTCGTGCGCATCGAGGCGGCGGTCCGGTCCGCCGGCCTCGTCCAGCGCCCCGCCGCCTGACCCATGACCGCGGTGAGGGCGACCCCCGGCCTGGCCGTCGTGACCGGCAGCAGTTCCGGCATCGGGGCTGCGGTCGCGATCCGGCTGGCGGCTGACGGCTGGACGGTGATCGGCCTGGATCGCGAACCCGCGACCGAGGCCGGGCCGCATCTGGCCCGGCAGATCGTTGTCGACCTGACCGATGAAACCCAGGTGCTTGCAGCGGTCGCGGGCCTCGGGAATGTCCAGGCGCTCGTCCATGCCGCAGGCTTCATGCGCACCGGAACACTCGGTGGGCTCGAGGCCGCCGATGGCCAGGCGATGTGGGCGGTGCATGTGCGCGCCCTGACCCTGCTGGCCAACGCTCTGGCGCCCCGCATGGGGCCGGGCGGGCGGATCCTCGCGATCGGCAGCCGGACCAGCGCCGGCGCCGCTGGCAAGAGCCAGTACGCCGCCTGCAAGGCCGCCGTCACCGCCCTGATCCGCTCCTGGGCCATCGAGCTGGCCGGGCAGGGGGTGACCGCCAATGTCATCGCCCCGGCTGCGACCGCGACCCCCATGCTGACCAGCGGGGCCCGGGCCGCCGTCGCGCCGGTGCTGCCGCCGATCGGCCGCTACATCGAACCCCGCGAGATCGCCGCCTATGCGGCCTTTATCCTCTCGGCCGACGCTGCGGCGATCACCGGCCAGGAACTGCTCATCTGCGGCGGCGCGTCCCTGTGAACGCGCCCGCCCCCCGAACCCACAAAGGAAGTCCCGTGTCCGCGCCCCGTATCGTCGACATCGTCGAGGTGACGAAGCCGATTTCGTCCCCCATCCGCAATGCCTACATCGACTTCAGCAAGATGACCGCGAGCCTCGTGGCCGTGGTCACCAATGTGGTCCGCGATGGCCGCCGGGTGGTGGGCTACGGCTTCAACTCCAACGGCCGCTACGGGCAGGGCGGCCTGATCCGCGAGCGCTTCGCCGACCGGCTCCGCGAGGCCGATTCGGCCAGCCTGCTGGACGAAACCGGCGAGAACCTCGATCCGCACCGGATCTGGTCGACGCTGATGACCAATGAAAAGCCCGGCGGCCACGGCGAGCGCTCGGTCGCCGTCGGCACCATCGACATGGCGGTCTGGGACGCGGTGGCCAAGATCGCAGGCAAGCCGCTGTTCCGGCTGCTGGCCGAACGCCACGGCCGCGAGGCCGACCCGCGCGTCTTCGTCTACGCCGCCGGCGGCTACTACTATCCGGGCAAGGACGACACGGCGCTGCGAGCCGAGATGCGCAGCTACATCGACCGCGGCTACAACGTCGTGAAGATGAAGATCGGCGGCGAGAGCCTGGCCACCGACGCCCGCCGGATCGAGTCCGTGCTGGCCGAGATCGGGTCCGACGCCCAGCTGGCGGTGGACGCCAACGGCCGCTTCGACACCCTGACCGCCATCGAATACGCCAAGCAGCTGCGGCAGTATCCGCTGTTCTGGTACGAGGAAGCCGGCGACCCGCTGGACTATCACCTGCAGTCGGTGCTCGCGGAGTTCTATCCGGGCCCGATGGCCACCGGCGAGAACCTGTTCAGCCACCAGGACGCCCGCAACCTGATCCGCTACGGCGGCATGCGCCCCGACCGCGACTGGCTGCAGTTCGACTGCGCGCTGTCATATGGCCTGGTCGAGTACCTGCGGACGCTGGAGGCGCTGGACGCGGCCGGCTGGTCGGCCTCGCGCTGCATCCCGCATGGCGGGCACCAGATGTCGCTGAACATCGCCGCCGGCCTCGGGCTGGGCGGCAACGAGAGCTATCCCGATCTCTTCCAGCCCTACGGGGGCTTCCCTGACGGCGTGAAGGTCGAGGCGGGCCACATCCGGATGCCGGATCTTCCGGGCATCGGGTTCGAAGGCAAGAGCGACCTGATCCGCGTGATGCGCGAGCTGGCCGAGTAGACAAAACAAGAGCGTCGCGCCGCATGACGGCGACGATCGCGGGGAGGTTCCATGACCGCCAGTGTGCTGCGCGAGACGATCATCATCGGATCGGTCGTCGTCTACATCCTGCTCACCAGCGTGCTGGCCTATGTGCTGCGCAGTCGCACGACCGCCCAGTTCATGGTCGGCTCGAAGACCCTGCCGGCGGTGGTGATCGCTGTCCTGCTGATGTCCGAGTTCATCGGCGCCAAGTCGACGGTCGGCACGGCGCAGGAGGCCTTCGAGAAGGGCATGGCCGCCGGCTGGTCGGTGCTGGCCGCGGCGATCGGCTTCCTGCTGCTGGGCCTGTTCTTCGCCAAGCAGATCTACAACTCCAACCAGCACACCATCTCGGGGCTGATCGAGCAGAGATTCGGCAACGGCGCGCGGATCGTCGTGTCGCTGATCATGATCTACGCCCTCTTGCTGGTGAACGTCGGCAACTACCTCAGCGGGGCCGCGGCGCTCACCTCGGCCCTGCACATCAACCTGACGGCCTCGGCCATCGTCATCGCCGCCTTCAGCGCGATCTACTATGTGTTCGGCGGCCTCAAGAGCATCGCCTACGTCACGGTGCTGCACAGCATCATCAAGCTGGCCGGGATCGCGATCCTGGTGGCGGTGGCGGCGAAGCTGACCGGCGGCCTGGACCCCATCCGGGAGGGCCTGCCGGCTTCCTACTTCACCATCGACGGCGCGGTCGGCGCGCCGACGATCTCGGCCTGGGTCCTGGGGACGGTCGGGGCGATCTTCTCGACCCAGTACATCGTCCAGGCCATCGCCTCGAACCGCGACGCCAAGGCCGCCCGCGCCTCGGTGCTGATGTCGGCGGCGCTGTGCCTGCCGCTGGGCTTCGCGCTCGCCTTCATCGGCGTCGCCGCGCGCTACCTCTATCCGGCCCAGGACAGCCTCTACGCACTGCCCGTGTTCATCGACAAGATGGCCCCGCCGCTGGCGGCCCTGGTCACGGTCTCGCTGGTCGCCTCGGTGCTGGTCAGCGTCAGCACTGTGGCGCTGGCGACCACGGCCCTGGTCATGCGCGACTTCTATGTCCCCTGGCGCAAGCCGGAGCCGGACCACGAGCTGCGCGCCACCCGCTACGTGGCGCTGGCCATCGGCCTGCTGCCGCTGATCTGCGTGTTCTTCACCCCGCACATCCTGGCGCTGTCGTTCTTCACCCGGGCGCTGCGGCTCTCCATCGCCATCATCGCCCTGATCGGGGTCTTCCTGCCCTTCGTCGGCTCGCCGCGCGCCGCCGTCATCGCCCTGGTGGCCAGCGGCGTGGCGACCACGGCCTGGTACCTGCTCGAGAACCCGTTCGGCATCGACAACATCTTCATCGCCGCCCTCGTGCCGGCGCTCGTCCTGGCCGCGGATCACCTGATCCCCGGCCGGCGGGCCGCCCGCGCCCTGGCCGCCGGAGCCCCCGACCAATGACCCAGGTCCGTCTCGCCTCCTTCGCCGCCGCCGCCGTGGCGCTGCTGGCCTGCAGCGAGGCCTTCGCGGCCGCACCCGTCGAGGTGACCGCCGACGGGACCACCTCGATCCCGGCGATCCAGGTGCCCAGCAGCGGCCTGATGAGCCCCGAGGGCAATGCCTCCCGGGTCGAGCACATCCTCACCGAGCGGTCGCTGAAGGGGCAGCCCGTCGGCCCCTTCAACGCCGCCCTGTTCGGCCCGCGTCTGGAGCGCACCAAGGCGGCCTATCCGGTGACCATCCGCAGCGCCGAGATCGGCGGGGTGAAGGTGCTGATCTACGAACCGCGGGCGGGTGTGGCCAAGGCGAAGCAGGGGCAGGTGCTGATCAATGTCCACGGCGGCGGCTTCGTCGGCTGTTTCGTGGAATGCGGCGGCCTGGAGTCGATCCCGGTCGCGGCGCTCACCGGCGTCAAGGTGATCAGCATCGACTACCGGATGGCGCCGGCCGCGCAGTATCCCGCCGCTTCGGAAGATGTCGCCGCGGTCTATCGCGAGGTGCTGAAGACCTCGCCCGCCCGCCGCGTAGGACTGTTCGGCTGTTCGGCCGGCGGGCTGCTGACCGCCCAGTCGCTGGCCTGGTTCCAGACCCACAGCCTCCCGGCGCCGGCCGCCGCGGGAATCTTCTGCGCCGGCGGCGACCCGTCGATGTCGGGCGACTCCCGGATCATCGGCATGCTGCTCGGCGACGGCGAGGCGCCGTCACCGCCGCCCCCGCCCGGCGGCGCGCCCAGCCTTGGTTACATGCGCGGCTCGTCACCCACGGACTCCACGGCCTATCCCGCCATCAGCCCTGCGGTGCTGGCGAAGTTCCCGCCCACCCTGGTCATCGTCGGCACGCGCGACTTCGCGCTCAGCAGCGCGGTCAACCTGCACAGCAAGCTGGTCGCAAACGGCGTGGACGCCCGGCTGAACGTCTGGGAAGGCGGCCGCCACGCCTTCTTCTACGACGCCCGCATGCCGGAATCGCGTGAGGCCTATGTGGTGATGGCGTCATTCTTCAGGGCGCGGCTGAAGTAGGGATTTACCCTGCTTGGCCACTGCGAATGTTGAGTTTGCGGAAAGAGGTCAATGACCGCTCCTGGCGCAGCTCCGCCGCAATCGGTCAGTTTGCAAGGGACGCGATGGCTGTCGTCATCTGCTTCAGGAACACCTCATGGCGCTCAGAGTAGTGCTCCGTCAGCGTGCCGCCCTCGGGAGGCTGTCCGGTCTCAACCTGGATGCGTTCGCGAAGGCGCTCGTAGTAGAAATCTGCGGCGAGAAGCCCCTTGCTGAAATTGGGGTGATGCGTCGTATCTGGATTGAGGTCGCGGTGCGCCGCTAGTTCGTTCCGGTAGTCCACCAACACCTTACGATATTCGCTCCATTCATCGAGCGTGAGTCCGACCGCCGCAAGCAATCCGTCGCGGAACGGATCTGCGTCGAACATGTGCTTCCAATGCAGTTTCTGGTGGTGCGCATGATCCGATCCGAACAGGATACACCAGCTAATCACCGCTACATCGAATGCCGCGTTTCGAGCAATTTTCAGCGAGTATGGCTGGGGCTGTAGCTCTTGGAGCGCCCGCGCGAGCGCCACAGCGTCAATGAACGCGCGTAACGTATCGCGGGCAAATTTCAGATCCGCGTTGGGGACGATCACGGGCTCAGGCTCCTGCCCAGCGGCGATCACGCCGCAGAGCGCCAATTATAGTCCACGCCCCTGAAACCGCGACCTTCGTCGCTAGCCTGCGAGTGTCCAGTTTCAGCGGCCGAGCCAATGTCAGCTACTGACTCATTCCAGACTTTGGGATGGTCCGCTTGCGGGCCTGGGGCCTAGTTCCGCTCACGACCCGAAGCGGAAGTTCGCAGACCCTCACGCCCCGCTCTACGATACCTTCAATCTCCACTACATCTGATCCGCCGACCGACCCTTCACCAGTTCCGGGCCGCTGCTCATCGGTCGTGGGACGCTGCGACCGCCGCTGCGTGAGTACTGGGTCGGGAAGGGGCCTCTGCGTCTCGGCGTAGTTAACCTGTCCGCTACCAGCGAACCATTGCAGGGACGGCAGCTTGCATCGCGTATTTCGCAATCACGGAACCTCGTTGTGACGGCTAGCTTAGGCAGCGGAAGACGTCGGAGCGGACATGCGGAATTTTGAGGGCAAGGTCGCTGTCATCACCGGCGGCGCCAGCGGCATTGGCTTCGCGGTCGCGCGCGCACTGGGCCGGCGCGGGGCGAAGCTCGTGCTCGCCGACATTGAGCGCGACGTTCTGATGGACGCGGTCCATATCTTGGAGAGTGAGGGGGTCGAGGCCATTGCGGCGGTGACCGATGTCTCCGACCGCGGCAGCGTGGCCGATCTGGCTGACGCGACTTGGGCGCGCTTCGACGCCGTCCACTTGGTGATGCACAATGCGGGGGTGGCGGTATTCGGTGCCGTACAGGAAATGACGCCCAACGACTGGGACTGGACTCTGGGGGTAAACCTCAACGGTCCGATCTATGGAGTTGAGGCTTTCCTGCCGCGAATGCTCGCCGAGGGTTACGAGGGCCACATGGTGTTCACGGCCAGTTTCGCGGGCTTGGTGCCGAACCGCGATCTGGGTCCCTACAACGTGGCCAAGGCCGGGGTGATCGCCTTGGGCGAGTCGGTGCGCAAGGACCTGCGGGACACCCCGATCAGCGCCTCGGTGTTGTGCCCCATGCGGGTGGAAAGCAACATCGACTTCAGCGCCCGCAATCGGCCTATCGTGCTGGGCGGCGCGGCGGCAAACCGCAGCTATACGGACGAGGAGCGCGGCGCGTTGCAGGGGCGGACTCTGGACACCGACGCGGTGGCCGAACTGGTCCTGCAAGGGGTGGCCGACGACCGGCTCTACATCCATACACACCGTGAGGCGCAGGCCTATTTCGACGCCCGTGCGAGCCGGATTTCACAGGCGTTCCACGCGGCGCTTTAGGGCGTATCGGCCAGTTGCGGTTTCGCGCAAGCCGGGTTGACCAGTTTGCATTGGGGCGTGCAGAGCCCCCGCCCCATAGTCCACGCGATGACCCTGAAGGCTGACATTGCGGTCCCGCCGAAGCGGCCGGACGCGGATCCGGACGCATGGCGCGTCCTGGTGGACGTGTCGCGCCTTGAGGCCTGGATGGACGGCCAGGGACTGGGCTCCGGGCCGCTCGGCGCCTTCCGTGCCCTGACTGGGGGGACTCAGAATCTGCTCCTGCGGTTCGAACGGGCGGGGCGGCCTCATATCCTGCGCCGGGCGCCGCTGAACCCCTACCTGGACGGCAGCGGGACCATGCGGCGCGAGGCCCGGGTGCTGGGCGCCTTGGCCGGCAGCGACACGCCCCATCCGCGCCTGATCGCGGCCTGTTCGGACGAGCCGGTTCTAGGGCAGGCTTTCTACCTGATGGAGCCGGTCGAGGGATTCGCGGCGACCCAGACGATGCCCACGCTGCATGCCGCAAACGCGGGTATCCGCCACGCCATGGGCCTAGCGGTGATCGATGCCCTAGCTGCTCTGCAGCGAGTCGACCCGATGGCCACCGGGCTGGAAGACTTCGGCAAGCCCGCAGGATTCCTTGAGCGCCAGGCGCCGCGATGGCTGAAGCAGCTGGCCAGCTACGAGCAGTACGCCGGCTGGACCGGCCGCTGCGAGTTGCCAGGTCTCGACCGCATCGCGGACTGGCTAGTCGACAACGTGCCAGCCGACACCCGCGTCGGCGTCATTCACGGCGACTTCCACCTGGGCAACCTGCTGTTCGCGCCGGACGGTCCCGCAGTGGCGGCCATCGTCGACTGGGAGCTGTCCACGCTGGGCGACCCCATGGTCGACCTGGGCTGCCTGCTAGCCACCTGGGCCGATCCCGACGGCTCGCATCCAGGCTGCATCACTGTGACACCCTGGTCAGGTTTCCCCACCGAGGCCGAACTGGTCGCCCGCTATGCGGCGCTGACCGGGCGGGCGGCGGCAGACGTCAACTGGTTCGTGGTGCTGGCGTGCTTCAAGCTCGGCATCCTCCAAGAAGGCACCTATGCGCGCGCCTTCGCAGGCCAGGCCGACATGGAGCTGGGCCGTTGGATGCACGCCACATCGATCAACCTGTTCAACCGCGCCTTGGCGCGAATCTGAGGAAATAGAATGGCGTGGGATTTTGAGACCGACCCCGAGTTCCAGAAGCAATTGGACTGGATCGACGAGTTCGTCCGCCAGGATGTGGAGCCCTTGGATCATATCCTCGGCAGCGCCTGGAACATCCGCGACCCCGACTTCATCAAGCTGGTTCGGCCGCTGCAGGCGCGGGTGAAGGAACGGGGCCTGTGGGCCTGCCACCTGGGTCCCGAACTGGGCGGAAAGGGCTATGGCCAGGTGAAGCTGGCTCTGATGAACGAGCTGTTCGGTCGCTCGCGGTTCGGACCCATCGTCTTCGGTGCCCAGGCGCCCGACACCGGCAACGCCGAGATCCTCGCCCACTACGGCACCACCGAACAGAAGGCGCGGTTCCTGGAACCCCTGCTGAAGAATGAGATCGTCTCGTGTTTCTCGATGACCGAGCCGCAGGGCGGGGCCGACCCCCTCGTGTTCCGCACCAGCGCGGTCCGCGACGGCGACGAATGGGTGATCAACGGCGAGAAGTGGTTCTCGTCCAACGCCCGCTACGCTGACTTCCTGATCGTCATGGCGGTCACCGATCCGGACGCAACGCCCTACAAGCGGATGTCGATGTTCATCGTGCCCTCGGACACGCCGGGGGTGGAGATCGTGCGCAACCTCGGTTTCTGGGGCGAGCCCGAACCCAGCCACGCCTACATGCGCTACACCAACGTCCGTGTGCCGGTGGACGCCATGCTGGGGGGACGGGGTGAGGCCTTCGTGGTGGCCCAGGTGCGGCTGGGGGGCGGTCGGATGCACCACGCCATGCGCACCGTCGCCCAGGCGCAGCGCGCCTTCGAGATGACCTGCGAGCGGGTGGTGTCGCGATTCACCAAGGGCGAGAGCCTGGCCAACAAGCAGATGGTCCAGGAGAAGATTGCCGACTCCTGGATCCAGCTCCGCCAGTTCCGGCTGCTGGTGCTGGAGACCGCCTGGCTGATCGACAAGCACCACGACTACAAGATTGTGCGCAAGAACATCGCCGCGGTGAAGGCGATCATGCCGAGCGTGCTGCACGACGTCTCGGCGCGCGCGCTGCATCTGCATGGCTCGTTCGGGATCTCCACCGAGATGCCGTTCTCGGACCTGCTGATCAATTCCTACCACGTGGGCCTCGCCGACGGCCCGACCGAGGTCCACAAGGTGACCGTGGCGCGCGAGGTGCTGAAGGACTTCAAGCCGTCCAACGCTATGTTCCCCACCTACCACCTGCTGGAGGAGGAGGCCCGGGCGCTGGAGAAGTACGGCGCGCTGATGGAGGGCGTCCCGACCACGCGCGCGCCGGCCTAGAACAAGAAAACTCCGAAGGGTGGAAACGTGAGCACGCAGAGGCAGCCCCAGGGCCGCAAGGCCCTAGCGTACAGCTATTTCGTCGTGGGCGTGCTCACGCTGATCTACACCTTCAACTTCCTGGACCGGAAGATCCTGTCGATCTTGGCCGAACCGGTCCGGCGCGATTTGAGCCTGTCGGACACCCAGATCGGCATCCTGAGCGGTCTGGCTTTCGCGGTCTTCTACACCACCCTCGGCATCCCCCTCGCCTGGCTGGCGGATCGGGCCAAACGCGTCTGGATTATCGCGGCGGCCTGCACCGTCTGGAGCGTGTTCACCGCCATGTGCGGGATGGCGACCAGCTTCATCCAACTGGCGCTATTCCGCGTGGGCGTGGCGACCGGTGAAGCGGGGGGCGGCCCGCCCTCATTCTCGATTATCTCAGACTACTTTCCCCCGGAACGCCGGGGCACGGCGCTGGCGATTTATGCGCTGGGCGTGCCGTTCGGGGTAATCGTGGGCTCGGTGCTCGGTGGTTGGGTGGCCGCGACCTGGGGTTGGCGCTGGGCCTTCGTGGCAGTGGGCGCCCCCGGCATGCTGCTGGCGGTGATCCTGCTACTGTTTGTGCGCGAGCCGATCCGCGGCGGCATGGATCCGCCCACAGCGGACGGCAAGCCACAGGCCCCGCCCCTGCCGCTGAAGGCGTCCCTGGGGCTGTTCCTGCGCAACCGAACGCTGATGCTGACAGCCGCCTCCAGCGCCGGCACCTCCTTCGTCGGCAACGGCCTGATCAGCTTCGCGCCTTCGTACCTAATCCGGGCGCTAGGCATGGAGATGCATGACATCGCCCTCTACTACAGCGTCGCTACCGGGGTAGCGGGTGCCATTGGGACGTTCGGGGCCGGCTGGCTGGTCGACCGACTGGGAAAGCGCGACAAGCGAGCCTATGCCTTGGTGCCGGGGGTGGCGTGCGCCGTCTCGCTGCCGTTCTTCCTGGCCTTCCTGTGGGCGCCCACTTGGCCGCTGGCGTTGGCCTTCCTAACCATACCGTTCCTGACCAACAGCACATATCTCGCGCCGGCGCTGACCGTGGTGCAGAACAACGTGCCGCCCGCCCAGCGGGGCATTTCGTCCGCGATCCTGATGTTCCTAATGACCATGGTGGGACTGAGCGGAGGGCCCCTGCTGGTGGGCATGGTCAGCGATCGCGCCCATGCGGCCTATGGCGACGCCTCTCTGGGGATCGGCCTGCTGGCCCTTGCCCCAGTGCTTGTCGTCACCCTCATCGCGCACTTGGCCGCAGCCGCGTCGATGAAGGCCAAGCCAGCGCTCGCCCCGGCCTAACCGAGCTGCGGGTAGAGCTCGACGAACCGGGAGATGTCGTTGCGGGCCATGCCGGCCGGCTCGACGTAGTCGAACTGATGGCCTTCCGCGTTCAGGGTCAGGGTCAGGACGCCCACGATCTTCTCCCCGATCGTCTCCTGCATCCCGTTCGGGATGATGAAGGCGGTAGAGGGCGCCCATACATGCTCCACGCCGTCCACGACAATGCGGCGAAGCTGGTGGGTATGGCCGCAGACCACGAAACGCAGGTCCCTCGCGTCGAGCCGCCGCGCGAGTTCCAGCCGCTGCTCCACGGGCAGGTAGCGATGGTGCCGCTCGGTATCGGACGGGCCGTTGCGGAATAGCGGCTTGTGCAGCATCAGGCCCAGTGGGCCCTTCACACCCGCCAGGGTTTCATCCAGCCAGGCGAGCTGCGCGACCTCCTCTGAGTCGCCCGCTCCAAAGAGCTGGGCGTTCAGGCCCACCACTGTCCAGCCGTCCCCTTGAAACGACCAACGATCCTGCCCGAACGCATTCCGATACATCGCCAAGCGCTGGCTATCGACCTGGGGCTCATGCCTAGCGTGTGGGGCATGGGGGTCGATGTTGTCGCCAATATCGTGGTTGCCGGGCACGAAGCGGATGGGCGTGGGCCAGCCCGCGAATGCCTCACGGGCATAGTCGAGCTGCTCCGGGTATTTGGAACCGTCGACCGTGATGTCGCCCAGGTGGACCGTGATGTCGGCCCCGATCGTACCTACCCAGTCGCGAGCGGCGTCGCAATTGGACCGGAATGCCGGCGCGATTGCCGCCAGGTGCGTGTCGGTAATCAGGGCGATCTTCATCGTGACTCCGTGGCCGCACGCACGTCTACGCGGGATTTCCCGCCTAGTTGCCGCATCGGGGCGATCACGCGAAACGCAAGGTGCGCAACTGCTATTGCGCGGCCTACAATCTGAAGCGGCGCTGCGCCGACATAGACGATTGGCTTGAGTGCAGGGCCAATGCGCGCTTCACTGCGGCCATGCTGCGTAAGGTGCCTCCCCTAGGAGCGACTGAAGCTTTCCTGCTCGCGGCGCGGGCCGAGAGCTTCCGCGTGGCCGCCGACGAGATGGCGCTCAGCCCCTCGGCTTTTTCCCGCCGCATCCAGCAACTGGAGGCTTTCGTTGGGCTCGCGCTGTTCGACCGCTCGCAGCCCGGCATGCGGCTAACCGAGGCCGGCGCGCGCTATCTGGCTGAGGTTGAGCCCGCTCTGGAGACCATCCGCCGCGTGACCGCCGATCTGCGCGAGCCCAAGTCGCCGCTGCAGCTTCGGGTCGGGCTCTCCCACTCGCTGGCGGTGATCTGGCTGATGCGGCGCCTGGCCGGCCTCTACCAAGAGTCCGGTATCCAGGTGGAGCTGGTGATCACCCGCAATCTTCAGGCGCTGAAGTCTGGCGCCGTGGACATGGCGATCTGGGCTGGCACCGAGGTCGGCAGTGATACGCCCTTCGACAAGGTGATCGACCTGGAGGGGGTTCCGGTCTCGGCGGCCGTGCTGGCCGATGGGCGTCCCGCTCCACGCAATCTGGAGGAGTTGGTGCAGCACAAGATCCTGTCGGTCCGACCGCCGCCGGATTTCTGGCAAGGTTGGTTCGCGTCCGCCGGCTATCCCGGCCCGCCGCCGCATCAGCCGGGGACGGGGTTCGAGACTTCGCACATGATGTACGAGGCCGCCGCCAGCGGGCTGGGCGTTGCCTTGGCCGTGCCGCTGCTGACGGAGCGGTGCCTGGACGACCCACGCCTGCAGGCCTGCGCAGATGCGCGCCACCCGTTGGGGCTGGCCTACAGTCTCTACTATTCCAGCTCTGAGATGGCGAAGCGGCCGCACGTCCGGGCCTTCGCGGAGTGGCTCTGGCGCGAAGCCGACGAAGGCCGCCAGGGCTTCGACCGCTGGTGGGACGGGGTCCATACTCGTTTCTCGGTCCCCGAGCCGCCGGCCTGCAAGATCGCCGGCTGAGGCCGTCCTCGACCGCCTTGCGCTGCTTGCAAGCATCGTTCGAACCTATGCGTTATCGCCCTGGCCAAGGCGCAGTTAAGCCTCGACCCTGAAGCCGTCCACCTTGAGACGGCCACAGGGGAACGTCATGAAGACCTCGGCCAAATCCCTCATCGGCGCGCTGGCCGCGTCCCTCGCGGCGACCGGGGCCGCGGCCCAGACAGCGCCCGCCAACGTCGAGGAAGTCATCGTCACCGGCACCCGTTCGGCTGGCCGACTGGTGACGGATAGCCCCGCGCCCGTGGACGTCATCTCGGCAGAGACGATCTCGGCCCGAGGCGCCCAAGAGTTGTCGCGCGTCCTGCAGATGGTGGCGCCGTCCTTCAACTTCCCCCGCACGGCCACCGGCCCATCCTCCACCGGCATCCGCGCGCCGACCCTGCGCGGTCTGTCGCCCGACCAGGTGCTGGTGCTCGTGAACGGCAAGCGCGGGCACGGTTCGTCGGTTATCAATTTCAACAACGTGATCGGCAGGGGCTCGGTCCCGATCGACCTCAACGCCATTCCGGTCAGCAGCATCGCCAAGGTGGAAATCCTCCGTGACGGCGCGGCAGCCCAATACGGCTCCGACGCTATCGCTGGGGTCATCAATATCACCCTCAAGTCCGCGCCCGAGGGCGGCGAGATCTCGATACAGGGTGGACAGACCTCGGAAGGCGACGGCCAGAACGTAGCGGCCACCTACAATCAAGGCTTCCGCCTCGGTGAGGGCGGTTGGCTGAACTTTACGGCCGAGGTCCGATCGCGCAACAGCACCAGCCGCGCGGCCATCGACAGCCGGTTCGGACGGGTCACAAACGAACACGGTGATCCCGACGCACTGGACTACATCTTCGCTGTCAACGCCGCTGTGCCCATGGGTACTGCGGAGGTCTATGGCGACGCGGTCTACAACCGCCGCAAGTCGATCAGCCCCGGGCAGTATCGAGCACCTACCGTCTCACCCGTACTGTTCCCCAACGGTTTCGTACCCCACATCCGCGTCGATTTGGACGACTTCGGCGGGACCGCCGGCGTCCGCGGGGCGCTGAGCGGCTGGTCCTGGGACCTCAGCAATACGGTCGGCTATAACAAGGCTGAGTTCGAAAACAACTCAGTGAACACTTCGCTGGGCAACACCAGCCCGAAGCTGTTCGACGCCGGCGGAACCCGATATTTTCAGGATCTGATCAATCTGCAGATTACCCGGCCTTTTGAAGTGCTGTCGGGCGCCAACCTGGCGTTCGGCGTTGAGGGTCGCTACGAGGCCTACCGGATCCGCCGGGGTGAACCTAACTCGTTCTTCGGTTCTGGGGCGCAGGCCTTTCCGGGTTTCAATCCGCCGACGCCTGTGGACGAGAACCGCGAGGCCTTCAGCGCCTTCGCCGACGGCGAGCTCAGCCTGACCTCGCAGATCGACCTGGGCGCGGCGGTTCGCTACGAGCACTACTCCGACTTCGGCGACGCGACAGTCGGCAAGGTCAGCGCCTTCTACCGCCCCGCCGAACTGATCGCCTTCCGGGCTACGGCGGCAACTGGGTTCCGCGCGCCGTCACTGCAGCAAACATTCTTCAGCACGATCTCCAGTCAACAAAGCGGAGGGGTGCTGGTCAACGTCGGCACCTTCGCGGTGGACGATCCGATCTCCCGCGCTCTGGGCTCCCAATCCCTCAGACCGGAAAAGACGGACAGCCTAAGCGCGGGGATCGTGCTGAAGCCTTTCCCGGGACTGGTGATAAGCGCCGACCTGTTCCGGATCGATATCGACGACCGTATCGTGCTGAGCGAGACGTTAGCCGGCGCGGCGGTGACCAATGTGCTGAGGGCGGCCGGGGTGACCAACACCTCTCAGGTGCGGTTCTTCAACAATGCCGTCGACACGCGCACTGAAGGTTACGAGATCACCGCCGAGTGGCGCGGGCAGGTGGGCGAGGCCAAGCTGCACGCCACCGCTGCATACATGCTCGTGGACACGGATATCACCCGGCAACGGGCCAACCGCGTGATCCCGGCGTTGCCCCTGCTGGCGCCGATCGCCATCGACCTGCTCACCAAGTCGCAGCCGCAGAACAAGCTCACCATGAGCGGTCGGGTCGAATGGCGCCAATGGTCGGCTAGCCTGGACGTCACCCGCTACGGCCCGTTCCGGAACATCCCCGTGGCGGCAGAGCAGACCTTCGGCGCGGAGACCGTGGCCGACTTCATCGTCGACTTCGCGCCGACCGAGAACCTGCGGATCGGCGCCGGCGTGATCAATATCACCAACGAACATGCCGACAAGGTCGCCGACCGGGCCCTCACCCAGGGTGGCAGCCTGCAGTATCCCGAGGTCGGGGCGCTAGGCATGAACGGCCGTGAATACTTCGTTCGACTCACCCGGCGGTTCTGATGGCCTCGCGGAGGACGACATGGGTGGGATCCGGAGCGGCTGGCGCCGGCTGACCATGGAGGCGCGGGCTGAGCGGGCAGCCCGCGCGGCCAGCGGCTTCGCGGCCCTCGACGTGAAAGCGGGGGACAGCGTCGCGCTATTCCTGCGCAATGACATCGCCTTCTTCGAGGCGGCGAACGCGGCCGGTCTGCTGGGCGCCTATCCTGTGGCGGTAAACTGGCGCCACGCGCCCGCCGAGGCGGCCTATCTGTTCGAGAACTCCGGCGCGCGCGCGGCGGTAATCCATGCCGACCTTCTGGCGCCGCGCCGGGTGGAATTCGCCGACGAACTGCCGCGTGAGGATTCGGGCAAGATCTTCAAGCGCAAGCTGCGCGAACCCTTTTGGGCCGAGACGGGCCGCAGCATATGAACGCGGCATCAACGCCCGCTGCGGGTCCGCTGCTTGGCCTCAAGGTGCTGGAGTTCGCCGGCATCGGGCCCGGTCCTTTCTGCGCGATGCTGCTCTCCGACATGGGCGCCGACGTGGTCAGGATCGACCGGGCGGGGTTCGAGGTTCCGGATGTGGACCTGCCGTCCCGGGGTCGTCGTTCCGTGGTTCTGGACCTGAAATCGGCTGATGATCTCGTCATAGCGTGGGCCCTGATCGAGAAGGCCGATGTGCTGGTGGAAGGGTTCCGGCCCGGGGTGATGGAGCGCCTGGGACTCGGGCCGGACGAGGCGCTGCGGCGCAATCCGCGCCTAGTCTACGGTCGTATGACCGGCTGGGGCCAGACGGGCCCCTTGGCCCGCGCCGCCGGCCATGACATCAACTACATCGCGCTGGCTGGCGCCCTGGCGGCGATCGGCCCGGGCGCTGGGCCTCCCGTTCCGCCGCTCAACCTAGTCGGCGATTTCGGTGGAGGGTCGCTCTACCTCGCGCTCGGCATCCTGGCGGCCCTGTTGGAACGGGGCATGTCCGGGAAGGGCCAGGTGGTGGATGCGGCTATCGTCGATGGGGCCGCGTCGCTCATGACCCACTACTTCGGCCTAGCCGCCAGCCGGGGCTTCGTGGGCGAGCGCGGCAAGTTCCTCCTGGACGGTTCGGCGCCGCACTACCGCTGCTACGCCTGCGCGGACGGAAAGTTCGTGGCCTTGGGGGCCGTGGAACCTCACTTTTACGCCCAGTTTGTGAAGCTGGTCGGTGTCGATTGGGGTGAGATTCGCGAGCAGGCCGAGCCCCAGGACTGGCGGCGGCAGGCAGTGACTTTGGAGGCGCTTTTCAAGCTGCGGACGCGCGACGACTGGTGCGCTCTGCTGGAAGGAACCGACGCCTGCTTCGCGCCGGTCCTCGACATCCACGAGGCGCCCTATCATCCGCACAACGTGGAGCGGGCGACTTTCGCCGAGGTCGCCGGCCAGATGCAGCCCGCGCCAGCCCCGCGCTTCTCGCGCACGCCTGGTGCGATCCAGGGGGCGCCACCCTCGCCCGGCGAAGGCGGCGTCGAGGCCCTGCGCGACTGGGGCGTCGCGCCCGGCTAGACGCGCCGCAGCCGGCTGGGGCTGGCGGTCTAAATCTAATTTGTCTCCACTTGCCGCGCCGTCGCGGTGCGGCCTGAGCAACGGAGCCCTGAGCGCGACCGATCTCGTTCACGAGCCATCGCTTGCCGCCCGACGTGATCAGGCATGCGATGTGGCTCGATGGCGTCGGCAATCACCCGGTCGGACTTGGCGGTCGTAACGTCCGCTTTCCCCCCATCTCGGACATGGGCTAGGTCCGCTTTCGGGCCGCAAGCCAAGGTCTCCTTCTGGCGCGATGGGGACATCGAAGCTTGCGTCTTTTGGCGGCAGCGCTAGTGCCGGTCTGAGCTTACGATCCGTGGACGGATCTTGGCGCTGCGGTCATGGCAGTCTTCTGTTCGCGCCCGCGTGGTTCGCCGGTGAATTGCATGCGGTGCCAGCGGTTGGATGGTTTCGAGAATACTACGCACGTAAAATGTGATCGGTGTGGGAACGAGCAGTTCAGATGATTGTCAGGGGCGGCCCTTGCTCGATGACGCATGTGACGGTTGCTCCAGAAACTCTTTAGAGCGCGCGCGTGTGGGAGAGATTACCGACTAACTGTCACTTGCGTCATCGTATCGTGCCGCCCGCTAGAGCGAAAATTCGAGCGGCTTCAGCCGTAGCCCCAGCCGCCCCCGTGCCTGTGGCGAACGCCAGGACGCAAAACCCCGGGACTCTAGTGCCTGGCTGAAACTGCGGACCGAACCAACGCGTTCCCCATGGCTTTCGGCCCAGGACTTCCAGGAGCCAAAAAGTGCGGTCGTGGTCTCCTGAGCGCCATCTGCACGCACGCAGCGCTCATCCATCCAGGCGGACAGGGCGTCTTCGCCCTCCATGTAGGCTTCCGTCGCCGCACGCACGGCGGCTGGCGGAAGGAGACCGACGAGCTGATAGTCAAGGCAGCCCTGGATCATCCACTGGAGGATGCCCGGCCATTCCAGCCGCAGCTTGTCCTTCAGTTCCTCGTCGCGCTTGGCAGGCGGGATCGTGATGGCGAACGGGATCAGGTGGAATCGGCGCCGCATGGCCTCATCAACTGACCGCAGGGTCGGTCGGTGGTTTCCGGCGATGAAGAGTTTGAACTGCGCGTCGTACTCGAAGAAGTCCTGGCGCATCAGCCGGGCAGTGATGCGATCGCCGCCGGTAAGTGTCTTGATCCGGCTTTCAGCCCACGGCCGCCCTTGTTCAGTCTCGGCCGCCGTCACAAGTCGCGCACCGCGAAGCATGGCAAGCTCGGTCGGGTGACGCTCCCCGCGGCTCTCGGTGAAGGTCTCGATGGGCGCGGTCTTGTGGTAGTCGCCCAAAACCCCCGAAATCGTGTCGATGAGGACGGACTTGCCGTTCGCGCCGGTGCCGTAGGCGAAGAAGAGCGCATGCGCGCTGGTGTCGCCGGTTAGGGCATAACCGCAAACACGCTGGAGGAAGCCCTGTAGCTCGATGTCGCCGCCGGTGATCTGGTCGGGGAAGCGCAGGAATGTCGGGCAGTCGCCGCCGGGCGCCGCGCCGGTCACCCTGGTCATATACAGGGCCGGCTCGGCAGGGCGGAGTTTGCCCGTTCTAAGGTCGACGACGCCACCGGGGGTATTCAGCAGCCATGGGTCCGCGTCCCACTGATCGGGGACAGCGGCAAGCCGCCGATCTGCCCGGGCCAGCTGCTCTACCGCCCAAACTGTCCGGCGCGCCCCCAGGGCCAGCGCAGCGCGACCGCCATCCGCCTGCGTGGCCGAGCGGCGACACAGATCCCGCACCAGATCGGTGGCGAACAGGGTGTTGTCTGGCGCCCAGCGGACCCCGTCCCAGACCAGCCATTGGTTCCACACGGCGCAGTATCGGAGGCTGGCCTCGTTCTCACGGGCGAAGGCGAGGGCGAGGTCTTCTTCACTCCGCCCGGCCGCCCCCGCCGTTCCTGCGCGTGATGCCGGGTTTCGCCAGCCTTGACGTTGGGCCTCCGCGAAGACGGCGGGATAGCCCGTGCGCTCCGGCTTGAAAGTCGCCCACTTGGCCTCGGCTTCAATCCGGTTGAATTTGACCGAAGTCGCGGACCAGTTGAGCCATAGCTGACGACCTGGTTCGCCAAGGGGCTTCAGCGCATGCCCGACACTTGTCCACGTCGTGTAGGAGTCGGCGTCGAGGTATCGCAGCGCGTCCGTCAGGGTCTCACGGACACCGGGCGAGACAGCCTGAAGGGGATCGGCGGGGAGGGCAGCCACCGGTGAAACGGCGGCGACCGGAAGAGGCTTTGGCTGAGCCTTTGCGGGCTTGCCAACTGCCTTGTGGGCGCCATGACGGGGACGAAGTTCGTCATCCACGAACTGCGCAATGTCCGCCACACGACCATCCCCTATCCGCTGGCCGGTCACTGTGAAGTACCGACCAGCGCTATAGGCTTCGATGCCGCTTACGTTCGAGCCCATGGCGGCAAATTCTCGGCCGTAGCCAATGGCATGCACGCCATTGCCGGATGGGCTGGTCTCAACAAAGCCCGGGAGGCGTTTCGCGATCTCCTTCAGTTCGGGCCGCTGCCCGATGCCGTCGAGATCGACTCCCTGCCAGAACCGGCCGGAGCCGTCAGGACCCAAGGCAAAGCCAAGCCCCGCATAGTCGCCCCGGGATAGCGCACTAACCGCCGCGTCAAACGTGACGAACTTTGAGTGGTCCTCGGGCGTGTCGAGCTTGCCGTGGCGCGGCGTGGCGTCCGCGTAGAACGGCACTTTGCGGGGCTTCTTGCCGTCGCCCTGGGGGATCGATTTCCACAGGATCCAGCGGCGCGCGGTTCGCATCTCATGTGGAAGCAATGATAGGGCGTCTGAGGCGCAGTTCATGCCCCTACACTCCCTTCCAGCGAGGACAGTATGGCTGTGATGCGGTTCAAACGTGCCGCTGCAATGCCCGCTTTATTCCCGGCAAGTGCAGCCTCAATGAATACGCGGTCCTGGTCGGGGGTGTGCGCTTTGCTGCGCGCCCGACGGGCGAGCAATTCCAGAAGTTTCGGAGCGGCCGCCAAGGCTGCACGGGCTTTGATTTCAGCATCGGCACGCACCAATGCGGGCGTAATTTTCGATCCTAGAATTTGCTCGGCGTGGTGCTGCGCTATGGCCTCATCTTCATCCGCAAGCGGAACGCGAGACGCGACCGCAACGCCGACTCGCGCAGCATGCATGATCCATTGAAAGCCCCACAGATTTTCCAAATCGAGCAGGTCTTCGACGCTGATGCGCATAGTGGAACTTGCGTTTGCGGTATGAGACCCGATTGGTTTGGATTCGGGTGCTCTGAAATGCACTTTTCTCGCTGAGGATTGGCGTCTGCTAGCCATGGCTTAAGCGACCTCCACGCGAGAGGCTTCCCAGGAGAGAATGTCGGCAACGCGCCACGCGACCCGCTGGCGGGTAAGTCGGACCGGGCGGGGGAACCGCCCAAGCTCAACCTGTCGACGGAGCGTCATTTCGCCCAGTCCCGTGCGGGCTCGAACCTGTCGCATGTTCAGAAATGCAGGGGCAGTATCTGGGTCCGGGGCGAGATAGGGGCGGCGGCCCCGGTCCTGAACTTCGAGTGTCTTTTCCATGTGAAAACCTTCGCCAGTTGGCAGTCCTTGGGGGACGTTGACGGGCAAAGGGTGACGGCCGGTGGCAGGGAAAAAAGCTGCCGTGATTAATCTGGCGCGGGGATTTCAGGTGCGGGGTTTTTCCGGGGCCTGCCGGGCTTCTTCCAGGTAAACGCCAAGGTTTCCGCAACCGCAGAATCCCAGCCCCTCTCGAATGCCCGCCTGCTCAATCCGGGAAAGGACATAAGGGCATCCCGTTCGAATTGGGCGCGGGGCTTTGGCCGGCTGTGCGGAGACTTTCGCATCTGTTCCACGAGCCAGTGGCGACAGTCCGACTCGGCCTTTGCAGTCTGACGAACGTTTGCGAATGCCGCTCCATCTCTAGCGTCATCGGCTGGCCTGGACTTGGCGCCCGACGCCTCCAGGACGTAGAGGTTCGGCTCGTGGCCGTGACCGTCTCGCGCGAACCAGAGCAGCATCGAACGGCCCTGGCCGCGCCATCGCTCGGGCGCGATCTCCTTGGCGGCCCCGGTCGCTGAAATCGCCACGACGACGACCATGCCAGTCTGAAGTTCCCGGTGGATGTCCTCACGTGTCGCGCCTTCGGCCAGACGCCGCGCAAAATAACAGTACAGAAACTCGGCCCCCTCCAGCTCGTCTGCCCAGCTCCCGGGGCGCCAGGGAAGATCTGAGGACAGTCTCTCGACGACGCGGCCACGGTCCTCATCATATCGCTCGCGGGTCGGGAACTTACCGAGAAGGGATCTTACCACCCCGCGCCCGACGTCAGAAAAGTCCCGCCTGGTCATGCGCGGCGCTTCCGAGCGCGACCCAGTTTTTCAAGGTTGGACGGGCGCTGACGCTCTCCGACTACCTCGAGAAGCAAACCCTCCCAGGCCTCCAAGGCGCGCCGCTTCTCAGGCATGAAGTCGTGCTGGGCATAGTGGCGCCACGTGACGGCTGCAGCGCCGCCCAGATCGCCTGAGTGACCAAGCACTTGGCTCACGACGTGCGGCGCGGTCCCGAGACGCTCACTGGCCAGGGCGCTCGCGCCGGTCCGTCGCAGGTCGTGGGGCGAAACTTGCGTCAGCCCAAGTCCCTTGCAAAGCCTTGCCATGGCACGCGTTACGCTGTCGGGCGTCAGGGGCTTCTCTGTGGCGTCGGGGTCGTTAGTGAGGCGGGGGCTCGGGAACACGTACTCAGGCGGGTCGTCGCGACCCTCGCGGGCCAGTGCCAGGGCGTCCTCGATCAATTCCAAAGCGCGGTCAGTTAAGGGGACAAGGTGCGGCCGGCCGGACTTCATGCGTTCGGCGGGGATCGTCCAGATCCGGTTTGCCAGATCCAGTTCCATCAAGCGCATTCCCGAAATCTCCTGGCGCCTTTGGAGCAGCAGCGCGCAGAGCTGCAGCGCAATCCGGGTTGGCCGGGCCACATAGAGTTTGTCGCCCTGTTCCTGCCCCTTGCGCGGCGGCAGGCGCAGGCCTTCCGGCATCGCCTCGCAGGCTGTCCAAAGGGTCTTCAGGTCTTCGTCTGACAGCGCTCGTGTGCGTGGCGTCTCTTGTACCGGGGGCGCCATTGTGCTCGCGACATTGAACACCAACCGCTCCTGCGAGACGGCATAGGCCAGCGCCTGACGGATGACGGCGTGAGTCCTGTTAGTTTGCGCGCCAACGCCGCGGTCGATCATTGCGTCGAGCACCTTGCGAATAGCCGCCTTGTTCACGTCCTCCAGCCGCAGCTTCCCAATGATTGGGCGGACGTTGCGGGCAAGAATGCCGGTCTCGTCGCGCAACGTGCGAGCACGCTTCTGCTTCCGCTTCGGCTTCCACCGACCCTTCTCGCACGCAACCAGATAGGCATCCGCGAGGTCCTCGAAGGTCTTCAGAGGCTCAGCGCGCGCCGCAACCTTTCGCGCAAGCTTTTCGGCGGCGGGGTCATTGCCGTCCTCTGCCTCCGCTCTGACCTGCCGCGCGCGTCTCCGCGCCGCCCGAAGGGTAAGCGCCTGGGCCTCGCCACCTATGGCGTCACGATCGGCCTCGGTCGGTTCGTCTTCGCCATCGACAAAGATCCCAAGAGTCATTCGGCGCTGGCGCCCGTCGTTGCTCCGATAGCGAAAGGTCCAGGTCTTCCGGCCCTCGGGAGAAACGCGAAGTTCCAGTCCCGCCGGGTCATCATCCCCGAAGGCGACGCGCTCGGTCTTGCCATCCGCTCCAACGCGCGGTCGGGCAGAAGCGCAAAATCGTGCGGTCAGATGCTGGGATGCCATGTCGCCATCGAGCCTGAATTCTGTGACCCCAGGAGGTTTCAGGGTCACACTGGGGTCACACGAAGCAGGGGCTTCACGATAGACTGTGGTGGTCAATGGTGCAAGATGTCATTGTTTTGGTTGTACTAATGGCGAATGGGGATTGCCGGTGGTGGGCGGTGGTTGTTGACGGCCGGAGCTTTTGTAAACCGAAGGTCGGGGGTTCGAGTCCCTCATCCGCACCAGCCTTCGCGTGCAAAGCGCGCTACGGCGCGGCAAGCCATGCCAGGCGGAAGGGTGTCGCGCCCTAAGGGGCCAACCCGGAGAATGCCGGGATGAGCGGAAGTCATTGAAATCCTTGACTGTGAATTGAGTCCGGATTCTAGGCCGGAACGGCGCTGGCGGCCCCTCCAGCAGCCTGCGATGGCGCCGCTCGACATCCGCGCTATGGTCCTCAAAAGCGCGGGAGCAGGCACATGCGGTTCGACGAGTATCGGTCCCACGATGCGGTGGGGTTGGCGGGGCTGGTGGCCAAGGGCGAGGTGACGGCGGGGGAGCTGCTGGACGTCGCCGTGGCGCGGATGGCGGAGGTCAATCCGCGGCTGAACGCGGTGACCCGGGATCTTTCGGAGCAGGCGCGGGCCGAGGCGCCGGGCGCGGGGCCGCTGGCGGGCGTGCCCTATCTGCTGAAGGACCTGGGCGCGCACATGGCGGGACTGCCGACCAGTTCCGGGTCGAAGATGTTCTCCGAGACGCCGGCGGTAGCCGACAGCGCCATCACGAAGCTGTATCGGGGCGCGGGGCTCTCGATCTTCGGCAAGACCAACACGCCGGAGTTCGGGCTGTGGCCAGTGACGGAAAGCGACCTGCTGGGGCCGGCGCGCAATCCCTGGGACCTGTCGCGGACGCCGGGCGGGTCGTCGGGCGGGGCCTCGGCGGCAGTGGCGGCCGGGATCGTGCCGGCGGCGCATGCCAGCGACGGCGGCGGGTCGATCCGCATTCCGGCGGCGTGCTGCGGCCTGTTCGGGATGAAGCCGTCGCGGGGCCGGGTGTCGTTCGCGCCGGCGGGCGAGGGCTGGGCCGGCGCCTCGATCATGCATGCGGTGACCCGTTCGGTGCGGGATAGCGCCGTGCTGCTGGACATCGCCTGCGTTCCGCAGCCGGGCGACCCCTATTTCCTCAACCTGCCGGAGCGGCCCTATGCCGAGGAGGTGGGGCGCGATCCCGGCAAGCTGAGGATCGCCATCTTCGACGGCTCGCTGACGCCGGGCGGGACGCTCGACCCCGAGGTGGCCGAGGCCGTTCGCGAGGCGGGGCGACTGTGCGAGAGCCTGGGCCACCATGTGGAGGCCGCGACCCTGCCCGGAGATCACGCGGCGATGCAGGCGGCGGCCGGGCTGGTGATGGGCGCCAGCGTGGTGGCCAATGTGGAGGCGGAGGCGGAGCGCCGCGGGCGGCCCCTGGCGGACGGAGATCTGGAGGCCGCCACCCTGCGCGTCTACCATCGCGGCAAGGCGGAGAGCGCGGCGGCCTATGTGCGCGCGGTGCAGACCCTGCACGCCTATGGCCGCGCCGCCGCCAGCCTGTTCGAGACCTATGACGTCATGCTGCTGGCGACGCTGGGCCGGCCGGCGATCCCGATCGGCTATCTGTTCGAGGATCCGAAGCTGCTGGTCGAGCGGCTGTTCAGCTACATGCCCAACACCCAGGCGTTCAACAACTCGGGCCAGCCGGCGATGACCGTGCCGCTGGCTTGGAGCAAGGGCGGCCTGCCGATCGGCATCCAGTTCGCGGCGCGGACGGGGGCCGAGGGGCTGCTGTTCCGGCTGGCGGGACAACTGGAACAGGCGCGGCCGTGGTTCGGCCGGGTTCCGGCGCTGTAGCCCGCTCCTTGCAACGTGCTGGCGGCAAGTCGGAAGCGTGTACCGCCACGGGACGCGGATGCTTCTGACGGTTCGGCTGCTGGGGGGTGGCCGGGCCTTGACGTCCGGGGGGACGTCAGTCGCAGGCGGTCCGGTCGTCGGTGAGGGTCACTTGGCCCACGGCCGGGCCGCCTGTGACGCTTTTCAGGTCCGTTTGCGCTGCTGCACCAGATAGACCGCAATCACGCCGGTGGCGACCAGGCCGATGAGCAGGGTCGAGACCGCGTTGATCTTGGGGTCCACCCCCAGCCGCACCTGACTGTAGAGCCGCATCGGCAGGGTCGTGGCGCCGGGGCCGGAGGTGAAGCTGGCGATCACCAGGTCGTCGAGGCTGAGCGTGAAGGCCAGCATCCAGGCGGCGGCCACGGCGGGCGCGATCACCGGCAGGGTGACCAGGGCGAAGGCTTTCCAGGGCGGACACCCCAGGTCCTGGGCGGCTTCCTCCAGGCTGATGTCGAAGGTGGCCAGGCGGGCCTGAATGACCACGGTGGTGTAGGCCAGGGTCAGGGTCGCGTGGCTCAGCGTCACGGTCCAGAACCCGCGCGGCAGACCGGCGGCCACGAACAGCAGCAGTAGCGACAGGCCCAGGATAACCTCGGGCATCACCAGGGTGGCGTAGACGCCGCCCGCCAGCACGGTGCGGCCCCGGAACCCCCCACCGCGGACCAGGGCCGCCGCTGCCAGGATGCCCAGAACGGTCGCGAGGGTGGCGGAGATCACGCCCACGCGCAGGGTCACCCAGACCGAGGCCAGCATCTGCTCGTCGCGGAACAGCGCCGCGTACCAGCGGGTCGAGAACCCGCCCCAGACGGTAACCAATCGGCTGGCGTTGAACGAATAGGCCACCAGGATGACGATGGGCGCATAGAGGAACGCCAGCCCCAGGATCACCGAAGCCAGGTTGAAGACGGAGGGGCCCCTCCTCATGGCACACGCCTCACCGCAGCACCTTCCCCTGTTCGCGCTCGAACAGCAGGATCGGCACGACCAGGGTGGCCAGCAGCACGATGGCGACGGCGGATGCGGCCGGCCAGTCGCGGTTGGAGAAGAACTCGGTCCAGATCACCCGGCCCAGCATCAAGGTCTCCGAGCCGCCCAGCAGGTCGGGGATCACGAACTCGCCGGCCATCGGGATGAAGCAGAGCAGGGCGCCCGCCGCCGCGCCCCGCAGGGAGAGCGGGAAGCTCACTCTCCAAAACGCCGACAGCGGCGTGGCGCCAAGATCCTGGGCCGCCTCGATCAGGCTCTCGTCCTGCCGGTCGAGGACGGCGTAGAGCGGCAGCACCATGAACGGCAGGTAGGCGTAGACTAGGCCCAGCAGCACGGCGGCCTCGGTGTTGAGGATCTCCACCGGCGGCAGGCCGACCAGCGCCAGGGCGCCGTTGAGCACCCCGGCGGGCTTCAGGATGGCGATCCAGGCGTAGATGCGGATCAGGAAGCTGGTCCAGAACGGCAGGATCACCGCCATCACCAGGGCCTGGCGCGTGCGGGGCGGGCACCGGCTGATGCCATAGGCGATGGGGTATCCGATCAGCAAAAGCAGGCTGGCGGCGAGACCGGCGATCCGCAGGCTGGAGAGGTAGGCGTCCAGGTAGAGGCGGTCCTGGGTCAGACGGCCGTAGGTCTCGCCACTGAGCCCGGCCAGGAACGCCTGCAGCCCGGCCAGCCCCTGGGACAGGTCCAGTCGCGGCGCATAGGGCGGGATGGCCAACACCGTATGGGAAAGCGACAGCTTGGCCACCAGGATGAACGGAAAGGCGAAGAACACCGCCAGCCACAGGAAAGGCAGGATCGCCGCCAAGCCGGACCGGCCGCGCCTCATGCCGTCAGCACCACGGCGCTGGAGGGGGCGAAGGTCAGCCAGACCGGGTCGTCGCAACCCAAGGGGCGCTCGACGGTGCGGGTGGCGTTGGCCCTGGCGGCGCGGATCGTGCGGCCGGGCGCGATCTCCACCAGATAGGTGGTCCAGTCGCCCAGGTAGCCATAATCGATGAGCTTGCCGGCCAGCACGTTGTCACCGGCCAGCGGTTCGGCGTGGACGACGATCTTCTCCGGGCGCACGGCGATCCAGGCGGTCTCGCCTACCGGCCCCGCGCCCTCGGCCTCGATCGGGCCATCCCCGGTGAGCAGCCGCACCCGGCCGCCCTGCGAGATCGCCACGCGGCCCTCGAACAGATTCACGTCGCCGATGAAGCCCGCGACATAGCGGTCGGCGGGCGCCTCATAGACCTCGGCCGGGCGGCCCACCTGGACGATCTGGCCGTCGCGCATCACCGCGATCCGATCGGCGACCACCATGGCCTCGTCCTGATCGTGGGTGACGATCATGAAGGTCGTGCCCAAGGTCTGCTGCAGGGTCATCAGCTCGAACTGGGTCTCCTCGCGCAACTTCTTGTCGAGGGCGGCCATGGGCTCGTCCAGCAGCAGGATGCGGGGTCGGGGCGCCAGCGCGCGAGCCAGGGCCACCCGCT
>CALQQB010000054.1 GCA_943332615.1 Phenylobacterium deserti
AAAGCGGGATGGACCCGATCCGCGATCTCCATACAGGCCAGCGGCAGTGAACGGCCGCATCAAACAGGCCGGACACACGGAAGCACCTGAACCTGCGCGCTCAGCTCTCGAAAAACCCCTTGCATCCATCGGGGCGTCCACACACGGACCTTCTGAAGGTCGCCAGTACGCCACACCCTTACGGCAGCGCGAACACCTGGATCGCCGCGCCCGTGGTCGGGCTGTCGAGGAAGCTGCCGCCGGTGGCGACCACCGCCACGTACTGGCGGCCGTCCTTGCCTTGATAGGTGATCGGGGTGGCGTGGGCGGAGGCGACGAGTTTCTGGGTCCAGAGTTCGGCGCCGGTCTTGGTCTCGAAGGCGCGCAGGCGGGCGTCGTCGGTGGCGCCGATGAAGGTGACGCCGCCGGCGGTGGTGATCGATCCGCCGACGTTGGGGCGACCGGTCCTGGCCGCGTCGCCGGACAGGTTGTCGCTAACGCCCAGGGGCTTCTGCCAGGCGATCTCACCGGTGTTGACGTTGATGGCGGTGAGCGTGCCCCAGGGCGGGGCCTGGCAGGGCATGCGGGTCTCGGGCTGCTGGAAGCGGCCCAGCACCGGGTTGGAGGCGGTGGTCGCCGTGCCGTCGGCGCCGATGGCGTTCTGGGCGATCTGGCCGAAGTTGTTGGCGTTGACGATGTAGTAGCCCAGCGCCGGGTCGAACGATCCGCCGCCCCAGTTGGCGCCGCCCTGGTAGCCGGGGAACTGCACGGTCGGCGCCTTGAAACCGGTGGGCAGGTAGGGTCCGCCCAGCTGCATGCCGTTGTCGATCACCAGCTTCCGGCAATAGGCCTCGTGCTCCGGCGTGACCTTGGACAGGTCCTGCAGGGTGACGCCCTGGCGCGCGAACGGGGCCGGCTTCAGCGGGAACGGCTGGGTCGGCCAGGCGGCCTCGCTGGGATTGTCGCTGGCCGGCACGGGCCGCTCCTCGACGCCGTAGATCGGCTTGCCGGTGACGCGGTCGAACAGGAACAGCAGGCCGACTTTGGAGACGACGGCCACGGCGGGGATGGTCTTGCCGCCCTGCTTCACGTCGATCAACGCCGGGGGCGCCTCGGCGTCGAAGTCCCAGATATCGTGGTGCACCAGCTGGAAGTGCCAGAGGTATTTGCCGGTGTTGGCGTCGGCCGCGACGATCGAGCTGGAGTAGAGGTTGGCGCCCTTGCGGTCGCCGCCGTAGCGGTCCCAGGTCGGTGCGCCCAGGGGCATGTAGACGATGCCGCGCTTCACATCGACCGTCAGGAAGCCCCAGACGTTGACGCCGGAGCGGCCCTTCCAGCTTTCGCCCTCCCAGGTCTCGTGGCCGGGTTCGCCCGGACGGGCCACGGTGTGGAAGGTCCAGGCCAGCTTACCGGTGCGCATGTCCCAGGCCCGCACGTCGCCGGCCGCGCCCTTGGCCGGCGCCTCCTGGGTGGCGGAGCCGGTGATGACGAGGTTTTTGTAGACGAGTGGCGGCGAGGTCATGCCCACGTTGGCGTTGGGAATCCCCTGCAGAATCTCCGGCGTCTTCATGTCAACCACGCCGTCCTGGCCGAAGCCGGCAGCGGGCTTGCCGGTGCGGGCGTCCAGCGCGATCAGGAAGCCGTCGCGGGTGCCGAACACGATGCGGGCCCCGACCTTGCCGTCGCCCGGCCAGTATTCGACCCCGCGGAGCGAGGGCGCGCCGGGGGTCTTGACGTCATAGCCCCAGACTTCCTTGCCGGTCTCCGGCTCCAGGGCGACCACCCGGCGATAGGGGGTGGTGACGTACATCAGGCCGTTCACGACCAGCGGCGTGGCCTCGGAGCTGGCCGGGCGCGGGCCGCGACGCCGCGCATTGGGCGGGGCGCCGGGCGGCGGGCCAAGCCCCTCGGCCTGACGCTGGGCCTGTTCCTGGGCGCTGGGTGTGGGGGGCGCCGCAGCGGCCGGGGCCTCGATCTTGTAGGTCCAGGCAGGCTTCAGCCGGGCGGCGTTGACGGCGGTGATGGCCTTCAGCGGGGAATAGCGCATGCCGCCGGCGTCGTGGCCGTAGGTGGGCCAGTCGCCCGGGCCGGCCGCCTGGGCCGCCCCCCCCGCGCACAGCGCCAAGAGGAGCCCGCCGGCCGCCAGCCGCCGCTGTCCCTGAACGCCCATATGCACCTCCCTGCCCGCCAGCCTGTCGCCGGTCGTTGGGCCGCAATGTACGAACTAGTGCGTTTTGGTCAACAAGGGTCGAGGGACGATTCCAATATTGTACGGACTGGTGTGTTCACATCGCCGAAAAGGTCGGTTATCGATGGCGGCAGGCGCCTGAGGCTTCCGCGTCCGCGGCGCGACACCAACGAAGCGGGAGGAATTGAGCGATGTCCAAGCTGGTCTACCTGCTGAACGGGCCCAACCTCAACCTGCTCGGGCTGCGCGAGCCGCACCTGTATGGCTCCAAGACCCTGAAGGACGTGGAGGCGCTGTGCCGGCCGGTGGCCGAGCGCCACGGCTTCGACCTGGAGTTCCGCCAGACCAACCGCGAATACGAGATGGTCGACTGGATCCAGGAGGCGCGGCAGGCGGCCGGGCTGGTGATCAACCCGGCGGGCTTCACCTACAACGCAGTGCCGGTGCTGGACGCCATCAAGATGTGCGAGTGCCCGGTGGTGGAGGTGCATATCTCAAATATCCACAAGCGCGCCGAGACCGAGGCCCACTGGCGCGCCGACAGCATCATGAGCGCGGCGGCCACGGGCGTGATCGCCGGGCTGGGCGTACAGGGCTACCCGCTGGCGCTCGAATACATCGGCCAGGCAATCGCCGCGCAATAGGATCGGGGGACACCACATGACCGCAGCGACCGTCGCCGGCGCGCTCAAGCCCACCCGGGTCCGCCTGCTGATCCTCGCCCTGCTGACGCTGGGCACCATGATCAACTACCTGGACCGCACGGTGATCAGCGTCGCCGCGCCCTCAATGAGCAAGGAGCTGGCGCTGGATCCCGCGGTGATGGGGCTGGTGTTCTCGGCCTTCTCCTGGACCTACGCGGCGGCGCAGATTCCCGGCGGCATCTTCCTCGACCGGGTCGGGGCGCGGCTCACCTACTTCTTCTCGGTGACGATCTGGTCGGTGTTCACGGTGCTGCAGGGCTTCACCCTCGGCCTGGGCACCCTGCTGGCCTTCCGCATGGGCCTGGGCGTGGCGGAGGCCCCTTGCTTCCCGGCCAACAGCCGCATCCTGGCGATCTGGTTTCCGCAGGCGGAGCGAGCGCGGGCCAACAGCGTCTATTCGGTCGGCCAGTACTTCGGCCTGGCGTTCCTGAGCCCCGTGCTGTTCGCGATCACAGCCACGTTCGGTTGGCGGGCGCTGTTCATCGGTGTGGGCGCGATCGGCATCGTGTTCGGCTTCCTCTGGCTCGCCAGCTACCGCGAGCCGGATACCAGCAAGCTTGTGAACCAGGCCGAGCTCGACCACATCGAGGCCGGCGGCGGCCTGGGCCACAAGCAGAAGCAGCTGAGCTTCCGCTGGAGCCATCTGACGTTCCTGCTGCGCCAGCGCCAGATCGTCGGCGCGGCGATCGGCCAGTTCGCCGGCAACGCCACCATGGTGTTCTTCCTGACCTGGTTTCCCACCTACCTCGCCACGGAGCGGCATATGCCCTGGCTGAAGGTCGGGTTCTACGCGGTGCTGCCGTTCATCGCCGCCTCGGTGGGCGTGGTGGTGGGCGGGCAGCTGTCGGACCGCCTGCTGCGCAGGACCGGCAACGCCACCCTGGCCCGCAAGCTGCCGGTGATCGCCGGGCTGTTCCTAGCCTCCACCATCGTCGGGGCCAATTTCGTGGACGACAACCGGGCGGTAATCGCGATCCTGTCGGTGGCCTTCTTCGGCCAGGGCATGGTCAACCTGGGCTGGACCCTGATCACCGATGTCGCGCCGAAGCCGCTGATCGGGCTGACCGGCGGGCTCTTCAACCTGGCCGCCAACCTGGCCGGGATCGTCACGCCGCTAGCGATCGGACTGATCGTGAAAGAAACAGGATCGTTCTTCTATGCCCTGGCCTTCATCGGGGTGATCGCGCTGATCGGCGCCTTCTCATACATTTTCATTCTAGGACCGGTACGCCGTGTAGAGTTCAATGGGGATGCCTGAAATGGGGCCGACGCCTGAAGCGGGGCGATCTGGGGGATGCGCGTGGCGCGGCAAGTAACGAAGCGTAGGGCCAAGGACGAGGCGGCTTCCCATGCGTCAGCGGGGGGGGGCAAGGTGGTCGCACGCGCCAAGACCCGCACCAACGACCCGGACCGCACCAAGGCCAACATTATCGAGATCGCCACCCACGAGTTCTCGGAGAAGGGCCTGTCCGGCGCCCGGATCGACGAGATCGCCGAGCGCACCCGCACCTCCAAGCGGATGATCTACTACTACTTCGAGAGCAAGGAGGGCCTCTACCGGGCCGTCCTGGAGGACAGCTACCGCCGCATCCGCACGATCGAGGCGTCGCTGGACCTGGAGAACAAGCCGCCGCTGGAGGCGCTGGCCCAGCACGTGCGCTTCACCTTCGACTACCAGCTCGGCAACCAGGAATTTATCCGGCTGGTCATGGTGGAGAACATCCATCACGGCCAGCACATCGCCCAACTGTCGCGCACGCAGCAGGAGGGCATGGGCGCCATCGAGACACTGCGGAACATCGTCGAACGCGGGATCGAGGCCGGGGTCATGCGCAAGGATCTCGACCCGATCGACCTGCACATGTCGATCAGCGCCCTCTCCTTCTTCAACGTCGCCAACCGGCACACCTTCTCGACCATTTTCAAGGTCGACATGACCACCCCGGCGGCCACGGCCGCGCGGCGCGAGTCGGTGGCTGACATGATCCTGCGGTTCGTCGCGCCTTAGCCTTTCGGGTGCGGCATTGTATGTTACACATACGACTAGACTGGCGATTTCGAAACAAACTATCCAGTTGGTCCATTTTTGACTATCGACCGACGGCAAGAGCGGGGAGAACGCCACGATGAAAGTGGTCATGGCCGGCCAAGGGGCCTTCGGGATCAAGCACCTGGAGGCCATGCAGAAGATCGACGGGATTGAGGTCGTGAGCTTGATCGGCGGCTCGGCTGAATCGACGAAACAGGTCGCCGAGCGCTTCAAGATTCCCCACTGGAGCCTGGACCTCGCCGAAGGTCTGGCCCGCCCCGGCGTCGACGCCGCGATCCTGGCCACCCCCACCGGCCTGCACACCGCCCAGGCCATCCAATGCCTGGAGGCCGGCAAGCATGTGCAGGTCGAGATCCCGATGTCCGACAGCCTGGCCGACGCCGAGCGGCTGGCCGCCCTCGCCGCGAAGAGTGGCAAGGTGGCGATGGCCGGCCACACCCGGCGGTTCAACCCGTCGCACCAATGGATTCACAAGCGCATCCAGTCGGGCGAGCTGAAGATCCAGCAGATGGATGTGCAGACCTATTTCTTCCGCCGGAAGAACCTGAACGCGCTGGGCCAGCCGCGATCCTGGACCGATCACCTGCTGTGGCACCACGCGGCGCACACGGTTGACCTGTTCCACTACCAGACGGGCGAGACCTGTTCGGTGGCGCGCGGCGTCCAGGGTCCGGCGCACCCCGAGCTGGGCATCGCCATGGACATGTCGATCCAGATGAAGGTCCCGTCGGGGGCGGTCTGCACGCTGTCGCTATCGTTCAACAACGACGGGCCGCTGGGGACCTTCTTCCGCTACATCTGCGACAATGGCACCTACCTCGCCCGCTATGACGACCTGGTGGACGGCAAGGAACAGCCAATCGACGTCTCGAAGGTGGATGTCTCCATGAACGGCATCGAACTGCAGGATCGCGAGTTCTTCGCAGCCATCCGCGAGGGCCGCGAGCCGAACAGTTCGGTGGCCCAGGTGCTGCCCGCCTACCAGACCCTCGACCGCATCGAGCGGAGCCTCCTCTGATGGCCCTCGTCGTCCGCAACATCCCCCGCGCCGACGCCGCGACCATCGATGCCCTCGCCGGCTATGGCGTCGCCACGGTCCACGAGGCCCAGGGCCGCAAGGGCTTGCTGGCGTCGTACATGCGCCCGATCTATCGGCCGGCGATGATCGCCGGCTCCGCGGTCACCTGCACGGTCGCGCCCGGCGACAACTGGACCATCCACGTCGCCGTCGAACAGTGCCAGGCCGGCGACGTGCTGGTCGTTGCGCCCACCAGCCCGTGCGAGGACGGCTACTTCGGCGACCTGCTGGCGACGTCCCTCAAGGCCCGCGGCGTGCGCGGCCTGATCATCGACGCCGGGGTGCGAGACATCGCCGTGCTCACCGAGATGGGCTTTCCCGTCTGGTCCAAGGCCATCTACGCCCAGGGCACGGTCAAGGAGACGCTGGGCGATGTGAACCTGCCCCTGGTCTGCGCCGGCGCCCTGATCAACCCGGGCGACGTGATCGTCGCCGACGACGACGGGGTCTGCGTGGTCCGCCGCGCCGAGGCGGCCCAGGTCACCCAGGCGGCCGGCAAGCGCGAAGCCAACGAGACCGACAAGCGCGCGCGGTTCGAAGCGGGAGAATTGGGGCTCGATATCTACGGCATGCGCGAACGGCTGGCGGAGAAGGGCCTGCGTTACGTGGACGAGGCGCCGTGATCCCATGACGCAGACGGCCATCCCCTGCACGGTCATGCGCGGCGGCACCTCCAAGGGGCTGTACTTCCGCCTGTCGGACCTGCCGGCGGACCGGGCGACGCGGGACGCGGTGCTGCTGGCCGCCATGGGCTCGCCGGACGCGCGCCAGATCGACGGCATGGGCGGGGCCCACCCGCTGACCAGCAAGATCGCGGTGGTGGGCCCCTCCACCCATCCGGATGCGGACGTGGACTACCTGTTCCTGCAGGCGGTGGTGGACGAAGCGCGGATCGACGATGGCCAGAACTGCGGCAACCTGCTGGCCGGGGTCGGCCCCTTCGCGATTGAGGAGGGACTGTTCGCCGCGCAGGACGGCGTGACCCACGTCCGTATCAACATGCTCAACACCAAGAGCCTGACGGTGGCCGCGATCCAGACGCCCGGCGGCCAGGTCCGCTACGACGGCGAGGCCCGCATCGACGGCGTACCCGGGACTGCCGCTCCGGTGCCGATCGACTTCCTGGACGTGGCCGGATCGAGCTGCGGCGCCCTGCTGCCCACCGGCCATGCGCGGGACGTGATCGACGGCATCGAACTGACCGCCATCGACAACGGCATGCCCGTCGTCGTCATGCGCGCCGCCGATTTCGGCAAGACCGGATATGAGACGCCCGAAGAGCTCGAAGCCGACACCGAGCTGAAGGCCCGCGTCGAGGCGATCCGGCTGCAGATCGGCTCGCGTATGAACCTGGGCGACGTGTCGAAAAAGACGGTGCCTAAGATGTGCCTGGTCGCACCCGCCCAGAACGGCGGGGCCATCTGTACGCGGAACTTCATCCCGCATCGGGTCCATGAGGCCATCGGCGTGTTCGGGGCCGTCAGCGTGGCGACGGCCTGTGTGCTGCCGGGCTCCGTGACCGAGGGGATTGCCGCCGTCTCCGATCCGAGTTCGCTCGAGGTGGAGCACCCTACCGGCTTCTTCACCGTCGCGATGGACGCCGGCGTCGAGGGGGGCGAACTGAAAATCCGCCGCTCCGCCCTCCTGCGCACCTGCCGCCGGCTGATGCGCGGCGAAATCTATGTGCCCGCATCGCTCTGGAGCGGAAAATCGTGACCGCCCGCAGCCTCGTCTCCCCTCCCCCCGTGAGCGCAGCGAACGGAGAGCGAGGGGATCCAGAGGGGGGCCGGCTGGGCCATCTCCGGATGCCGGCCCGAGGGCCCGCGGCGGCCTTGATGCAGAGGGCCCTCGATCTGTCATCCGGCGCGCCGCGTTCGCACGAGCCGGCCCACCCCCTACCCCCTCCCTCTCTACGCGCCTGCGGCGCTCGGGAGCGGGGCGACGACTTCGGGAACGCGCCATGAGCCTGATCATCGACTGTCACGGCCACTACACCACCGCCCCGGCCCCGCACGACGCCTGGCGCAAGGTCCAGACCGACGCTTTTCAGGCCGGCGGCGACATCGACCCCGCCTATCCGGACATCTCCGACGACGAGATTTCCGAAACCATCGAGCAGAACCAACTTCGATTGCTCAAGGAACGCGGCGCCGACTTTACGATCTTCAGCCCCCGCGCTTCGACCATGGCTCATCACGTCGGGAACGAGGCGGTCAGCCAGGCCTGGACTCGGCGCTGCAACGACTTGATCAAGCGGGTGGTCGACCTGTTTCCGGAGACCTTCGCCGGGGTCTGTCAGCTGCCCCAGTCGCCAGGCGTGCCGGTGGCCAACGCCATCGCCGAGCTGGAACGCTGCGTGACGCAGCTGGGCTTCATCGGCTGCAACCTGAACCCCGACCCCTCCGGCGGCCACTGGACCGCCCAGCCGCTGACCGACCGGTCGTGGTATCCGTTCTTCGAAAAGATGGTGGAGCTCGACGTGCCGGCGATGGTCCACGTCTCGGGGTCCTGCAACCCCAACTTCCACGCCACCGGCGCCCACTACATCAATGCCGACACCACCGCCTTCATGCAGTTCCTGGAGGGCGACCTCTTCAAGGATTTCCCGACGCTGCGGTTCATCATTCCGCATGGTGGCGGGGCCGTGCCCTACCACTGGGGCCGCTACCGGGGCCTGGCCGACATGCTGAAGCGGCCGCCTCTGCGCGAGCATGTGATGAAGAACGTCTTCTTCGACACCTGCGTCTACCACCAGCCCGGCATCGACCTGCTGTTCAAGGTGATCGACATCGAGAACATCCTGTTCGGCTCAGAGATGGTGGGCGCCGTGCGTGGCATCGATCCGGAGACCGGCCAGTACTTCGACGACACCAAGCGCTATGTGGACGCCCTGCCGATCCCGGCCGCCGACAAGGCCAAGGTGTTCGAGGGCAATGCGCGCCGCGTCTATCCGCGCCTAGACACCATCCTGAAAGGCCAGGGCCGGTGACCGACCAACCCGCCTTCGTGATGGATATGGGCTGGCGGGTCTGGCACCCGTCGCCCGCCAAGCCGCGGTTCCAGGTTCCGGCCGGGGCGGTGGACGCCCACTGCCACGTCTTCGGGCCGGGAGATCAGTTCCCCTACGCGCCCGGGCGCAAGTACACGCCCTGCGATGGGTCCAAAGAAGATCTCTTCAAGCTACGGGACTTCCTGGGTTTTTCTCGAAACGTAATCGTCCAGGCTACCTGTCACGGGGCCGACAACAGCGCCCTGCTTGACGCCATCGCCCACTCCGATGGCCGGGCCCGTGGCGTGGCGACGGTGACCAGGGACGTCAGCGCGGCCGAGCTCAAACGCCTGCACAGCGGCGGCGTGCGGGGGGTGCGGTTCAACTTCGTCAAGCGGCTGGTCGATGCCTTGCCCCGCGACGAACTGGTAGAGATCGCCGCCAAGATCGCCCCGCTGGGCTGGCACATCGTCATCTATTTCGAGGCCGCCGAGCTGGCCGAGCTCTCCGATTTCTTCCTGGCCTTAGGCGCGCCGCTGGTGGTCGACCACATGGGGACGCCGGACGTCGCCAAGGGCGCTGACAGCGCCGCGTTCGACGCCTTCCTGGCCTTCATGGGGGCCCGCGACGATATCTGGTGCAAGGTCACCTGCCCCGAGCGCCTGTCGCCGGAGGGGCCGCCGCACTATTCGGACGTGGTCCCGTTCGGGCGCCGCGTGGTCGAAGCCTTCCCGGACCGCGTGCTCTGGGGCACCGACTGGCCCCATCCCAACATGCGCAGCCACACGCCCGACGAGGGTCAGCTGGTCGATGTCATCCCGAAGATCGCCACGACCGCCGACCTGCAGCGCAAGCTCCTCATCGACAATCCCATGCGCCTCTACTGGGACCACTGAGCATGGCCGACAATGCCTTCAAGGACATCCCGGGCACCACTCTGTTCGACTCGCAGCAATCGCGTATGGGCTTCCACCTCAACCAGTTCTGTATGTCGCTGATGAAGGCGCCCAACCGGGAGGCGTTCAAAGCCGATGAGCGCGCCTATCTTGATCGCTGGCCGATGACGCCGGCGCAGAAGCAGAGCGTGCTGGACCGCGACTGGAACGACATGCTGGCGCTGGGCGGCAACATCTATTTCACCTCGAAGATCGCCGCGACGGACGGCCTGTCGTTCCGCCAGATCGCCGCGACCATGAGCGGGGTCAACGAGCCCGAATACGCCCAGATGATGCTGGACGGCGGCCGGTCGATCGAGGGCAACCGGTCCAAGATGGAGACCCGATAGTGGCCAGGATCACCGCCGGCGTCGCTACCAGCCACGTGCCGGCCATCGGCGCTGCGCTCGACAACGGCAAGGCTGGCGAAGACTACTGGAAGCCGGTGTTCGCAGGCTATGACGCCTCCAAGGCCTGGATCGCGGCCGAGAAGCCGGACGTGGTGATCCTGGTCTACAACGACCACGCCTCGGCCTTTTCGCTGGAGCTGATCCCCACCTTCGCCATCGGCTGCGCGGACGCATTCGCCCCCGCCGACGAGGGCTGGGGGCCGCGACCGGTGCCTGTGGTGCAAGGCCACCCGGAACTCGCCTGGCACCTCGCCGAGACCCTGATTCTCGACGAATTCGACATGACCATCGTCAATCGGATGGATGTGGACCACGGCCTGACCGTGCCGTTGTCGCTGTTGTTCGGCCAGCCGGACGCCTGGCCCTGCAAGGTGATCCCGCTGGCGGTGAACGTGGTCCAGTACCCGCCACCGACCGGCCGCCGTTGCCTCAACCTGGGCAAGGCCATCCGCCGCGCTGTCGAGAGCTTCCCTGATGACCTGAACGTCCAGATCTGGGGCACAGGCGGCATGAGCCACCAGCTGCAAGGCCCCCGCGCCGGCCTGATCAACCGCGAGTTCGACAACGCCTTCCTCGACCGCCTGATCGACGACCCCGAAGGCCAGGCGGCCGTCCCGCACATAGACTATGTCCGCGAAGCCGGCTCCGAGGCGATCGAGTTGGTGATGTGGCTGGTGATGCGAGGCGCGCTCGACCCAGAAGTTCGCGTCGCACATCGCTTCTACCACGTGCCGGCCTCAAACACGGCTGTGGGACATCTGGTGCTGGAGAATGTGGGATCGTTGGCGGCGGGTTGAGCCTCGCCTCGCGAGTATCAAGCCGATTGACCGGTGGTTCGGCGGTTTGCCGCCCGGCGCGCGGTGGTGATTTGAAGCCTGGCGGGGTTGACTGGCAGTCGTTGATAGATTTCGGCGCCCGCCCGCTCGAAGGCCGCGGCCCCGAAGCGATCCAAGACCCGGGCGCGCGCCGCCACGCCCATGTCGGCCAGGCGCTCGGGATGGGAGAGCAGCCAGACCAGCGCCTGGGCCAGGGCGTCGGGATCCTCGGGCGGGATGACCAGCCCGGTCTCGCCGTCGCGGACGCTGTGCGGCAGTTCGCCAACCGCCGAGACCAGCGTAGGCAGACCGGCCTGCATCGCCTCGTGCACGGCGATGCAGAGGCCTTCCCTCCGGGACGGCTGCAGATAGAGGTGCAGGTCGGCCAGGAAGTCGCGCGGGTGCGCCTGGAAGCCCATAAACCGCACGTTTCGGATACCCGCCTCGGAAAGCGCGGCTTCCAGGGCGGCCTGCTGCTCACCCACCCCGGCTATCCGGATCTCGAACGGAACCGTGGCGCACAGGCTGATGCGGCGCATGCGAACCAGCGCCTCGATCAGCACGTCGTAGCCCTTGGCCGGGTGTAGCCGCCCGAGGATGCCCAGCTTCAGAGTCTCGCCGGGACGCCAAGGCCTGGCCTGGCGCGCGGCCGGGTCGGCGGCAAACAGCGGCCAGACCGCCAGCCGATCCGGCGCCACCCCGAGGCGCTCGGCGGTCAGCGCCGTGACACTGTGGGAGTCGCCAACCCACAGCGCCGACAGGCCCTGGGTCGCGCGGAGCAGGGCAAGGTTCGCGGGCTTGAGAAAAGCGTTGTGCTGCCAACTCACCACCGGCGTGCGGCGGCGCAGGCCCACCAGCTGGCCCAGCAGAGTAGCCCGGGTGAGCGAAGTCCAGATCAGGTCAGGGCGCCAGGCGCTGACCCGTCTGTCGAGCCACCGCAGCGCCTCCAGATGATCGGCGTCACCGCCCTCGCGCACCTGCACGGGCAGACCCGCAGCCTCGATCGCAGGCAGCGAGCGACCGTCGCGCCGCGTGAGGACGAACACCTGCACTGTGGCGCCCTGGCTGGCGAGCACCCGGGCCACGGCTGGGACCGGAAGCGCCGCGCCGCCGCCTTCCACGGAGTTTATCACGTAGGCGATGCGCATCAGGCGCGCGCTCCGGCCGCCAGACGCCGGTCCGCCCCGGTCTGGATCCAGGTGCAGATCGCGAGCAGTCCGACACCGACAGCGGCCTGGATCACCACGTGAAGGCCCGCGCCCGTCAGGCCTCGCCAGTCCAACAGGGGCGGCAGCACCAGCAGCAGGCCCAGGCCGCTGACAAAATTGGCGGAGGCCGAGAGGTCAGGTCGCCCCAGGGCGGTCAATGCCGCGGTCATTGGTGGCGCCACCAGCTGCACGGCGCGGCCCAGGGTCAGCCAGAGCATCAGGGTTCCAGCGGCGGCGAACGGCGGGCCTGCCATCAGCACCGCCAGGCGCGGCCCGAACAACGCGATGATCAGGCAGACCGGGGTCGCGGCCAGCAGCGCGATGCCGCCGGCGCGAATCACCGCGGCGCGAATCGCGGGGCCCCGGTCGCCGGCAGCCGCGAGGCCCGCCAACTCCGCGTAGGCCGCCTGACCGAGGATCTGCGCCGGCTGGGCGAGCACTGCGGTCGCGCGCTGCGCGACGGCATAGAGGCCCGCGGCGGCCGGGCCGAGCATCCACCCCACCGCCAGCGGCGTGAGACGGCCGGAGAGCTCCGACACGGTCACATCCAGGTTTGCGGCCAGCATGAAGCGCCAAAGGCCGACATTCTCCTGTGGGACCTGCGCCAGGCCGCGGCTGAGATCCGCCCGGGCGTGTCGGCCCCAGGCCACATAGGCGCCAAGCCCCCACATGGCGGCCCATTCGGCCAGCGCCGCGATCAGCCAGGCGATCAGGAATCCTCGGAGACCCGCGTCGGCAGATATCACCACGACGGATCCAGCGAGCCGCACGGCCGGGGCCACCAGATTGTGGACACCCAGGAGATCGAACCGCCCCTTTAGCTGCAGATATCCCGCAGGCGTCGCCCTAATCGAGGCCAGCACAGCAAAGCTGTAAGGCACAGCCAGCTCTATCGCGGCGGGCGACCAGCCGAGTTGAGGACCGAGGATCGGCGCCAGAATCGCCGCGACTCCGACAGCCAACACCCCCGCCGCCGCCTCCACCAGACCTGCGAACACCAGCAGGCGGGTCAACCTCGGCCGATCACCGGCCGCCGCCGCCTGGGCGCCGTAGCGGACCACGGCATGCCAGCCTGGAAACTCGATGATGCCGCCGACCGTCATCACATAGGCGTGGACCAGGATCAGCACGCCATAGTCCGCGGGTCCCAGCGCGCGGGCGGCGACCGCCAGGTAGGCCAGGCTGAGGAGCCCGGCACCGGCCTTGCCGCCCAGCAGCCGGCCGAGGTTGCCATAGATGCGCCCGACGACGCCGGGTTCGGGCCGCTCAGCCATGCGCCGCCAGCTTTTCGCGCGAAGGCACATCTGCCGCCAACGCCGGCAGCCCCGCGAAGCGCGCCAGCGCGCGCGCGGCGCGTATCGACGAAGGTTCGTCGGTCAGGTCGAAACTGTGGTCGAACAGCGCCTGCTGGGCCGATCGGTAAGTCGTCGCATGATCGGCGGACGCCCGGGCCAGCGCCGTTCCCAACTCCGCCGCTGTCTCGATCACGGCTCCCGCCCGCCAGTGCGCAAAGTTCGGATCGCCGCGCCAGGCGAGGCCCCTCGGGTTCAGGAATACGCAGGGCCTGGGCCGCAGCAGGAACTCGTAGACCTGACTGGAGGCGTCGCCCAGGTAGATGTCGGCCCGGTTGGTGTAGGCCATCGTGGTGGAAGCCCGGCTGCCCAGGTCGATATGGATGTTGGGCGCGCGCAGGTAGCGTTCCTCGATGCGCCCGGCCCGGTCCATGCGCAGACGGTCGATGCTGACCACATAGGGCCGCTCGAACAGCATCACGTGCGGGGCGAAGATCAGGTGGTAGTCGTCGCGGGCGGCGAACCAGTCCAGCACCTGGCGGCCCGCCGCATACCAGGACGACAGGTGCGGCGAGACGTGGGGATTGTAGAGCACCACCGGCCGACCATCATCGACCAGGACGTGGGTGCGGGCGCCGCCGAGGTCGGCGTCGAACTTGGGATACCCCACGACCGAGATCGTCTCGGGATCGACGCCGGCCTCGGCCACCAGGCGTTCGCGGATCTTCGAGCCTGAGACAAACACGTGATCGAACGCAGCGCTGCGGCGATCAAAGCCCACGGCGCGATCACCGGCGCCATGGCGGGTGTGGACGATCCGCAGGTTCTTCAGGCTGTGACGGGTCTTCAGGATCAGAGAGGTCTTTTCCGCCACCACCAGGACATCAAGGGAGCGAAAGAAGTCCAGGTTGTCGCCGTAGACCAGCAGCTTGGCGGCCGGCAGCACGCTCTCCAGGGCGCTTCGGGCGATCTGGCTCCCCCGCCGGTTCAGACCGAGTTCAACGAGCCGGATCACCGGCCCGATCAGGCCTTCCCCCAGACGGATGACCTCGGCGCTGAGACGTGGATTGGTGGTGGCGACCACCAGTTCCGCATCCACCCCGGCCCGCGCCATCGCCAGGGCGATGGGCAGGCTGTGGGCCACCTGGTGCACCTGGTCGTGATTGAAGAGGAATCCGATACGCATACAGGACCGACGCCACCACACGCGGACCCCCTCAACGGTGACGGTCGACTATCTCCGGCGCAGGACCACGCCGGCGCCGTCGGCCTCCGCACGGACGGGCACAAAGGCCTCGAGGCGGCGCAGTACTGCCTCCTTATCGTCCAACGCCAGGACGCCCGTGAAGCGGATCTGGCCGGTCGCCGCATCGGCGACGCGCACCGGGCGGCCCAGGCTGCGACCGAGGTCGGCGGCGACCTCGCCCAGGGGCGCGGCGGCATAGACCAGCTGACCGCGCGTCCAGGCGAAAGCGTCGTCGGGACTGGTCACTGAAAGCTCGCCCGCCGGCGCGCCGTGCCGATGAATCAGCCGCCAGCCGGCCGGCACCCGGGTCGGCGTCGCGCCCGGCGCGCCACTGGGCCGGACTTCGACCAATCCGCGGCGAACGCTGAGGGCGAAGGCGGCGCCACGCTGGCGGACATTGAACTGCGTACCCACCACCCGCACCTCGCGGTCGCCGGTGTCGATCAGGAATGGGCGGGCGGGGTCATGAGTGACGTCGAACACCGCCTCGCCCTCGGCCATCTGCACGCGGCGCGCGCCGCGACCCAGGCGAACCTCAAGGCGCGAGCCGGCGTTCAACCAGACCCGACTGCCGTCCGCCAGGGTGAGTTGCCGGGTCTGGCCCGGCGCCGTGACATAGGACTGGGCCTCGACCGGCCAGTTGGCCATCGTCAGGACACCGACCGCAAGGCTCGCCGCCAAGCCCGCCCCCGCCGCCAGCCAGCCCCGCCGGGTCGGCCGCGCCCGTTCCCGCGCCGCGCGATGAGCCGCCAGCGACACCGGCGTCGGGTTCAATCCGGCAGCGATCGCATCCGCCGCGCCGTCGAGTTCGACCCAGAGGCCTTCGAGCGTCTCATAAGCCGCCGCATGGGCCGGTGATTCCGCGAGCCACTGCTCGAACGCCAGCCAGTCGTCGCCGGTCGCCGCCTCATCCTGCAGGCGCGCAAACCAGTGGGCGGCCGCGTCAGCGGTCCCCATCGGCCTGTCCTCATCGCGCGTGCCATTCATCGGGTCGGACTCCTGAGCGCGGGATCGCGCACGTCCTCAGACACATGACGCCACGGTGACGTGATCGCCTCCAAACGCCTCATGAAAGCCGCTCCGCGAGCCGCTTCAGCGCGGCCATGCAGTGCTTTTCCACGCCGCTGCGCGAAATGCCGAGGGCCTGTGCGACCTCGGCGTGGCTGAGACCGTCAAACTTGTGCATCCGGAACACGCGCTGGGTCTGCTCGGGCAGTTCGCGGAGCACGTCGACAATGGCGTTCAGCCGCTGCCGAGCTGAGACCGCGTCGTCGGCGCGCGGCTCCTCGGCCACCTCCTCGGCGCCGACGATCGTACGATGCGTCGCACGCCAGTCGTGGTCGCGCGCCGCTGTCCGCCGCTCGCCCCGGATACGGTCCAGCATCAGATTGGACCCAAGTCGGTAGAGATAGCCGGCAGGATTGCGCACCTCCATGCTCCGATCCGCCGCGGCGATACGGATATAGATGTCCTGCACAAGGTCTTCCGCCGCCGCGGCCGACCGCAGGCGCAGAGTGAAGAATCGCAGGAGATCATCGCGCCGCTCCAGGTAGGCGGCCAACAGCGCGGAACGGGTGTCCGTCATCGCTGAACGTTCAATTAGAAGCCCCGGCGAATGGCAAGGCCGAACGTGCGCGGCGGCAGGGGTGTGACCTGCTGCATTCGGCCCCGGCTGAACGGGTTGCCGAAGGCGAAGGTGTTTCCCACCTCACCTGTGACATTGGCGACGAAGGCCTGGAGCTGCCATTTCGGGCCACGCAGCGTCGCCGAGACCCGACCCTGACCATAGTTCCCCATCGCGCTGGCCGTCCCACCGTCAAAGGTCAGGAATGAACGGCCGATATAGCCCGCCTGGGCTGCGATCTCCCCGCGTAGGTCCCACGGCAGATCGAAGCCATAGGTCACATCGACAGACGCGGTCTGCTTGGCGACCCCCGGCAGGCCGATATCCACTTTGGCCGGGAATATGTTGCTGCTGCGGGTCAACTGCGGCTCGTTGAGGAGGCCGTTCACCCGGAGCCGCCAGTGGCGATCCAGCCGCCAGACGGTCTCGACTTCCACGCCAATATTGGAGCCATCCCCGATGTTCAGCGTCACGGGCAGGCCCGAGGCCCGGAACTGGTCCGTCTGCACATTGTTCCAGACTGCTCTGAACACCGCCGCCCGCACGGTCAGCGAACCCTGGAACAGCGTCGCCTCCCCGCCCGCTTCATAGTTCCGAAGCCGATCCGGACCATAGCCAGCCAGGTCGGGGCCACCCGGCATCCCGTCGGCGCCGGCGGGCACATTGAACCCGCCTGCGCGGTAGCCGTCCTGCGCCTGCGCGTAGAGCACGATGCCGGGCGTGAACGCGTAGCTGAGCCGAACCTTTGGCGAGAAACCTTGCCGCCTCAATTCGGCGTCGACGTCGGGGATCGGCGACCGGGCCAGTTCGAATTCGCCGGCGGTGGTTTCGGAGCGCGTCATGAACAGGCGGCCGCCCACGGTGGCTGTCAGCTTCGGGGTGAGTTCATACGCCAGTTCGCCGAATGCCGCCGCCTCGGTCAGGTGGTCGCGGCGCACGAACACCGAGCGCCGAACGCCGCTCGAGAGTGTCGCATCCAGAACCCCCGAACTGCCTTCGCTGGAGCGTGCGGCAAAGGCTCCGGCCAGCCAGCGAAGCCGCTGCGTTCCCGCCGACGCGACCACGGCCTCGCCGACCCAGAGTTTGACGCGCTGCGCCTCATCGAACGCCGCAACCTGCTGTGCAGGGAGGTCAAACGACCCGGTGGCGTCGTAGCGCGTCGAGATATCATGGTCGATGTAGGCCCCCGAGATGCGAATATCGGACGTGGAGCCTGGATGGGCGATCGTGCCGCTCAGCACGATGAAATCATTATCGTGCGGTTCGCGAATTCGAGTGTTTCGCGTAAGGCGGCGGCTGTCGTTGGTATACTGGCTGTCGGCGTTGCTGATGCCCTGCATTGCCAGCCCGGCCTGCGCCTGCCATCCGCCCGGCAATTCCGTCATGGCCGCAAGCCGCCCACCCGTCCGTTTGCCGCGATTGACGTCCTTCAGTCCCAAGGTCGGGTTGTCGAGATATCCGGACAGTTCGTCGATGTAGACCACGCCGCGCACGGCTGCCCGACCCGCGAGCAGCGGGACGTTGAGCATCGCCTCGCCGCCGAAGGACCGGTCGTCATGTCCGTTCTGCGTCACCTCAGCGCTGGCCGAGGCGGCGAACCCCTTCGGGTCCGGGCGCGCCGGGGCGATACGCACGATGCCGCCGATCGAGCCTGACCCATAGAGCGTCCCCTGCGGTCCACGCAGCACTTCCACCCGCTCGATATCCGCCAGTCGAAGGTTGGGGTCGGGGGCGTTGTAGGTGATGGGCACCTCGCCGAGGTACAGCCCGACAGTCGACTGGGTCCGGCCGGTGAAGGCGCCGTCGGAAATGCCCCGGATGAAGATCTTGTCTCGCCCCGGTCCGAGGTTGGTCTCCGCAACGGCTGGGAACTGCGACGCCAGCTCAGCGAAGCTGGTGGCGCCCAGGCGCTCCAGATCTCGGCCGCTCAGCGCGCTGACCGCGAAGGGACTCCCGCGCAGCGGCTCGCGCCGCTTCTCCGCCGTGACGATCAGCTCGGCCACCTGTGCGAGGCTGGGCGCAAGCAAGGCCGGGCTCGCCGTCGCTGGCGATGCCGGATGCACGGCCCGGATGCGATAGGCTCGCGCATCGACACGCTCGAAGCCGCAACCCTCTGGCAGCAACCGCTGCAGCGCCTGCGACGGCGTGAACATCCCCACAACGCCGTGGCTACGGCCGACACAGCCCGCGACCGGGAACCCGCCGATGGAGACGCCCGCCTGGACGCCGAACCGCACCATCGCGGTATCGACGGGCTCGGGCGGCAGCCGGAAGATGTGCGCGGGCTCTGCCTGGGCGGCGCCGGCGGCCAGGATCAGGCCCAGGCACGCCCCACAGCTCAGAGCCGCCTCAGGACGCGCGTGGGCGGCCATAGCGCCAAGTCAGGGAGGGCAGCAGGACGAGGCTCGCCAGGGTAGAGGTGATCAGCCCGCCCAGAATAACGATCGCCATCGGGCCTTGGATTTCCCGGCCGGCCTGGCCGGTAGAGATCGCCAGCGGCAGCACGCCCAGGCCGGTGACCAGCGCGGTCATCAGGATCGGCGTCACCCGCTCCCGGGTGGCCAGCAGCACCGTCTCGACCGACCACGCATGGCCTTCCCGCTCGATCAGATGCTCGAGATGCGAGATCAGCAGAATCGAGTTGCGCGCGGCCACACCAAACAGTGTCACGAACCCCACCAGCGAGCCCAGCGAAAGACTGGCGCCGGTCAGCGCCACGGCGATCACGCCGCCGGCGAGCGCGAAGGGCGTGGCCCCCAGGATCAGACCCGTCGATCGGCCGCTGCCGAACGCCAGCAGCAGCAGAGCCACCACGCCCGCCGCCGCCAGACCGGTGTTGACCAGGAGTTCCTTGCGCGCCGCCGCCGCACCCTGGGCCGTGCCGCTGAAGTCGAGGTAGACGCCCGTCGGAAGCTTCACCTGGGCGGCGATCGCCTTCTGGGCGGCCCGGGCCACCTTGGAGGCATCCTTCGGAACGGGGTTGGCGGTGACCACCTGGCGCGGGCGACCTCCGTCGTGGCTTACCGAGGTGCGCCCCTCGGTGAGATAGACCTTGGCGATGGACTTCAGCGGCACGGCCACGCCGCCAGATGACCGGATCAACAGGTCGCCGACGGCCTCGGGGTCCTGGCGCAGGTCAGGCGTCGTGGTGACGGCGATGTCGATGGCGCGGATGCCCTGGAAGATCTGCGCCGCAACCGCCCCCTGATAGGCCGTCTGCACCGCGTCGAGCGCATCGGCCGGGGCGACGCCGTAGCGGGCTAGCGCCTGAAAATCGAGATCGACGCGGATCACCGGCGTCGAGGGCGGCGTCTGCACCTGAACGTCCACCGCGCCAGGGATCTTCTCCAGAACCGTGGCGATCTGGGCGGCGACCTTGTCGAGGGTGTCGGGGTCGGCGCCATAAACGCCCACGGCCAGGGCGGCGGTTTCGCCCGAAAGGGACTCTCCGATCCGGTCGCCCAGGAAGGTCAGCACCTCGGTGGTCAGTCCTGGGTAGCTGTCCAGAACCTTGTGGATGGCGCCTTGAATGTCGTCCTGCTTCTGGCCGGAGAGGCCGGGCTTTAGCTCGACATGGAACTCGCTCTTTTCCGGTCCCCAGGTGTCCTCGCCGCCCTCGGCCCGGCCGATCTGCTGCGCGGCGTCGGCGATGCCATCAATGGCCAGGAGGTCCTTGGTGATCCGCTGGCCGTAGTCGCGCATCACCGACAGCGAGGTCCCGGGCGGACCCGCGACGGCGAGCACAAAGTGGCCCTCGCGGAAGCTGGGAAGCAGTTCGGAATTGAACAGCAGGAACCCGGCGACGGTGGCCGCGGCGGCGACCACGCTGGCGCCCACGGCCCAGCGCGGCATTGCGACGGCGCGGGTCAGAAGCCGCTGGTGCCAGTCCTTCACGTGCAGCAGAACGGCGGGCTCGTCGTGCAGCCGCGCGCCCTTCAGCAACAGCAGCGCCAGCGGCGGGGTCACCAGCACCGCCACCGCCAGCGAGGCCAGGGTCGCCACGATGAAGGATGCGGCCAGCGGCGAGAAGAACGCGCCCTGCAGCCCATGCAGCAGCAGCACCGGCAACAGCACCAGGACCAGGATCAGGGTGGCGTAGACCACCGGCGCCCGCACCTCGACCGAGGCTTCCAGGATCACCGCGACAATCGAGCCCTCGCCGCGAAGACTCCGCAGGCGGCGCACGATGTTTTCGGTCCCGATCACCGCGTCATCCACCACCACCCCCAGCGCCACGGCCAGGCCACCGAGGGTCATGGTGTTGATGGTCGAGCCCATTCGATCCAGCACGATGACCGCGGTCAGCAGCGCCAACGGGATCGAGACGAAGGCGATGGCCACCGTGCGCAGGTCGCGCATGAACAGGAACAGCACGATCGCGATCAGAACTGCGCCAATAGCCAGGTCCTCGGCGATGCCCTTCAGCGCCGCGGAGATGAAATTCGCCGGCCTGTGCAGGCCCATGTTGACCTCGACGCCCTGGGCCTTCAGCGACGGCGCAAGCTCCGCCATCGCCGCCTCGACCGCATGGGTCGCGTCCAGGGTGTTGGCGCCGTACTGGCTGGAAATGGAAAGCAGCACCCCGGGCTTGCCCAGGATGAGCGCGTCGCCGTTCAGCGGCCCGGCGCCGTCCACGACCTCGGCTACGTCTCCGATCCGCGCCGGGGCGGCGCCGGCCACCGACGGCAGCGGGGCGGCGGCGACATCGGCGGCATTGGTGGCCTGGCCGCGGGGCTCGATCAGGATGCGCTGCTGGGGCGTGTCGATGTAGCCTCCGCCCGAAACGCCGGTGGAGGCCCTTACCGCCGCCAGAACGTCAGCCAGGGCCAGGTCGCGTGCAGCCAAGTCGTCGGGCCGCACCCGCGCTTCAAGACGCCGCACCTCGCCACCGTACACCGTGGCCCGCGCCACGCCCGCCGCTGACAGGATGCGCGGCCGGATGGTCCACTGCACCAGGTCGCGCAGCTGCATCGGGGTCAGCCTGTCGGAGGTGAAGCCGATCTTCAGCAGGTCCATGGTCGATGAGGTCAGCGGGGTGACCTTGGGCGTCGACACCCCTGCCGGCAGGCCGCCGATCTCGCTCAACGCCTCGGAGACGACCTGACGCGCGCGGTAAGGATCGGACCCTTCGGCGAAGATCACCTTCACGACGGAGATGCCCGCCTGGGATTCCGAACGCACGGAGGCGACGCCGGCTGCGCCGTTCACCGACTGCTCGACCGGCCGGGTGACCAGCTGTTCCACCTGTTCGGCGGTGAGGCCGGGCGCTTCGGTCTGCACCTCGGCCTGGGCCGGCACAAAGTCCGGGAAGACGTCCAGCTTGGCGCGACTGAGCACCACACCGCCGTAGATCAGCAGCATCAGGGCGGCGGCGATGACCAGCCGAGGTCGCCGCAGCGTCCAACCGACGATGGTGGAGAGCATGCTCACTCCGCCTGCGACGAGGCTTCGGCCGCAAATAGCTGGGCCGCGCCCTTGACCACGACCTGTTCGCCGGCCCGGAACCCGCGGGGCGCGAAGAAGCCGGCCGGGTCGATCAGCCCACCCACGATCGGCCGGCGCTCGAAGCTGCCCGCGTCCTTGCGGACATAGGCGACCGTCTGGCCGCCGGTCCGCAGCAGGGCCACGCGGGGGATCATCACCCCATTGGCCCCTATGCCCATGGAGATCGAGGCCGGCGCGACGGCGCCGACGCCCAGGGCCATGGCTTGCGGTCCGCTCACCAGGGCCAGGAGCCCGGTGGACTGGAGGCGTGGATCGCCCACGCGGGCTGGCCCGAGGATCGCGGCATAGGCCACCTGCCCGCCACCGAGCTCGATCGTGGCTGAGCCCCGCAAGTGCGACAGGCCGGTCGCGGAATCGATGCGCACCAGGGTCGCTCGGCCGGCGGCCAGGTCGGCGATCAGGCGGCCCCGGCGGACATCCGAGAGGGCCTGGATCGACGGTCCCCACTCAAGCCCAAGCCGCCTCCGTAGCAAGCCCAGTCTGGCCGCATCGGCGCGTGCCTGAGCGGTGGCGGCTTCGGCCGTCTTCTTCGAGACCGTCTGGTCGGCGGCGTTGAGCGCGCGGCTGCGAACCGCCTCTGCCTCGGACGCCACCAGAGTCGCGGTAGCGACGGCGATATCGGCGTCCAAGGTGGCCAAGGGTACGGCGTCGAGCGCGCGGGCGAACCCCTTCGCGGCCGAGGCGCGATGGGTTGCGGCCAACGGCGCTGTGGCGATGCCCAATCGCGCTTGCGTCGCCGCATCTATCTTCAACACCACGCTTTCCGCCTGAGCCGGCGCGACGAGCACCAGGCTGAGGGCCAGCACGAAGGCTCGTATCGGAAACCTCATTTGGCGCCTCCAGGCCGGGTCAAGGCCGTCTCCAGCACGGCGGTCTCGGTCGGGTCGAACGCCCGACGCACCGCATCCTCGAAGTCCGCCAGAGCCGCCGCCGTCGCGCGCTGGCCGTCCAGCACGCTCAGTTCGGCATCGATCTCGGCCGCCTCGGCCGCCAACGCATCGATCCGGTCGGCCGCGCCCGCCCGCATGGCGCGCGCGGCGTTCGCGGCGGCGCGGCGAGCGGCCGGCAGCGCGTTAGTCCTGGCGTAGTCCGCGCCGGCCCGCGCCGTAACGAGCGCCTCCAGCGCAGTATCGACGGCCGCGAGCGCATCGGCCTGGACGCGCTCCAAAGACCGGCCGGCCGCCGCCCGCGCCGCCTCAGCCTGGACGATCGCACGCTGGTTCAGGTCATAGGTCGGCAAGGCCAGCGACAGGTTGAATGGCAGCTTGTTGACCCCGTGGTCGTACATATAGCCAGGCCCAAGGCGGACCTCGGGATATTGCTTAGCGACCTCCAGCCGGAGCGCCGCCTCGGCGAGGTCGTAGTCGGCCATGGCGCGCAGGACATCGCTCCGCGACAAGGCCGCGTCGCGCCGCCATTCCGTAGGCACGGTCATCGGCAGTTCCGGCTCGGGCGCCACCACCAGCTCGCGGACGGCGTCTGGGCCGACGCCCAGCGCCTTGGCCAGGGCGATGTTGGCCGCCTCGTCGCGCCCCCCGGCGTCCGCCCAGCGCCGTTGGGAGTCGGCGAGATCCTTGCGCGCGCTGAGCCCCTGGGTCCGGTCGTCCTCGCCGGCGGCGACCCGCTGGTCCAGTCGCAGCGATCGCTCCAGCCGCAGGTCCACCGCCCGCTTCGCCAAGCCGAATTCCACCCGCGCGCTCGCCCGTTCGGCGCGCGCCTTTGTCAGCGCCGTGCGTACCGCCCAGGCCGCCTCGCCATAGTCGTACCAAGCCTGCAGCGCCTGGAGGTCGGCCGTGGTCAGCCGCGTGGCGCGCCGGCCGCCGGTATCGAGCGGAAGATCCGCCGCGCCCCCGCCGCCCCAGCGCGGGCGCTCGTCGGCGTATTCGGCGGTCAGGGTCAGGGTCAGCCCGGGCGACAGACGCGCCGTCCGCGCCGCCGACACGGCGGTCAGGTACCTGACCCTGGCCTCGGCGACCTGCGGGTTGCGCGCCAGGGCGGCGGCCAAGAGGTCGGCAGCACCCCACGCCGCACCCGCCGGCTTCTCGTCCAGGCGGCGGGCCGCCAGCGCGGCGGGGAAGACCTCCGGGCGCGGCGGCGCGGGCGTGTAGTGGACGCAGCTCGCCAAGGTCGCAGCGAGGACGACCGTGACCCAGCCGCGTCTCATCTGCCCACGACGATCAGGCGAAAGCTGCCCGGCGTCAGCGTCGGCCGCCCTCCGACCGTCACCGGGGGCCCGTAGCTGGCAGAAGGCAGATAGAGCCGGCCCGTCCGTTCATCCAGCGCGATGGTGCGCGCGCTGACCTGGGTCAGGATCGTCTGGACCACGATCGACTTGCCGGGTCTGACCGCGATCACCTCCAGCGTGCCGCCCCGGCCCGAGGGCACGAAGGCCAGCTGCTGGCGCGGGTCATAGGCGACGCCATCGGCGCCCTTGCCGGTCTCCAGAGTCTGCAAAACCTTTCCTGTCCGGGCGTCCACGAACGCCGTCGCCCCGTCGCAGGCGGCGATCAGCATGTGGTCGGCGGCGTCATAGGCGATGCCCGTCGGGCCTTCACAGGCGGTCAGGGCGTATCGGGCGACCACCTTGCGGCCGGCAATATCGACCACCGCGATCTGGTTCTTGTCCTCGACGTTGACGAACGCCCTCCCCGTGCCATCGACAACAGCCGCCTCGAGATCGCCGCCAACGGCCACGGTTGCAGCCACAGCATGGGTCTTGGCGTCGATCAGGGTGATGTCGCCGCCCGAGTGGTTCATCACCAGAACCAGGCCGGAGTGCGCGTCGTAGGCGGCGGCGTCGGGGTTCTTGCCGGCCTGGACGGTCGCCACGACCGCGCCGGTCTTAGCGTCCACGAACACCGCCTTGCCGGCGCCGCCGTCGGTCACGACGAACTCGGCGCCGGCCCCAACAGGCATGGCGTCGTGCAGCAGTGCGCCCGGCGCCAGCTTCGACGCTACCGCTTTGGTGGCCAGGTCGACCGCTGTGACTGAGGTTCCGTGGGCCACCAGCACGCGGTTGTGGGCGGCATCGACCCGTACGTAGTCCCAGCGCCCGTCCGGCCCGGCGATGCGGTCGATGACGTGATAGGTGGGCGGGGCCGCCTGTGCGCACAGGGCGGCGGCGCTCGCTGCTGCGGCCACGCAGAGCGCGGCGATACTTGAAGCGGTCAAAGGCGTGCGCCCCCCAATGGTTCTGTCCAGGCTTTTTGCGGACGCAGTCGGCGACCCTACTCCCACTCGATCGTACCTGGAGGCTTCGACGTCACATCGTAGACAACCCGGTTCACGCCCCGGACCTCATTGATGATCCGCGTCGCGCAGCGGCCCAGGACCTCCCAGGGGAATTCGAAGAAGTCGGCCGTCATCCCATCGGTGGAGGTGACGGCGCGAAGCGCCAGGACGTCCTCGTAGGTGCGTGCATCCCCCATGACTCCAACGGTCTTGACCGGCAACAACACGGCGAAGGCTTGCCAGATGCTGTCGTAGAGGCCGGCTTTTCGGATCTCGTCGAGGTAGATGGCATCGGCCTGTTGCAGGACGGCGACCTTCTCGCGGGTGATCTCGCCCGGGATGCGGATGGCCAGGCCCGGTCCCGGGAACGGGTGGCGACCGACGAAGGCGGGAGCCAGGCCGAGTTCGACGCCCAGCGCCCTCACCTCGTCCTTGAACAGTTCGCGCAGCGGCTCGACCAGCTTCAGCTTCATGTAGTCCGGCAGGCCGCCGACGTTGTGGTGGCTCTTGATCACCGCCGAGGGCCCGCCGCTGGCCGAGACGCTCTCGATCACGTCCGGATAGAGGGTGCCCTGAGCCAGGAACGCCGCGCCCTCGATCTTGGCGCTTTCACGATCGAACACCTCGATGAACAGGCGCCCGATGGTCTTGCGCTTGGTCTCCGGGTCGGTGACGCCGGCCAGTTCGCCGAGGAACAGGTCCCCGGCGTCAACGTGGATGAGGGGGATGTTGTAGTGGTCGCGGAACAGATCGACGACCTGGGTGGCCTCGTCCTTGCGCAACAGGCCCGTGTCGACGAAGACGCAGGTGAGCTGGTCGCCGATGGCCTCGTGAATCAAGACGGCGGCCACCGAGGAGTCGACGCCGCCGGACAGGCCGCAGATCACCTTGGCGTCGCCGACCTGGGCGCGGATCTTGGCGACCTGCTCCTGGCGGTACGACGCCATCGTCCAATCGCCCTTCAGCCCGGCGATGCGGTGGGTGAAGTTGCGCAGGATCAGCGCGCCGCGTGGGGTGTGGGCGACTTCGGGGTGGAACTGGATGCCGTAGAAGCGGCGACCCTCGTCGGCGATCACCGCATAGGGGCTGGCCTCGGACGTGGCGACCACCTCGAAGCCCGGTGGGATAGCGGTGATCTTGTCGCCGTGGCTCATCCAGACCGTCTCGGTGTGGCCCAGGTCGCCCAGGCCCTCCAGCAGCGGGGACTCCTTCTGGATCCGGATCTCGGCGCGGCCGAACTCGCGGTCGTGTCCGCCTTCCACCGCGCCGCCCAACTGGGCGCACAGGGTCATTTCGCCGTAGCAGATGCCCAGGACCGGCACGCCCAGCTCGAACACCTTCTGCGGGGCCGAGGGGCTGTGCGCCTCATGCACGCTGGCCGGGCCGCCGGAGAGGATGATGGCCTTGGGGGCGAAGGCCTCCAGCATCGGCTCGACCTTGTCGAACGGATGGATTTCGCAATAGACCCCCGCCTCCCGCAGCCGCCGCGCGATCAGCTGGGTCACCTGGCTGCCGAAATCGACGATCAGGACTTTCTCGTGGGCGGTCTCAGGCATGGGGCTCCGTCAGGGGGCTTTCGCGAGCACGGCGACATAGAAACCGTCCGTGCCGGAGGATCGGGGCGTCAGGCGCAGGTCGCCCTCGGCGGTGAGGAACTTGGTCAGCTCGGGGTCGGCGGTGGCCGGCCCGCGGGTGAACTCGGGATGGTCGGCGAGGAACGCCGCGACCCGGTCCTCGTCCTCTTCCGGAAGCACCGAGCAGGTCACGTAGATCATCCGCCCGCCCGCCTTCACGAAGCCCGCGCCATCCTTCAGCACCTGGTCCTGGTCGGCCTGGCGCTTGGCGAGGGTGTCGGGCGTGAGCTTCCATTTGGTGTCGGGGTGGCGGCGCCACGAGCCGGTGCCGGAACAGGGCGCGTCGATGAACACTACGCCCATCTTGCCGACCAGGTCTTTCAGCGGGTCGGGGTTGAGCGGCGTTCGGACCTGCAGGTTGCGGACCCCGGCCCGGTCGCCCCGGCGGATGGTGTCGGTCAGCCGGCGGGCGTCGCTGTCATAGGCGTAGATCTGACCCGTGTTGCCCATGGCCGCGGCCAGCGCCAGGGTCTTGCCGCCGCCGCCGGCGCAGAGATCGAGCACCTGCTGACCCTTGACGTCACCGGCGGCTGCAGCCGCCACCTGCGAGCCTAGGTCCTGCACCTCGAACCAGCCCTTGGAGAACTGCGGAATGGCCTCCACCGCGCCGCTACGGTCCGCGGCGGCGGGAGCGGCGACGCGGAGCGCGTTGGGCAGCAGGCCGGGCGGCTGGGCGTCGAAGGTGGTCAGGGCCTTCAAGGCGCGGACCGGGTCAGTCTTCAGCGTGTTGACGCGCAGGTCCACCGGCGCACGCTCGGCCAGAGCCGCCATTTCCGCGGCTCGATCATCGCCGAAAATGCGGGCGAGCGATGCATCCAGCCAGTCCGGATAGTCGCCCCGGATTGCGTCGGGCGCGTCAGCCATGTCGCGCGGCGCGGCCAGGGCCTGGCGCTCGGCGTCGGTGAGCGGGCCGTGGCCATGAATCTCGTCGCCGGCGGCGTCGGCCAGCCGTTCGATCGACCAGTCCCAATGGAGATGCAACGTCGCGAGCACGGCGGCCCGCAGGCTCTCGTCGCCCATCCGCCAGCCCAGAGAGCGCCGGCACCGCAGCACATCAAGCACCAGACCCGAGATGAAGGCGCGGTCCTTCGACCCGGCGTACCGCGCGCCTTCGCCCCAGTTCTTCATGGCGAGGCGGACGGGCTTATGCCGCGTCTCGATCTCGGTCAGGACCTCTAGGGCCGCCGTCAGGCGTCCGCCGTCGCGCATGCACTCACCTGAACAGGGCCCAGATCACCATGATCAGGCCAACGATCGACACGAACCACGCCAGGGTCCGCACCAGGGGCACGGCCGTCGCGTAGAGCAGCGGATAGACGGCGCGACCGCCGACATAGAGGCTTGCGCCCCACACGGTCAGCGGCGTTCCGAGCTTCCCGGCCACCGCGTCAGCCAGGATGGCGGCGGCGAAGAACGGGAAGGTTTCGACAAAGTTCCAGAACGCCCGCTGCAGGCGCGCCGCCACCCCGCTGATCGGCATGGGCGTGTCGCGGGGACCGGCGGCCCACTTGATGTCCTGCTGCGCCCGCGCCGCGCCAGCCGCCCAGAACAGCTGGACCATGCCGAGCACGACCGCCGCCATCAGCAGCTTCAGTTCCACCGCCACCATGACCTCGTCCCCCTTGTGCCCGGCGCCCTAGACGGCGCTCGGATAGTTCGGCGCCTCGCGGGTGATCATCACGTCATGGACGTGGCTCTCGCGCAGGCCCGCGCCGGTGATGCGGATGAACCGCGCCCGCTCGCGAAACAGCTGCAGGTTGGGCGCGCCTACATAGCCCATGGCGGCGCGAAGTCCGCCCACCATCTGGTGGAGGATCGGCGCCAGCGGCCCCTTGTAGGCCACCTGCCCTTCGATGCCCTCAGGCACCAGTTTCAGCGCGTCGGTGACGTCCTTCTGGAAGTAGCGGTCGGCCGACCCCTGCCCCATGGCGGCCAGCGAGCCCATGCCGCGGTACGACTTGTAGGACCGGCCCTGGTAGAGGAACACGTCGCCGGGCGCCTCATCGACGCCGGCGAACACCGATCCCATCATCGCCACCGACGCGCCCATGGCGAGCGCCTTGGCGAGGTCGCCCGAATATTTGATCCCCCCGTCGGCCACGATCGGCACGTCGGATCCGGCGGCCGCCCGCACCGCGTCGGCGATGGCGGTCAACTGCGGTACGCCGACCCCGGCCACGATCCGCGTGGTGCAGATAGAGCCTGGGCCGATGCCGACCTTCACAGCGTCGGCGCCGGCTTCGATCAGCGCCCGCGCCCCGTCATAGGTAGCGACGTTGCCGGCGACGATCTGCACGCGGTTGGTCTCGCGCTTCACCCGGGCGACGGCCGCGGAGACCGAGGCGTTGTGGCCGTGGGCGGTGTCGATCACCACCACGTCCACGCCGGCGTCCACCAGGGCCATGGAGCGTTCGTAGCCCGCGTCGCCCACGGTGGAGGCGGCGGCGACCAGCAGGCGCCCTTGCGCGTCCTTGGCCGCGAACGGGTGGGCCTGGGACTTCTCCATGTCCTTGACGGTGATCAGGCCGACGGCGCGGTACTCGTCATCGACCACGATCAGGCGCTCGATTTTGTGGCGGCGCAGCAGATCGCGGGCCTCGCCCTGGGTGACGCCTTCGCGAACCGTCACGAGATTTTCGTGCGTCATCAGCTCCTTGGCGGGGATATCTCCACGGCCTTCGAAGCGCATGTCGCGGTTGGTGAGGATGCCGCACAGGCGCCCGGTCTGCGGATCGACCACCGGAAAGCCGGAAATCTTGCGCCGCGCCTTGATGGCCAGGACCTCGCTGAGCGGGGTGTCAGGATTGATGGTCAGCGGGTTGATGACCATGCCGCTCTCGTAGCGCTTCACCTCGCGCACCTGGTCGGCCTGTTCCTCGACCGTCAGGTTCCGGTGCAGCACGCCGATTCCGCCCGCCTGGGCCATGGCGATCGCCAGCCGGCTCTCGGTGACGGTGTCCATCGCGGCGGACACCAGGGGGATGTTCAGGCTGATCTCGCGCGTGAAGCGTGTGGAGACATCCACCTGGGTCGGCATCACATCGGACGGACCCGGTTCGAGCAAAACATCGTCGAAGGTCAGACCTTCGCGGATCTCCATGAGACTCTCCATTTTGCGGTCCGCGTATAGGGGGTGGGGTGCGTTCGGGGCAAGGGTTGTGACGGTCATCTGCGAGCGAACGCGATAAAGTCGCCCAAGGTGGGTTTCAGCTCGATGGCTCCCGCCGCCAACGCCGCGTCAAGCCGCGCAAAGCCGTCGTCCAGCTCCACGTCCGTCATGTGCTTGAAGGGCGAGACCGCCCATGCCACCTCGCACCACGGCGCTCAGGCCGTTGTGCGTGAAGGAGGTGCAGGCCAGGAGACCTGGTCGCCCCGCTGGCCACGCCTGGGGATGCCCGAGCCGCCGGGCGTCTAATCAGCGCCCCTTGAACCCCGTCGCCACCAGGAACACCTCCGACGAGTCCCGACGGCTGGCCTTGGGCTTCACGTTTTTCACGTCGCGGAACTGCTGCTTCAGGCCGGCGATGAGCCGATCGGAGCCGCCGCCCTGGAAGGACTTGGCGACGAAGGTCCCGCCCGGCTTCAGCACCTCGACGGCGAAGGCGATCGCCGCCTCGATCAGGCCGACGATGCGCAGGTGGTCGGTTTCGCGGTGGCCGACGGTGTTCGGCGCCATGTCGGACAGCACCACGTCCGGGGCGCCGCCCAGCAGGTCGATCAGCATCGGCCCGCAGGCCGGATCGGTGAAATCCATCTGCAGGATCCGAGCCGGCGGCAGCGGATCGACCGGCAGCAGATCGACGCCGACGATGTGGGTGACGCCACGCAGGATCGCGATCTGGGTCCAGCCGCCCGGGGCCAGGCCCAGGTCCACCACCCGGGCGCCGGCGTTCAGGAAGTGGAACCGGTCATCCATCTCGGTGATCTTGAAGGCCGCGCGGCTGCGATAGCCCAGGGCGCGGGCCTTGGCGGAGAACGGGTCGTTGACCTGGCGTTCCAGCCAGGCCTGCTGCGAGGGCGTGCGCTGTTTGGCGGTCTTCAGGCGCGCGGGTTTGCCGCGCCCGCCCTCCTGGCCGCCAGTCGGCAGTTTCACCATGCGCTTGCGGGGAGGTTCGGTCATTCGCCTGATGTCCTGGGGCCGCCGCGCCGACGCCGACGGCGTCGCCGCGTTCCGTTCTGGTCGGACATGAGCGAAAGAAGAATACCCTCGCGCAGACCCCGGTCGGCCACACGTACCCGACTGCAAGGCCAGGCCTCCTGCACCGCCTGCAGAATCGCCGCCCCCGCCAGCACCAGGTCGGCGCGATCGGGGCCGATACAGGGCTGAGCCGCGCGCTCTGCGGCGCTGAGCGCCAGCAAGCCGCCGGCGGCGGCGTCGCATTGATCGCGGCTCATCCAGATGCCATCGACCCGGTTCCGGTCATAGCGCGGCAGGCGCAGGTGCATCCCGGCCAGGCTGGTGATCGCACCAGAGGTGCCGACCAGATGCGCGCGGTCGGCCTCGAACAGGTCCCGCATGGGATCGGCGCGCTTGAACGCCAGGATCTCGGCCTTCACGTGATCGACCATCTGGCGGAACCAGCCCTCGGTGGCGACCTCGCCTTCGGGGAACCGCTCGGCCAGGGTGACGACACCGATCGGCACCGACAGCCAGGCGCGCACCGGCGGCGTCCGGCCAGGCACCGCGGCCTTGAGATCCACCCAGGACAGCTCGGTCGAACCCCCGCCGACATCCACCACCAGGGCGGCCTCGTACTTGTAGTCGAGCAGGTTCAGGCAGCCGGTGACCGACAGCTTGGCCTCTTCCTGCGGCGGAATGATCTGCAGCTTCACCCCGGTCTCGTTGGCGACGCGGTTCACGAACGCCTGGCCGTTGGCGGCGATGCGGCAGGCCTGGGTGGCGATGGCCCGGAATTTCACCACGCGCCGGCGGCGCACCTTCTCACCGCTGACCTTCAGGGCGGCCATCGCCCGGTCCATGGCCTGTTCCGACAGCCGGCCGCTCTGGCCAAGACCCTCTCCCAGCCGAACGATTCGCGAATAGGCCTCGACCACGCGGAAACCGCCGCTCGGCGTCGGCGTCGCGATCAGCAGCCGGCAGTTGTTGGTGCCAAGGTCTAGCGCGGCGTAACACGGCGCCTCGCCGACAAAACTCTCCCGACCGGAACTCGCCGGCCCGGGCGCACGCAGCGCCTCACTCATGGACTTCACCCGTCCTACTGCAGACGCCCGGCTTCCGGCCGCGCCTGATTTCCGGGCGACTGTAGCAAGCCCTGCGGGCCCCCGGAAGACGACGGTTGAATGACGCCCCTGCATCACTACGTTCACCTTCCAGTCAGAATGATCGGTGTAGATTCGCAAGCATGAGCACACGACTCGCCAAATTCATGATCGGCCAGGTCGTTCGGCACCGCGTGTACCCGTTCCGGGGCGTGATCTTCGACGTCGATCCCAACTTCTCGAACACCGAGGAGTACTGGCTCTCCATCCCGGAGCACATCCGGCCGCACAAGGACCAGCCGTTCTACCACCTGTTGGCGGAGAACGACGAAAGCGCCTACGTGGCCTATGTCTCGGAACAGAACCTGCTGCCGGACGATACCGGCCAGCCGGTGGGCCACCCGCAGGCCTCGCTGATCTTCGAGGCGTTCGACGAGGGCCAGTACCGCCTTCGCCCCGGGATCGGGCACTAGCCCGCCCGGCCCGCGCCGCAGGCAAGAGACAAAGAACCCCGGATTTCCACGGAAGGCGCCGGAGGGCCTGAGCCGCTCCGGGTCACGGGGGTCGATCCGGCGGGACTGGGCGATTCCCAACCCCCCGGCCGTCCCGGCGGAGGCCGGGAGCCAGATCTCAAAACTGGAATGTGGGTCGGATGGG
>CALQQB010000055.1 GCA_943332615.1 Phenylobacterium deserti
AAGGGCCTCCTCAGAAAGGCCGCCGAACGAACCGTCGACAACCTCTGGCGCCGGATCGGCTTCCTCCTCGACGACTTCTCCCCAGAAGAATGCGCCAACTACTTCCGTCACGATGGATATGCGTCAACTTGAGCGTCGAGTGCTCTAGCGTATGAGAGGTCTCCCGGATGGTGTCGTCAGACGACCTGCTCGACCCCTCCGGCACGCCAAATGCCCCCAGGGTCGAGGTTTCAACACCTGACCGGCGAAGCTGTTCCGCCCGAGTCGGCCTATAGCCGTGAAATCCGCTGCCTCCGGGAGACCGCCCTATGACCGAGCCCACCTTGCCAGCCCCAACCTTGCAGGCCGACCTCACCCTGCAGAGCGCCTTGGGCGAGGTGGGTGTTATCCGCCAGGAGCCCGGCCGCGTGGCGATCGAATATGAGGTCGCCCCCCACATGTGTCATTCCGGCGGCGTCGCCCAGGGCGGCTTCGTCTGCGGCTGGATCGACGCGGCGATGGCGCGCGCGCAGATGTCGCTCAACCCCGACCTGACGCCGATGTCCCTGGAAGTGAAGGTCAGCTTCTTCGCCCCCGCCCGCCCCGGCCGGGTGATCGCCGAGGCCTGGATCGAGCGCGCCGGCCGCTCCACCAGCTTCGCCGAAGGCCGCCTCACCAACCTCGCCGGCGACGTCCTGGCCAAGGCGAGTTCCACCCTGAGGTTGATCCCCCGCGCGGCTGTGGAGGCGAGTTCGCGCAAGGCGATGGGGTAAAGGGGGGGCCTCCACACGCCGACGCCGTATCCATCGCACGACGAGACCACCCTCGCATGGCCAGGGTCGGCTTGGCGGCCGCTTGGCGCTTGCGTGTCGGATCCACGGGGGACCCGCTAAAGCAGCGGCGCGGCCAGGCGCAGGAGGTTCTCCAGGAAGCGCTGGGTCGCCGGTCGCCGGGCCCACGTCTCGGGGTCGATGGCGGCGCTGCGGGCGACGTAGCCGTCCAGCATGGCGTGGAGGGCGGCGCTGATCCGCGGCTCGTAGAGGATGAGGCTGAGCTCCAGGTTCAGGTGGAAGCTGCGCGGGTCCACGTTGACGGTGCCGAAGACGCTGACCTCATCGTCGATCAGCACCGCCTTGGTGTGCAGAAGGCCGCCGGAGAACTGCAGGATCGACACGCCGGCGGCCAGCAGGTCCTGGTAGGAGGCCCGACTGGCGTAGTGGCCGATCCAGGTGTCGAGCCGTTCGGGCACGATGACCTCGACGGTCACGCCGCGCCGGGCCGCGCCCGTCAGAGCCAGCATGATCGCATCGTCGGGGATGAAATAGGGCGTGACGACGCGCACGCGTTCGCGCGCGTTGAAAATGGCGGCGACGATGAAGGCGTAGATGGGCGAGCCGAGCATCTCGGGCCCGGACGGAAGCAGCTGCATCAGGGCGTGTCCCGCGGGCTTCGGGTCGGGGCGACGGTCCAGCGGCAGAGCCTGCAGGACGAGGCCGGCGGACTTCGCGCCCCCATCCTCGAGCAGATAGTCGGCGGCGAAGACGCAGGTGAGCGCGTCCACCATCTCGCCCTCGATGCGCATCATGGCGTCGATCCACTGGCCGACGTCGCTGGCGGCCTTGAACAACCGTGGATCCACCAGGTTGGCGCTGCCGATATAGGCGACGCGGCGGTCGCAGATCAGCAGCTTGCGGTGATTGCGCAGGTCGGAGCGGCGGGAGAAGGACCTGAGCAGCCCCACCGGCAGCGAGCGGACCACCTGCACGCCGGCATTTCGCAGGCGTTCCGGCCAGGGGGACCGGAAGAACGGCTTGCTGCCGTAGTCGTCCGCCAGAATCTTGCAGGCGACGCCGCGGGCGGCGGCGCGCAGGACGGCCTCCAGCACCGCCTCGACCCTGCCGCGCGGATCGATGATGTAGAACTCCAGGCGGCAGTCGTGCCGCGCCTGGTCGATATCGCGGCCCATGACGTCCAGGATCTCGCCGGCGTCGGTCAGGATCGACCAGCTGTTGTGTGACAGCACCGGAAATCCGCACTCGGCGGTCAGCGACCGGGCCAGGGCGTCGAAGGGCGGACCCACCTGGTGGGGCGGCACGCCGTCGCCGTGGGCGACCGCGTGGGCCTCCTGGTAGAATCTGCGGATGTCGGCGCTCAGCTTCACGCGCCTGCGGCCCAGGCTGTGGTCGCCGAACAGGAAGTACAGGATCGGCCCGGCGAGCGGCATGGCGACGAGCATGACGATCCACGCGAGCGCCGTGTTCACCTCCAGACGGCGGTAGAGAATTCGCAACGTCAGCGCGCCCGAGACAATGATATGCAGTTCGAGCGGTATCGAAAGCGGCCAGGTCAAGTCTGCTCCCTCAGGTTGGCGGACGGGCGGCCCAGGGTTCGCGCCCTACGGCAGAGCGCAGTGAGGGTCTTGAGCTTGTGAACCTGCTGACGTGGAACATCCAGGCGGGGATCGGAACCGGCCGCTACCGGGACTACCTGCTGCATGCCCACCGGCAGGTGTTCCACACCCCGTCCAAGATCGCGACCCTGCGCAGCCTCGCCTGGGCCATCGCCCGCTACGACGTGGTCTGCCTGCAAGAGGTGGACCTGGGCGGCCGGCGCGCGGGCTGGCGCTCCCAGGCCGACGAGATCGCCGCGATGTCCGGCCACGCCCATGTGGCGGTGCAGGAGAACCGGACAGTTCCCGGCGTCTCGCGGCACGGCAACGCCATCCTCAGCCACTGGCCGCTGCAACGGGTGCGGGACATGAAGCTGCCGGGCCGCGTGGCGGGGCGCGGCTGTCTGGTGGCCGACGTGGAGGGGCGCCGAACGATCCGCGTGGCCTGCCTGCATCTGAGCCTTGGCGCCGTCGACCAGGGCCAGCAGCTGGCGGCCGTGGCGGCGGCTCTGGGCGACGCGCCGGCCTGGGCGGCGATGGGGGACTTCAACTGCGGCGCGCGCAGCCCGGCGCTTTCGGCGTTCTGCGAGGCGACAGGCGGGCGCCCGCACCCGGCGGCGCCCCTTACGTACCCCTCCTGGAGCCCGCGCCGCGACCTCGACCACATCATCGGCGGCGGGGACCTGTCACTGACGCACTATCAGGTCGAAGCGGACCAGCTGTCGGACCATCTTCCGGTGTCGGCCACCGTGACCGGGTAGGCGCCTCCGCCACAACGCAAAAACCGCCGCCCCTGCCGGCGGCGGTTCGCAGATCCCGCGGCGGTACGCACCGCGGGCCTACACTCTGCCTCCTACGCGGCGGCGGGCGCGGAGCATGGCGCCCGCGCTGTCGAAGCCTATGAGCATCAAGGCCCAGGCGCCCGGTTCCGGCACGCCGGGGATCATCGGTTCCGGGTTGGCGTGGAACGCGCCGGTGGTGACCGCGAGGAAGCTGCTCATGGCCTGACCCGGTGCGCTGCGGCGCAGGGTCGGGGGCGCCGCCGCCGTGGCCCGCCACGTCATTGGTCGTGAAGATATAGCCGCCCACGCCATTGGGGCCCGGTCCTCGGCCGGACCAAGGCCAGGATGCCCAGCCGCGGGCATTTCCGCCGCCACCGCCGGAGATCGCCGCGCTGGTGCTGCCGGACGGAGAAATGGCGCCCGTGGCCGCCAATCCGGTGGCCGCGATCTTTCTTGAGACGGCGAGCGTGGTGAAGACCGGCGACGTCGTCGAACTGCGGACCCTGGAAGTCTATGAACCGGGAGCGGTCACCGTTTGGGGCCCCGCGGTCCAGATGGTGACCAAGCGCTCCCTGGACTGCGCCCAACGAACCATGACGGAGCGTGGCGCCGTGGCCTATGACCGGGCGGGCGCCACCGTGGTCTGGATGGCGCCAGATGCGGCGCGACCGATCGTGCCGAATCGGCTGGCGGACTTCCTGGCGCGCATGGTCTGCGATGGCAGCCCTTCGCCGCGGCCCTCTGTCCAGGGGCATGCGGCCGCGCTGGACGCGACGCGGGCGGATATCGCGGCGTATCGGCGGACGCAGGGACTGCCCGAGGGCTGAAGCGCCAAACGCGCAGATTGAAGCGCCAAACGCGCGGATTGACGACGGTTGCGCCTGTGATGAAGTTCGCCCCCGTCGAATTGACGTTCCGCAACAAAAAATGGCGCGCTTAAAATGTCGTCGACCCCCAACCCGGACGCACCGGATCTGGTGCGCGCCGTGAACCGCATCAGCTCGACCTACTTCATGCGCAGCCTGCGCCTGATGGTGGAGTTCCATGGCGGGGAGTTGCTTCGAGCGCTCATCCACTTCGCCATCTTCACGGCCAACATAGCCCATCTAGATCAGGGCAACGGCCCGGTGCGGTACGTCGGCCTGAACAGTCCGCCGCCGGACGAAGAGCGGCGGCCGATCAGTATCCTGGCGATTTCGGACGGCATGGGCCTGCCCTTCGAAACCGTTCGTCGCCATGTGAACAAACTTCTCGCGGAAGGCCAATGCGTGCGGGTCAAGGGTGGCGTGATTGTGCCGAAGGCCGTGGTCGAATCCGATCGGGCGAAGAAACTGGGCCGAGTCAATTTGACCTATGTTCAAAAAATGACGCGCGACCTGCGCCGTATCGGCTTCGAAACCAACTGAGGCCGCCCGGAGCGCCCCTGGCGTTCGGCGCGCGCGGCGCTGTACGGTGACGCTTTCGCTGATCGCCGCCTCCAAGGACCATGACACCCATGCCGGACCCGTTCGATTTCATCCGTGGCGCCCGCACCGGGCGGATGCTGCTGCTGCTGGCGGCGGTGGTTTCGCTGGCGCTGGGGGCCGGGCCGGGCGCGGGGCTGGCGGCGGGCAAGACCGTGGACCCGAAGGTCTCGTCGATCGTGCCGGGGGACGCGGTGGCGCTGGGGTTCGATCCGGCGAAGCTGGACGTGGCGCGACAGGGCCTGAAGGCGGATGTGGCGGCGGGCAAGATCCCTGGCGCCTACCTGCTGATCGGGCGGCACGGGAAGGTGGCGTTCGAGGAGGGCTTCGGCGTGCAGGGGCCGGGGCAGGCGACGTCGGTCAGCAACGAGACCATCTTCCGGGTGTTCTCGATGACCAAGCCGGTGGTGTCGGTGGTGGCCATGACCCTCGTGGAACAGGGCAAGCTGGACCTGGACGCGCCGGTGTCGAAGTACCTGCCGGAGTTCGCGACCTTAAGGGTCTGGCAGGCCGACGGGACGACGGTGGCGGCGACCAAGCCGATGCTGGTGCGCAACCTGATGAGCCACACTTCGGGGCTGATATATGGGTTTATCCAGCCCATGTCCCCGATCGGGAAGGCCTGGGACGCGGGCGGCGAGAACCGCAACGATTTGACGGCGCGCGAGTACGCCAGGCTGATCGCCAAGCTGCCGCTGAAGGCCGAGCCGGGGACCGCGTGGAACTATTCCCGCTCGACCGATGTGCTGGGCGCGGTGGTGGAAGTGGCCGGCGGCAAGACGCTGGACGTGCTGGTGCGGGAGCGGGTGACCGGCCCGCTCGGTATGACCGACACAGCCTTCTTCCAGCCAGAGGCCAAGCGGGCGCGGTTCGCTGAGCCGAAAGCGGCCTCGCCGGAGGTGTTCTACGACTACGCCAAGCCGACCCCGTTCCTGACCGCGGGTGGGGGACTGTCATCGACGACCGAGGACTACCTGCGCTTCGTGCTGATGCTCGCCGGCAACGGCGAGTACAAGGGCGTGCGGATCATCAAGCCCGAGACCCTGGCGCGGATGCGGCAGGACGAGACGACGCCGGCGATCCGGCAGGCGGGGCAGTTTTTTCCCGGCCGCGGCATGGGCTTCGGGCTGGGCTTCAGCCTGGTGACCGACGACACGGTGCAGCGGCCCGGGACCGGGACCTTCTCGTGGTGGGGCATCGCGGGGACTGAGTTCTGGGTGGACCCTAAGAACGACGCCTTCATGGTGTTCATGATCCAGAACCGCGAACTGGCCATGGATTATCAGCGCAAGAACCGGGCGTGGTTCTATGACGCCCTGGTGAAGTAGGCGGGAGTTTGGCGATGCGGACGTGGATGATTGCGGCGGCGGTGGCAGTGATGGCGTCTCCGGCTCTGGCCGGGTCCGCGAGCGGGCGGCTGGCGCGGATGGTGGTCGAGCCAGCCGGGCTGGCCCGCGATCTGGGTGATCGGGATCTCGTCATCCTGCAGGTCGGCGACAAGGCCGGCTACGAGGTCGGGCACATCCCGGGCGCGCGGCTGGTCACCCTGGCGGAACTGGCGGCGCCGATGGGGGGCGAGGCGCTGACGCTGGAGCTGCCGGCGCCGGAGGCGTTGCGGGCCAAGCTGGTCGAACTGGGCGTCTCGAACCGCTCGCGCATCGTGGTCGTGCCCACCAAGGAAGGCATCCAGTCGGCGACGCGGGTAGTCTTCACCCTGAACGCAGCCGGGCTGGGCGAGCGCACGCGGCTTCTGGAAGGCGGGACGGCAGCCTGGGCGGCGGGCGGTCATCCGCTGGCGACCACGGCGACGCCGGCCGCCGCGCCGGGCAAGCTGTCGCCGATCCGCTACGCGCCGCTGGTGGTGGACGCCGCCTTCGTGAAGACCCACCTGTCGGCCCCCGGCTATGTGGTCATCGACGCCCGGGCCCCGGACTTCTACTCCGGCGCGCGGGCCGGCGGATCGCCGACCCGCCCGCATAAGGCGGGCCATATCGAGGGCGCGAAAAACGTGTTCTTCGGCGCCGTGACCACGGCCGACCTGAAGCTGGCGCCGGAAGCCGAGATCGCGGCGCGCTTCAACGCTGCCGGCGTGAAGTCCGGCGATACTCTGATTATCTACTGTCACGTGGGCCAGCAGGCGAGCGCAACGCTGTTCGCCGCCCAAAGCCTGGGCATCAAGGCCAAGCTCTACGACGGCTCGTTCGAGGAGTGGTCGCGGCTGGACGGCGCGGTGGACGCGAAATGAGCCTTCCCGCCCCGGCCGCCAGGTACGCCGAGATGGCCTCGCCGACAGCCCGCCGCAACCTGGCGTAAATCCCTTCCGCATCACCACCACTATGTTAGCCTCGTTCGCAGAACGACGGTTGAGGGGTCCGGTGAAAAACGACAAGAGCGGTCGCGAAACCGTTTTACTCTGGCTGACCATCGCCACCGCGGTGGCGGGGGGGTTCTGGACGGTCTTCACCTATCTGGTTCCAAAGTCCGAGGCTCCGGCGCGTTCCAGCCCGCCGCCAGCAACTGTGGTGACCGCGCCGCCGGCGACACCGCTGACCAAGGCTGACGACCATAGCGTGGCGATCGGCGGCAATGTCTCCGGCTCCTCCATCTCGGTCGGCGGCAACGCCGCGACAGCACCCGCCGATGCGCCTGCGCGCAAATAGGTCCGGCGTCGCGGCTGGGGCCAGCCTCGCGGGCGCCCTGTGGCTGGTCGCGCTTCCCGGCCTCGCCGTGGCCCAGGCCAAGCCGCCGCCGCCGCCAGCGGCGCGGGTTCAGGCCGGCGGGGGCAGCATTGCCATTGGAGGCAATGTCTACGGCAGTCGGGTGACGGTGAATGGCCTGACGCCGGAACAGGGCCGTGCCCTGGTGGCCGCGGCGAACGGACGGACGTGGGCAAAGCTGAGCGCTGAGCAGCAGCGTCAGAACGGCGATCTCGCCCGGCAACTTGGCGTGTCGGACACCGCGTTGCAGAGCTTCTTCGCCATCCTCGGCGAGCGCAGTGTGCCGCCGGAAGACCTGGCGCGGAAACTCAGCGAGATCGCGGTCAGCGTCCTGCGCCTGCGAGATCAGATCAAGAGTGCGCCCAGCGACCAACCGGAGATCGGAGCGCTGCGGCTTCAGGCCGATGCTGCCCTGGCCGAGGGCCGCCTGGGCGACGCCGACCAGTTGCTCGGCCGGATCGAGGGCCTGCAGCAGGCCGCCCTCGCGCCCTTGCAGGCCAAACAAGCCGCGACCCTGAACCAGCGCGGAACCTTGGCGATGTCGCAACTTCGCTATCTGGACGCCGCTGAACGGTTCGCGGCCGCCGCGGCGCTGTCGCCATCGGGACCCGAGCGGCTGGCCAACCTTCGCTACGAGGCGTTTGCCCGCGCCGAAGAAGGGCGTGAGCGCGGCGACAATGCGCAGCTCGACCGGGCCATCCGCGGTTACCGCGATATCCTCTCGGCGTCGCCGCAGCTGGCCGTGGGCCGCGACAGGGCGGATATCCAGCTCCAACTCGCCTTCGCGCTCGCGACCCTCGGAGAGCGGGAGCCCGGGACAGGGCGACTCGAGGAGGCGGTGACGGCCTTCGGCGCATCGCTGCAGGAAAACCCCCGTGATCGCGCGCCTCAGATCTGGGCGCTGACGCAAATAGGCCTGGGCAATACCCTCAAGGCGCTCGGCGACCGCGAGAGCGGTACTCTGCGGTATGAACAGGCGCTCGAGGCCTATCGCGCCGCCTTGCTGGAGAACACCCGGACGCGTGCGCCATGGGACTGGGCGAACACCCAGATCGGCATCGGCAATGTGCTTTCAAGGCTCGGCGGCCGGGAGCCCGGGACAGCGCGGCTTGAAGCGGCCGTGGTCGCCTATCGCGCCGCGCTGCAGGAATTCACCCGCGAACGTGCGCCATTGGCCTGGGCGGGCACGCAGATGGGGCTGGGTGGAACGCTGGGCCAGCTCGGCGCCCGGGAAAGCGGGACGGCGCGACTTGAGGAGGCGGTCGCGGCGTTCAGCGCCGCGCTGCAGGAAAACACCCGCCAACGTGTTCCGCTGGCCTGGGCGGCGACGCAGAACAATCTCGGCGCCGCGCTTGGCCAACTCGGCGCCCGCGAGAGCGGGACGGCGCGACTCGAGGCCGCGGTGGCGGCGTTTCGTGAATCCCTGCAGGAAAACACCCGTGCGCGCGACCCGCTTGTCTGGGCGCAGACACAGATGAGCCTGGGCGCCGCCCTCGCGTCGCTCGGCGATCGGGAGCGCGGAACCGCGCGGTACGAGGAGGCGCTTGAAGCTTACCGCGGCGCCTTGCAGGAAAGCACACGCCAACGCGCTCCATTGGCCTGGGCCGGAGCCCAGATTGGCCTGGGCAATGTCCTCGCGAGACTGGGGGGCCGCGAGCCTGGGACAGCGCGGCTTGAAGCGGCGGTGGAGGCCTATCGCGCCGCGCTGCAGGAAAACACTCGCGAACGTGTTCCATTGGCCTGGGCGTCCACGCAGATGAGCCTGGGTGGAGCATTGAGATTGTTGGGCGACCGCGAGAGCGGGACGGCGCGGCTCGAGGCGTCCGTGGTGGCGTATCGCGCCGCATTGCAGGAATCCACACGCCAACGCGATCCGTTGACCTGGGCGAGCCTGCAAAACAACCTGGGCCTGACGCTTTCGAGCCTCGGGGCCCGGGAGAGCGGGACCGCGCGGCTCGAAGAGGCGGTGGCGGCCTTGGCCGCCTCCATGACCGTGTATCCGCCGGGCGATACCCAGTTCAACGCGAACGACACCCGGCAAAATCTCGAGCGGGTGACGTCGCAGCTGCAAGCGCGCCGCGCGAGGACCGACGGCGCCGCGCGGCCTTAGAGCCTTCGTCGCTCAGGTCCGTCCCGGCACGACGTTTCGGGGCGTAGGATGGAACCACGCCTCTCCACAGCATCAGGAGCCTCGCACATGAGCCAGCCACCCTTCCCCGTTTCCTATGGCCAGGTCTGCCAGGGCCTTCGCTCCGAGCTGCACGAGAAGGGCGTGCTGCGGATCACGCTCAATGCGCCTGAGCGGCTGAACGCGCTGGACCAGGCGATGAAGCGCGACCTGATCGAGCTGATCGCCCGCGTGCAGATGGATGACGCCGTGCGCGTGGTGGTGTTCGCGGGCGAGGGCCGGGCGTTCTGCGCCGGAGATCACCTGGGCGGCTATCACGAGGGCGCGCCGGCCAGCGTGGCCAAGATCGGCGGCGGCCATTCGACGCCGATCGGCACGGACGCGGCGCTCAGGGTCTATTCCCAGGCGCTGAACGTGGCGGTGCGGAACCTGGACAAGCTGACGATCGCTGCGATCAACGGGCCGGCGATCCAGACCGGGCTGTCGCTGGCGCTCAGCTGTGACTTCCGGATCGGATCGACGCAGGCGCGGCTGGGGAGCGCTACGCTGCGGTTCGCCTTGCTGCCGGACGAGGGCGGGCACGCCTTGCTGGTGCAGCACCTGGGGCTGGCGCAGGCGCTGGACTTCTGCCTGCGCAAGCGGATCGTGGACGCCGATGAGGCGCTGCGGCTGGGCCTGCTGAACGAGGTGGTGGCGCCCGAGGCGTTGCTGGAGGCGGCGCTGGCGCTGGCGGCGGAGCTGGCGGACGGGCCGCAGGTGGCGATGCGGATGCTGAAGCGCTCGCTCTACATCGCCGCGGAATCGACGTTCGGGCAGGCGCTGGACGACATCGCGGTGCGCACGGCGATCACCGACCACCATCCCGATGCCCGCGACGGCGGTCGCTCGTTCCGCGAGAAGCGGGCGCCGAAGTTCAATGCGTGGCTGGAGGGCGGCGAGCGCTAAAGCTTGCGCACGAACTCCGCGCGGAGGACCAACCCCTTGATGCCTTCGTAGCGGCAGTCGATTTCCTGGGCGTCGTCGGTCAGGCGGATGGACTTGATGACCGTACCGCGCTTCAGGGTCTGCCCGGCGCCCTTGACCTTGAGGTCCTTGATCAGCGTCACGCCGTCGCCGTCGGCCAGGACATTGCCCACGGAGTCGCGGACCTCGGGGCGGGCGACCGGGGCGGCGGCGTCTGCCGCGCTGACCCATTCGCCGGTGGCGTCGTCATAGATGAAGTCGTCGCCGGTGCTCATGGCCGCCGCTCATAGAGTGGCGCGCGGGAAAGCGGTAGTCTCGGGGCATGAGTTCGCCCGCCGACCCTGATGACGACCTGCCGATCCGCTACATCGAGCGCACCCATCGTTGGTACGCGGCGTTGGGGTACGAGGCGCCCTATCGCTACGCGCAGCATGAGGCGGTTCCGTTCGCGCCGCTGGGCCGGCGGCTGGCGGAGGCGCGGGTGGCGCTGCTGACCACGGCGGCGCCCTATCGGCCCGAGCTGGGCGACCAGGGGCCGGGCGCGCCCTACAACGCCGCCGCCAAGTTCTACGAGGTCTATTCCGGCGACAGCGCCGTCGACCACGACCTGCGGGTGAGCCATGTGGCGGTGGACCAGGCGCACCTGAGCGACGACGCCAATTGCTGGTTCCCGCTGCCGGCGCTGCGGCGGGCGGCGGCGCGGGGCCGGATCGGCGGGCTGACGGCGCGGTTCCACGGCGTGCCCACCAACCGCAGCCAGCGGCACACTGTGGAGGCAGACGCGCCGGAGGTGCTGGCCCGCTGCCGCGAGGATGGGGCGGACGCGGCGATCCTGGTGGCCAATTGCCCGGTCTGCCACCAGACCATGGGGCTGATGGCGCGCGCGCTGGAGGCAGCGGGCGTGGCGACGGTGATAATGGGCGCTGCCCGCGACATCGTCGAGCTGTGCGGCGTGCCGCGGTTCCTGTTCAGTGATGTCCCGCTGGGAAACGCGGCCGGCCTGCCAGGGGACGTGGCGTCGCAGGACCAGACGCTGGAACTGGCGCTGGGGCTGCTGGAGGGGGCGATCGGGCCACGGACGACGCTGCGGAGCGCCTTGGTGTGGCCGACGCCCGGCTGGTGGCGCGACTACATGAACCCGGCGGCCCTCTCACCGGAGGAGATCGCCCGGCTGCGAGCGGAGAACGACCAGGCCAAGGTGGTGGCGCAGGGCGTCCGGGACGCGATCGGCCGATGACGCCGACCATGGCAGTCAGTCGCCGGGGCTTTCCTGCACCGGGACCTCAAGGGGGGTGAGGCCTTGCAGCTTCATGGCCTCGTCCAGGCTGCGGACCGGATCGTCGCGGCTGGTGGTGAAGCTGAGCGAGGTCGGACCGGCGCGGTTCTCGGCGATGTTGGCGAAGCCGCCGGCGGGGGCGCTGTTGAACGCCAGGGCATAGGTGCGGCCGGCGCGCAGGGTGCAGAGCAGAACGAAGGTGCGGCCGTCGTTCAGCAGGCGTGGTGTTTTCAGGCAGGTCGGGGTCTCGGGGCCGGGCATGGGGGCGCCGGTCGTGGATGCCGCGACAACAGGGGCAATGTCGAATCCGGTGCGCGACATGATCTGGTCGAAGGTCAGCTTGAGGACCAGCACGCCCGGCGCGATCGTCCCGCCCTCGGCCGGGTAGCTGGCCACCAGTCTGGGGACCGGGGTCGGGGGGTAGATGATCAGCGCCGAGACCTCGTTGGCTGGGGCGGGCGGTGGCAGGATGGCCCTTGGGGCCGCGGCGGCGAACAGGGCGGCGGCGAGCAGGGTGGGGGCGGCCAGAACCATGCGGTGAGGCTGGACCTTCGCCGCGGCGAGAACAAGGCCTGAGCTGGCGCCGGGCGCGCGGGCGGCTAAGTTCGGGGGATGCGCCGAGACCTGATCCGCCACCCCGCCGTCTCCAGCGCCATCGTCGGCGTTACGGTGGAGGCCGAGCGCGGGAAGGCTGACATCCTGCACCTGCGCTATGCCGTGGCGGACCCGATGGGGGCGTTGTTGCTGCCCGCGCGGGCGGGGGCGGCGCGGACCGACGGGCTGTGGCGGCGGACCTGTTTCGAGGCGTTCCTGCGGACGCCAGGGGCGGAATGCTATGTCGAGCTCAACCTGTCGCCGTCCGGGGCGTGGGCGGCGTACCGGTTCGACAGCTACCGGGCGGGGATGACGGATGCGGGGCCGCTGGCGGCGCCGGGGATCGAGGTGATGCACACGCCGGCGGGGTTCGACCTGTTGGCCACGGTGGACCTGTCAGCCTTTGCGGCTTTACCGGCCGGCCCGTGGCGGCTGGGGCTGGCGGCGGTGATCGAGGCGATGGACGGTGGCCTGTCGTACTGGGCCCTGGCGCATCCGGCGGGCGCCGCCGACTTCCACCATGCGGCGGGGTTCGCGGTGGAGCTGGGTTAGATCCCGGTCCCCGCCGCCTCAGACCTCGATCACGCCCTTGCCGACCGGGGTCAGCGAGAGGCCGGCCAGCTTGACGTGCTGCCAGGCGAAAGGAATGCCGATGATGGTCACGGCCAGGGCGGCGGCCAGCAGGATGTGGTGCAGGGCCAGCCACCAGCCAGCCAGGACCAGCCACAGGATGTTGAGCACCACGCTGCCGACCCCGGGGTCGCGGTCGACCACGATCTTGCCGAACGGGGCGTAGCTGAAGCCGGCGATGCGAAATGCGGCCGGGGTCCAGGGCAGGCCGATGATGGTGATCGCCAGGACCAGCCCGGCCAGCAGCCACAGGGTGCCGGAGATCCAGCCGCCGAACACGAACCACAGCACGTTCATCAAAAGTCGCATGGGATCTCCGTCGCGGCCCTGGCCCTATATGGGGTCGATCCGGCCCCGGCCGCCACCGGCGACGTTGATTGCAACCGCCGCGCGTGTCAGCGTCGGGCGCCGGCGGCCCATCAATGCGCGCCGGCCAGAGGCGCCCATGACACGCAAAACGCTCCGCATCGCCGCCGGCCTGGCGGCCTTCGCCGTGCTGGCATCCGCCCCCGGCGCGGCGCTGGCCTGGAACAACCGGGGGCACATGCTGGTGGCGGCGGTGGCCTGGGGGAAGATGAGCCCGGCGACACGGACCAAGGTCAACGCGCTGCTGAAGCAGAACCCGCTCTACCCGCAGTGGGTGGCCGGCGTGCCCGCCGCCAGCCGGCCGGTGACGGCGTTCCTGAAGGCGGCGACCTGGCCCGACATCATCAAGGGCCGGATGTGCAAGCTGAACACCGACCCGCAGCCGACGCCGCCCAACAGCGGCGACAACGTCTGGCACGGGGCGGCGGACAAGATCTGCTACATCGACGACGGCTCGACGCCGCCGACCGGACCCACCGCGAGCCGCAACGTCGGGTTCTCCGACATGCTGCTGCACAAGTACTGGCACTATGAAGACCTGCCGTTCGCGACCGACGGCGGCGCGACAGAGCCGGCGCCTGGGGTAAACGCCGGCACCCAGATCGCGGCGATGCGGGACCAGCTGCGCACCGGCAGCGCGGCGCAGCGGGCCTATGCCGTCCCCTGGCTGATCCACATGGCCGGCGACATCCACCAGCCGCTGCACGCCACGTCGCGATTCGTCGGCGGCAAGGCGGACCACGGCGGCAATTCGGTGAAGGTGTGCACCACCCAGACGACCTGCACCCTGGGCAGCGCCCAGTCACTGCACAGCTTCTGGGACGGGGCGCTGGGCGCCGACCAGGATCTGAAGGTGATCCGGACGGAGGCCGACAAGCTCTGCAACGCCACGGCGGTAAAGCAGAAGCTGTGCGATCCGAAGACGGCCGGCGCGGAGGACGTGACCGACCCGGAGGCCTGGATCGCGGGCAGCTTCGACCTGGCCAAGGCTTTCGCCTACGCGGCCCCGGTGGGCGCCACCACGAGCACGGCGTTCCGGCTGGACGCGACCTATCGCACCAACGCGGCGCGGGTTGCTCGGACCCAGGTGGCGTTGGCGGGGACCCGGCTGGCGAAACTGATGGACGCGAGCCTGTAGGCCCGGGGGGCGAGGCCCATCCGCACTCCGAGCGTCCCGGCGAGAGTCGGAACCTGAGTTCTCAATCGAAGTGCAACACCCATTGCGAGAGCGTGTCCCGGCTGACTTGGGTCAAATCAGCCGAGCAGGAAGAGCGACCAAGCAAGGACTCTAGGGCCCCGTTTCGATTCATTCGAAACGGGGCCCTAGGGATGTTGGCATGGGAAGGTCGTAGGGGCAGCTCGGCCGCAATGTTTCCCTATCTCTCAGCTACGACTTCTGATCATCACGGACCCCGCCATGACCTCTCGCCGAACCTGCCTCGCCTTCGCTCTCGCGTTCAGCCTGACCGTGCCCGTCGTGGCGGTCGCCGGGCCAGCGCCGGAGCAGGACCGCCAGTCGATCCTGGCCATGGCCGGGAACTACAAGGTCCGCTTCGATATGCGCGAGACGGTGTCGCTGCAGCCTGGCTACGAGCCCCTGGGGCCAAAGCTGAGCGGCGGCTACGAGGCGGTGCGAATCGTCGAGGACCGCGGCGACTTCATCAGCCTGCAGCACATTCTGGTGGTGGAGGATGACGGCAAGCCGGCCGTGGTGAAGCACTGGCGCCAGGACTGGACCTATCAGCCGTCGAAGGTGCTGGAATACGAGACCGCCAACCGGTGGGGCCTGAAGGCCACCGGCGCGGCGCGGAAAGGCGCCTGGTCTCAGACCGTCTGGCAGACCGACGATTCGCCCCGCTACGGCGGCCTGGGCCATTGGACCTACGAAGGCGGCGTGGCCAGCTGGCAGAGCGAGCGGACGCTGCGGCCCTTGGCCCGGCGCGACGCGGTGCGCCACCCGGTCTATTCCTGGTACGCTGGGTGGAACCGCCACACGCTGACGCCCACCGGCTGGATCCATGAGCAGGACAACACCAAGCTGGGCCTGAAGGCCGGCCAGCCGGTGACCTATGTCCACGAGGTGGTGCTGAACACCTACAGTCGGTCCGACAAGTTCCCGATGCAGGCGGCCGACGACTATTGGACGGCGACGAACGCCTATTGGGCTGGGGTGCGGCTGGCCTGGGACCGGGCGATCGCGAAGGGCGGCGGGATCACGGTCACCGAGGAGGCGCAGAACGGCTCGGTGACGGGCCCCAAACTGATGGGCCTGGCCGACGAGATCGCCGAGGGTAGGACCGACGGCGCCAAGGCGCTGGCCGAGGCGGCGGCGCTGATCGCCGGGCCGGAGAAGATGCGGCCGCTGGCGTTGAAGTAGTCGCTGGGGCGATCAGCCCGTCGCGGCGAGGCGTTCAGGGATTTCGGTTTCGCGGAGGATGGCTTCCATGGCGTCGCCGTCCATGGGGCGGGCGAAGAAGTAGCCCTGCATGCGGTCGCATCCGGCAGAGCGCAGGAACAGGGCCTGGGCTTCGTGCTCGACGCCCTCGGCGATGATGCGGACGCCCAGCGAGCGGGCGGCGTGCAGCATCGAGGCCACCAGCTTGGAGACCCGCGCGTCGCGGCCGACGTCATCGATCAGCGAGCGGTCCAGCTTCACCGTCTGGATCGGCAGGCGCATCAGCGCGCGCAGGTTGGAGTATCCGGTGCCGAAGTCGTCCAACGCCACGTTCACGCCCTTCGCGGCCAGTCTCTCGATGTGGCGGCGCGCCAGGCCAAGATCCTGCAGCAGGAAGGTCTCGGTGATCTCGACGGTCAGGGCGGTGGCGGGCAGGTCGGTCTTGGCCAGCCGGCCGATCAGCTTGCGCGAGAAGCTGGGGTCCAGCAGGTCGCGGGGGCTGACGTTGCAGGACACCACCTCGATCAGGCCGTCGGCGACCCAGGGGGCGGTGCGCGCGCAGGCCGCCTCGAAGATCGCCTCGTCAATGGCGCGGATCAGGCCCAGCTCCTCGGCCATGGGCACGAAATGGATGGGCGACACCAGGCCGCGCTCGGGATGGTTCCAGCGGGCCAGAACCTCGACGCCGACCGTGCGGCCGGTCATGGAATCGACGATCGGCTGGAACCACGGGACGATCTCGCCGGCGGGGATGGCGCGGCGCAGGTCGTCTTCTAGGGTGCGGCGGCGGATGCCTTCCTCGCGCAGGTCCTCGTCGAAGCTGGACCAGCGGCGCCCGCCCGCGGACTTCGCGCGGTAGAGGGCCTGGTCGGCGAAGCGTTGCAGGTCGGCGGCGTTGTCGGTGTCGCGCGGGAACACCGCTACGCCCACCGAGCCGCCGGAGGTGACGGCGCGGCCGTAGATGGTCTGCGGCTGACCCAACAGGGCGACCAGCTTGTCGGCGCGAGCGGCAGGGTCGGCGTCCTCGGTGATCAGGGCGAACTCGTCGCCGCCGAGGCGGGCGGCCATCTCGTGCGGGGCGGCCTCGTCACGCAGTCGCTGGCCAAGTTCCGCCAGCAGAATGTCGCCGGCGTGGTGGCCCAGGGTGTCGTTGAGGTTCTTGAACCGGTCCAGGTCGATGATGAACAGCGCCACCGACGTGCCGGCCGCTTTGGCGGCCTCCAGCCGTTCGCAGAGGCTGCCGGTGAACGCGCCGCGATTGACCAGGCCGGTCAGGGAATCGGTCTGGGCCAGGCGGAGCGTCATCTCACGCTCGGCCTCCAGCTCGGCGACCCGGGCGGCAAGTTCGGTCAGGCTCGTCGAAAGGTGCGGCATGCTGGCCGACCATGCCCCGGACGGGGCGAACGGGGAGTTAAGCGGCAGGGTTTACAGGGGCCTAACCAACGCCGGTCTCCTCTCCCTCTCTGCGCGCTACGTTCACAGGGGGAGGGGAGGTCTATGCCTTGGCGGGTTCCGCCTGCGGGACTTCGATCTGGTCTTCCCATTTGGCGACAACGGCGGCGGCCACGGAGTTGCCGACGACGTTGGTGGCCGAGCGGCCCATGTCGAGCAGATGGTCGACGGCGAGGATCAACGCCAGCCCCGCCTCAGGCAGCTTGAAGTAGGTCAGGGTGGCGGCAATGACCACCAGGGAGGCGCGAGGTACGCCGGCCATGCCCTTGGACGTCACCATCAGCAGCGCCAGCATCGTGATCTGTTGGCCGAGGGTCAGCTCAATCCCATAGACCTGGGCGATGAACAGCACCGCGAAGGTGCAGTACATCATCGAGCCGTCCAGGTTGAACGAGTAGCCCAGCGGCAGGACGAAGCTGGCGACCTTTCGAGAGATGCCCCACTTCTGCAACTCCTCCAGCGTGCGCGGATAGGCCGCCTCGGACGAGGCGGTGGAGAAGGCCAGCAGCGTCGGGGCGCGGATCTGGCCGATCAGCTTGAAGATCCGGGGACCCACGATGAGGAAGCCGGCCAGGATCAGCAGCGACCACAGGATCAGCAGCGAGGCGTAAAAGCCGCCCACGAACACCCCGTAGGTGAACAGGACGGCGATGCCCTTGGTGGCGATGCTGGAGGCGAGGGCGGCGAAGATCGCCAGCGGCGCGGTCTTCATCACATAGCCGGTCACCTTGAGCATGATCTGCGCGACCTGTTCGACCAGGGCCAGCACGGCGGGGGCCCGATCGTCGATGGCCGCGACAGCGGTGCCGACGAAGACCGAGAACACCACGATCTGCAGGATCTCGTTCTTCGCCATGGCATCGACGATCGAGCTGGGCACCACGTGGGTGACGAACTCCTTCAGGGTGAACTTGGCGATGTCGACCCCGGTCGCGGCGTCGGCCGGCGCGGCGAGGTTCAGGCTGGCCCCCGGCTGGATGATGTGGACCATCACCAGGCCCAGGGTGAGCGAGCTGATCGAGGCGAGGAGGAACCAGCCGATGGTCTTCACGCCCACGCGGCCCACCTCGGAAGCGTCGCCCATGTGCGCGATGCCGGCGACCAGGGTGGAGAACACCAGCGGGGCGATGATCATCTTGATCAGCCGCAGGAAGATGTCGGTGATGATCGAGAAGTTGCCAGCCCAGACCGTGGCGTCAGCCGCCGGCAGGGTCGTGTTGACCAGCCAGCCGGCCAGGACGCCCAGCACCATGGCGCCCACGACGAAGTAGGTGAAAAGGCGGTTCATTCGGGCGGCCTCGGAAAAGCTGGGGCCCCTTTGTCGCCGGGATGTCGGATCGCGTCCACAGCTGTGGATTCGCAAGCGTCACGGACCGGAGCTATAAGGCGGCGGATGAGAGAGACTGACATCGCCGGCATCGTCGATCGGCTTGAGATTGAATACCGCGCCAGCGTCGATCAGCTTCGCCGGGCGCTGAAAATATTCCTGACGGACGGGACGCCGCCAGACCCGAGCGCGCGCCGCAGCGGCGCCTACGTCTATCCGGAGCTGCGCCTGACCTGGCCGCAGGGCGGGGTCTATCCCCGGATCAGCCGCGCCTACGCCCGCATCCCGGCGCCCGGCCGCTATGCGGTGACGGTGACGCGGCCGGAGCTGTATCGCGACTATCTGGTCGAGCAGTTGTCGCTGCTGCAGCAGGACTTCGACATCGAGCTGGAGGTGGGCCGCTCGAACCAGGAAATCCCGTTCCCCTATGTGCTGGACCCGGCCGACCTGGCCATGGCCGACGTGTCGTCGGTGGACATCGCCCGGCACTTCCCGACCACCGAGCTGGCCTATATCGGCGACGAGGTGGCGGACGGCGGCTGGATCGGGCTGGAGGACGAGCCCAGGCCGTTGGCGCTGTTCGACGGCCTGCGCACGGACTTCTCCCTGGCCCGGCTCAGCCACTATTCCGGCACCCCGGCCGAGCACACCCAGCAGTTCATCCTGTTCACCAACTATCACCGCTACGTCGATGAGTTCGTCAGCTGGGGCTGCCAGCAGCTCAAGGGCGGCGGGCCGTACACGGCGCTGTCGGCGGCCGGGCAGGTCTACGTGACCGCCGACACCGAGAACCCCGAAGCGGCGGTGGCGGCGGGCACCTGGCGCAAGCACCAGATGCCGGCCTACCACCTGATGGCGCCGGGCCGGGCCGGGATCACCCTGGTCAACATCGGCGTCGGCCCCTCCAACGCCAAGACCATCTGCGACCACCTGGCGGTGATGCGGCCCCAGGCCTGGCTGATGATCGGTCACTGCGGGGGCCTGCGCGGCAGCCAGAAGATCGGCGACTATGTCCTGGCCCACGCCTACCTGCGCGACGACCATGTGCTGGACAAGGTGCTGCCGCCGGAAATCCCGATCCCGCCGCTGGCCGAGGTGCAGGTGGCGCTGAACAGTGCGGCCGAGGCGATCACCGGCGAGAGCGGCGAGGTGCTGAAGCGCCGCCTGCGGACCGGCACCGTGGTCTCCACCGACGACCGGAACTGGGAGCTGAAGTATTCGTCCAGCGCGCTGCGTTTCAACCAGAGCCGCGCCGTCGCCATCGACATGGAAAGCGCCACCATCGCGGCCCAGGGCTATCGGTTCCGGGTGCCTTACGGGACCCTGCTGTGTGTGTCCGACAAGCCGCTGCACGGCGAGATCAAGCTGCCCGGCCAGGCCAACGCCTTCTACGACCGCGCCATCGCCCAGCACCTGCAGATCGGGCTGGAAGCCATCAACCTGCTGCGGCAGGAGGGAACCCGGCTGCACTCGCGCAAGCTCCGCAGCTTCGACGAGCCGCCGTTCCGGTAGGGCGTTCCGAGGCTGCGCCCCAGATCCTGATCCGGCGGCTCGGACACCCGACGCATCGCCCCCCCGCCCTCTACCCTCAGTCGACCGACCCCGGCTTCGGCGCCGGCGTCGCCCGCGCCGCGTCCTCCGGGCTCAACACCGGCAACTCGCGCACCGCCATTTTCCCGTCCGGGCCCATCACCTCCTCGAAGTGCCGCACCCGCACCGCCAGTCGGGTCACGGCCCTCTCCACGGCCTCGGCCATCTCGCCCTCCACCGGCCTCACCCGCCCGAACACCCGCGGCCCGAACGCCGCCGCCGTCCAGCGCAGCTGCTCCAGCTTCACCCGCACCGCGTGGGCGTCCGCCGGCGTCACCGCCTCGGCGATCTCCCAGCCGATCTCGCAGTACCGCTCCGCCTGCACCGCGCGAGCCTCGCGCAGCGCCGCGGCGAAGTCGGGAAACCGCTTGCGCCAGCGGTACACCGTCGAATGCCCCGGCATCCCCGGCTCCTGGCAGATGCGCATCAGGGCCTCGCCCTCGCACATCCGCGCGTAGATCATCGCCGCGGTCGCCTCGCAGAATTGCGGCCCGGGATGGCGGAGGCCCGGCCACCCCGCCGCCTGCCGCGCCAGCCGCAGCGTCCGCCCGAACGCCGGATAGACCTTGGCCCACCGGCTCACCGTCCCATGCGTCGGCATCCCCGCGTCCGTACACACCGCCGACAACGCTTCCCCCGACGCCACCCGCCGGGCGATCCCCCGCGCCAGCGCCGCCTCGAAGCGCACCTGGGTCCGCTGCCGCGTCCCCACGCCCCGCTTCGGCGTCGCCGCCACGCCGTCCGCAACCACTTTGCCCATGACCGCCTCCAACCCTCCGCCCACGAAAAAGGCCCCGCCGCCGCACCCCCCGAAACCGTGGGCACAACACCGAAGCCAGCCGAGATCATCGCATATTTGGACTTGCGTGTCAAGAACAAAAAGTGAACATGTATTGCCGGCGACGCCGGCCGGGTTTCGATCTTGTAGCTACAGAAAACTTGACGTCTGATATTAGTGTAGCTACTAATAATCAAGGGACGACCCCAGTCGCCTCGCGGACCCATAGACAGGATGAGCCTTCTGACGACGGAGACGCGGTGTGCGCCTGACCTACCACCCTCGGAAGCGAGCCGAGACCCTCGCCGATAGAGGTCTCGATTTCGAAGACGCACGCCACGTCTTCGAGGGCGCGCAGCTCCAATTGGAGGATGACCGGTTCGACTACGGCGAGACCCGTTGGCAGACCATCGGCTGGCTGAATGATGACATGGTGATGGTGGTCTGGACCCCGCGCGGCGCGGCCCGCCACATCATTTCGATGAGGAAGTGCAATGCCAAGGAACGCAGACGATACCTCCCCTGGCTGGACGGATCCTGACGAAGCGCCCGAGTGGTCGGACGAGGTCCTGGAGCGCGCCGCGCTGTGGCATGGCGACAAGCTCATCCGACCCGCCCAGGGCACGCTCACCCGCCGAGGCCGCCCAAAGCTGGACCGCCCCAAACGCCAGGTGACCCTGCGCCTGGATCAGGAGGTCATCGACGGCTTCCGCGAGACCGGTCCCGGCTGGCAAGGCCGCATCAACGAGGCGCTACGGAAGTCGCTGAAGGTCTAGCCATCGCCCCTCAAGTTCCTCACCCGCGCCAGCGGGGGAGGGGGACCGCGAAGCGGTGGAGGGGGCGTCCCGCCGCCGGGCGCGCCCAACAACGCCTCTCCCCGAGCGCAGCGAAGAGGCCGAGAGTGGGAACCGTCGACCGCGAATTCGCGCTAAAGGCTGGACGCAGCGGGGCCATAGACCCTAGCGTGTGGCTGGAACTGGGGGCTCGGGGAAAAATGAAAATTGCGCACGGCGAGGCCCTGCCGACGAAACGGGGGCTGGCTGTTGCCAGGGCGGTAAGAATTTCTGCTCCATTGGCTGCAGCCTTCATTGCGATCATGGCTCCCTGGATCGTACGCGCGGCGGAAACATCCGACCCGCTCACCCACGGAATGGTGCAGATGACGCTGGTGGTCGGTACGTCCACGCAAGCGCAGATTCTGGAAACGTTCGGTGCGCCCAACATCACGACGATTGACGGCAATGGTAGCGAGATGTGGGTCTACGATCGACACGCCACCGTCAGCTCCAACAACTCCTCAGGCTTCTCAATCGGTATGCTCGCCGTTGGCGCCGGTGGCGATGTGGGCGGCGGCGGCGGGCTCGGCTTCGGAAAGCGCAAATCGAAAGCGACGGAATCAAGCCGGAACATGACGCTCATAATCAAGTTTGATGCCCAGAAGCGCGTGTCCGATTTCCGCAGCCGCAGCAGTTCGTTCTGAGGGGATGCCATGAAAATTACGCTCGGGATTGCAATCCTTGCCGCCACTGCGCTCTCTGCGACCACGCCCGCGCTCGCCAAGAAACCCGAACTGAGCTCGCTAGCGCTCCAGCAGATGCAATCGCGCGACCTGGAAGCGGCAAAGCCAATTGCCTTCTCAGCCGTGATGACCGTCCTTCAAGACGCTGGCTACCGCATTGGCAGCGCAAACAAGGACACCGGACTGATCACAGGAACGGCCTCCACGAATTCCAAGGTCACCTGGATGCCGTTCGTCGGCTTCGGACGAGGAAAACTAACCCCGGTTGTGTCGGCCTACATCGAGGATTTGACGCCGAACGTAACGCGCGTCCGGCTGAACTTCGTCATGACCAAGATCTCATCCAACCAATACGGTAGTGACGCCGGTGAACAACCGATTGCGGACCCTGCCGTCTACCAAGCAGCCTTCGAGAAGATCGATCAGGCAATCTTTGTCCGAAAGGCCATGAACAGCGCGCCCGCATCTAGCCCGGCGGAATCCAGTTCGTCGCAGGCGCCTGGCCCGGGGATCGCTCGCCAGTAGTGCGGATTCTTGGGACACAACGCCTCTCCGCCTTGGTAGCTGAGCGGCGTCTGACCCGCGCGCCTGCTGTCCTCACCCCGCCCCCAACACCCCCACACCCACCGCCCTGGCCGCCACGACCAACGCCGCATCCCGCGTCGCCAACGGCAGCCCCAACCGCAGCGCCACCTCCAGATATGCCGCGTCATAGGCCGTCAGCCCGTGCGCCTCGGCCAGCCGGGCCGTGGCCGTCCAGGTCCGCTCTGCGGTCTCTACGTCGATCGTGATCGGCAGGTCGGCCAGCAGGCCAGCCAGCCGCAGCCGGTCATCGCGGGTGATGCGTTTCCGCCGCTCCGCCGTCAGCAGGCCGTTCAGCGCCTCCAGCGGCCACAACTGCGGCGCCGTCGCACCCTCCCGCACAAGGCGATCCAGCAGCGCGTCGGTCGCCGGGGTCTGCTCATCCTCGAAGCACCAGGCCAGGGCCACCGAGTTGTCTAGGACGAAGCTCAACGCCGGCCCGCGTCGATCAGATCGCGGATCGACAGGCCGCCCAGGGTCAACCCCTTGCTGGCCGAGCGCAGCCCGTCGGCCGCCCGGCGCGCCCGGTCCCGGTCGGGGCCGGCGTCGAACGCCGTCAGCCGCGCCACCGGCCGGCCGCGCCGCGTGATGATCACCTCGCCGCCATTCTCGACGTCGTCGAGCAGGGCGGACAGCTGGTTCTTGGCGTCGAATACTCCAACGGTCTGCACCAGAAGGCCCACTTTCGCTTTAGCTAGCTATCTATCTAGGTTATCAGACGCAGGGCTTCGACGCCAGAGGGCGGCCTGAATCAGCTTGCCCTGCGGTTCACATTCCGTTCCTAACGATTCTCCCCTATCCTCCCGCCCGTGTCCGCCCCCCCAGCCACCCTCTCCCTCGCCCCCGCCCTCGTGGTCCTCCCAGGGCCGCGTTGCGCTATCTGCACGCCGGCGGGGGATGCCCAGCCCATCCGCCCCCCCGACGCCCGCGACCTGCTCACCTCCGCCCCCGTCCTCCTCGCCCACGCGGCGATGACCGCGCGCCGCCTCAACCTCCCGGCCCCCCCGCGCAGCCCCCGCATCTTCGACGCCCTCGAACTCTTCGCCTTCGTCCGCCCCGCCCAGTTCACCGCCCCCTCCGCGGCGGGTCTGGCCCAGGCCCTCGGCCTCTCCACCCCGAAAACGGCGGAAGACCAGGCCGCCTCCCTCCAGCTCTCCGCCCAGACCCTGCTGGCCGAACTCGCCCAAACCCCCACCCCCTCCCGCGAGGAGGCCCTCGCCGTCGCCGAGACCCTGGGCCGCGCCGGCTGGCCCTGGGCCGTCCCCGTGCTCGCCGCCCTGCGCAGCCAGCCGGCCTCCAACCACTTCCGCTCCAACGGCCTCGACGTCTGGGCCCGCATCGGTGAGTGGGAGGCCGAGGCCCCGCCCGGCGAGCCCGCCTCCAGGCCCGTGGCCCCCGCCGACGCCCGCGCCCGTCTAGTCGCCCTGCTGGCCCAGGCCGGTCTCGACGAGGCGCGCCCCACCCAGGCGGACTATGCCGCCGAGACGGCGCACGTCTTCCAGCCGCGCGAACGCGAGGGCGAGCCCAACATGATGCTGGCCGAGGCGGGGACTGGTGTTGGTAAAACGCTTGGATACCTGGCTCCGGCCTCGCTGTGGGCCGAGGCCAACGGCCCCGCCGTCTGGGTCTCCACCTACACCCGGGCGCTACAGCGCCAGATCGAGCGCGAGAGCCGGGCGATCTACCCGGACGAGGCGGTGCGGGCGAAGAAGGCCGTGGTGCGCAAGGGCCGCGAGAACTACCTCTGCCTGCTGAACTTCCAGGACCAGTCGAACGCCGCCATGCTCGGCAATGCCGACCTGGTCGGCCTGGCGCTCACCGCCCGCTGGGCGCGCGCCACCCGCGACGGCGACATGACCGGCGGCGACTTCCCGGCCTGGCTGCCGACCCTGTTTGCCGTCGGGCCGATGGGGCAGGCCAGCGCCGCCAACCTGGTCGACCGGCGCGGCGAGTGCGTCCACGCCGGCTGCGCCCACTACCGCGCCTGTTTCGTGGAGAAGCAGATCCGCGCCTCGCGCCGTGCCGACATCGTCATCGCCAACCACGCCCTGGTGCTGACCCAGGCCGCCTTCGATGGCGCCCGCGCCGCGCGCGGGTCCAAGGGCGATGCGGAGACCACGCAGCTCAAGCGCATCGTCTTCGACGAGGGCCACCACCTGTTCGACGCCGCCGACAGCGCGTTCTCCGCGGCGCTGTCGGGGCAGGAGGCCGCCGAACTGCGCCGCTGGATCCGGGGGCCGGAGGGTCGTGGGCGACGCGGTAGAGGGCTAGAAGCCCGCCTGCTGGACGTGCTGGGCGACAATGACGAGGCGCGCCGGGCGCTGTCGGACGCGCTGCACGCCGCCGCCGCCCTGCCCGGCGAGGGCTGGAGCGGGCGGATCGCGCCGCCCAACGGCGAGGTGAACCCGATCGGGTCGGTGGAGCACTTCCTCGTGGCGGTGATGGAGCAGCTGCGCGCCCGCGCGGCGCCGTCCGAGGTGGGTATGGAGTGCGCGGCCCGCCCGGCGCTGGACCTGGTGCGCGACACCGCCCGGGCGGCCGCCGCCGCGCTGGCGGCGCTGGAAAAGCCGCTGCTGGCCCTGGTGCGGGCCCTGGAGGACGTGCTGGACGCCGAGGCCGAGACCCTGGGCGGGTCAGAGCGGGCGCGTATTGAAGGGGCTTTGAGGGGGCTCGATCGGCGCGCCCGCATGCAGCTGCCATCGTGGCGATCCATGCTGCAGGCCATCGACGAGAACGCCGAGGACGACCCGGACTTCGTCGACTGGTTCGACGCCAGCCTGATGTACGGCCGCGTGGTGGACGCCGCCTGCCGCCGCCACTGGGTGGACCCCACCGAGCCCCTGACCAACGCCGTCATCGCCCCGGCGCATGGCGTGCTGGTGACCAGTGCGACCCTCTCGGACTCCACCCTCTCCGACCCCTTCGCCCTGGCCGAAATGCGCACCGGCGCAGCCCGCCTGCCGGAGCGGCCCAAGACCCTGAAGCTGGCCTCGCCCTTCGACTACGCCGCCAATGCCCGCGCCCTGGTGGTCACCGACGTCAGCCGCGATGACGCGCGTCAGGTGGGCGCCGCGATGCGCGAGCTGTTCATCGCCGCCGGCGGCGGGGGCCTGGGCCTTTTCACCGCCATCCGCCGCCTGCGCGCCGTCCACGAACGCATCGCCGCCCCCCTGGCCGACAAGGGACTGGCCCTCTACGCCCAGCATGTGGACCCGCTGGAGGTGGGCGCCCTGGTCGACATCTTCCGCGCCGAGGAAGACGCCTGCCTGCTGGGCACGGACGCGGTGCGCGATGGCGTCGATGTGCCCGGCCGGTCGCTGCGCCTGCTGGTCTTCGACCGCATCCCCTGGCCCCGCCCCGACATCCTGCACAAGGCCCGCCGCGCGCGGTTTGGCAACAAGACCTACGATGACGGCATCGCCCGCGCCCGCATCGCCCAGGCCTTCGGGAGGTTGATCCGGAGAGCCGACGACAAGGGCTGCTTCGTCATGCTCGATGCCAGCTCACCGACCCGCCTGTTCAGCGGGTTGCCCGAGGGCGTGGAGCTCCAGCGCGTGACCCTGGTGGAGGCGATCGAACAGGTGGCGGGGTTCTTGGGGCCGGGGGCTGGGTCCTAGCCCAGCACCTTCTCCAGTTCGCCGAGGCGCCACGCCCAGAGCTCCTTCAACTCGCTCGCCCAGGCCACCGCCGCGTCCAGCGGTTCGGGGTTCAGGCTGAGGAAGTGCTCCCGCCCCGCCACCCGCCGCGTCACCAGCCGCGCCCGCTCCAGCATGCGGATGTGCTTGGAGACCGAGTTCAGCGAGATCGTGAACGGCTTGGCCACGTCGGTCACCCGCGCCTCGCCCCCCGCCGCCAGCCGGCCCAGGATGGCCCGCCGCGTCGGATCCGCCACCGCCGCCAGAACTTCATCCATATATTCACCTCTAAAGGTGAATGTTTAGGCAAAAGAGAGGCGGGTCAAGCCCGCCTGCTCCCTCTAGCCGCCCTGCCGCTGCCGCATCGCCGCCATCGCAGCCTCGAGCTCGGCGGCGGTGACCTTGCCGTCCTTGTTGGCGTCGACCGCGTCGAACCGCTCGCCCGGCCGGCCAGCGGCGATCCATTCCGCCTTCGAAACGGCCCCATCGCCATCCTTGTCCCAATTCTTGACCATGTCCGCCGGCGCCGGCATCTGCGCTGAGGCGACGCCAGCTGCAGCCAGCAGTCCGGTGGCGACCGCGGCGAGTACGATTTTGCGCATGTCTTCAGATTCTCCCACAATTCGGCGCGGAGTGGGCGCGCCGACTGTTGCTGACGTATTGCCACGATTGTGGCGAGATCAGTGCTTGTCGCGATCCCGTCCGAAGTTGGGCTCGGCGCTCTCCTGGCCCATGGCGACGATGCCCCGCCGGATTTCCCGGGTCCGACTGAACAGCTCGAACAGCTTGTCGCCCTCGCCCCAGCGGATGGCGCGGCTGAGGGCCTGCAGGTCCTCGGTGAACCGGCCCAGCACCTCCAGCACCGCGTCCTTATTGGTCAGGAACACATCGCGCCACATGGTCGGGTCGGAGGCGGCGATGCGGGTGAAGTCTCGGAAGCCGCCGGCGGAATACTTCATCACCTCGGCCTCGGCCACGCCCTCCAGGTCGGCGGCGGTGCCGACGATGTTGTAGGCGATCAGGTGGGGCAGGTGGCTGGTGATGGCCAGCACCAGGTCGTGGTGCCGGGCGTCCATCTCCTCGACCCGGGCGCCCAGCGCGCTCCAGAACGCGGCCAGGCGGTCCACGGCGTCGCGATAGGGGGCGTCGGTGCGCGGGTCGGGGGTCAGGATGGTCCAGCGGTTCTGGAACAGTTCGGCGAAACCGGCGTCCGGCCCCGACTGCTCGGTGCCCGCGATCGGGTGGCCGGGAACGACGAAGACGCTGTCGGGACAGGCCGCGTTCAGCGCGTCGGCGACGGCGCCCTTTACCGAGCCGACGTCGGTTACGGTGGCGCCCGGCTTCAGGCCTACCGCGGCGGCCTGGGCGGCGTCGCCCACCGACATCACCGGCACGGCGAAGACCACCAGATCGGCGCCCGCCACAGCTTGGGCGGCGTCGCCGGTCACGGCGTCGGCATAGCCCAGCTCGACGATGCGGGCCCGGGCCGCTTCGGACGCCTCGGCCACGACGATCTCGCCGACCACGCCGGCCGCCCGGGCGGCGCGGATCACCGACGATCCGATCAGGCCGCAACCGACCACGGCCATCTTTGCGTAGATCGGCGCGGGCATCGGCTCAGGCCTTCATGAACGCGGCCAGCGCCTCGGCCACCGCCCGGTTGTGCTCTTCCAGGCCGATGGTGATGCGCAGGTGGTGGGGCAGGCCGTAGTTCGCGACGCCACGCACGATCAGGCCGTGCTGCGCCAACCACAGCTCGGCCTCGGCGGCCGTCCGGCCGGGCGTGGTGGGAAAGCCGATCAGGATGAAGTTGGCCTGCGAGGCCACGACGTCGAGCCCGATGCCGCCCAGCTGCTGGGTCATCCAGGGGCGCCACGTCGCAACCAGATCGCGCGACCGGGTCTGGAAGTCGAGGTCGGCCAGGGCGGCGACGGCGGCCTGCTGGGCGGCGATCGAAGTGTTGAACGGCGCGCGGATGCGGTCGATGGCGTCGGCGATCGCCGCCGGGCAATAGGCCCAGCCGATCCTCAGAGCCGCCAGCCCGTGCAGCTTCGAGAAGGTGCGGGTGACGATCACATTGTCCTGGGTCCGCGCCAGGTCGATGCCGTCGTCGAAGCGCGGGTCGGTGGCGTACTCAGCATAGGCGCCGTCGAGGACGAGGACCACGTGGGCAGGCAGGCCAGCGTGCAGGGCGCGCAGTTCGTTCCCGGTCAGGAAGGTGCCAGTGGGATTGCCGGGCTGGGTGATGAACATCAGGCGTGTGCGGTCATCGACCGCCGCCAGCATCGCCTCGACCGAGACCTGATAGCCGGGCTCCGGCCCGTGGCGCACTTCGGCCTGGCAGGCCAGCGCGCCGATCGAATAGGCCGAGAAGCCGTACTGGCCCATGACGATGTTGTCGCCCGGCTCCAGGAACACCTGGTTGATCAGGTGCAGCACCTCGTCGGTGCCGTCGCCGAACACCAGCCGCTCCGGCTCCAGCCGGAAGTGCGCGGCCACCGCGGCGCGCAGCGTGCTGGCGCGACTGTCGGGGTAGAGGTGCAGGGTGTCCACGGCAGCCACGAAGGCGGCCCGGGCCGCGGGGCTGCTGCCCAGGATGTTCTCGTTGGACGACAGCTTGACCGGGTTCGACACGCCGTCGGCCTGGGACTTGCCCGGGACATAGGCTTTGATGTCGAGGATGCCCGGCTTAGGCGCGGGCCTGCCGGCGCGGGTGTGGTCGGGCGTGAGCGTCTCGGTAGCGTCGGGCATGCTTGGACTTGGGCGGTGGCGGGGGCCGGTTGGCCGGAGCGCCCTCTTACACGTCCAGCGGCGCCGGCGCAGCCCCGATCACGCCGGTCAGCCCGCCCGGCGCGCGGGCCAGACGCTCGTCGTCGCGCATATAGAAGCCGGCCAGCATGAACAGCTTCAGGCCGCCCGCCTCGGCGACCAGGTCGGCGGCGACGCCGTCGCGGCTGAGCGCGGCCTCGGCGGCCTGGGCGGACCCCGGCGCGTCGGTGACCCAGAAGGTGCGGTCGTCGCCGGTGGGCTCGACCGCCACGGCCGCTACGGCCAGGGCCGACATCGGCCCCCAGGCGGCGAGGCAGGGGAGGGCGGCGAACACCTGCAGCTGCGGCTCGGCCAGCAGCCGGCCCCACCAGGCGCTGTCGGACCCCAGCGAGCAGACCGCGACGCCGCCCGGCGTGCGGGCCTGGGCGATGGCGTCCTCGGGTTTGGCGACCTGGCGCAGGGGCGGGGCGGCGCCGAAGCGGTGGCGGGCCAGCTCGACCGCCCGGCCGGGATCCTTGCCGCCCCAGACGCTGACGTGGAACGGGCCCTGGCTGGCCAGGCTGTCGCCGATCAACTCACGCCAGACGCGGACGATGAGGCTGGGGTTGGCGGCGGTGCGCTCGCTGGCGATCAGACGGCGCAGAATGGCGGCCTCGCGGGCGGGACGCAGGCCGAACTTGTCGCCGTCGCCGGCGGCCCGTTTGGCGGCCGCCACGATGCGGGCCAGGGCGGCGCGTTCATCGACCAGGCGCAGGAGCTCGGTGTCTAGGGCGTCGATGCGCTGGCGCACCGCATCCAGCGACGGCGCCGCTCCCGTCTTCGCCTTGGACATGAAACTCCCCCAGAACCGAAGCCCGCGACCTAAGTCATTGCGACAGGGCGTGCAATAGGCCCCTTCGACGCAAGAAAGTTGCAGTTGAAACCGACGGTTAGCGAACCGCCAAGCCCGCCTGGGGATTAGGCGGCCGCCGCCCGGGCTTCGGGGTTCAGGGCCTGTTGGAGCGCGGTCAGCAGATGTTCCGGCTTCATCGGCTTTTCGACAACGCCGTTCATGCCAGCGACCAGATAGCCGGCGGCGTCTTCGGGGTCAGCGTTGGCGGTCAGCGCGATGATCGGGGTCTGGCCCACCGGGCCGGACATGGCGCGAATGATGCGGGTGGCGGCGACGCCGTCCATGCGCGGCATCTTGATATCCATGAGGATCAGGTCGAAGCGGCCGGTCCGGGCGGCCTCGACCGCCTCGTCGCCATCCTCGGCGGCCTCGCTGGTGCAATCGAACATCTCGACCAGCGACTGGGCGACCATACGGTTGGTCGCGTTGTCATCGACCACCAGGATGTGGGCGGCGCGGCCGGTGTCCTCGGTCGGTTCGGCCACAGCGTCGGGCACCAGCTTCAGCATGATCTCGAAAGCGGCGGTGTCGGAGGCGCCGGCGTTGGCCTCCTTGCGCAGCTGGCCGTCCATGCCCGCCAGGATGCGGCGGGCCAGCATGGCGCCGATCGCCACCTCCAAGCCAAGTCGCGCCTCGATCGAGCGGATGCGGGTCTCGGTGTCCTTGGCGTCCCAGCCGGCGTCGCGGGGGCCGCGCACGCGGCCTTCCAGGCGCACACCGTCCGGGCCCGGGTAGGCGTAGAGGCCGGCCTCCACCGCCCCGTGCGCCTGGGCGCCCACGGCCTCACCGATGAACCCGTCGAAGATCTGTAGCAGCCGCTTGCGGTCGGCCATGGCCGCGGCGTCCGGGTCGCCATTATAGGCCACCAGCAGGGTGATGCCGACGGCGGCGGCGCGTGGCTGCCAACGCGCCTCGATCTCGTCCATCAGCTCGCGCAGGCGGACCGGTTCCAGCTCAAGCTCAGGGCCCTTCAGCGCCACGCCCTTCAGGTCGATGGCGGCGCCCAGCATGCGCGAGACTCCCGCGGCGGCCTCCTCGATGCTGGCGATACAGGCCTCTCCGTCCGGTGTCAGCCGCTGGCGCGCGAGCTGCCCGACGAGCGCCACGACGCCATCCATCTGCTGACGGATGTCGGCCGTGACGCGCTCGAAGAAGAAGTCGGGCAGGGACATTGGCCGCCTGGGACGAAGGAACTTGACCCCCATTCTGGGTGGCCCGGCTTGCGTAGAGGTTAAACTCGTCGCCGATCGACGTGGCTTTTTCGAACCGGCGGTCAAAAGGAAGGCGGGCGGGGCCCCATGAGGCCCCCGCCCGCCCGTGAAGTGCTCGGGGCGGCGAGCCGCCGAGCGTCTAGAAGCGGTACTGCAGCTCCACGCCGTAGGTGCGCGGCTGGATCAGGCCACGCACGATCGACGAACGGGTCTGGATGATCGTGCCGACGCCCGGGTTCGGGACATCGAAGATCGCGCCCGGTGTCGTGGAGCCGTTAGAGGTGAAGCCCTTCTGGTCGAAGGCGTTCTTCACGTAGGCGATGACCGTGTAGCGGTCCTTGGCTCCTTTCCAGAGCAGGCGGAAATCGGTGTTGTCGTAGGACTTCACGCTGTTCACGGTGCTCTTGAACGGCTGGTAGAAGGTCTTGTCGGTCCAGGTGTAGGTCGCCGACAGGATCAACGCGCCGGGTTCGAACTCGAAGGTGTAGTTGCCGTTCAGCGCCAGCTTGTTCTTCGGCGACTGGTAGATTTGCGACCCCTTCAGGGTCTGGAACACCAGGCGGGCGCCGTTGGACACCACGACCCCGCCGGACGGCGTGGCGTGAGGGTCGAGCGCGCCCGGATCCGCCGGGTCGTAGAAGCAGCAGCCCTTGGTGATCTCGGTGTGCAGGTAGCCGTAGCTGGCCGACAGGTCGAGGTGGTCGATCGGCCGCCAGATGGCTTCCAGCTCGACGCCGTAGGCCTCGGCATCGACGTTGACGAAGTTGTTCGACGCCGCCGTGCCCGCCGCGTTCAGCTGCCTCGTTGTCTAGGTTTGGATCGGAGCGGGCGCGGGGAGGCGTCCGGAGCGGCGGACCCTACAGACTGGCGCGGCGCCGGGGTCAACCATGCGTCGATCACTTCGCAGGGTTTGGCGTGATACTTTTCGGCCAGTGTGCCGAAAGTACCTCATATTAGAATTGAATGCGCAAAAGTGAACCTCGGCCACCGAACCCTTGTTCTCTAAGGGATTGGGAAATGGATGCGGCGCGGAAATCACGTACCAAACGCTGAAATCTACTGACTGGCGATGCGCCGGAGAACGGCCGGCGGGTTCGCAGGCGCCGCAGGCAAGAGATTTAGGAACCCCGGATTCCCCGGATTTCCACGGAAGGCGCCGGAGGGCCTGAGCCGCTCCGGGTCACGGGGGTCGATCCGGCGGGACTGGGCGATTCCCAACCCCCCGGCCGTCCCGGCGGAGGCCGGGAG
>CALQQB010000056.1 GCA_943332615.1 Phenylobacterium deserti
CGGCACGACCGCGCGGCGCATCTCGCGCGCCGCCCGCGAGAGCATGGACCCGACCCGCGAGTACCGCGAGGCCCGGATCGCCTGCGACGAGGCGCCCACCGTCCGCAACCAGTCCCGGCTGGCCGCCGCGGCCGCGGCGCTTGGCAAGCACGACGAGGCGGAGCGGCTCTATTTCGAGGCGGCCCACGGCATCCACGCCGAGGACCCCGCCCTGCTGCTGGGCCGCGCCAACGCGCTCCTGGAACTGCACCGGCCCGCCGAGGCGCTGGCGGCCCTGGAGGTGGTCTCGAGGGACCCCGAGGGCCGCACGCCCACCGCCGCCCTGGCGTTCGGACGGACCTACGAGGGCCTGGGTCGCATCGCCGAGGCCGACGCCGCCTACCGCCAGGCCGCCGAACGCATGCCCGGCTTCGAAGGCCTCGCCCGCTACGCCGCCTTCAAGGCCCGCCACGGCCGGAAAGCCGAGGCCGCCGAAGCGCTCGCCGACATCGAAAAACGCCTCGAAAAGCTCAACGGGACGTTCCGCAAGGAGGCCAAGCACTGGCGCGACCTGGCGGCGAAGGCTGTGGCGGAGGGGTAGATCATGACCACGCTTGCGAACCGGCCCATGGCGACGCCTTTGAGGAGACCGACCTGGAGACCGTGCTGTCAGGTCTCGGCGTCGGGCGCCTGATCGTGGTGGGTGCGTAGACCGACGCCTGCATCCGTTCGACCCGGCATCGCGCCTTCGTCCGGGGCTACGACACGACCCTGGTCCGTGACGCCCACACCACCGAGGACCTGTCGAAGTGGGGTGCGCCGCCGCCGGAGCAGGTGATCGCCTCGATGGAGCTTTCGAGGCCCTTGAAGCTTGATGAATCGAGGGGGGAGCGATCGTTCGCGGGGAAGCGGGTCGGCCAGGGCTTCAGGCCGCCGTCCTGGAATTCCCAGTTCATCGCGAAGTTGGATGGGATGAACGGCTCGTCGAAGGTCGCCAGCGGCTGGCCCGGCCGGCGGCCAAGCTCGGTGGAGACGCCGTTCATCATTGGCAGGGCGTTGAAATAACTGCCCACGAAGCCGTGGATGCCGTGCTCCTCGATGCGCATGTTGTCGCCGCGCGAGGATGGCGATCTTCTGCCTGTTCATGCTGCCAATTCGGAGCTGCTGGCCCCGCCCCAACCTGACGTCTCGGTCCTGCCAACTTGCCGCAGCAGGGGTTCGAGGATGCCTAATGAAGGAGGCTAATCGTCTCTGGATTGTGGTTTTGAAAACGCTCTCTTACCGACATCTGGTGTCCGCGCCGCGGATCGTGAGCGAGGCGGGCGTCAGGCCCCCTGCCAGCCCGCGTTCTGGAGCGCCATGACGAGGCGGTCGAAGTCTTCGGATCGTACGAACGGGTGGCCGGTCTTCAGGGCGGCCAGGGAATAGGCCTCCCGCTCTCCGCCATGCTGTTCGCGCGACAGCAGATCGCCTTCCGCCAGCGCGCGCGGCGCGGGTCGACCGTGGAGCGGCGAGAGGGCCGCCCTGGTAGGCTATATGGTCTGGCGAGAGCTTGCGGGATTCCGTTCCCGCGGGCGCCTTTTTTGGCCCCCGATCCAAGTGCGGATCGGGGGCCCTTTTTTCCCGGGCCTAAGCGTTGAAGTTCAGCCTCAGGCCCGGCCGCGGCCAGCGCATGCGGATCAGACGTCCCGTCTCCGACAGGGTGATGAAGGCGTCGGACATGTCGGGGCCGCCGAAACAGATATTGGTCGTCATCCGATCCGGAACGGGCGTCTGAGCGCAGGTCCCGTCCAGCGCCATGGTGGTGATCCCGGCCCTGATCGAGGCGATGCACACCGCCCCGTCCGCCTGCACCGCCAGGCTGTCGAAGAACGCCCGGTCCGGCCCGGTTCCCACCAGCCGCCCGCCGCGACCGCCCTTGACCACCTGCCCCGGCGTGGCCAGGTCGAAACCGATCAGCCGTCCGCTCCAGGTCTCGGCCGCATAGACCACGGTCTCGTCCGGCGAGAGCCCGACGCCGTTGTAGCCCGTGCCGCCGAACGACACCTCCTCGACCTTCGAGCCGTCCGGCCTGGCGTAGTAGATCCCGCTCAGATGCCGGGTTCGGCCGCCGGTTTTGCCGAAATCGGTAAACCAGAACCCGCCCGTGCGGTCGAACACCAGATCGTTCGGCGCCGACAGCGCGTGCCCGCCCACCTCACCATACAGCCGCTCGCCCTTGCCGGTGGCCAAGTCGACCCGGTCGATCCCGCCCGGCGCCAGTGGCCGGCCAGGCTGGCCCGTCGGCCCGCCGCCGCCGCCGTTGTTCGCCACATAGACCGCGCCGTCCGGGCCCAGCGCCGCGCCGTTAGGCCCGCCGCCCAGGTCGCAGATCACCTCGACCTTGCCGTCCCAGACCCGCGACAGCGTCCCGCGCCCGATCTCCACCAGAATCACCGACCCGTCCGCCATGGCGATCGGCCCCTCGGGGAATTGCAGGCCCTCGGCCAGGATTTCGAAGGTCATAGGTATCTCCCCGGGAAGTGGCCGCCCTTCAGCGCCGTTCAGCATGACCTACCCTTGGCGTCGCGTCGCGACCGGATAGCGACCCGGGTTTACCCGCCCTGCTTCGCGCCAGCGCAGCGGCGTGCTAGGTGCGGCGCCTCAATTTAGGAACCGCCCCACGCCATGGCCCTCAAAGTCGCCATCGTCGGCCTGCCCAATGTGGGCAAATCGACCCTGTTCAACGCGCTGACCCAGACCGCCGCCGCCCAGGCCGCGAACTATCCGTTCTGCACCATCGAGCCGAATACCGGCGACGTGGCCGTGCCCGAGCCACGTCTGGACGCGCTGGCGGCGATCATCCCGTCCAAGGAGATCATCCCGGCGCGGATCAACTTCGTGGATATCGCCGGCCTGGTGCGCGGCGCGTCGAAGGGCGAGGGCCTGGGCAACCAGTTCCTGGCCAACATCCGTGACTGCGACGCCGTGGCCTTCGTGGCCCGCTGCTTCATCGACGACGACATCACCCATGTTGAAGGCAAGGTGGACCCGCTCTCCGACCTCGAGACCATCGAGACCGAGCTGATGCTGGCCGACCTGGAGAGCCTGGAAAAACGAGTTGTGAGCCTGGAGAAACGCGCCAAGGGCGGCGACAAGGACAGCATCCAGACCCTGCGCCTGGCGCAGCTGGCGCTGACCGAGCTCAACGCCGGCCGCCCCGCCCGCAAGGCCACCGTCTCCGCCGAGGACGACAAGGCCTGGCGGATGCTGCAGCTGCTGACCTCCAAGCCCGCCCTCTACGTCTCCAACGTCGATGAGGCGTCCGCCGCGACCGGCAATGACATGTCGAGGCTGGTGGCCGAGCGCGCCACCCGCGACGGCGCCGACAGCGTCGCGATTTCCGCCCAGATCGAGAGCGAGATCGCCATGCTGGATGCGGCCGAGCGCACCGAGTTCCTAGAGACCCTGGACCTCACCGAACCCGGCCTGAACAAGCTGATCCGCGAGGCCTATCACCTGCTGGGCCTGCAAACCTATTTCACGGTGGGCCCCAAGGAAGCGCGCGCCTGGACCATCCACAAGGGCGACACTGCCCCGCAGGCGGCCGGCGTGATCCACACCGACTTCGAGAAGGGCTTCATCCGGGCCGAAACCATCGCCTACGCCGACTACGTCAACCTGAAGGGCGAGGCCGGGGCGCGCGAGGCCGGCAAGTTCCGCCAAGAGGGCAAGGAGTATGTCGTCCAGGACGGCGACGTGCTGAACTTCCGCTTCAACGTTTAGGGACGAGATCCAGATGGCCGAAACGATCACGCTGGCCGGCGCCGACGGCTTCGAGTTCAGCTGCTACCACGAGCCCGCCTTCACGCCGCACAAGGGCGGGGTGATCGTGATCCAGGAGATCTTCGGCATCGACAGGCACGTCCGCACCGATGTCGAGCGGTGGGCGAAGATGGGCTATGAGGCGATCGCGCCGGCCCTCTACGACCGGCTCGGCCGCGACTTCCTCGCAGAGCACGACGACGCCGGCATCCAGGCCGGCATCGCCAAGGCGCGGGCCACGCCGATGGACCAGGCGATGGGCGACCTAGCGGCCTGCCGCGACTTTCTGGCCAAGCACGGCGGCAAGGTGCACGTGGTCGGCTATTGCTATGGCGGTTCGCTGACCTGGCTGGCGGCCACCCGCCTCGACGGCATCGCGGCGGCGTCCAGCTACTATGGCAGCCTGGTGAAGGGCTTTGCGGCCGAGACGCCCAAGTGCCCGACCATCATCCACCTGGGCCGCACCGACGCCGGCATCCCCGCCGACGAGGTGGCCGAGGAGATCGCCAAGCACCACGGCGACAAGGTGCCAGTCTACATCTACGAAGGCGCCGGCCACGGGTTCAACAACGAGAGCCCGGAACGCTATGGCGCCGAGGCCGCCGACTTGGCCCGCCACCGCACGCTCGAGCTGTTCGATAAGGCCTGACCGTGGGCGAGGTCGTCCGCCTGGCGAGCGCCGTCGATGGGTTCGCGTTCGAGGCCTATCGCGCTCCGGTCACCGACGCCCGGCGCGGCGGCCTGGTGATCTGCCACGCCATCTGGGGTGTCACGCCGCACCTGCGCAGCCTAGCGGACGACTACGCCGAGAGCGGCTACGAGACCCTGGTTCCCAGCCTGTTCGGCCGCTACGGCCCGGGCTTCGCCGAGCGCGACACCGACCCGGCCCTCTACCCCGGCCAGGACCAATTCGCCCGGCGCGCGGCCTGGGGGGCTGGGGTCTTGGACGCGGTGCAGGCGGCCATCGACGCCCTGGCGCCACCGGTGTTCGCCATCGGTTTCTGCTTCGGCGGGACGACGGCGTGGCTGGCGGCCTCGCGCTGCACGGGGCTGTCGGCGGTGGCGTCCTACTACGGCGGCCAGATCGTCGACTACCTGGACGAGCCGCCCAGGGTCCCGACCCTGCTCCACCTGGGCAAGACCGACGAGCTCATCCCGCCGGCCACCGTCACAGCGATCCGCGAGACCTATCCCGACCTGCCGGTGCATGAGTACGAGGCAGGCCACGCCTTTGTGGCCCCGTCCGGGTTCCATGCCGACAGCGCGCGGCTTTCGCGGCTGCGCACGCTCGCGCTGTTCGCGCGGAACGGCGGAGGCCGCAGCGAGGCTTAGGCCTCGATCTGCGCCCGCACCTCGGGATCGCGCTCCAGAACCCTGACCAGCGCCGCCTGCGCCGCCAGGATGCCGATGCCCGCGGCGTAGGCGGAAAACACCCCGGCCGGATAAGGGCTGCCGGGCCGGGCGCTGGCGATCTGCCAGTACATGAAGGCGCCCGCCCCCGCCGGGAACGTCAGGCCGCCCAGGATCGACAGCGCCGTCTGGCCGAAGCCGGCCTGGAAGCTCGTCCAGACATAGCGGGTCAGCGGTTTTCGCAGGCGGCCCAGCGCCAGTGGCAGGGCCAGGGAGAGCAGCAGGTAGATCGCCGGGAAGGCCAGGGTGCGCAGGGCGATCTGCGCCTTGGGCAGCGGCAGGTGGTCAAAGGCATAGAGCACGGCCCCGGCATAGATCAGCGCCGCCGTCGCCACCGCGAGGTGCTCGGCACGCTTGAAGTTCCGCCATGCGGGCGTTTGGGCCATAACGCCAATGTAGGCGCCGCGGTGGACGGCACTAAGGCGAAACTTCGCGCTATGGTCGGTCGTGGCGCGACTCGACCTCACCTTTTCCGCGCTGGGCGCCGTCCTGGGCGGCCTGGCCGCCGGTCCGACCTGGGCGGGCGAGGCGGCCTGTCGGTTTGAGGGTGGCGTGATCGTCGTGCCCGCCGTGATGGCGGGGATCGCCGGCGACTACATCCTGGACACCGGGACCGCCCAGACCACGCTGCACGAGACCAAGGCCCAGACAGAGGGCATCGCCGCCGATAGCCTGACCGGCGAGGTGCGGCTGGCCGGCCTGACCGCCCCGGACGCAGGCCTGAAGGTCGCCGACCTGGACCTGCGCACCTGGAACCTGCCCACACCGGTGGCGGGTGTGATCGGGGCCGACGTGCTGAAGGCGTGGGTGGTGGAGGTGAACTATGCGCCGTGCCGGGTGCGGGTGTGGCCGGCCGGCCAGGCCCCGAGCTTCCGAGGGCGCCGGCTGCACCTGACCTGGGACCTGGGGCGGCCCGTCGCCAAGGCCGCCGTCTCCGACGAAGACCACGAAATTTCCGGCCGCTTCGTCATCGCCACGGGCTCGAATGTGCCCGTACGCCTCGCCGACGACCTGGCCCAGGCGCCGGGCGCGGCCAGGTCGGACGAGCTCTATCCGAACGGGGTCTGGATGGCCCGGCTGGCCGGGGTGCGCTTCGCCGGGGTCGAGGGGCGCGACGTGGCCGCTGGGTTGATGAAGCCGGAGGGCGAGGTCGCCGGCGTCCTGGGCGGCGAGGTCCTGGCCCATTTCCGCCTGCGTTTCGACTTTCCGGCCGGGCGGCTGACGGTGGCGCCGATACGCTAAGGGCCCCGGAGTGATCCGAGGCCCTTGCATTGTACGGAGGTGATCGGGGCTCAGTGCCCGATGTTGCGCCACACCCGGCGGTAGCTGAACCACAGCAGCACCGAGAAGATCAGCAGATAGATCATCGCGCCGACGCCGAACTGCTTGCGCTCAGTCGCCTTGGGATCGGACGCCCAGGCCAGAAAGGCCACTACGTCCTTGGCCTGCTGCTCGACGGTCGATGGGCTCTTGTCGTCGAAGGTCACCTTGCCGGCCGCCAGTGGCGGCGCCATGGCGATGGCGCCACCTTCAGGCACCTTGTCGTGCGCGCCGCTCCACGAGGACGAGAGATCGCCCGGGAACCACGGATTGTAGTGCAGGCCGGCCCCAAGCGTCAGGCCCGCGGGTGGGTTCCGGAAACCCGTCAGCAGCGAATAGATATACTGCGGTCCGCCTTCGCGCGCCTTGACGATGACCGACAGGTCCGGCGGCAGGGCCCCGCCGTTGGACGCGCGCGCCGCCGGCTCGTTCGGGAACGGCGAGGGGAACCGGTCGGCCGTGCCCGCGGCGCGCTGGATGACGTCGCCGGTGTCGCTGTCGATGTCCTTGACCTGGATGTCCTTGGCCAGGGACTTCACATAGGGGTTGTCGTTCGGGTTCTTGAATTCGGGGTCGTAGAACGGCCCGCCCTTCTGGCCGAGATTGCGGAAGTACATCTGCTCCATCGCGTGGCAGGCCGAGCAGACCTCGCGATAGACCTTGTACCCGCGCTGCACCTGGGCGGTGTCGAACTTGCCGAACGGGCCTTCGAACGACCAGTGGACGTTCTGCGGCTCCTTCTCGGTGGTCCCCGCGAGCACGGGCCCCGCCGTCAGGAACAGGCCCAGCGCCGCGAACGCGATTGCTTTGCGCAGCATCGGGCTCAACCCCTCATTTCAGGCGATGCCGCGGCGCCCGCGGGCATGGCGGCGGGATGCGACAGGATCGGCTCGGAGATCGATTCCGGCACCGGCAGCGGCGTCTCGGTGAGCCCAATCAGCGGGGTGATCACCAGGAAGTAGGCGAAGTAGTATAGGGTCGCGAACCGCGACAGCCAAACGAAGCTGTTGATGTTGGCGTCGCCGATCTGCATCCCCGCCACGCCCCTGATCAACTGGTCGTCCGGCGCGTGGGCGCCGCAGAAGCCCAGGATGATGCAGACCACGAAGAAGATGAAGTACCAGAGCCGGATCGCCGGGCGGTAGCGCATGGAGCGCACCTTCGACGTGTCGAGCCAGGGCAGGACGAACAGGCAGGCAATGGCGCCGCCCATGGTCAGCACGCCCAGCAGCTTGTCCGGGACCGCCCGCAGGATCGCGTAGAAAGGCAGCAGATACCATTCGGGCACGATGTGCGCCGGCGTCACCAGCGGGTTGGCCTTCACGTAGTTCACCGCGTCTCCGAGGATGTCGGGCGCGAAGAACACGAAGCTCGCGTAGAGCAGCAGGAACACTGAAATCGCGAAGCCGTCCTTGACCGTATAGTACGGGTGGAACGGAACGGTGTCGGCGTCCGACTTCACCTCGACGCCCTTGGGGTTGCTGTTGCCGGGCACATGCAGCGCCCAGATGTGCAGGGCGACGACGCCCGCGATCACGAACGGCAGCAGGTAGTGCAGCGAGAAGAAGCGGTTCAACGTGGCGTCATCCACCGCGAACCCGCCCCACAGCCAGGTGGTGATCGCCGGGCCCACGATCGGCAGGGCGCCGATCAGGTTGGTGATCACGACGGCGCCGTGGAAACTCATCTGTCCCCAGGGCAACACGTAGCCAAAGAAGCCGGTGATGATCATCAGCAGGTAGATGACGCATCCCAGCAGCCACAGGACCTCGCGCGGCGCCTTGTAGGAGCCGTAATAGAGGCCGCGGAACATGTGGACGTAAACCGCCAGGAAGAACATCGACGCGCCGTTGGCGTGCATGCCCTGGATCAGCCAGCCGTAGTTCACGTCGCGCTTGATGCGCTGGACGGAGTTGAAGGCCATATCGATATGCGGGACGTAGTGCATGGCCAGCACGATGCCGGTGACGATCTGGATGCCCAGCATCAGCGCCAGGATCCCGCCGAAGGTATACCAGTAGTTCAGGTTCTTCGGGGTCGGGAAGGTAACGACGGTATCGTTCGCAAAGCGAAGGATCGGCAGGCGCACGTCGAGCCAACGCTCGAAGCCGCTCTTGGGTTCGTAGGTGGAATGTCCGCTCATCGCTCTCAGCCCACCTTGATCTTGGTGTCGGACAGGAAGGCGTAGGTCGGCACCTCGAGGTTCTTCGGGGCGGGGCCCTTACGGATCCGTCCGGAGGTGTCGTAGACCGAGCCATGGCACGGGCAGAACCAGCCGCCGTAGTCGCCGCCGCCGACCGTTGGGACACAGCCCAGATGGGTGCACGTGCCCACCAGGATCAGCCATTCGGCCTTGCCTTCCTTGTGACGTTGCTCGTCGGTCTGCGGGTCACGCAGCTCGGCGTTGTCGTCCTTGATGGCCGCGGCGATCTGCTCGGGCGTGCGGTGACGCACGAAGAGCGGCTTGCCCCGCCACTTCACGACCACCTGCTGGCCGGCCTCCACCTTGCTCAGGTCGAACTCGATGGACGCCAGCGCCAGGGTGTCCCCGGCCGGGTTCATCTGGTCGATCATCGGCCAGGCCAGACCGCCAACGGCGCCCAGGGCGGCCGCCATGGCGGCGATATGAATAAAGTCACGCCGGTTCGGGTCATCGCCCGAGGCGTGCGGGTCGGGAGTTGCGCCCACGACGGTGTCGGCCACCTTGAAGCTACCCTTCGATAAAGGCCCTTGCGACGCGTCGCGAGGACCTGAAGCTTTGCGGAAGTAAGTCGGGTTTCGGACACGTTACACCGGGATACATGCAAACCGCACGCCCCCCGTTGATTCGTACCCCTGCCCCGGCCACGCCCGATGGCACGAGGCCTTAGAATGCGTTTGGCCCTTTTTCAACCGGACATTCCGCAAAACCTCGGTGCGGCCATCCGGCTTGGCGCCTGTCTGGGCGTCCCGGTCGATGTCATTGAGCCCTGCGGCTTCCCTTTGAGCGACGCTGGGGTGCGCCGCGCGGCCATGGATTATGGCGTGCTGGGCGAGCTGAAACGCCATGCGAGCTGGAGCGATTTCCGAGACGATCCGGAGCGAACGGGCCGGCTGGTGCTGTTCACGACGCGAGGTGCGAGCCCGCTGCACGATTTCAGGTTCCGGCCCGACGATGTCCTGCTGTTCGGCCGCGAAAGCGCCGGCGTCCCCGACGAGGTGCATGATGCGGCCGATGAGCGGCTGGTGATCCCGCTGGTCGCCGGCGCGCGGTCGCTCAATCTCACGGTCTCGGCCGCGATCGCGCTTTCCGAGGCCTTGCGCCAGACCGACGGCTTTCCGCGGCCGGCGCGGTGTCCTTGATCGAACGCATGTTTATCCGATCCAGATGGTTCCATCAGAGCCAACCAGCCACTAGCAAGCGTAGCCATGTCCACGACCTCATCTCTCCCCGTCGAAATCCTGAAGCGGCGCGATCGCGCCAAGGCCTGGTTCGAATCCCTGCAGTCGCGAATCTTCGCCGAACTCGAACGCCTCGAGGACGAAGCGCCCGCTGACCTCTATCCCGGCGAACCCGGCCGGTTTGAGCGCCGCCCGTGGACGCGGGAGACCGGCGTCGGCGGCGGCGTCGGCGGCTTCCTGAAGGGCCGCTTCATCGAGAAGGCCGGGGTGCACACCTCCGCGGCCCTGGCGCGCTTCTCCCCCGAGATGGCGGCGACCATGCCCGGCGCCGACAAGGACCCGACCTACGTCTCGGCCAGCATCAGCCTGATCGTCCATCCCCGCAGCCCCTGCGCGCCCACCGTCCACATGAACACCCGCTTTCTGTCGACAGCCGAGAGCTGGTTCGGAGGCGGCGCGGACCTGACGCCGATGCTGGACGCTCAGCGCAGCCAGGAGGCCGACGATGCGGTCCTGTTTCACGGGGCCATGAAGTCCGCCTGCGACGCCTACGATCCGGAATGGCACGGCAAGTACAAGGCGTGGTGCGACGAGTACTTCTACCTGCCGCACCGCAAGGAAACCCGCGGCGTCGGCGGCATCTTCTACGACCGCCACAACAGCGGCGACTTTGAGAAGGACTTTGGCTTCACCCAGGCGGTCGGCGAGGCGTTCCTCGACGTCTATCCCAAGATCGCCCGCCACCGGATGAGCGAGCCCTGGGGCGAGGCCGAGCGGATGCAGCAACTGGTCCGCCGCGGGCGTTACGTCGAGTTCAACCTGCTCTACGACCGGGGCACGATGTTCGGCCTCAAGGCCGGCGGCAACATCGACACCATCCTGTCCTCGATGCCGCCGATGGTGGCCTGGACGTAAAGATCGCCCCCTAACCCAGCGCTCCCCCTAGCCCCTCCGCCAAGCCTGCGCCTGGCAGACCACGAGGATGCAGCCCTCGACCTTCAGGGCTCCGTTGGCGGCGAACGAGATCTTGGAATCGTAGGTCTTGCCGCTGTTGGGATCGTAGATCTTGCCGCCGGTCCATTTGCCGGGGCTGGCCTGTTTGAAGTTCCAGAGCATCGGCATGCCCAGGATGCTGCGCGTCTTCAACGCCGCGTCCGGATTGTGGGTATCTTGCGAGGTCTGCTCGGCGGCGTTCTTCAGCCAGGTGAGGCGGCCGCACATCCGGTTCGGCTGGCCGGGGCACGGGGCGATCATGACCTTGCCTGATCCGCTCTCCGTCAGCCACACGCCCTCCACAGGATCAGCCGCGAAGGCGGGCGTGGCGGCGGCCATCAGGAGGCCGGCGACAAGAATTTGCAGGCGCATGGAGGGCTCCCGGGGTGAGGCGGCAAGCTTGGCCCTGGCCGGTGAATTCTGAATGAACGCCGCTATCCGGGCAAGCGCATCACGGCGCGCAAACCGCCGAGGGGCGAGCGGTCCAGGCTGATGTCGCCGCCGTGGCCGCGAGCGACGTCGCGGGCGATCGCCAGGCCCAACCCGACCCCCTTGGTGTTCTGGTTGCGGCTCTCGTCCAGGCGGGCGAAGGCTTTGAAGGCGTCTTCGTACTGTTCGGCCGGGATGCCCGGGCCGTCGTCATCGACCGTGATTTCGAGTCCGCCGCTGGGCATGCGCCGCGCCGCCACCTCGACCCGCTCGCCGTGGGCGGCGGCGTTCATCACCAGGTTCGCCAGGGCGCGCTTCAGCGCATTGGGGCGCACCGTCGCCGACAGGTCCGGATCGACCGAGACCTTCACCTGGGCGCCCACCCGGCGCGCGCCTTCGCAGACCGTGTCGATCAACGGGCCCAGGCGCACGGGCTCCGAGCCCTCGCCGCCCTCGCCCCGGGCGAAGGCCAGGTACTCGTCGACCATGTGCTCCATCTCGGCCAGGTCGCGCTTCATGTCGGCCGTGCGGTTGTTGGGTTCCGCAAGCGCCAGGGTCAGCTTCAGCCGGGTGAGCGGCGTGCGCAGGTCGTGGCTGACGGACGCCAGCAGGGCGGTGCGCTGCTCGATGTGGCGCTGGATGCGGCCGCGCATGTCGAGGAAGGCGGTCGCCGCCTGGCGCACCTCCCTGGCCCCGTGCGGCTTGAAGGCCGGGCTGTCGTCGCCGCGCCCGAACGCTTCCGCTGCGCTGGCCAGCCGCTCGATGGCACGGACCTGGTTGCGGATGAACAGCAGGGCGACCGTGGTCAGCAGCACGGTCGCCACGGTCATCCAGAGGACGAAGATATGGCCCTGGGTGGCGAAGGCCCGCTCCCTCGGCGCCAGGATCCGCATCACCCCGCCCTCGACGCCGACCCGGATATCGACGTAGGCCGGGTAGCGGGTGGTATCGAACCAGAACGGCGCGTCCAGCCGATCGCTTAGCGCCCGGCTCAGCGACCGGTCGATGGGGGCGAAGAACGCCTCCAGCAGCACCGGTGGATCTCGGCGCCGCACCGGCAGCGTACGGCCGGGCTGCAGGGCGACGGAAAGGCTCATGGACTCTTCGGCCCGCTGCGACAGGCGCGCGAAGCTGTCGGGCGTCGGGTCCTCGCGATAGCTCTCCACAGCCCAGGCGATGTCGCCTGCCAGGCCTTCCGATAGCCGCGCCGTGACGGTCTGCCAGTGGGCGTCGAAGAAGACGTACGTCACCGCCACCTGCATCAATGCCACCGGCAGCACGATGATCAGCAGCGACCGCGCGAACAGCGTCGCCGGCAACCGCCGCTTCAGCCAGCGGAAAAGGACACGGAAGGAGGACGGGAGTTTCAGATCTTGCCTCCCACGCGCAGCGGGGGAGGGGGACCGCCGGCCGAAGAGCCTGTGGTGGAGGAGGCGCGACCTGGCTCGGCGCTCGAACTCGCCCCTTCCACCACGCCCTCTTCAGGGCGCGGTCCCCCTTCCCCGTGAACGGGGAAGGCAAGAGGACGAGGGCGCTTCATCAGTCCGGAACCAGCCTGTAGCCCACGCCGCGCACCGTCTGCAGGTAGCGGGGCGCCTTGGGATCGTCTTCGATCTTACGCCGAAGCCGCGTGACCTGCACGTCCACCGCGCGGCCGGAGGGGTCGACCGAGTCGCGGGCCAGTTCCAGACGGTCCACCGGCTCGTGCGGCGTGCGCGCCAGCTGGCGCAGCAGGGCCACCTCGGCCTCGGTCAGGCGCACCACCTCGCCGGCGCTGATGAGTTCGCCGCGCTCGGCATCGAAAGCGCAGCGGCCCAGCGACAGCGAGCCGCCGACCTGCGGCCGGTCGCTGGCGCGGCGCAGGATGGCCTCGATGCGCAGCAGCAACTCCTCGGGCTCGAAGGGCTTGCCCAGATAGTCGTCGGCGCCCAGCTTCAGGCCCTCGATCCGGTCGCCAGCCTCGGTGCGTGCGGTCAGCATCAGCACCGGCGTGCGACCCGACGCACCGCGCTGGTCGCGCAGCCACCGGGTCAAAGAGAAACCGTCCTCGCCGGGCATCATTACGTCGAACACCGCCAGGTCGAAGTCCAGCGTGGCCAGCAGCCGTCGCGCCGAGGCCCCGCCCGCCGCCGCCGTCACCCGGAACCCGGCGCGGGTCAGGTATTCCTTCAGCAGGTCGCGGATGCGGTCGTCATCATCGACGATCAGCAGGTGGCGCGCGCGCGCTGGACCGTGGGACGGGCTCATGCCTGCCTCTTCATACCAGCCTCGTCATGAGCGCCCATCGAAACGTCGTGTGCGTGGCCCGGTCATGGCCGACAGTATGGCGCGTGCGCCGGCCACCCCGTCCAGCCACTCATCCGCCGGTGGCCCGCGCGGACCCCAATTCGTTTGACGCCGGCCCCCCCGGCGGGTTCAAGGGACCTTCCCGAAAGGAGCTGCTCCGCTCATGTCTCTGGTTCCCTTTGATGATCGCGACGGTTGGATCTGGCTGGACGGCCAGTTCGTGCCCTGGCGCGAGGCGAAGGTGCATGTCCTTACCCACGGCCTGCATTACGCGTCGGCCGTGTTCGAGGGAGAGCGGATGTACGGGGGCGAGATCTTCGAGCTGACGGCGCATACGGAGCGTCTGTTCAAGTCCGCGGAGATCCTGGACTTCGAAATACCGTTCACCGTGGCCGAGATCGACAAGGCCTGCAAGGAAACCTGCGCCCGGAACGGCCTGACCGACGCCTACATCCGCCCGATCGCCTGGCGCGGCACCGAGATGATCGGGGTCTCGGCCCAGAACACCAAGATCCACGTGGCGATCGCGGTGTGGGACTGGCCCAGCTACTTCTCACCCGAGGAGAAGGCCAAGGGCATCCGGCTTACCTGGGCGAAGTACAAGCGCCCGAGCCCGGAGACCGAGCCGGTCCATGCCAAGGCCACCGGCCTCTACATGATCTGCACCATCTCAAAGCACGCCGCGGAGAAGGCCGGCTACACCGACGCGATGATGCTCGACTACCGGGGCTACATCGCCGAGAGCACCGGCTCGAACGTGTTCTTCGTCCGCGATGGTTTGATCCACACGCCGACCCCGGACTGCTTCCTGAACGGCATCACCCGCCAGACGGTGATCAAGCTGGCCAAGGAGCGGGGCTTTGAGGTCGTGGAGCGCCATATCCTGCCGGAGGAGCTCGCGACCTTCTCGGAATGCTTCGTGGTGGGCTCGGCCGCCGAGGTCACGCCTGTGGCTGAGATCGGCGAATATACGTTCCGGCCGGGCAATATCTCGCTCACCCTGATGGACGACTACGCCCGCCTCGTGCGGCGCGAACTGGTCGCGGCTTGACCGCCTGAACGGTGGCTCCGGCAGGGGTTCCCTTGCCGGATACCGCTTCCGAAATCGCTGGCCACCGCTAGGCCATTGCGCGGGACGGATTTTCCTCGTTTCCTGCGCCCCATCAGGCGGTTCCGGGCGGAACGGCCGACTTTGCTGATCGAGAAAGACCGATGATCTCCCACACGCGCAAAATCCTGCTTTCGGCGGGCGCGGCCGCCGCGCTTGTCCTCGCCGCCGGCGCGGCCTGGAGCGCCGATGCGCCCGATGGCGCCGTCTCGCTGACCTCGCCCAAGTACGGGACCTGGGGCTTCGACGTCAGCGGCATGGACCGCAGCGTCAAACCCGGCGACGACTTCTTCAAGTTCGCCAACGGCAAGTGGTCCGAGCGCACCGAGATCCCGTCGGATCGGACTCGCTTCGGCAATTTCGACAAGCTGGCCGTGCTGTCCGAGGCCCGCCAGCGCGCCATCCTGGACGACGCCGTGGCCGGTAGGCTGAACGACCCGGACGCCACCAAGATCGCCGCCGGCTACAAGGCCTTCATGGACGAGGCGCTGGCCGAGAAGCTGGACGCCAAGCCGATCGTGCCCGCCCTCGCGGCGATCCGGAAGGTCAGGACCAAGGACGACTTCACCGCCCTGATGGGCACGGCGCCGGTCAGCCCCTTCACCACCATCCTGCCGGTCTTCCCCAGCATCGACCAGAAATCGACCAAACAGTACGCGGTCTACGCTGGCACGGCTGGCATGGGCCTGCCGGACCGCGACTACTACCTGCAGCCGTCGTTCGCCGAGAAGAAGGCCAAGTACCAAGCCTACGTCGAGCAGATGCTGACCATGATCGGCTGGGAGAAGCCGAAGGAGAACGCCGCCGCCATCGTCAGCTTCGAGACCGGCCTGGCCGAGGCCAGCTGGACCCGGATTCAGCGCCGCGACCGCGACAAGACCTACAATCCCAAGACCCTGGCCGAACTCCAGGCTCTGACGCCGGGCTTTGACTGGAACCGCTACCTGGCCGGCTCAGAACTCCCGAAGCTGGACCGGATCGTGGTCACCACCGACACGGCCTTCCCGAAGTTCGCCAAGGTCTATGGCGACGCCTCGCTGGAGACGCTGAAAGCCTGGCAGGCGTTCAACGTCGCCGATGGGGCGGCGCCCTATCTCTCCAGGCGCTTCGTGGACGCCAACTGGCAGTTCCGCAGCCGCGAACTGGGCGGCCAGCCGGAGCAGAAGCCACGCTGGAAGCGCGGCGTCGCCTTCATGGACGACGCGATCGGCGAGTCGGTAGGCCGGGTCTATGTCGCCCGCTACTTCCCGCCGGACTCCAAGGCCAAGATGGACGCCCTGGTGGGCGACGTCCGCGTGGCGCTGAAGGGCCGGATCGAGCGTCTCGACTGGATGGGCGACGAGACCAAGGCCCGGGCCCTGGAGAAGCTTGCCAAGTTCACCGTCAAGATCGGCTACACCGACCACTGGCGCGACTATTCGAAACTGGAATTCAAGGCGAACGACCTCTACGGCAACGCCCGTCGCGCCACCGACTTCGAGTGGCGCCGCAACGTCGCCCAGCTGGCCGGTCCGGTGGACAAGACCGAGTGGGGCATGACCCCGCAGACCGTCAACGCCTACTACAACCCGCCCAACAACGAGATCGTCTTCCCGGCCGCAATCCTGCAGGCGCCGTTCTTCGATCCCGACGCCGACCCGGCGATCAACTACGGCGGCATCGGCGGGGTGATCGGCCACGAGATCAGCCACGGCTTCGACGACCAGGGCCGCAAGTCCGACGGCGACGGCACGCTGCGCGACTGGTGGACCGCCGAGGACGCCGCCAAGTTCAAAGTCCAGACGGACCGCCTCGGCGCCCAGTATTCGGCTTTCGAGCCCCTGCCCGGCCAACACGTGCAGGGCGGCCTGACCATGGGCGAGAACATCGGCGACATGGGCGGGCTGTCGCTGGGCCTCGACGCCTACCACACCTCGCTGAAGGGCGGGCCGGCCCCGGTGATCGACGGGCTGACCGGCGACCAGCGCGTATTCCTGGGTTGGGCCCAGGTTTGGCGCGAGAAGATCCGCGACGAACAGTTGAAGCAGCGCCTGGCCACCGACCCGCACTCGCCGGCCATCTATCGGGTGGACGGCACGATCCGTAACATCCCCGGCTGGTATCAGGCCTTCGACGTCCAGCCGGGCGACAAGCTGTACGTCGCGCCGGAACAGCGGGTGAAGATCTGGTGAGCCGCTAACTGACCAGCTTTGCCGCCCCGAAAGCCAGGCCGCACAGCAGCGCAGTCTGGCAGGTGAGCGCGGCCAGCGGCCTCCACCCCATGGCCTTGAGCCCGTTCAGCGAGGTCTTGGCCCCGACCGCGACCACGCCCGCGCCGATCAGCAGGTTCGAGGCAAAGGTCGCGACCGGCAGGACGCCCGCGGGCACGAGGCCGGTGCTGCGCGCCGCCGCCAGGGCGAAGAAGGCGATGACGAAGCCCGGCAGCAGCACCGCGCGGCCCCCGCTCTTCGCCTCGCCTCCCTTGGTGTCTCCGCCCCGCGACCCGACGATGGCGAACGCCACCGACGCCACGACCAGCGCCAGCAGCGACACCCGCACCAGCTTCACGGTCACCGCGAGATCGCCGACCTGCGGCGAGACCGAGTAGCCAGCGCCCGCCACCTGAGCCACGTCGTGAATCGAGGCGCCCAGGAACACCGCGGTGGCCTGCGGCGGCAATCCCGCCAGGTGGGCGAGCGCCGGATAGGCCAGCATGGCCAAGGTCGAGAGCGTGGCGACCACCGCCACCACATAGCCGGTCTGGCGCTCGGTCTCCTCGCCGCGCGGCAGGACCGACGCCACCGCCATGGCCGCCGAGGCGCCGCAGATCGCCGTGGAACTGGCCGATAGCATCGAGAACCCCTTGGGCAGGCCGAACAGCCGACCGATGCAGGAGCCGACCGCCAGGGTCAGGGCCACGCAGCCCAGCACCAGCAGCAGGGTCTGCGGCCCGAGGTTGACGATGTCGCCCAGGGCGATGCGCAGGCCCAGCAAGGCGATGCCGGCCCGCAGCAACGGCCGCTCGGCCATCTTCATGCCGGGCGTCAGGTCGAGGCGGCCGGCCAAAGGCGCGGCGATCAGGAAGCCGCCCACGAGGGCGAAGGGCGCCACCGGCTGGTTCAACGCCTTGGCCACCAGGGTGGCGGCCAGGGTCAGCAGGCCGGCGACCACCAGACCCGCGACCGGCGCCAGCCGGCGCACGCCCGGCTTTGGCGCCTTGCGGTGGGTCACCATCCGGTCGTGCAGGTCACGGATGCGCCGGCTGCCCGAACTCTGGAAGGCGAAGGGGAACAGGCCGTGCAGCAGGCAGACCATCGCCCCCACCGCCATGGTCGCGGCGAACCCGCAGGCCGACCCGAGATGCTCGAAATAGCTCTCGCCCACCGTGCGGGGATGCTGTGTGAAGACTCGAAGCACGGCAGGGTCCTCTGTTCTCGATACGGAAGATGAGGATGACTGGCGTAGCTGGAATATCATTGCTGCAATTGGGCGCGTTCGGGCGATTATGTAGAATTCACTTGCGTTTATAAGCCAGTCTTGGAGAACAAAATTCTCTAACCAGAGATTTCGGCGTTCAACCTGGACGCCCGTGGGCCGTCAGAAGTGACCGTTTGACTTGGCCGACGCAGGGCCTAGCCTGCCGCTCGTCGCCAAGGAGTTCCCATGCGCCGGATCGTGTCCGCCACCGTGCTCGCCGCCGCTGTCCTGGTCACCGCGCCCGCCCTGGCGCTGACCGTCACCCCGGCTCCCAACCGCGACCAGGCTCCGCACCTGAAGCAGACGCGCAGCGCCGGGGGCGGCATCGACCTGCGCGACAGCCTGGCCGCCGACGGCCGCCCGCAAGGCGGCCTCGATTTCCTGGGGTCACAACGCAATGACCGCCGCAGCCAGACCTACAGCTTTGGCGACGTCACCACGACGATCACCACAGGCCGGCCCGACTATTTCCCGTCCTTCTTCGACCGCGACCCCCGCCGCCCCTACGATCGCTTCGACAGCCGCTACAGCAACGACCGCTTCGGCAGCGAATTGATCGGGCGTCACCGCTAAACGTCGGACCGCCTCGGCATCTGAGAAAAATTGGAGCGGCCGGTGGGAATCGAACCCACGACATTCAGCTTGGGAAGCTGACGTTCTACCTCTGAACTACGGCCGCATGTCCAGGCCCGCAGCGTTGCGCCGGTCCGGAGGGCGATCCCTTTAGCGGGTCTGGGGCCAGCCCTCAAGCCGAGGCCGACGACCGGACGTCAGATCACCTGCTTGAAGATCAACATCAGGCCCGTCAGCGCCACCGCCCAGGCCACGGTGCGCAGGTAGGGGATGCCCGCGATGTAGATCACCGCGAAGGCCAACCGGGCCCATAGGAAGATCTGCGCGCCGAGCGCCGTGGTAGCGTCCTCGCGGCCGGCGGCATGGGCCACAAGCACCAGGATCGCAAAGATCACCAGACTCTCCAGCATGTTGCGGTGCGCGCGGTGGGCGCGGCCGACCCAGCCGGTGAACTCGGCCAGGCCCTGGCGGTTGCCCATCAGCGGCGGCATGCCGACCTGGGTGATTGAGCCCACCACGGCCACCACCACCTGGATCAGGGTGAGCGCGACGGCGCACACCAGAAGCTGAAGTTCCACAGACATGTCTGCCTCCCCCGAAGCGGCCTAGTCGGGCCTCAGGACAAATCAGCGCCGCATGGGTCCGGCTGTCAAATGTCGCACGTTGACGTGGCCCAGGCGCGCCCGCACGATGCGAGCCTTGAGGCTTCTGGAGTTTCCGATGGCCGACGACGCAACCCCGATCCCGCAACAGGCGCGCGCCCTATACACCGCGATGTCCGACAGCACCGCCGAGGACTGGGCCGCCATCGGCCGCGCGGGCGCCGCCCACCGAGGCAAGCACGTGGACCGAATTCTCGACCACATGCGCCTGCTGGACGATGACGACGGCGGCTTCGCGGTCAGCCGGGTGGAACATTCGCTGCAGACCGCCACCCGGGCGTTCCGCGCCGGCCAGGACGAGGAATATGTGGTCTGCGCCCTGCTGCACGACATCGGCGACCTGCTGCTGCCGGCGGCGCACGCGGAATTGGGCGCGGCGATCCTGAAGCCCTATGTCTCCGAGCGGAACTACTGGATGCTGGAGAAGCACGGCGTCTTCCAGGGCTATTACTTCTTCCACCACATCGGCCTGGACCGGGACATGCGCGAGGAATTCCGCGGCCATCCGGACTTCGAATACACCGCCCAGTTCTGTCACCTCTACGACCAGAATTCCTTCGAGCCGTCCTATGTCTCCATGCCGCTGGAGGCCTTCGAGCCCATGGTGCGCCGGGTGATGGAACGGCCAGTGCGGTCGGTTTACCTGCGGCCGACGACAGCCTGAAGCCTGGGCGCCGCGCGATGAGCCGGCTCCAGCGCCCCCGACAGCGCCGAGCCACTCCGCCGGGCCGGCAAGCCTGCCGATCCAATGCACCTCGCTGGCCCGACAACTCCCGCCCGACACTCGGAGAGAGGGAGGCGTCACGTCCAGACTTGGAAATGCTTCGATAGCTTGAGACCCTGGCGCTGGTAATGCGACCCAAGGTCGCCATAAAGGCGAGTGGGCCGCTCGGTCAGCGGCTCGTAGACGAGGCGGGCCACCGTCTGGCCGTCCTCCAGGATGAACGGGGTCTCGTGGCTGCGAACCTCGAGCACGCCCTTGGAGCCCTTGCCGTGCGCCTCGTCGGTTCCGAAGCCGGGGTCGAAGAATCCGGCGTAGTGGACCCGGAATTCACCGACCGACGGATCGATCGGCGTCATCTCGGCGGCTTCCATCACCGGGATCTCGACAGCGCCCTTGGAGGCCAGGATATAGAACTCGCCGGGGTCCAGCAGCAGCTGGCCATTACGCGGGATCAGCGGCTCCCAGAAGTCATGGGGGTCATGGCCGTCCTCATGGTCCAGATCGACAACTCCGGCGTGGCGGCGACCGCGGAACCCGGCGATCTCGCCGGTCAGATCGACGCCGACGCTCTCGGTGCGCAGCCGCTGCGGCGTCCCGGCCTTCAGGCGCAGCTGGTTCAGCCGGGTGCCGGACCGCACCAGCACCGAGAAGGTCTGCGGCGCGATCTCCATATAGAGCGGGCCGTCATAGCCCGCGTCGACGTCGTCGAAGGCGTGGCCATAGTCGGTGATCACGCGGACGAACACGTCTACCCGGCCGGTCGAACTCTTCGGATTGGCGCGGGCCGAAACGCCGGGCGGCAGCTTCACCCGCTCCTGCAGCTCGGCGATATAGACGCAGCCACGCTCCAGCACCGCGCCCTTGGTGAGGTCCAGCTCATGCATGGCGACCTCGCGGATACGGTCGCGCACCGTGCCGTGGCGCGGCAGGAAGCTGGCGCGCACCCGCCAGCACTTGCCGGCGAGCCGCAGGTCGAGGCTGGCGGGCTGCACCTGATCGGGTTCGAACGGGCTCGCCGAGGCGATGGCGCCGTCCCGGATCAAGGCTTCGATGGACTGGCAGGGCAGGATGCCCGGAGTATTGAATACGCTCATGGGCGGCGAAGCCTTAGCGCAGATCGGGCGTGTGGCAAGCCCCCAGTCCCGCGAGATCGAGGGGGGCCACTTCCGCGAGAGCGGGCCTTGACGGTGTGCGTCTCGGCGTCCATCCCGCAGACCGATTTCAGGTGATGGAGGCCACGATGGCGGAAGATCCGCGCGATTGGGAGGTCGAGACCAAGGCGGTGCGGGGCGGGCTCGCGCGCACGCCCTATGGCGAGATTTCCGAGGCGCTCTTCCTGAACCAGAGCTTCGCCTACGAGAGCGCCCAGGCGGCCGACGACCGGTTCGCGGGCAACTCGCCCGGGTTCATCTACCAACGGTTCGGGAATCCGACCACGCAGATGTTCGAGGACCGGCTGGCCCTGATGGAGGGCGCTGAGCAGTGCAAGGCGACCGCTTCAGGCATGGCGGCGATCCAGCTGTCGCTGATGGGCCTGGTCCGGGCGGGCGATCATATCGTCGCCGGCCGCGCGCTGTTCGGGTCCTGCCGCTGGATCCTCTCGGAGTGGATGCCACGGTTTGGCGTCGAGACCACCTATGTCGACGCCACCGACCTTGAGGCCTGGAAGAATGCCGTCCGGCCCAATACCAAGGCCTTCCTCGTCGAGAGCCCGGCCAACCCGCTGCTGGAGGTGACCGCCATCGGCGCGGTGGCTGACATCGCGCACGCGGCCGGCGCCAAGCTGGTGGTGGACAACGTCTTCGCCACGCCGATCTTCCAGAAGCCGCTGGCGCTGGGCGCGGACATCGTCGTTTATTCGGCCACCAAGCACATCGACGGTCAGGGCCGGGTGCTGGGCGGGGCCATCCTGGGCGCCGACGCCCTGATGACCGAGTCCTACAAGGACATGCACCGCCACACTGGCCCGGCGCTGTCGCCGTTCAATTCCTGGGTGCTGCTGAAGGGGCTGGAGACCCTGGAGCTGCGCGTACGCCGCCAGACCGAGAACGCCGGCAAGGTGGCCAACGCCATCGCCGCGCACTCGAAGACCCGGAAGACCATCTATCCCGGCCGCCCCGACCACCCGCAGGCCCCCATCATCGCCAACCAGATGACCGGCGGCGGCAGCGTCGTGGCCTTCGACCTGGGCTCCCGCGCGGCGGCCTGGAAATTCCTCGACACCTTGCAGATCGTCGATATCTCCAACAACCTCGGCGACGCAAAGTCGATGGCCACGCACCCATCCACCACCACACATCGCTCTATGCCGGAGGCCGAGCGCCTGGCCATCGGGCTGACCGAAGGCTGGGTGCGGATGAGCGTGGGCCTGGAGGGTCCGGGCGACCTGGTGCGCGACGTGTCTAGGGCGCTGGACGCGGCATGACCGCCGCGCGCAGCCCCGCCATTCTGGCAACCGTGCTCGCCGCCGGCCTGCTGGCGGCCGCAGGGGCGGGCGCGCAGACCCCACCCGCCGCCGACCCGCCGCCGCCGGCCAGCCTGGACGCCAAGGACGTGCTCGCCTGGAGCGCCGCCCACCTGGATGTGGCCGGGTGGCGGGTGCTGGCGATCAGCCCCCACGGCCTGTTCCTGGCCTCGCCGGACGGCGTGACACTGCGCAAGGACCGCATGGCCGAGGCCGACTTCCGCCACGAGCTGTTCGCGCCGATGGACGTCGGCGGCGGCCAGATGCGCTCGGACCTGGAGCGGTGGCTGGTGGACTGCCCGAACAAGCGCCACGCCCTGCTGAAGATGACCCTCTTCGCGCGCAACAACCTCAAGGACGAGGTCGCCCACCGCGAGACCGAGACAGCGAACTGGCGCGACGCCGGGGCCGATGACGAGGCCGCGCATGCGATCGCGGCCGTGTGCGAGGCGGTGGCGGCGGGGCAACGCGGGCCGAAGAAGTCCCCCAGCCCCTGACTATGCTGTCTCCAAGCTCCCCGGTTCTACCGCATAGACCGTCGAGCAGTACTCGCAGGTGACGCGGATGTGGCCGTCGGGCTCGACCATGTCCTCGCGCTCGGCGCGGTCGAAGGACTTCAGCACCGTCTCGATGCGCTCCAGGTTGCAGCGGCAGAAGGGCCGCAGCGGCTTGGGGTCGAAGACGCGGACACCGTCCTCATGGAACAGGCGGAACAGCAGATGGTTGGCCGCCAGCTCGGAGTCCACCAGCTCGTCCTCGCCCAGGGTCTCGAACAGCGCCTGGGTGCGCACCCAGGCCTCCACGGTCGAACCGCGGGCGTCATCTTCGGCGATGTACTGGATCAGCACCCCGCCGGCCCGCCAGCCGGCCGGCGCGCGGCCCACGGCAAGGCGGATGCGCGTGGGGGTCTGTTCGGACTGGGCGAAGTACTGCTCGGCGCACAGCGCCAGGGTCTCGCCCTGGATGTCGGTGACGCCCTGGTAGCGGTCCATGTCCGACCCCTGGTCGACGGTCATCATGAACACCCCCTCGCCCAGCAGCGACTTGGCGCCCGGCTGCAGGAAGCCGCCGCTGATTGCGGCCACCTCGTCGGCGTCGAACCTGCAATAGCCGCGCAGGCCCCCAGAGGTGTCGTAGTCGGCCACGACATAGCGCACCGGCCCGGTCCCACGGGCCTCCACCACCAGCCGGCCGTCGAACTTCAGGTTCGAGCCGACCAGTGCGGCCATGGCGCAGGCCTCACCCAGCAGGTTGGCGACGCACTCCGGGTAGTTGTGGCGCTTAAGGATCTCATCGACCGCCGGCCCCAGCCGCACCAGCCGCCCGCGCACAGGCTCACCATCGATCTGGAACGCGCCGACGACGTCGTCGGGGATGGAATCTGTATCAGGCATGGGGGCCAATATAGGATGCGGCGGCGGGGTTGCGAGCGTGTCAGATCGCGCCCAGGCACCACGCCAGGACCGATTTCTGGGCGTGGATGCGGTTCTCCGCCTCGTCCCAGGCCAGGGACCGCGGGCCGTCAAGAACCTCGCCCGTGACCTCCTCGCCGCGGTGGGCGGGCAGATCGTGCATGAACACCGCGTCCGGCTTGGCGCGGGCCATCAGCGCGGCGTTGACCTGGTAGGGCGCGAGCGTGGCGAGGCGGTCCTCGGCGTCGGTATCGCCCATGGAAACCCAGGTGTCGGCGATCACGCAGTCGGCGCCGGCGACGCCCTCGATCGGGTCCTCGGTCACATGGATGCGCGCCTGCAGTTCGGCGGCGCGGGCCAGATCCGTCCCGTCCGGCGCATATTTGGCGGGGCTGGCGATGCGCAGGCTGAAGCCGAACACCGGCGCCGCGTGGATGAAGGTGGAACAGACGTTGTTGCCGTCGCCCACCCAGGCCAGGGTCTTGCCTTCGATCGACCCGCAGCGTTCCTCGTACGCGAGGATGTCCGCCAGGATCTGGCAGGGGTGGCTGCGGTTCGACAGGCCGTTGACCAGGGGCACGGTGGAGACGGCGGCGAAGCGCTCCAGGTCGTCATGGCTGTTGGCGCGGATCATGACCGCATCGACCATCCGCGACAGGACGCGGGCGGTGTCCTCGATGGTTTCCCCGCGATCCAGCTGCATGTCGCTGGCCGTGGAGATGATCACATCGCCGCCCAGTTGGCGCATCGCCGCGTCGAATGAGAAGCGGGTCCGGGTCGAATTCTTCTGGAAGATCATCGCCAACGTCCGGCCCTCGGCCGGCCGGTCGGGGTCGGGCTTGCCCTTGGGCCAGCCGACGCGCGCGGCCTTGCGGGCCCGCGCATCGGCCATGATGGCCTTGAGGTCGTGCGGTTCGAGCCTCCAGAGATCCAGGAAGTGCCGCGGCGCCGCCTGGCTCACGCGGCCCCAGCCTTGTTCGATCGCGCCTTGGCCTGGGCCGCCTCGCAGGCCATCTCCAGTCGCTGGATCGCCTCGCGGGCCTCTTCGCGGGTGAGGTTCAGCGGCGGCAGCAGGCGGATGCAGTTGTCGCCGCCCCCGGCGATCAGCAGGTGGGCGTCGCGCGCGTGCTGCATGAACTCGCGGTTGGGCGTGCCCAGCTGGACGCCGATCAGCATGCCCTTACCGCGGATATCCAGCACCACGTCGGGATAGCGGTCCTTCAGGCCCGAGATCTGCTGGTTCAGGTAGCCCGACACCTCGCGGACATTGTCCATGAGTTCCGGCTTCACCAGCTCTTCCACCGAGGCTACGCCCACCGCCATCGCCAGCGGATTGCCGCCATAGGTGGAGCCGTGGGAACCGGGGGTCATGCCGCTGGCCGCCGCGATGGTGGACAGGCATGCGCCCACCGGAAAGCCGCCGCCCAGGGCCTTGGCCACCGCCATGATGTCTGGCGGAGCGTCGGCCCACTCATAGGCGAACAGCTTTCCGGTCCGGCCCAGGCCGCACTGGATTTCGTCGTAGATCAGCAGCACGCCGGTCTCGTCGCACAGCTGCCGCAGACCGCGCAGGCATGCGTCCGGCAGGGCGCGGGCGCCGCCTTCGCCCTGCACGGGCTCGATGATGATCGCCGCCGTCGTCGGCCCGATCGCGGCCCTGAGCGCGTCGTGGTCGCCGTAAGGGAGATGGACGAAGCCCGGCATCGGCGGGCCGAAACCCTCCAGGTAGCTTGGGTTGCCCGAGGCGTTGACCGCGGCCAAGGTCCGGCCGTGGAACGATCCCTCGAAGCCGATGATGTCGATCCGCTCCGGATGGCCCTTGGACCAGTGATACTTGCGCGCGGTCTTGATCGCGCACTCGATGGCCTCGGCGCCCGAGTTGGTGAAGAAGCAGACGTCGGCGAAGGTGTGCGCCGTCAGCAGGTCCGCCAGTTTCTCCTGGTTCGGAATGCGGAAGATGTTTGAGGTGTGCCAGAGCTTCTCGGCTTGGTCCTTCACGGCCTGGACCAGTTTCGGGTGACCATGCCCCAGGGCGGTCACCGCGATGCCCGCCATGCAGTCGAGGTATTCTTCCCCTTCGGCCGTATACAGTCGCACGCCCTCGCCTCGCTCGAACGCCAGCGGCGCGCGCGCATAGACGCCCATCAGATGATCGCTGGGGACGGGGGGGGAAACGGGCGGCGCGGACGTGTCGGCCACTGGAAGAGCCCTCCAAAACGGAAGCGTCCCCGCGCAAGGAGCGGCGGGGACCGGAAGGCTTGGCGTTTTCGTCGCCAAGCCCTTGCATGTCAATATTTTGCAGCACGCGAGGCTGGGTTTTGCAGTGGCCCACGCTAGCGTTTGCACATGACCGGTTAGCGACAACCGGGCCGGCGGCCCTAGGTCTTGATCTTGTAGCCGACCCGGAACATCCACAGGCAGGCCCAGCCCAGGCCCAGGGTGAGCACGGCGGTCATCGCCACACCCACCGCCAGGTTGCCTTCCGCGGTCCCGATGAAGCCGTACCGGAAGCCGTCGATCAGGTAGAAGATCGGGTTGAAATGGCTGAAGGTGCGGAATGGCTCGGGCAGCTGCTCCACCAGGTAGAAGGTCCCCGACAGGAACGTCATCGGCATGATCACGAAGTTGGTGACCGCGGCCATGTGGTCGAACTTCTCGGCCCAGAGGCCGGCCATGATGCCGATGAAGCCCATGATGAACGCCGCGCCCAGACCGAAGTAGAGCACCGCCCAGGGCTGGGCCACCGGCAGGCGGGCGAAGGGCAGGATGGCGACCAGGCTGATGGTCCCCACCAGGATGCCGCGGGTGGCCGCGCCGCCGCCGAAGCCGACCACATGCTCACCAGGCGTCAGCGGCGGGGTCATGAAGTCGCCCATCAGGCCGTTGAACTTGGCCTGCAGAAGCGACGATGACGAGTTCTGGAAGGCGTTCGACAGGATCTGCATCATGATCAGCCCCGGCGCCACGAACGTGCCGTAGGCGACGCCGTGGACTTCGCGCCCGCCACCGACCGCCACCACGAACACCAGCATGTAGAGCAGGGCCGTCACCACCGGGGCGGCCAGGGTCTGGGTCCCCACCTTGATGAACCGCCGCACCTCCCGAAGGTAGAGGGTCTTCAGCCCCTCCCAGTTGACGCCGGAATACACGCGCGGCTCGGGCGGACGGATGGTCTCGACGGTGGGCATGTCTCGCATGGTCGAGATGTGCGCCGTGCGCCGCCGCGGTTCAAGTCTGCGTGCGCGGGGGGTGCGACCTCCGGACGCAACATCTAGTTCCTGTGGAGAACCATGGTGGCGCCTATTGTGGCCTTTAGCCGTTTGTTTACTACTGGTGGTGGTTGGTGAGCGGCGAGTTAGCCATACGCCACAAGATGTTGATGCCAGCGCCGTTCGGGCGCCGCTGGCTGCAGGGGAAGGCGAAACCATGGGCTGGACCGACGAACGGGTCGAACTCCTGAAGAAGCTTTGGCAGGACGGGCTCTCAGCGAGCCAGATTGCCAAGCAGCTGGGGGGCGTTACCAGAAACGCGGTGATCGGCAAGGTTCACAGGCTGGGACTTTCGGGCCGCGCCACACCGTCGAAGCCACAGCGCACGGTGTTCAAGGCGCCGCGCCCGACGCGTCCGGTGGCAGCCTCGCCGTCCGCGCCGCGCCGGATCGCCGAGCCAGCCTCGGCGCAGCAGCAACCGGCCCCCGCGCCGGTGCGTTATGTCGATGAAAGCCCGGGCACGGCCACCGTGCTGACCCTGGGCGCCCACATGTGCAAGTGGCCGATCGGCGACCCGTCGCTGGACAACTTCACCTTCTGCGGCCGGCGCTCGGAAGAGAACGGCCCCTACTGCCACGAACACGCCTGCGTCGCCTACCAGCCAGCCCAGAGCAAGAAGAAGTCCGGCGCCGTCGAGCTCGCCCGGAGCCTGCGCCGCTACATCTGAGATCCGCGGCAACGCGGTGCGACTATCCGTTGGGGATGGAGAGGCGCGTTTGGAACCGAGGGCTGCGCAAGCTTCCTTGAGGTCCCGGACGCGCCTCTTTTCTATGGTGTAGCCTCCGCCCGATGACCGACGCCCCCGCCCCTCTGACAGATGAAACCGGCAACGCACGGCCCTACTCCGTCTCGGAGCTGTCGTTCGCGCTGAAGCGCACGCTGGAGGACGCCTATGGGTTCGTCCGGCTGCGGGGCGAGCTCAGCAAGGTCACCTTCCATTCCAACGGCCACGTCTACCTGACCCTCAAGGACGAGCGCGCTGCGATCGACGGGGTGATCTGGAAGGGCCAGGTGCGCGGGCTGTCGGTGCGGCCCGAGCAGGGGCTGGAGGTGATCGTCACGGGCAAGATCACCGCCTATCCGCAAGGGTCCCGCTACCAGATCGTCATCGAGACCATGGAGGTCGCCGGCGTCGGCGCCCTGCTGGCGCAGCTGGAGCGGCTCAAGGCCCGGCTGGCGGCGGAGGGCCTGTTCGAGGCGTCGCGGAAGCAGGCGCTGCCAGACATGCCGGCGGTGATCGGCGTGATCACCAGCCCGACGGGGGCGGTGATCCGCGACATCCTGCACCGCATCCGCGACCGCTGGCCCTGCCGGGTGATCGTCTGGCCGGTGGTGGTGCAGGGCGACGCCGCCGCAGCCCAGGTGGCTGCCGCGATCCGCGGCTTCGCAGCCCTGGATGGCGCGGGCGGACTGCCCCGGCCGGACGTGCTGATCGTGGCGCGCGGCGGCGGTTCGGTGGAGGACCTCTGGGCGTTCAACGACGAGGCGCTGGCCCGCGCCGTCGTCGCCTGCCCAATCCCGCTGATCAGCGCCGTGGGGCACGAGACCGACACCACCCTGATCGACTTCGTCTCCGACCGCCGCGCCCCCACGCCCACCGCCGCGGCCGAGATGGCCACGCCGGTGCTGAGCGAATTGAAGGCGCTGACGTCGGACCTGGGCGCGCGCCTGCACCGCTCCGGTGGCCGGGTGGTGGAAGAGCGGCGGGGCCGCATCCAGAACGCCGACCGCGCTCTGAAGCGCGTGCCGGACCTGGTGGAGATGGCCGCCCAGCGCTTCGGGATCGTGTCCGGCCGCCTGGCCGCCGGGCTGGCCAAGAACGCCGCCGCGCATGAGCGCGACCTGGTGCGGGTGGCGGGCCGGTTCTCGCCCCTGCTGCTAAAGCGGCCCCAGGCGGTGCAGAAGCAGCGGCTGGACGCGCTCACCGTCCGGCTGGAGCCCTCGGTGCGCCGACGGCTGGAGCGGCTGTCCGAACGCCTCGGCGGCCTGGGCAAGCTCTATGCCTCCGTCGACCCGGACCGGCCGCTGCAGCGCGGCTTCGCCCGGGTGGCGCGGGCCGACGGCTCTCTGGTCCAGGCCGGCGCGTCGCTGGCCAGTGGCGAGGCGGTGGCCATCACCTTCGGCGACAGGGTCACCCGCGGCGCGGTCATCGACGGGGCCGGTCCGGTGGAGGTTTTGGCCCCACCTCTGGCCGCCGCGCGCCCAGTGCGCCCGAAGAAGACCGACGGTCCGCCGCAAGGCGATCTGTTCTGAGCGCGCCGGGCGCGCTACAGAGTCCGCGATGAACGCCCATGATCGCGATTTCGGCGCCAACGACCTGGCCAAGCTCCACTACGGCGACGGCGAATACGCCGTGCTGCGCCCGGGCCGCTACGTGGTCTGCGCGGTGACCGGCCAGAAGGTGCCGTTGGAGGCGCTGCGCTACTGGAGCGCGGAGCTGCAGGAAGCCTACGCCGGCCCCGCAGAATCACTGAAGCGCTGGCAGGAGACCCAGGGCTGATCATCCCTGCTTGTCAGGGCAGGGATTGGGCTCAACGCCGCCGATACACCTCCCCGGGCCACCGCCGATGCACCCAGAACCATTCGGTCGGTCGGGCGCGCACCCGGTCCTCGATGAAGGCGTTGATCCGGCGGACGCCGGTTTCGATGTCGGCGGCGCGATCGCCGGTGTTCTCCAGGCGGATCGGCTCATGCACGATAACCTTGAACCGCGCGCCCGGCCCGGTGCGCTGCACGCTCAGCGGGAGGATCGGGATGCCGAACCTGAGCGCGAAGGTCGAGGGTCCGGGCGCGGTGTGACAGATGACGCCGAACAGCGGGGCGGCCACGCCGCCATTGAACTTTTGGTCGTTGAGCAGGGCCACCGACTCGCCCCGCCCGATGGCGCGCATCAGCTCCCGCGCGCCTTCCAGCCCCTTCGGCGCGAACAGCCGGACGCCGTAGCTGAATCGGTTCCGCCGCACCCGGGCATCCACGTAGGGGTTGTTCATGGCCCGGTAGGTGATCTGGCACGTCACGCCCGCCCGCAGCAGGGCCGCAGCCATCACCTCGAAATTCGAGAAATGCCCTGAAATGAACACAACGGGTTTGCCATCTGCCGCGATCGCGGCAAGCCGGACTTCTCCATCGACCTCTAAACGGCTTGCGTCGGCTACAATACGGTCCAAAATCACGAATTCGGCAAATGTCCGGCCAAGTTCCGTCCATTGCGCCCGGAGGAGCAGCTTCAGTTCGGCGTCGGAGGCCTGGGGAAAAGCGATCCTCAGATTTATCTCGGCTACCCGGTTCGCCCGCGTCAGAGGACCCAGAGATCGAAATATCCAGGCGCCACTATCCGATACGGAATCGACCGGAAACAGCCGCGCCAGCGCGCAGACGCCATCAAAGAGTGCGGCTTCCAGCATCCATATCAAAACCGACACGTATGAGGGGTTAGGTGTTGCCATCGGCCTTCCTAGGCGAGGTGGCCCACGGCGGGCAAACGGGAGCAGATGGCGTGCGAATTGCGGTGTCTCAGCCACTGAGTCCCGAACGGGGACGAAGGGATAGCATGGTCGGGGATTCCATGGACGAGATCGACACCCATCTTGGCCGCCGTCTGCGCCGCCGCCGCCGCCTGCTGGGGCTGACGCAGCAAGAGCTGGCGCATGCCTGCGGGGTTCGGTTCCAGCAAATCCAGAAGTACGAGTGCGCGGCCAACCGCATGTCGGCCGCCCGCCTCTGGCAACTGGCCGAGGTGCTGGAAGTTCCTGTGAGCTATTTCTACGAGGGTCTGACCCGCGATCAGCGCGCGTCGATGGAGCGGGAAACCGCCGCATCCACAAGCGACGCGATGTCCAGCAAGGAAACCCAGGACCTGATCCACGCCTACTACCAGCTGGGCGAACGGCCTCGCCGCCGTCTGCTGGATCTGGCCAAGGCCATGAACGGCGAAGTCGAAGCCTAGCTCCATCTTCCAGGCTTGGGCCCGTTTCGTGGCTTAAGTTGGCGCTCCAAGCAGGGTAAGGCGGTCCTATGATCGCGACTAGCTTTGCCCATCCCGCCCTGGTCGATGAGCTCGACACCTTCCTGGTCGAACTCAATCGCGCCGCCGCCGGGGCCATCCTGCCCCTTTTCCGCGGCGATCACGGCCTCTCCAACAAATTCACCATAGGTTTCGACCCCGTCACGGAAGCGGACAAGGGCGCCGAGCGCGCGATCCGCGCCCTGATCGCCGCGCGCTATCCGCACCACGGGGTGATCGGCGAAGAGTATGGCGAGGACCGCCCCGACGCCGAGTGGGTCTGGGTGCTGGACCCTGTCGATGGCACCCGCGCCTTCATCGCCGGCCTGCCCCTTTGGACAACGCTGATCGGCCTTCGCCACGAAGGCCGACCCGTGGTGGGCTCGATCGGCCAGTCGTTCCTGGGCGAACTGTACATCGGCCATGCCGGCGGCTCGCGGCTGATGACCCCGGACGGCTCCCGGCCGCTGCGGGTCCGGCCCTGCCCGAAGCTCACCGACGCCCTGATCGCCACCACCGACCCCGAGGGCTGCTTCAACGGCGCCGAGCGCGGCGCCTGGACCCAGGTCCGCGCCGCCGCCCGTCTGGCCCGACTGGGCTGCGACGCCTACGCCTACGCCATGGTCGCCGCCGGGACGATGGACCTGGTGATCGAGGCGGGCCTGAAGAGCTGGGACATCGACGCGGCGATCCCCGTGATCGCCGGCGCCGGCGGAATCGTCACCGACTGGCGCGGCCAGGATGTGGGCCCACACGGCGGCCAGGTCGCCATCGCCGGTGACCGTGCATGCCTCGATGAGGCGCTGGTGGCGCTAAGCAGAGCGGCGACTTAGCAGGCTGTCCAGCGGAGGGATGGGTGACGTTTTAGACCGGAGGGATGGGTGACAGGTTTGGGTCCGTCTTGCCGTCGCCGCGAGCGGCGACGGCAAGACGGCGCAATCGTTTCTGGCGCGGGTCGATGACGCCGATGGGCGTATCGTAGAAGC
>CALQQB010000057.1 GCA_943332615.1 Phenylobacterium deserti
AGGCCATCAGCAGGGCGTGCACCTTGGCCGCCGCCGCCAGGTCCATCTGCGCCAACTGGCCCAGCGCCTGCTGTTCGGCTTCGTGGAGATTGTCCGCGTCGATCATGCGCAGCAGTGAAACACAGCGGTACGTCAGAATCGGTCGTAGCTGAGCGGAGAGGGGTGGCGTTTTTTGGCTCGGAGGCCGGCAGCCAGCGTCAGGGAAAGTTGAGCCTCTTGAGCAACGCCGCAAAGCGCGGATCGCTGCGGATCGGGTCGAGGAACGCATCGACCTTCAGGTCCACCAGCCCCGGATCCTTGGCTTGGAGCGCATTTTCGAGCTCGGCGAACGCAAGGTCCTTGTCGCCGAGGGCCGCACGAATTTCGGCGTACTGGTAGCTCGAGACAGCGCCGTCCTGCGCCTTGAGCTGCGCCAACATCCGTTCGGCGCCGGCGCGATCGTTCGTCCGCGCGGCCAGCACGCCCAGGCGCGCCAAGGTGAAGGTATCGCCGGGCCCGATGGCCCGATACTCGGTCTTTGCCTGCTCAATCCGCCCGAGCCCAAGCAGCGCGTCGCCGACCAAGGTGTGCACGTATCGACCTTCGGGCGAGATCCGCAGCGCCCTGCGTCCGGCCTCGATCGCCTGCGCATAAAGCCGCAAGCTGAGAAGCACTTGAGCTTTGTACCGATGGCATCGCGCGTTCAAGGGATCGAGCGCGATAGCTTGATCGGCGATCCGCAGGGCCTCCTCTGAGCTCGCCAGGCACCGAAGGGTGAAGGCCCCTTTGGTCAGCACCTCCGGATCGCTTGGCGACAGGGCGAGAGACCGTCTTATTTCCTGCAGCGCGCGCGGAAAATCGAGTTTCGTCAGCGCGACTGCGGAGAGGGCGGCGTGGGCCGAGCCCAACCTTGGCGCGAGCGCCACGGCCTTCTGGGCAGCGGCATCCGCTTGCGCCAGCAGGTCGGCGACCTCGGTCGGAGACGGCGCAAAGTACCCGGCCTGGGTACTCAGGGCGTCGGATTTCTGGACATAGGCTTCGGCGTAGTTGGGATCGCGGACGATCGCCGCGTCCGCCAGCGCGATCCGCCGGCGAACAGACTCAGGACTGGAGCCCCGCCCCAGCTTTCTGACCTGCAGGACGAGATCCTGAGCCACGCTGTCGGCGGTGCCGCCCAGGGTAATCGCCGCCTGCGCCGCAAGGCCGAGAGCGCCCCGGAGCGCGGTCGCCACCTTCTGGGCGATATCGGTCTGGATCCTGATCGCGTCGCCGGGCTGGCGGTCGTATTGTTGCGTCCACCGATAAGCCCCTGTGCGGCCATCGATCAGCTCGGCGCTGACGCGGACCGTCGACGGTGACTGGCGAACGCTGCCGGTGAGGATGCTGGAGACGCCGAGCTTTCGGGCGATGGTGCGGGCGTCCTCGTTGCGCACCGCGATCGACGATGTCGCGCCGATGACGGTCAGCCCGCCAAGGCGGGCCAGCGCGCTCCGGATCTCATCGGCCATGCCGTCGGAGAAATAGGCCTGGCCGGGGTCACCGCTCAGATTGGCGAACGGCAGCACGGCGATGCTCTTGGGCGCCGAGGCGGCGGAACGCGTCAGCAGCACCCATGCGCCAACGCCGGCAACGGCGACGCCGGCGACCCCGGCGCCGCCCGCAACGAGCGCACGCCGCGAGATGCGCGGGGCGCGCACGGGCGGGTGCGGGCGAACGACAGGCTCGCCTGAAATCTGGCTGCGCACGGCGTCGGCGATCGCCTGGAACCCCGGGTCTGAGCGATCGCCGTTCCAGCCCAGCAGCGACAGAGCCTGGATTTCGCCGAAGCCCAGCGGCGGACGGACGGCGTCGAGGCGGATCGGAAGGTAGACGTCGCGCTCCTGCGCCCGCCGGGCCTCGTCCCGCACGAACTGTCCCTCAGGACCCACCGAGGCGTTCGTCCAGGCGACAATCACGCACCTTGCCGAGTCTAGGTTCGCCTCGATGTTTTGGTGCCAGTTCGCCCCGCCGCTGATGCGAGCGTCCCACCAGACACTGAAGCCCTCGGCTTCAAGCGCGTCCACCAATCGCCTGATGCGCGGCCGGTCGTCTGATTTGTAGGAGAGGAAAATGTCAGCCGCTGAACCCGTCACGCAGCCTCCACACCATGGCGTATACTATCCTAAGGCAGCGCTGGGCATTAACAAGTGCGTCAGGGCGAGCATGGCTGGCGGCGCGATGTCGGCAGCGGATCGAAAGCGCGCGCCGCTTGCCCCGCTGCGATTGCGCTTGAGCCCGCAGCGTTCGGAGGTTAGGCCGCCCGCCATGTCGACCCTCCAAGGACTGTCCCACGCCGCGCGCGAGGCCAAGAGCTGGCCGTTCGAGCAGGCGCGGCTGCTGCTGGACCGCATCACCCGCAACCGCCTCTCCGACGCGGAGCGCGATCTCGTGGCGGTCCTGTTCGCGCAGGGCAAGTTCCTTGAGGCCGTGGCGACGATCCCAGCGCTGGCCAGGCCGGTGATCTTCCAGTGCGGCTATGGCGCCTCCGGCCTGCCGCACCTGGGCACCTTCGGCGAGGCGACGCGGCCGACCATCGTGCGCAACGCCTTCCGGGCGCTGACCGAGGACGCGATCCCGACTGAGCTGATCGTGTTCTCAGACGACATGGACGGGTTCCGGAAGATCCCGGACAACGTGCCCAACCGCGAGATGCTGGAAGAGGATCGCGACAAGCCGGTCACCTCGGTGCGTGACCCGTTCGGCGCGTACGAGAGCTTCGGGGCGCACAATAACGCCCGACTGCGCGCCTTCCTCGACGGCTTCGGGTTCGACTACACCTTCATGAGCTCGACCGAGACCTACAAGTCCGGGCGGTTCGACGCGGTGCTGCTGAACATGCTGGCGCGGTTCGACAAGGTGCAGGCGATCATGCTGCCGACCTTGGGCGAAGAGCGGCGGGCGACCTATTCGCCGTTCCTGCCGATCAGCCCCAAGTCGGGCCGGGTGCTGCAGGTTCCGACGCTGGCGCGCAACGCCGAGGCCGGCACCATCACCTTCCGCGACGAGGACGGCGAGCTGACCGAGGTTCCGGTGACCGGCGGCCATGTGAAGCTGCAGTGGCGGCCGGACTGGGCGGCGCGCTGGACGGCGCTGGAGGTCGACTTCGAGGCCTCGGGCAAGGACCTGGTGGACAGCGTGCGCGTGTCCAACCGCGTCTGCCAGGCGCTGGGCGGGACGCCGCCGGAGGCGTTCCATTTCGAGCTGTTCATGGACGAGCAGAACCAGAAGATCTCCAAGTCCAAGGGCAACGGCCTGACCATGGAGGAGTGGCTGCGCTACGGCACGCCGGAGAGCCTGACCTACTACATGTTCCAGTCGCCGAAGTCGGCCAAGCGGCTCTATTTCGACGTGATCCCCAAGGCCACCGACGAATATCTGCAGCAGCTCGACAGCCTGAACCGCAAGAAGGCGGAGGGCGACAACGCCCCGCAGCTGGACAACCCGGCCTGGCACGTCCACCGCGGCGATCCGCCGGCCACGGGCTCGCCGGTGAGCTTTTCGCTGCTGCTGAACCTGGTGTCGGCGGCGGACGCTTCGACCAAGGACCTGCTGTGGGCCTTCATCGCCCGCTATCTGCCCGGCGCGACGCCGCAGAGCGAGCCGCTGCTCGACAGGCTCGCGGGCTATGCGATCAACTACTACGAGGATTTCGTGAAGCCCTCGAAGCGGTTCCGTGCGCCCACCGGCCAGGAGCGCGCGGCGATGGAAGACCTGGCGGCCAAGCTCAAGGCGCTGCCGGCCGGCGCCGACGCCGAGGCGATCCAGAACCTGGTGTTCGAAGTGGGCAAGACCGCCGGATTCGAGCCGCTGCGCCTGTGGTTTTCTGCCCTCTACGAAGTGCTGCTGGGCCAGAGCCAGGGGCCGCGGTTCGGCAGCTTCGTGGCGATCTTCGGCGTGGACCGCACACTCGCCCTGATCGCGCGGGCTCTGGCCGGAGAGCTGGTCGCGCCATAGGCGGCCCATCTGGTCTGCGCGCCTGTGACGCGGCGGGCATTAGGGATTATCTCGACGTTTGGTTGCAGACTGCTTCGCAGGATGGAGCCTCCCTTGTCCGAAACCCATCGCCTGCACAGCCTCAACAGCTATGAAATCCTGGATACCGCGCCGGAGGAGGCGTTCGATCGCCTGACCCGGCTGGCGGCCGACCTGTTCGACGCGCCGGTGGCCCTGATCAGCCTGATCGACGCCGATCGCCAATGGGTCAAGTCTGGGGTCGGGACCGATCAATCCGAATGGCCGCGCGCGATCGCATTCTGCGCGCACGCGATCGGGCTGGAGGCCGAGGCGGTGATGATCGTCGAGGACGCCACCCTGGATCCGCGGTTCAAGGACCACCCGCAGGTCACCGGCGGTCCGCGCATCCGCTTCTACGCCGCCGCGGTGTTGACCAGCCCGTCGGGGCACAATCTCGGGACCCTGTGCGTGATGGACGATCGGACCCGGCCGCGCCTGACGGGGGCGGAGGTCGAACGCCTGCGGGCCCTGGCCCATATCGCGGTCGATGAACTGGAACTCCGCCGCGTCCGCCGCCGCGCGGCGCAGGCGCAGCAGACGTTGCAGCGGCTGGCCGGCATGGCGGGCGAAGAGCCGCCTGCCGACGAGGCCAGCGCCGAAGGTTTCCGCCGCGCCGGCTAACGCTCGTCGTCCCCGATCGGCATGCCGGGGGGCGCTTCGGGCCGACGTTTGGCCTGGGCCAGCACGCGGGCAAGTTCGTCCTTGTCGGTCAGCAGGGTCGCGAGTGTCAGGCGGTGGGCGCGGTCGGACGGATCGGCCCCGGGAGCCGCCTTCAGTTTCGCGGCGAGATCGGCGAGGCGCTGGGTGAGCTCGGACTTCGCGGAGGATGACACGTCGGCGCGGCGCGCCGTGGCGGCCAGTTCCAGCGCCGTGCGGACCTGGACGCGGCGGGCGATCTCGGCGAGGCGACCGGTCGCGGGGGTGAAGGCCTGGGCCAGCAGCTTGTCCGTCACCTCGCCGACCCCGGGCTGGCCGGGGTCGCGTCGGTGCTGCTCGGTCAGGCGGGCCAGGCGTTCAGGGGCGAGGATGGCGTCGAGCACGATGCCCGCGCCCACATCCGCGGCGACCAGAGCGTCAAATACCGGGCCGCTGGCCCCGTCGAACACTTCGATGTCGTACTGGCGGTCGCCGCCGCCGGACTGGCCCGAGGAGAGCAGCGGGATCAGAGCCTCGGGGGTGTCGAGCGCGTCCGGCGCCATGGCGGCCAGCAGCCCTGACAGCGCGGCGCGCTGGTCGGCGGCGGGGACGACGTTCGCCGTCATGGCCGCATCGCCCTTCACGGCGTAGCTGAACTCGACCCCGCCCAATAGTTTGGCGGTGGCCTCCACCTGGTAGCGATGGAGCAGATAGATCGGCACATATTTGCGCTTCAGCGCCTGCGCGGCCTCGCCCGGGCGCAGCGCCTGCGGGCCGAAGCGATCTATGGCGACGCGGCGGACGGCCATCAGCCGGGCGAGCTCCGCCACGGGGTCGGCGCCATCGTCCCAAATGGCGGCGTGCGGCTGGCCTGTGCCGACGCCGCGCGCATCCTGGTCGGTGATGTAGCGCAGGGTCGCCTGGGCCTTCGCCGCCTTAGCGACCGGGTCGCCGTCGCCGTAGAGCCAGTCGACGGTGAAGCGGTCCCAGGGGCCGATGCCGACGCCATAGGCGTCGCTCAGGTCGATCTGGTTCGCGGTGAGTTTCACCCGAGGTGGCGGGTAGTCCATGACTGAAGCGCGGTCCTGGCTGGAGGCCGCGAAATTGTGGGCGAAGCCCAGGGAATGGCCGACCTCGTGGGCCGCCAGCGCGCGGATACGGGAAAGCGACACCTGGATCGGGTCGTTCGGTCCGCCTTGGCCGGACTTGTCGGCGCCCACCAGGCCTTCGAAGATCAGCATGTCCTGGCGGACCCGGAGCGCGCCCAGCAGCACTGAGCCCTTGATGATCTCGCCGGTGCGCGGGTCGCTGACCGCCTGGCCGTAGGACCAGCCGCGGGTAGCGCGATCGACCCAGTTGATGACGTTGTAGCGGATGTCCAGCGGGTCGGCGCCTTCGGGCATGATCTCCACGCGGTAGGCGTCCTTGTAACCCGCCGCCTCAAAGGCCTTGGCCCACCAGGCGGCGCCTTCCCGCAGGGCGGTGCGGATTGGTTCGGGCGCGGCGCGATCCACGTAGAACACGATCGGCGCCTTCACCGTCGAGACGGAGGCGGTCGGATCGGTCTTTTCCAGGCGGAAGCGGCGGGCGACGCGCTGGACGATGTCCCGGTCGAGCGGCGCAGCGTAGTCGAGCACCAGGGCGTCGAAGGCGCCGGAGCGCGGGTCGAACGGGCGGGCCTGGTAGCCGGGCTCGGGTAAGCTGATCAGGCTATGGCGCACCACCAGGGTGATGGTGCGCGGGTCGGGGGCGATGTTGCGGGTCTCGGGGCCGGGGGTGTCGGAAGCATAGCTCTGGATGGCCTCGAACTCGAGGTTCCGCGGGAACACCTTCACGGCGGCCGGGTCGGCCATGGTGAGGTCGGCCACCAGCTTGTAGCCGGGCTCGCCGGAGGTCTTGAGCGCATCGACGACGCCGATGGAGTCGCGGGTCAGGAAGCTTGCGATGTCCACCAGCAGGCGACCATCCGGGAGGGTCGCCTCGACCTTTCCGGCCCAGACCACGGACGTGGCGAAGGCTTCGCGTGCGGCGGCCTGCTCGGCGGCCGGCGCGCCGGCGGCGCGGAACCGGGGGTTCTCGAACTCAGCCAGGACGCGGCCACCGACCCGGCGGAAGGCCAGAACCTGGGTGTCGGAGATGCGGGCCCGGTCGAGGCCCACCGGCGCGGAACCGAGGCCGGTGCGCAGCGCGGTGACGTAGATAAAGCGACCGGCGACGCCCTGGCTGTCTGGGGCCGGCAGGGCCAGCAGGATGCGGCCCTTGGCGGCATCGACATAGACCGGGATCAGGCCCTCCTGGCGGGTAAGGCCGGCGACGGGATCGGCCGCCGCAGGCAGGGACACCTGCGCCTTAGCCGCCCACGCTGAACTCGACGGCGCAAGCGCCACAGCCACCGCCAGGCCGGCCCCGGCCCACCCCAAACGCTTCAACTTTCGACCCCCGAAGACGACAGATTGATTGCAACCTAGACCATCATCGCAGCCGGTCGAGCAGCTTGCGGCGCACCCGGTCCGACCACCAATAAGCACGATCGTTCACTTTAGAGTGAAGCCGCCAGGGCGAACGGCGGTCTCCCTTGACGTAAACGGAAGCCTGACCTTAGTTGGTTATCAACGATAACACGAAGGAAGGAGCGTCCAAGATGCCCACGGACCTGCGCCGTCCGGCCCGGACTTACACGATCCGGCAGCTGTGTCTTGAATTCAAGTGCACGCCACGCGCCCTGCGCTTCTACGAGGACAAGGGCCTGCTCAACCCCGCCCGTGACGGGATGAACCGGGTCTATACCTACCGCGATCGTGGGCGCCTGGTGCTGATCCTGCGCGGCAAGCGGGTGGGTCTCTCGCTGGCCGAGATCGGCGAGATTCTCGACCTCTACGAAGCCGACGACAGCGGCGCCGCCCAGGCGGAAAAGAGCCTTCGCAAGTTCAGGGAGCGCATCGTCGCCCTGGAGCAGCAGAAGAAGGACATCGACGACGCCATCGCCCAGCTCCAGTCCGGCATCGCCGACATGGAGAAGCGTCTGGCCGAGACGCGCCCCGACCTGTTGCCCCGCGCCGACGCCTACGACCAGGTGCTGCGTCGCCGGCTGGACGGGGTGGAGGCCTAGGCTTCCCTTCCCTGCCTTCATGGGGAGGGACCGCTCGCCGGAGGCGAGCAGGGTGGGGTAGTAAGGGCCAGAATGGTGGAGTCGGGTACGATCCAGGCTTCCCCACCCTGGCCGCTACGCGGCCTGTCCCTCCCCATTAAAGGAGGGGAAAGCGGAGATTTGAATGACCTACCAGGCCCCCGTGCGGGACTATGTCTTCCTGCTGCGCGACGTGTTGCAGCTGGATCGCTACGCCAACCTGCCGGCCTTCGCCGACGCCGCCATGGATACCGTCGAGGCGATCCTGGAGGAGGCGGGCAAGTTCACCTCCGAGGTGCTCGCGCCCCTGAACAGCGTCGGCGACAAAGAAGGCTGCACCTGGGCCCCGGACTTCAGCGTGAAGACGCCGACCGGCTTCAAGGCGGCCTATGACCAGCTGGTCGCGGCCGGCTGGCCGGCGCTGGGCTCGGACCCGGCCTATGGCGGCCAAGGCCTGCCGCATGTGGTCAACATGGCCTTCTCGGAGATGAGTTCGTCCGCCAACATGGCCTTCGCCATGTACCCGGGCCTGACCCACGGCTGCTACTCGGCGATCCATGTCGGCGGCAGCGACGCGCAGAAGGACCTCTACCTGCCGAAACTGGCCTCGTTCCAATGGGCCGGGACCATGAACCTGACCGAGCCGCACTGCGGCACGGACCTGGGGCTGCTGCGCACCAAGGCGGTCCCTCAAGGCGACGGGACCTACAGGATCTCGGGCCAGAAGATCTGGATTTCCGGCGGCGAGCAGGACCTGACCGAGAACATCGTCCACCTGGTGCTGGCCAGGATCGAGGGGGCGCCAGCGGGCACGCGGGGCATCAGCCTGTTCATCGTGCCGAAGTTCCTGCCCGACGTGGATGGCAATCCGGGTGCGCGCAACTCGGTGAAGTGCCTGGGCCTGGAAGAGAAGATGGGGATCCACGGCAACGCCACCTGCGTGATCAGCCACGAGGAGGCCACCGGCTGGCTGATCGGCGAGGAAAACCGCGGCCTCTCGATCATGTTCGTGATGATGAACGAGGCCCGGCTGGGCGTTGGCCTGCAAGGCATCGCCCAGGCAGAGGCCGCCTACCAGGCCGCCGCCGCCTTCGCCAAGGACCGGCTGCAAGGCCGCTCCCTGACCGGACCCAAGAACGCCGACGGTCCCGCCGACCCGATCATCGTCCACCCGGATGTGCGCCGGATGCTGATGGATGCCCGGGCGATCATCGAAGGCGGTCGCGCCTTCATGGCCTGGACCGCGCTGCACGGGGACCTGTCGGAGGCCAGCCCCGACGAGGCGGTGCGCCAGAAGGGCCGCGACTACATGGGCCTGATGACCCCGGTGGTGAAGGCGTTCCTCACCGACCGCGGTTTCAACGTCTGCTCCGACGCCATGCAGATCCACGGCGGCTCGGGCTTCACCGAGCACTTCCCGGCCAGCCAGTACCTGCGCGACGTTCGCATCGCCCTGATCTACGAAGGGACCAACGGCGTGCAGGCCCTGGACCTGGTGGGCCGCAAGCTGGCGGCCGACGGCGGGCGCGGCGTGATGAGCTTCTTCGCGGAACTCGACGCCTTCGTGGAGGCCGAGACGGCCGCGCAGATGAAGCCGTTCACCGAGGGCCTCGCCAAGGCCAAGGCCGAGTTGCAGGACGCCACCATGTGGCTGATGGCCAACGGCCTGGCCAACCCGGACAACGCCGGGGCGGCGTCCACCGACTATCTGCATCTCTTCGGCCTGACGGCGCTGGCCTATATGTGGGCCTTGCAGGCCAAGGCGGCGCTGGCGAAACAGGCGGCGGGCGGGGACGACCCGTTCTATGCGACCAAGCTGGTGATCGGCCGCTACTACATCGAGCGCGTGCTGCCGGAGACCAGCGGGCGGCTGGCGAAGCTGAAGACCGGCTCCGACCTGCTGATGAAACTGCCGGCCGAGGCCTTCTGAGAAGAGCATTCCGATGGCGGAGTACCGCGCCAGCATCGACTGGAGCCTGGAAGACGGCGGCGACTTCGCCAAGGGTCGCTACAGCCGCGCCCACAGCGTCAAGTTCGCCGAGCATGTCGTGCCCGGCACCGCCTCGCACCATGTGGTCGGCAAGTGGGCGGCCAAGGGCGCGGTCGATCCGGAGGAGATGCTCGTGGCCTCGCTCTCGACCTGCCACATGCTGACCTTCCTGCATGTGGCGCGCTTGGCCGGCTTCATCATCACCCGCTACCGCGACGAGCCGGTGGGGGTGATGGAGAAGAACGCCGAGGGCCGGATGGCGGTGACCCGCGTCACGCTGCATCCCGAGATCACCTACGAAGGCAGGCGGCCCTCCGACGCCGAACGCGACCATCTGCACCACGACGCCCACGATGAGTGCTTCATCGCCAATTCGGTGAAGACCGAGGTGAGCGTGCAGGAGGTCGAGCCCGTGGCCTGAAGGCCGCGCGGCGAAGCTATCGGCCGATTGTCTGCATCCCGACTGAGCATGGCGCGTTGTTAGCGCCGGACGGATCTGGATGGAGGCTGAAAAGCCATGAAGAAGACCCTCGCAATCACGGCCCTCGCGACCCTTATCGCCCTGCCCATGCTGGCCGCCCCCTCGGAGGCGGATGCTTCGTGCCGCAGCCGCAAGCTCAACGGCACGATCATCGGCGGCGTCGGCGGCGCGCTGCTTGGCGGAGCGGTCACGCACGGGTCCACGGGCCCGATCATCGGCGGTCTTGGCGGCGCGGTGGTCGGCCACGAAGTCGGCCGCAACGGCTGTGGCCGCAGCCGCGCCTACGTCGCGCCGCGTCACCGGACGGCCGCGCGCGCGCAGGCCACCTCGGTGCGCAAGGTCTACTACGACCGCTACGGCAACGTCGTAGCGTCCGAACCCGCGTCCGTCCGTCGATGAACCGTGCCCCGAAACGACCCTGGGCGATCGCAGCCCTCGGCCTCGCGGCGCTCACCCTGAGCGCCTGCGAGCGGGGGCCGGCCCAGATGGCGGCCAATGGCAAAATCTGCATCGACTTCAAGCAGCAGGCGAAGGCCCCGCTGGCGACCGGCGCCGATGGCGCGGCGGCCGTGGACCAGTGCGTGATGCGCTGGGGCTACAGCCTGGCGTCGTCGCGCGATGACGCCGACCTGGTGGCGGAGGCCGCCGCCGCGGCCTGCGGCGCGCAGTTGTCGCGCTGGAACCAGGCGGCGCTCAGCCAGCCCGGCGGTGGCGAAGAGGCCGCCAGCCTGATGACCGGCGAGAGCACCACGCCGCTGGCGGAACACAACGCCTTTACCCATTCGCGGGCCCTGTTCTACGTCGTGCAGGCGCGGGCGGGGAACTGTACGCCGCCGCCGGTAGCCAATGGCGCGCCGGAAGGCATCGCCGCGGGTTAGGCCTCGAGGAGGGTGTGCAATCGGGCCTCAAGCCCGGGCGCGTCCTTCAACGCGCACGCCCAGATCGTCTCGACCCGCCATCCCGCGACGCCCAGCGCCTCGCGAGTCCGGGCGTCACGGGCCACGTTGCGGGCGACCTTGGCGACCCAGTAGTCGCGGTTCTGCTGCGGCACCCGGCCCCCACGCGCGCAGTCGTGCCCGTGCCAGAAGCAGCCGTGAACGAAGATCGCCAGCTTGCGGCCGGGCAATACGATGCCGGGCAGGTCTTTGCGGTGGAGGCGGTAGCGGGCGCCGAGCCGGGTGAGCGCGCGGCGGACAGTCAGTTCGGGCGCGGTGTCCTTGCCCTTAACGCTGCGCATGACGGCAGAGCGTTTCTCGGGGGGATAGACGTCGGTCACCCCCTGCCCCTCCCTCTCCGCTCGCTGCGCTCACGGGGGGAGGGGAGGGCCATGCGTCACAGCCCGTCGAACAGCGCCGTCGAGATGTAGCGTTCGGCGAAGCTGGGGATGATGGCGACGATCAGTTTGCCGGCCATGTCGTCGCGGCTGGCGTAGTCGAAGGCGGCCGTCAGGGCCGCGCCAGAGGAGATGCCCACGGGGATGCCCTCGTCGCGCGCCACGCGCCGGGCCATGGCGAAGCTGTCCTCGTTGGACACCTGCACAACGTCGTCGATGATCCCACGGTCGAGGATCGAGGGCACGAAGCCCGCGCCGATGCCCTGGATCTTGTGCGGCCCGGGCGCGCCGCCCGACAGCACCGGCGAGTTTTCCGGCTCGACCGCGACCATGCGCACCGAGGGTTTGCGGGCCTTCAACACCTGGCCGATGCCCGTGATCGTGCCGCCTGTTCCGACTCCGGAAATGACCGCATCAACGCGGCCCTCGGTGTCGTTCCAGATTTCCTCGGCGGTGGACACCCGGTGGATCAGCGGGTTGGCGGTGTTGTCGAACTGCTGTGGCATCACCGCCCCGGGGGTGGCTTCCACGATCTCGCGGGCGCGGGCGACAGCGCCGGCCATGCCCTTTTCGGCCGGGGTCAGCTCCAGGTTGGCGCCCAGGATCAGCAGCATCTTTCGCCGCTCCATGGACATACTCTCGGGCATGACCAGGGTGATCTTGTAGCCCTTGGCCGCGGCCACGAAGGCCAGCGCGATGCCGGTGTTGCCGGAGGTCGGCTCGACGATCCGGCCGCCGGGCTTCAGCAGGCCCTTGGCCTCCAGATATTCGATCATCGCCACGCCGATGCGGTCTTTCACCGAGGCGAGCGGGTTGAAGAACTCCAGCTTGGCGACCACCTCGCCCTTGGGCTTCAAGGCGGCCATGAGGTGTGGCAGGCGGACCAGCGGCGTATCGCCGATCAGGTCGAGCACCGAGTCGAAAATCTTGCCCCGGCCAGCGCGGCGATAGCGGGCGGCGTCGTAGGCCTGGTCTGGCGTGGCGTCCATGGAAGGTCTCTCAGGCGTTAGGCGGCTCTTGGAGAGACGAACCTAAGGCGTCCGCCCGCCGGGTGCCAGAGCGATTGGCGGTTCACTCGAACCGCCGATCGCTCAAGACTCCTGCCTGGAAAATAGACCCTTCGTCGTGCCGAGACTGATCCAGGCGAAGCGCCGAACGGTGTAGCTCCGGCCCTGCCGTTTTCACCATTGACCCGTCCGAGCGCCGTTCGGGACGGCGCAGCCTACAGGAAGCTCAGGAACCCGGAGTCGAAGCCCTGGCCGGCGAACAGCTGGAGCTGGACGCCGTCGTCGAATCCGAGCGCGAGATCGATGTCGCCGACCGGGACATCGGTGGTCTCCGTGGGCGCGCCGTCGGTCTGGCCGACCGGGGTCTGGGTATCATCCGTCGTCAGCACGTCGGGACGCAGATCGTCTTCGAACTCGATGCGGAAATCGGTGTTGATCATCTGGTCCCTCAGCCTCGTTCGCGGCTGTTCTCGCCGGCTGGCCGACAATCCCAGGGTTCGGTGAATTCGGCGCCAAGGGCCGTGGTTAAGTTGAGCTTCACGTATGTGGAACGCCCGCCCGCCTCTTGCTCCAGGCGCGCCTGAGGCGGAGACTGCGGAAAACGCGATACGCGAGAGCGTGATGGCAAGAGCTTTGGGAGGCTCCCCCATGGAAAATGCATTCGACCTGGTCGTGCGCGGCGGGACGGTGGTGGATGGGACCGGGCAGGGGGCGTTCGAGGCGGACGTGGCGGTCAAGGACGGCGTCATCGCCGCGGTCGGCCGGGTCGCCGGGCGCGGCGCCGAGGAGATCGACGCCCGCGGCCAGATCGTGACGCCCGGGTTCGTGGACGTGCACTGCCACTACGACGGCCAGGCCACCTGGGACAACCGCATGCAGCCCTCGTCCTGGCACGGGGTCACCACGGTAGTGATGGGCAATTGTGGCGTGGGCTTCGCCCCATGTCGTGAATCCGACCACAACCGGTTGATCCGGCTGATGGAGGGTGTTGAGGACATTCCTTTCCCGGTGCTGAGCGAAGGCCTGCCGTGGAACTGGGAGAGCTATCCGGAGTACCTCGACGGCCTGGCCAGCCGATCGTTCGATGTGGACGTCGCCAGCCAGCTGCCGCACGCGGCGCTGCGGGTCTATGTGATGGGCGAGCGGGGGGTGAACCGCGAGCCGGCCACCGAGGCCGACATCCACGCCATGGCCGCCATCGCCAAGCGCGCGATGGAGGCTGGTGCCATCGGCTTCGGCACCTCACGCACCCTGAACCACCGCTCCTCCGACGGCGCGCCGATCGCGACGCTGACGGCCGGCGAGGACGAGCTGACCGGCATCGCCATGGGCATGGCGGCGGCCGGGAACGGCGGCCTGGGCGTCTTGCAGGTGGTCAGCGACTTTATCGACCCCGCCGAAGAGTTCGCCATGCTTCGGCGGATCGTGGAACGGTCGGGCCGGCCACTGTCGTTCTCGCTGCTGCAGAGCCCGCGTGACCCCCAGCAGTGGCGGTTCATGCTGGAGCAGATGACGGAGGCCAAGGCCGCCGGCCTGCAAATCCGCGCCCAGGTGGCGACCCGGCCGGTGGGGGTGCTGTTCGGCCTGGAGCTGACCGTCAACCCGTTCTCCAGCCACCCGAGCTACCGCGCCATCAAGGAAAAGCCGCTGGCCGAGCGGGTGGCGATGCTGCGCGATCCGGAGTTCCGGGCGCGGCTGCTGAGCGAAGAGGCCGAGAACGCCCGGGCGCCTGGCCTGTCGCCGGCGCGGGCCTGGGACCGCATCTTTCCGATGGGCGGCGACAACCCGGACTATGAGCCGACGCCGGACGCCTCGATCGCGGCTCTCGCCGAAGCGCGGGGCGTCGATCCCTATGCGATGGCCCTCGAGCACATGCTGGATGGCGGCGAGGGGAACGGGCGCGGCATCCTGTACCTGCCGCTGCTGAACTACGCGGAGAACAACCTCGATCATGTCCGGACCATGCTGCAGCACGACTGCGTGGTCCCGGGCCTGTCGGATGGCGGCGCGCATGTCGGGATGATCTGCGACGGGTCGTTCCCGACCAGCAACCTGGTGCAGTGGACCCGCGATCGCACGCGGGGCCCGAAGCTGTCGATCGAGAAGATGATCAAGGCCCAGTGCCGCGACACCGCCGAGACGGTCGGGCTGTTCGATCGCGGCCTGCTGTCGCCGGGCTACCGGGCCGACCTCAACGTCATCGACTATGACCGGCTGACGCTGAAGTCGCCGTCTGTCGCCTACGACCTGCCGACGGGCGGACGCAGGCTGGTGCAGCGGGCGAGCGGCTACACGGCGACCCTCGTCAAGGGCCAGGTGACTTACCGCGACGGGACGCCGACCGACGCCCTGCCCGGCCGGCTGCTGCGCGGCGCGCAAGCTGCGCCCCTGAAAATGGCTGCGGAGTAGAGCGCATGAACGCCGTCACCCCCGAATTCCACCCCCGCGTCCTGGAAGAAGCCTGCGAATGGACCGCCGCCGACGTGGCCAACCCGACCGCCTGGACCGAGCATTTCAGCCGCGCCGAGCAGGACGAGTTGGAGGCCGCGGTGGCGCACGCCTACGCGGTCTCCGATGACTTCCTGCAAATCGGCAAGGCGCAGTTCCCGCTACCCACCCTGGGCGCCCGGCTGAAGCGCATCGAGACGGAACTGATCGACGGTCGCGGCTTCGTGCGCCTGCGGGGGCTGCCGCGCGAACGCTGGACCAACGACCAGATGTGCATGGCCTACTGGGGGATCGGGGCGCACCTGGGCAAGCCGTGGCCGCAGAACGCCAAGGGCCACCTGCTCGGCGACGTCACCGACCAGGGCAAGGCGCCGGGAGATCCCACGCTCCGCGGCAACGAGATCGGGCTGGTGGGCCTGGACTTCCACTGCGACGGCTCGGACCTGGTGGGGCTGATGTGCCTGCGGACCGGGGTGTCGGGCGGGCTGTCGGCGGTGGCCAATTCGGTGGCGCTGCACAATCGGCTGGTCCGCGAGCGGCCCGACCTGGCGGCGGAACTCTACAACCCGCAACCCTTCGACTATCGCGGCGAACAGGCACCGGGCAAACCCGGCTGGTATCTGATGCCGATCTTCACCGAGCATGCGGGGCGGCTCTTCATCCGCCTGATCCGGCCCTATGTGCTGGCCTCCCAGCGCCACGCCGACGCGCCGCGGCTGACGGCGAAGGCCATCGAGGCCCTGGCCTGGATGCAGGACATGGCCAAGGGCGGCGCCTATTCGGTGATCATGGATTTCGAGCCCGGCGACATGCAGTTCATCAACAACTACCACGTGCTGCACGGCCGCACGTCCTACGAGGACGACCGCGCGGCGGGCAAGATCCGCCACCTGAAGCGGCTGTGGCTGGAAACGGAGGCGCTGACCGAGCGGCCGGCGCAGTTCGTCAACCGGGTCGGCGATGGCTACTGGTCGCGCAAGCTCACCATCAGCCGCATGGATGCCGCCCAATGAGCCTTGTTCTGCGCACGGACCGGGGCGGCTGCGCGACGCTCACCATCAACCGGCCCGACAAGCTGAATGCGTTGAACGTCGAAGTTTTTGTCGAGCTGGACGCCCATGTGGCGGCGATCGCCAGTGAGACGGAGACGGTGGGCCTCGTGATCCTGCGGGGTGCCGGGCGGTGTTTCTCCGCCGGCCACGACCTGTCGGACATCGCCGCGGGCGAGAAACTGCCGCAGCCGTTCTACCAGTCGAAGGTGATCGAGCGGCTGGCCGGACTGCCGCAGCCGCTGATCAGCGCGGTGCACGGCCACTGCTACACCGGCGCCCTGGAACTGGCCCTGGCCGGCGACATCGTCTTCGCCGCCGAGGGCGCGAGGATGGCCGACACCCACGCCAAGTGGGCCCTGACCCCGGTCTGGGGCATGAGCCAGCGGCTGCCGCGCCGCGTCGGGACCTATCGCGCCCGGGAGCTGATGTTCACCTGCCGCACCGTGGGCGGGCGGGAAGCCGCCGAGATCGGCCTGGCCGACATCTGCGTGCCGGACGCCGAGTTCGACGCCCGGCTGGAGGCGCTGGCCGACCAGATCCTCGCCAACAGCTGGTTCAGCCACCGCGCCAACAAGCGCCTGCTGACCGACACCGACGGCATGGACGTCTCCCAGGGCCTCGCCCACGAGATCTTCCGCGGCCAGGGGCGCGGCCCCGACATGGCCGACCGCATCGCCGGGTTCCAGAACAAGACGGTGAAGCAGCAGGCCTAGACGCTGCAGGGGACATGTCGTCGCAGATTGGAGGGGTTAGGAAATCCTAAGGCCTCCGGCGGTAGGGCTGTCGCGCTCGAGCAAGGAGTTGCTCATGCCTGTCCTATCCGGCAGCCGAACCCTGTATCGACTGATCTATTCGAGCCGCCAGCAGATTCCGCCGGCCGACCTGGAGCATGAGGTCGGGGCCATCATCCGGGCCTCTATCCGCAACAACCGCGACGTCGCGATCACGGGTCTGCTGCTGGTCTACGAGGGCTACTTCCTGCAGGCGCTGGAAGGTCCGGCCGAGGCGGTGGTGACGACCTACCGCCGTATCCTCGACGATACCCGGCACGAGGGCGCAAAGGTGCTGATCGCCGGTCCGGCGGCGACGCGCGAATTCGCCGACTGGAACATGTGCGCCCGGCGGATGACGCCCGGCGACGACGCCATCCTCGACACTCTGAACGCGCGCAAGCTGTTCCAGCCGGAAACCTTCTCAGGACCGGCTGCCCTGCGGCTGTTGAAGGTGGTGCGCGCCATTCAAGATCGAACCCAGACGGCGCTGCCGGGATAGGGGAGAAACCGGAACGGTCGTTGGCGTCCGGACGCGGCGCGCGCCATAAGGGCGGGAATGACGCTCGCCCTCGCCGATGCCGCTCCATTGTCGCTGGACGCCGCCCGCGCAGTCCTGCGGCGCACCTTCGGGCATGCTGACTTCCGGGGCATGCAGGCCGAGGTGATCGGTGAGGTGCTGGCCGGGCGCAGCGCCATGGCCGTGCTGCCGACCGGCGGCGGCAAGAGCCTCTGCTACCAGATCCCCGCCCTGCTGCGGCCAGGCCTGGGGCTGGTGGTGTCGCCGCTGATCGCGCTGATGACCGATCAGGTCGCGGCGCTGGTGCAGTCGGGCGTGGCGGCGGCGCGGCTGGATTCCAATATCGACCCCGAGGAGAAGGCCGAGACCTGGCGGCGGATCGAGCGGGGCGAGCTCGACATCCTGTACGTCTCGCCGGAAGGCCTGATGCAGGGCTGGATGCTGGAGCGGCTGTCGCGGACGCCGCTGTCGCTGATCGCCATCGACGAGGCGCACTGCGTGAGCCAGTGGGGCCACGACTTCCGGCCCGAGTACCGCATGCTGGGCCGGCTGGCCGAGCTGTTCCCCCGCGTCCCGCGCCTGGCGGTGACCGCGACCGCCGACGCCAAGACCCGCGAGGACATCCGCGCCGAGCTGCGCCTGGAAGATTCCGCCGAGTTCGTCGACAGCTTCGCCCGCCCTGAGCTGGTGCTGTCGGCCGAGCGCAAGAAGGGCAGTGTCGAGAAGCGGGTGGTGGAACTGGTCACCGCCCGATCGAACCGCTCGGGGGTGGTTTACGCCGGCTCGCGCGACAAGACCGAGAAGCTGGCGGAGGCGTTGCGGGCGGCCGGCGTCCCGGCGCTGTCCTATCACGCCGGGCTGGACAAGCAGGTCCGGGCGCAGCGGCTGGAGGACTTCCTGCAGGCAGATGTGGCGGTGATGGTGGCGACCATCGCCTTCGGCATGGGGGTGGATAAGCCCGACGTCCGCTTCGTGATCCACGCCGACGCCCCCGCCGCCATCGAGGCCTACTGGCAGGAGATCGGCCGCGCCGGGCGCGACGGCGAGATGGCCGAGGGGATCACGCTCTATGGCGCCGCCGACATGAGTTGGGCGCTGCGCCGGATCGCCGAGCGGGAGATGGACGAGGCGGTCAAGCAGGTGCAGGTGCGCAAGGTGCGTCAGCTGTACGCCCTGCTGGACGGGGTGGGCTGCCGGGCCGCGACGGTGCGGCGCTACTTCGGCGAAGAGGGGGTCGAGGCCTGCGGGCAGTGCGACCTGTGCCTGGGCCAGGTCGAGACGACCGACGCCACAGAGGCGGCGCAGAAGGCGCTGTCGGCGGCGCACCGGCTGCAGGGCCGGTTCGGGCGCGGGCGGCTGGTGGACCACCTGCTGGGCAAAACCAAGGAGCCCAGCGACTGGGAAACCTCGCTGTCCACCTGGGCCATCGGCCCGGAGCTGTCGGCGCAGCAGTGGCGCGACCTGACCGAACAGCTGCTGTTCGACGGCCTGTTGCGCGAGGACCCCAACGACGGGCGGCCCCTGGTGGGCGTCGGCGAAGCCGAGGCAGTGCGCGCCGTGTTCCGGGGCGAGCGCCGCGTGATGATGCGCAAGCACGCTGAGGGCGCGGAGGATGCGCCGCGCGGGGGCCGCACCCGGCGTCGGGACAAGCCGGCCGCCGCCACCCTGGGCCCGTCCGATCAGCCGCTGTTCGAGGCGCTGCGGGCCTGGCGCGCGGCCGAGGCCAAGGCCCAGCACGTCCCGCCCTACGTGATCTTCCACGACCGGTCCCTGGCCGAGATCGCGGCGGCGAAGCCCGGCAGCCGCGCCGCGCTGGCCGCCATCAACGGCGTCGGCGAGGCGAAGCTCGCGCACTACGGCGAGGCGGTGCTGCAAGTGGTCGGAACCTTCACCGCCTGAATTCCGGCGGTGCGGCGCCCAATACCGCCCGGACCTTTGAAGCCCGGGCGGCGCGCGCCGCTTAGAACTTCGCCTTCACCTCGACGCCCAGGGTGCGCGGGTCGTTCACGAAACCGGTCAGGTTGTTGAAGTCGATTCCGCCTTCGAGGCTCTTGTCGTTGGTGATGTTGCGGCCGAAGGCGGCCACTTCCCAGGCGCCGCCGGCGGCGCGGTAGCCGAAGCGCAGGCCGCCTTCCAGCAGGTGGCTGTCATGGTACTCGGCGGATTTGTAGAGGAAGAAGTTGACGTTCGAGCGGTAGGCCCAGTCGGTGAAGGCGAAGACCTCGCCCTCGCCCATCGGCACGGAATAGCCGGCGGTGAGGTTGGCGATGTACTTTGGCGCATTGGGCAGGACGTTGCCGTCGATGCGCACCGTCCCGGCGATCGGGCCGGCCGGGTCCAGCACCGTGCAGCCACTGCCGCAGGGCTGGGTGAACAGGTTCGGATCGTCCAGTTCGGTGTGGTTGTAGCTGAACCCGGCGGTCAGGATCAGCCGGTCGACCGGCTCGGCCTCGGCGTTGAACTCGATGCCGTAGCCCTTGGCCTTGTCGGCGTTGAGCAGGCGGTTGAAGTTCGCGCCGCCGCCGACGGCGGTGACCTGCAGGTCCTTGGCCTGGAACAGGAAGACGTCGGCGTCGAAGCGTAGCCGACCGTCGGCTGCCTTGCCCTTCACGCCGGCCTCGTAGGACATCAGCGTCTCTTTCTTGGCGACCGAGATGGTGTCGCCGAACACGAGGCGGCCCTGGATCGAAGGCGCCCGAGAGCCACGCGCCACGCGGGCGTAGAGGTTGACGTCGTCGGTCGCCGCGTAGGTGGCGCTGAGGTTGAAACTGACGTCGCTGGTGCTGGGATTGGCCCGCTGGATCGCCGTCGCCGGCGCGCCGAACGGCGAGCGCACGCGCTGGGCCAGGAAGTCCTTCTTGTCATGGGAAAACCGGACGCCGGCGGCGAGGTTCAGTTGATCGGAAAGATCGACATCGACGTTGGCGAAGGCCGCGAAGCTCTCGGTCTTCTGGTTCTGGTAGGCGTAGCCATCCAGCGCGCCGCCGGCCAGGGTGTTGAAATCGTAGGAATCTATCTTCAGCGCTTCATGGAAGTAGAAGGCGCCGATCGTATAGCTGGTCGGGCCCTTCTCGCCGGCAAGCCGCACTTCCTGGGTGAACCGGCCGTGGAAGGGGATGCCGTCGGCGCTCTCCGACGGGAACGGGATGAACCCCGGTCCGAACGGCGGGGCGAACGAGGCGCCGAAGCCGCCGTCGATGTCGCCGCGGGAATAGGTATCGACCCGCTCATAGGCCGTGATCGAGGTCAGGGTCGGTATGCCTTCGCCGAAATCGTAGGTGAGCTTCAAATTGGCGCCGGCGCTTTCCACCTTCTGGATCGCCCGGCCCTGGGCGTCCTGGGAGATCTCGTCGCGCTTGAAGCCAGGGACGAACCCGCCCGTGCCCTTCCGGATGATGTTGGCGCGGAAGATTCGCGGCGTGCCGTCCAGGTGCTGGTAGTGCAGGTTGAGGAGCGCTGAGGCGTCCGCCGTCGGCGTCCACAACAGCTGGCCGCGAAGCGCGAACTGGTCGTAGCCCTCGGCGTCGTCCTTCTTGGGCGTGCGCAGGTTATCGACCCAATCATCGCGGTGCTGGTAGAGGCCCGACAGGCGGAAAGCCAGTTGGTCGGCGATGATCGGGCCGGAGACCGCGCCCTCCACGTTGATCGTCGAATAGGTGGCGTAGGAGGCCTGGCCGTAGCCGGTGAATTCCTTGGTCGGCTTGGCGCTGTCGAACTTCAGCACGCCCGCCGGGGTATTGCGGCCGAACAGGGTGCCCTGCGGCCCGCGCAGCACTTCCACCTGAGCGATGTCGAACAGCGGGAAGCCCTTCAGAACCGGGGTCTCCAGCACCACCTCGTCGTAGACGAAGCTTACCGGCTGGCTGGCGTTCAGGTCGAAGTCGGTATTGCCGAGGCCGCGGATATAGGGACGCGGGAAGGTGCGACCGAAGCTCGATTCCAGGGTCAGGCTGGGCACCCGGGCCGACAGCACCCGGATGTCGCCGCCCGAGGAGAGCACAGCGGCCAGCTTCTCGCCCGACAGCGCCGTCACCGACAGCGGCACGTCGTTGATGTTCTCGGCCTTCTTCTGCGCGGTGACGATCACCTCGCTGACCGAGGCGGCGGCCTCGTCGGCTGCGACGGCTGGCCAGGCGAAGACGGCGGCAAGTGCGGACATGGAGGCGCAGGCGACAAGCCTCGCGCGCATCGACGCGAACGTCTTCATCTGGGAACCCTCTGGCGATGTTCGCGAGCGAGGAGGCTCGCCTTCCAGAGGCCTGACTACACCATAGGATGCAGGCGCGCCTGCAACCGCAACGCGGATGTCACAATTTCATCGCGTTGCGTGCTTCACGCGCAACAGGGTGCGCAGGAGCGCCCGCGCCTGTCCGCCGGAAGACCATCGGCTTGACGCCTGGCCCTTAGAATTCCGTCCACTCGTCGTTGCCGGGGGCCAGCGCCGCGGAACTCGTGATGATCCGCTGGACCACACGTCTCTGCGCCGCTGGCGTCGACGGCGCACTCCTGCTGACCGGGCGCGGCGATCCCGGCGCGGGCCTCGAGCTAAGCTGCGACGCCGCGGCGCCGGTGCGGAAATCGCCCATGAGCCGGCTCAGTTCCGCAGCCTCGGTCTTCAGGACCACAGTGGCGGCGGCCGTCTCCTCGACCATGGCGGCGTTCTGCTGGGTGACCTGGTCCATCTCGTTCACCGCGCTGTTGACCTGGTTCAGGCCAGCGGCCTGCTCCTTCGCGGACGCGGCGATATCGCCGACCAAACCGTCGATCTCGCCCACCTGGCGGGCCAAGGCGTTGAGCGCCTCACCGGTTCTGCCGACCAGCTGCACGCCCGACTTCACCTGCTGAGAAGAGGCGGAAATGAGGGACTTGATCTCCTTGGCCGCCTCGGCGGAGCGTTGGGCGAGAGCACGGACCTCGGAGGCTACCACGGCGAAGCCGCGGCCGGCATCCCCGGCGCGCGCCGCCTCGACCCCGGCGTTCAGGGCGAGCAGGCTGGTCTGGAAAGCGATCTCATCGATCACGCCGATAATCTGGCCGATTTGGCGAGACGAGCTTTCGATCAGGTCCATGGCGCTGATCGCCTCGCGCACCACATTGCCGCCTTCAGCCGCGCCCGTCTTGGCCTCCTGCACCACCACTCGAGCGTGACTCGCGCCATCGGCGGAGACCTTCACCGTTGCTGTGATCTCGTCGAGGGCGGCGGCGGTTTCCTCCAGGCTGGCGGCCTGCTGTTCGGTGCGGCGCGAGAGTTCAGAGCTCGCACCGGCGATCTCATCGACCCCGGAACTGATTCCCGAGCTGGTGGCGACAATCACCTGCATCGCGTCGTGGAGCTTCGCCACGGCGCTGTTGAAGTCGGCGCGCAGGGCTTCGTACTCTCTGGGGAAAGTCTGGTCGATGCTGTGGGTCAGGTCGCCCTGCGCCAAGCGCTCCAGCGCGGTCGATAGAGTTTCCACGACCTTCCGTTGAGCCACGTCAGCTTCCGCCTTCGCCGCGTCAGCCTCTGCCTTGGCCATCTCGGCCTCTGCCTTCGCCCTATCAGCCGCTGCCTTCGCCAAGGCGGTATCGCGAAAGACCAGCACCGCTCGCGCCATGTCACCGAGTTCATCGGCGCGGTCGGCATCGACGGCGATTTCATTGTCGCCCTTCGCAAGTTGGGCCATCGCGCGGGTGAGTATGGTGATGGGGCGAGCGATAATGCGGCTGAGCACCCCCGAAAGCGTCATTGCGATTGCGATGAGAGCGATGCCGCCGAGCACCAGGGCCGCCATGGCTGTAAAGATCGCGCGCTCCTGGCGCTTCGCATTGTCAGCAATCAGCTTTGTCTCGGTGTCGCGAATGTCGCGCAACGGCAGCACCGCCTTGCTTGTGAGAACTTTTGCGCCGGCGTCACGAACCATCTGTTGAGCCTCTTCCCGCTGCCCGGCGCGGACGGCGGAAATCAGACGGTCGCCCCAGTCCTTCCGCCAAGCCACAGTCGCAATTCGAGATTCTTCCAGGAGCTGTTTCTTGACTGGGTCATCAATGATCAGTTTCAGAGAACGCTCAACACGGTCGTATTCATCCCTGCCTTCATAGTACGATTTGAGGTATGATTCGTCTCCTGTCACAAGAAAGCCACGAAATTGGCTGTTCTGACGCAGGATCGATGTTTCCAATGTCAAAGTCTGTGCGTGTATAGATTGCGAAAGATTGTTGCGTTTAGTTGATGTCTGTATCATCCATATGGCACTAAAGAATACGATCATCATGACGGCAGCTGATACACAAATACACGCGAATGATAGGCTCAATTTTCGCGTAATATTCATTGCTTTAATCATTTCTACGCCTTGATATTTAGTATCTATTTTGATCGTAAACGATTACGCGCAGCTTCCGTATACGCCGAGATTGAATCCAAGCGAATGAATGATCGCAAGAAATACAAGACCGTGCGATAGATCTGTTTACTATGAGATTCTCACAAACAGGTTAAGACGCCGACCCAGAATGACCACATCGGATGACTGCGTGATTGTGGGGGTATTGAAGACATGAAATGCGGCCCCTTTAGGCAGATTATGCCTTGCAATTGGCCCTTTAATACATGCCAGTGATGATGAAATTTACGCTACATTGACGCACAAAATGGCGTCCTCGTCCCTCGAGCGTCGCTGGTAAGACCTGACTCATGTCGCGTCCGGCGCCGCTGCGGGCGCCTTCGATAGCTTGACGGCCTTGGTTGTGCGTTGCGGCGCCCAGGGGGCGCGCCACTCCAGCCAGTCCCCATAGGGGTGGCATTTGGCGAGTACGACAGGCTCCCCATGCGGCCAGCAGGTGAGGCGCAAGTCCACCTTGCTACGGTCCGGTGTCCATTCGAAACTGATCCGGACGAGGGGCCGGCCGGCTGTCGCCCGGGCGCCGGCCGCGGCCATCATCGCCGCAATATCCCGGCGCTCGCCGTCGTTCAGATACTGCTCGAACATCGCATGCACAACAGCGCGACAGTGGCCGGCCTCCTGAGGCTCGGCCAGCCGCTGCGCAAGCCACGCGACGGCGTCGCCGCGATCGACGCGAGGTGGATGCGCGACAGCGAACTGCAACGCCGCTTCGAGGCGTTGGGATCGCTCGGGTTGATCCGCCCAGGCGAATGACAGCAAGCGTTGGCGATGTTCAGGGTTCGAGGCGCTGAGCGGGTTCAGATCGACACCGCGCGCCGTGGCGATCGAGACCGGAGCGACGGGCGGGTTTGCGCCGCGCCATTGTGGCTCGATCCGGAGTGTGGATGAAGGATCGCCGGCGGCGACCGCGCCCAACCTGTAGGCGTAACGCGCGAGGTTGAGGTTGAGGCCGCAGCTCGACCCCAGTTCCAGCAGGTCGAACGGCATGGGCCTTCGCTGACCCGCTGACATCAATGCGGCCATGATCGCCGCCGCCCGGGCGACTTCGTTGGTCTGGGTTGGATGACGGATCCAGTCGGCGATGAACTGATCCTGTTGCGACAGAGCGGCGGCGATCGCGCCATCGAAATCGTCGTGTTCGCCGCGGTAGAGTTCGGCCAGGGAGCGCGGCGCGCCCCCCCGCGCGAGCGCGTGGAGCGCCCCGTTGAAGCGCATCGCGACTCCGGCGGCGGCCGGGTCCCCCTGCCAGGCGCCAATCATGGCGGCGCTGCTCGGCGCAAGCTCCAGCTGGCGGTCAACGGCCTCGAGTACGGCCGCGACGAAGAAGGATCCCATCGAGCGGCAATTGCCGGCTTGCCGCAAGAATTCACCCCTGGCGCCAATGGTGGCGGGCCCGTTCACGGCAATCGCAACTGGCATAGATGTGTCCAAGAGTTAATCGAACGGAGCGCGTTGGAATTATCTGCGTTGCGGGCAGTTGCGCGGCTGACCGCTACGGACGGATGCCGAGGCCGGATTGGCTGTGGCCTGAACGCGCGAGCGTTCCGGCCACGTCGGTCGTGAAGGCTTCCTCGACGGCCGCGGCCCGGCCGGCCTTGGTCGAACCGGCGCCCGTAGCCGCAGCGTCTTTAGAGGTGGCCGGGGCCGCAAGAGCTAGGCCCGGACTCATCGCGACGCTCGCGACCGAAATGAGCAACAGCTTTTTGTAGCGAACGACCATCTTGATCCTTTTGCCTTCGTGGGCTGTAGGGCAAGACGGATATTGGGAAAAATGGGAATAATAGGTTAATTAGCAATTTTAGAACAAAAAACACGGGTTTTAATTCGTACATTGCGCACTATAAAAGTCGTAAATGTTAGATTAATAGACAATATTGAAAGATTAAAGATGTCAGAGATCTAGAGCGCTATTTGAACATGACACTAATAAATTCTGGAATTTGAATCAAATTTGCGTATCAATTATTCTTGAGTTTAAAGTTTCGTCCAATATTGCGCTGCGTGGCGCGGTTGTGAAGGCGTGGTGACCTTCCACGGGGCGACACATCCTGGATGGAGCAGATTGTCGCGCCACCCCGCCGCCTGCGCTGTTGCGTCGCTCGGCGTGTGGAATTCTTCCCGCGCGCCGAAACGGAGCGCTGGATGATGGGCGGGGTAAGTGTCCACCTCGTCGGCTTGCGAGGCGCCAGAACGAAGAACGCCGCCCGGTCTCGCGACGGGCGGCGTCCAAAGAGGTCGGCTTGTACGCGTCCCTTAGGCGAAGACGCTCCGGCGGCGGCGGAGTGAGGCGCCCGCGAGGCCGAAGCCGGCGATCATCAAGGCCCAGCTCGCCGGCTCAGGGGCCGCGCTGATGCTGCGACCGCCCGATCCGATGGTGATGGCGTCGTAGATGCCGGCCTCATAGGACGTCGGGTTGAAGGTCGCGCCATCGTAGCGGACCTGCAGCCGGACCTCGTCGAACACGCCGCCGGAGAAGCCGTAGTAGGTGAAAGCCGACGGCGCACCGCCGCCGTAGCTCGGCGCAGGGCCGGCGCTGCCCGTGAGCTGCGAGACCCCGTTGGAGAGGACGTCGAAATTGAGGTTCAGCATACCCCCACCGAAGCCGCTACCGGTCAGGAACTGGATCGCGTTGAAGCTGCCGCCATCCGCCAGAGTGATGCGGGTGTAGCCCGTGCCGCCGCCGTTCTCATACCAGCTGAAGCTGCCTTCCGGCGCCCCGATGCTGGCCGTAATCCCGGCCGAACCAACATACTGAACCTTGATGCCGTCTTCCGTGTAGACGCCGGCAGAGAGGTCACCCATCGATCCCTCGAAGCCGTTGAAGTTCGTGGGCGAGGTGATGAAGTTCGTGGTCTCGATCGTCACGGCCCCGGCCGCGTTGGCGCAAAGCGTCCCGACAGCCAAAGCGGCGCCGAGCATTAGGTTCTTGAGCGTCATGGAGGTCCCCGATTAACCTGGGACCTGTGTCCCTAAGTCACGGCATCACCTGCAGTTTCCGTGCCACCATCCCGCTCGCCCATGCGGCGGGTTCTTATCCCGATCACGTCGCCAGACCGGTTGATACGCAGCGGTTCGCGTCACCCAGGGAAATGGCTAGACGTCCACCTCGGCATCGAGGGCGTTGGCCTGTATGAACTCGCGGCGGGGTTCAACCAGGTCGCCCATCAGGCGGGTGAACATGTCGTCGGCGTCGTCGGCGTGGTTGACGCGCACCTGCAGCAACGTCCGGGCTTCGACGTCGAGCGTGGTCTCCCACAGCTGCTCGGCGTTCATCTCGCCCAGCCCTTTGTAGCGCTGCACCGAGAGGCCGCGGCGACCGCCGTCCATCACCGCGTTCACCAGGTCGATCGGGCCGCGCACGGTGGTGGTGCGGTCCCGGCGGGTGAAGGCGGCCTTGCCCGAGAACACCTGGGCCAGGTCTTTGGACCGTTCAGCCAGGCGCCGCGCGTCCGCGGCATGCAACAGCAATTCGTCCAGCATCACCCGCTCGGTGACACCGCGGCGCACGCGGCTGAAGGCATAGCCTCCGGTCGCGCCTTTCTCGCCGCTCCAGGGCCCGTCGCCCTCTTCAGCATAGAGGTCCATGCGGGCCGCCGCCGCCGCGGGGTCGCCACCCTCCGCCAGCAGGCCGGCCAGCGCCGCCTGTTCGATGGCGAAGGCCGGCGCGCGGGCGGCCAACCGCTCGACATTGGCCTTGGCGCCGCGCGAGGTCTGCACCATGGCCAGCAGGTCGGCGCCCATCAGCCGCTCGCCGGACGCAAGGTCGAGCGTGGCGCCGTCCACGCCCTCGTCGATCAGATAGACCTCGAGCTCCGGGTCATCCTTCAGGTAGCGGACCGACTTGCCCTTCGACGCCTTATAGAGCGGCGGCTGGGCGATATAAAGATAGCCGCGTTCGATGATCTCCGGCATCTGCCTGTAGAAGAAGGTCAGCAGCAGGGTGCGGATGTGGGCGCCATCGACGTCGGCGTCCGTCATGATGACGATCTTGTGGTAGCGCAGCTTCTCGATGTTGAACTCGTCGCGGCCGATCCCGGCGCCCAGCGCCATGATCAGGGTGCCGATCTGGTCGGACCCCAGCATCCGGTCGAACCGGGCGCGCTCCACGTTCAGGATCTTGCCCCGCAGCGGCAGGATGGCCTGGTTCTCGCGGTTGCGGGCCTGTTTGGCCGAGCCGCCGGCGGAGTCACCCTCGACCAGGAAAATCTCGGACTTGGCCGGGTCCTTTTCCGAACAGTCGGCCAGCTTGCCGGGCAGCGACGAGATATCCAGCGCCGACTTGCGCCGGGTCAGTTCGCGGGCCTTGCGCGCGGCCTCGCGGGCGGCGGCGGCCTCTGCGATCTTGCCGACGATCATCCGGGCCTCGACCGGATGCTCCTCGAACCAGCTCGACAGCCCTTCGCCCACCAGGCCTTCGACGGCCGGGCGGACCTCGGAGGAGACCAGCTTGTCCTTGGTCTGGGACGAGAACTTCGGGTCCGGCACCTTCACTGACAACACGCAGGTCAGGCCTTCACGCGCGTCCTCGCCGCTGACCGAGACCTTCTCCCGCTTCGCCGTGCCGGAGCTCTCGGCATAGTTGGTGATCAGCCGCGTCAGGGCCGAGCGGAACGCCGCCAGATGGGTGCCGCCATCCCGCTGGGGGATGTTGTTGGTGAAGCACAGGACGTTCTCGTGGTAGCCGTCGTTCCACCACAGCGACAGGTCCAGCTCGACGTTCTCACGCTTGCCCCGGACCACGATGGGCGCCTTCATCAAGGGCGTCTTGGCCTTGTCCAGGTGGCGAACGAAGGCCTCGATGCCGCCTTCGTAGTGCATCACCTCTACGGTGGGCTCGGGGCCGCGGTGGTCCTTCAACCAGATGGTCACGCCGGAGTTCAGGAACGCCAGTTCGCGCAGCCGGTGTTCCAGGGTCTTCAGGTCGAAGTCGATGAAGGCGAAGGTCTGCAGCGACGGCAGGAAGGTCACCTCGGTGCCCGACAGCGGCAGGCCGTTCTCGCGCATCGGCGCGTCGCCGGTCTCGGCCAGCGGCGACACGGAATCCCCGTGCCGGAACTCCATCTCGTAAGACTTGCCGCCGCGATAGATCTTCAGCTTCAGGTGCTCGGACAGCGCGTTGACCACCGAGACGCCGACCCCGTGCAGGCCGCCGGAGACCTTGTAGGAGTTCTGGTCGAACTTCCCGCCGGCGTGCAGCTGGGTCATGATGACCTCGGCCGCGGAGATGCCCTCGCCCTCATGGATGTCCACCGGGATGCCGCGGCCGTCGTCGGTGACGGTGACCGAGCCGTCGCCGTTCAGGATCACCTCGACCCGCGTGGCCCAGCCGGCCAGGGTCTCATCGATGGCGTTGTCGACCACCTCATAGACCATGTGGTGCAGCCCGGAGCCGTCGTCGGTGTCGCCGATATACATGCCCGGCCGCTTGCGCACAGCGTCCAGGCCCTTGAGAACCTTGATCGATTCCGCGCCGTACTCCGCCTGGCCATTGCCTTCGGGGACTTCGCGGGTCGTGTCGTTGTCTTCGCTCATGGGCCGTCCAGTTGACTCCGGATCGCGACCCTGGATGAAGGCCCGCCGTCCGGCATATCGGTGACAGAAACGGGCCTCATCGACACCCGCGCGCCGGCCCGCGCCGAGCGGACCGAATCTCGTTGAGCAATATAGGGTTTTTGCGCGCTAAACGCACCTGCGCAGGCGGACGCAGGCTGGCTAATCCTTGGGCCGTTCGACGGATGTCGGCGGCCCGGCGACCGCAGGTGTTCCGAGCAGCAGGCTGATGACGTAGCTGTAGGCCCACTGGGTGCTCTTGCGGCGGCGTTCGGCGTAGCGGCTGAAGGACATCCGAGCCAGCGGCCACGGCGCCAGAAGCGCCAGCCCCGCCAGGACAGGCTGGCCGGTGAAGGCCCAGTGCAAGGCGGCGGCCGTCCCCGCGATAGGCAGGACCAGGATCAGCGAGCGGAAGAATTTCGACTCCGCCTCGTAACGTTGGACTTCAGCAAAAGCGCCCGGAGCCCGCAGCAGCAGCATGGTCTTGGCCCAGGTGAAGGTGTTCATCGGCCGGTCGAGGGGGCGTCCTGGCGTCCCGAGTTCGGGTCTGGCCGCGTCTGGCGCCTTTACGCCGACGAGGATGTAGAGCGCAGCCCTCAGCGCCGGGTGCATGGACTTCGACGCCGCGCTGCCCGGGTCTGATAGCGGGGTGTCCAGCGGCTCTCCGAGCGTCTCGCCGGCCTTGAAGAAGGCCAGCCGGAGGCTGGTCGCCCGCCGATAGGCGTTGCCCTCCGTCTCGGGCCAGAGGCGGCTGCGATAGGTGTCGTAGGGGCCGTCGATCTCCGCCGCGCCCGAGGCGACAAAGGCCCCCAGCGCATAGGCGACGACCGCGAACGCCACCCACCGGGCCTCTTCGGCCTCCAGGAGCGGGGCGAAGAGCTTGAGCTCGGGCTGCACCAGCAACGCGAGGCTGGCGGTCAGCAGGCCGCCCGGCAGGAAGACCGAGAACAGCTCGATCACGCCCACATAGACATCGGCCGGCTTGAACTCGGACACGGCAACTCCTCCAGCCGCGACAGTGGGCGCGCCCGACCCGGCGTCAAGACCGCTTTCATTGCAACCCAAAGACGCTAATCTGGACGCAAGCACGCTCGGGGGAGCAATGTCACTGATCCGACTGGCCTGCTCTGTCCTGCTGGCGACGATGGTGGCGTCGACCGCTTGGGCAGAAGCCGTCACCGAGGCCGACTGGGCCGAGAAGCCGACGCCTGAGCGGGTTGGCGGCGCCTATCCTAAGATGGCCCAGATGTTGGCCATCGAGGGTACGGCCATCCTGTCCTGCAAGGTGACGGCCGGAGGCATTCTGGAGAACTGCGCAGCGAGCGCGGAGGCGCCGAGGGAGTTTGGCTTCGCCGCCGCCGCTCTTTCGTTGACCCCCTATTTCCGCATGCGTCCGGAGATCCGGGACGGACGCGCGGCGCTGAGCGAGGTTAGGATACCCCTCCACTTCATCCTGCCGGAGCCGCAACCACTGGCGCAGACGGGTCGGCCCACATCGGCCCAGGCTCAAGCCTTGGCCCGGGACTTCGTCCGCCTTGATCATCGGGCCGACCAACTCCGCGAGCTCTACAGGGCCAAATCGCAGTTGTTGGAGTTCATTCGGACTCCGGGCGCGCCGCCTGATGTCCGCCAAGCGGCCGGTGCGGCGACCCGTGCGGCGTTGGAAGGCCGGATGGAAGAGATTCTGGATGCTATGGCCTCGGTCTATGCAGCCAAATTCACCGAGCGGGAGCTAAAGGATATCGTCCGGGCGACGCGCGAAAAGGATCCTCCGGTCTTCCTCGTCCAACGTGCTGACCTAACGGAGGTCGAAAAGAACCTCATGTCGGAGTTCAACCGCCGCCTGCAGGTTTCGGCGCGAGCCGCCTTCTGTGAACGACAGGCCTGCACGCCCGATCGTGACTTTGGATTGCCGCGGGCCGGCCAAGGTGGGCCCGAAGTCACCATTCCGGCGCCGATCTGGTTAGAGAGGCCGACCGTGGAACAGATCGCAACGGCGCGACCGCCGCTGGCCAATGCGTTTGGAATCGAAGGCAGGGTGCAGTTGGCCTGCACTGTTGGCCCTCTCGGGATCGTCGATACATGCGATATCACCGAGGAATCGCCAAACGGCCTTGGCTTCGGCGCGGCCGCCCAGTCGTTGCGGGGATATTTTCGGCTCAGTCCTGCGGTGATGCAGCGTGGCGTCGGCGACGTGGCTGACGTTCAAGTCCGCTTCCCGGCCCCCTTCAATCACAAGGAAGCCATGCAGGATCCCGCCGCCGCGCCGCCGCAGAAGATCGAGCTCGTCCGCGCTTACCTGAACGCCGTGCGGGGCGACGCGGTCCGCGACGACGAGATAGGCCGCGCTCTGGCGGCCTTCGACAGCATGAAACTGGAAGGGCTCGATGCCGCGGCCCGCGCCACGGCGCGCGAGGTCATAAGAAGCGCAGCCGTGCGAACCTGGGGCGAAATGAGCGATCTTGTCGCCCGCAGCTACGCGAGCGCGCTCACGGAAAGCGAGCTGCACCATGCTTTGCAATTCACGGAAACGCCCGGCGGCAAGGTGTCCTGACCGGATAGAGGGGTGACGGAATCGACCGGAAGGATGGGTGACAGTTCTCTGTCGGTAGGGGGACCTGCCGATGCCTTGGTTGGAGAGCTGCGCCATGGATCAGCGCGTGGGGTTCATTGCCGATTGGCTGAGCGGGCTAT
>CALQQB010000058.1 GCA_943332615.1 Phenylobacterium deserti
GAAGCCGGCGCTGCGGCGGCCGGAGCGGCCGCGGGCGCTGCCGCTGCGGGCGCCGCTGCTGCGGGCGCCGCGGCGGGTGCGGGCGCAGCCGCTGCGCTCGTGGAACTGGCTTTTGGGGCAGCCGCCGGAGCTGCCGGAGCCGCCGCAACTGTGGTGGAGGTTGAACTGGCTTTGGGCGCAGCCGCCGGAGCCGCCGCAACGGTGGTGGAAGTTGAACTGACTTTGGGCGCGGTCGCCACGACCGGCGCAGCGACAGTGACGGTCGTCTTGACCGACGCGGCTGCGGTCGCTGCCTTGGCGGCGGCGTCCGCGGCCGCCTTGGCGGCTTCCGAGGCGACCTTCGCGGCGGCTTCGGCGGCAAGCTTCGCGGCCGCGTCGGCGGCAGCCTGGGCAGCGGTGTCTGCGGCGAGCTTGGCCGCAGCTTCTGCGGCGAGCTTTGCAGCGGCGGCCTGCGCTTCGGCTGCGGCCTTGGCGGCGGCTTCGAGGGCAGCCTGGGCAGCGGTGTCTGCGGCGAGCTTGGCCGCAGCTTCTGCGGCGAGCTTTGCAGCGGCGGCGTCTGCGACGAGCTTTGCAGCGGCGGCGTCTGCGACGAGCTTTGCAGCGGCGGCGTCTGCGACGAGCTTTGCAGCGGCGTCGTCTGCGGCGAGCTTTGCAGCGGCAACTTCTGCGGCGAGCTTTGCAGCGGCGTCGTCTGCGGCGAGCTTTGCAGCGGCAGCGGCAGCGGCAGCTTCTGCGGCGGCCCGGCCATCAGCCGGCAGCGGGTCCCCGCCGCCGCCGCCGCTAAATTGGGTGTTGCGGTAGAAGTCCGGAATGACGGCGTTTGCCTCGACGGACCCTAGGGGGCCGGAGTTCACGGCGCCCGACGTGCTCTGCAAGGCCACGCTTCTGGTCGCCAGAAGCGGCGCGTTGACGTCGATGTTGCCTGCGGCGACCGCACTGATCTCGGCCGCCAAGACGGTGTCCCGGAAAAGCAGGCCGTTGCCGGCGCGGACGGTCAGCGTCCCGGGAGCCGAGATCGCTCTCAGGCTGACGGAATCCCGCCCATAGATGCTGATGTCACCGCCTGCGCGCAGCGTGTTGTTGAACGAAACCTCGCCTGTCTGCGGCATCTGGTAGCCGTACCAACCGCTCCAGGGGCTGTTCGTCGTCGTCGTCTCGAACTGTACGGCGCCGCTGGCGACCACCCTGTCGTTGTAGACCTGCGGCCCGGTTGTTCGGACAAGTCCGCCCGCGATCTCGGTCGCGCCGCCGGCATCCGTGGTTAGACCGGACAGTGGCTCATTCTGGCCGACGGGTCCGGCCAGTCGGATTGTGCCCTGGCTCTCAAGCGAAAGTGCGCCGAAATAGGCATCTATGGCGCCCAGGGTCAGGCCGCCTGCGGCGCTGCTGATCCGGGTGTCGCCTACCAAGTAGAACTGGCCGTCCAGCGTTGCGCGGTTCGTTGCGCTACTGTTGCGCAGCGTGGCGCCGCCCATCGGGGCCCACCAGCCTAAGCCGTCCCCGTAAAGGACGCCTGACGCCTTGAGCGTATTGCCGTTTAGATCCAACGCCCCGCCAGTGGCGTACACGTAGTTCTGCGAATTCCCGGAAGCTTGCGCCGCGGTAAGCGGCTCCGTCGCGCCGGGGGCCAGTTTCGTGACCCCACCACCGAATTGCAGGTAATTGTAGCCGCCAAGATTTGTGCCACCAAGATGATTGATGGTGAGGTCACCCTCTCCGGACTTGTAGAAAGAATACACACCCAAGGTGCCCGCGATTACGCTGGGCGCGGAATTGACGATTTCCAGATAGCCGTAATCATTTCCCGAGGTCACGTTGCCTAGGGCGATACTCGAGCCATAAAGACCAATGCCCTGGACTCCGCGGGTTGCGCCGATGTCCCCGATGATCGCGATGGCGCCGCTACCGGTAAACAAATTAAATTGTTGGTAATTGTTCGCAACGTCGATCTGGACTGGCGTTGGGGCGACACCGCCGTAGAACGTCTCGCCATGATTTCGCGTAATCTGGGTGGCGCTGTCCAGGGCGCCATTTAGCGTAATGGCGCCGCCTCCTGTTTGTCCTGTCTGTCCTGTTATTATTTGAAAATATCCACTAGAGTAATTAGTTCCATTATCATATTGGCGATTGCCTAAACGCAAATCTCCGTTGAAGATAACGGTTCCCCCATCAACACTACCGCCTGTCTGGGTGTAGATATTTTGACTTGTTGACTGATTTGTATATTGAATTGTCGTCTGAAGAGCGGTGAAGCTCAAATTGCCCAGTTGAGTCTGGATACCGGACTCGAGCATGATGTGGTGGCCAGCCACCAGGGCGATATCCGTCTTTTTCTCGGATTCCAACGCGTTGTTCAGAAACAGATCGTGGCCTGCCGAGAGATCGATGCGCGTACGGTCTGGAGACTGGGTTTTGATCGCGGCGTTGACGATCAGATCGCCGGACGCGCTGATGTCGACGTTGCCCGCGACGTTAAAACCGGCATCCTGGCCGGGTACGCCGGTTATGAGCAGCGAGCCCGTTGTCTTCAGCTTCAGTTTTTGCAGAAGACTGTCGTGCGCCGAGATCGAGAGCGAGGCGATGCGGTTTCCGACGTTATCGATGCGGATATTTCCGCTGCCGAACAAGGTCAGGTTCGCGGCCACAATGCGCCCGACTGTCGCGTTGACCATGTTCGCGACATCCAGGGTCAGTCGCCCCTGGCCGACGTTCAACTCGCCTGCAAGGGTCATGTCGGCGCTGTGGATAGTGAGATTTCTGGCCAGGGGATCCGGCATGTGCATCGCCGCGGAGGCCTCGACCGCCACGCTTGTCGACACCCGACCGTTGATGACGAGCGTTCCGTTATTGCCCGTGTCCAGATTGACCTGACCCGGCGTCGCGCCGCCGCTGGTGACAACCTTGCCGGCCGTGCCCACGGTGATTGACGGCGCATTCACCGTCACCACGCCGCCGGCGCCGACCGGGGTCGTCCCCTGGTTCGTGTCGGTGGCCGTGGTCGAGCGGGCGCTGACCTCGCCGTTGATGGTCGCGGAGGTCGAGGCGGTGATCGTAACACTGCCGCCCTGTGTCGGCCCGTCGGCTGCGATCGAACCGGCGCCTCCGACAGTGACTGTGCTGGTGGCCACCGTCACATTCCCGCCGGCGCCCGTATCGGGAGACAAGGGTGTCGTCGGCGCCGGCAGGCTCGCGACCGGAGGGGCAACGGCGCTCGCGCTGACCTTGCCGTTGACGGTGAGGTCCGTGCTCGAGATGACCACGGCCCCGCCCGCGGTCGTGCCGTCTGCGGTCACGCGGCCCGCTGAGGTGACGATTGCCGTCGGCGCGGCCACGGCGATCGCACCGCCACTGCCTTGCGCTTCCACGCCGGAGGCGGGGGCGGCTGCGCTGGCCGTGAGTGTCCCGCTGATGGTCGCGCTGGACGTGGCGGCGACGGCGATGGCGCCGCCCTGGGTGACCCCGGTTGCGGCGACGCTGCCGCCGGTGGAGACCGAGACGGTGTTGGCCGTCACAACGACGGCCCCCCCGGACCCCTGGCCGACGGAAGCCGGCTGGCTGCTGCCGGACATCGGCGCGTTGGCTTGTGCGCTGAGCACGCCGTTGGTCGCGTAGGCGCCGATCGATCCCTGGCCGGGTTGCGCCGACGTCGTCTGCGTCGAGGTGTTGGCGGAACCGGACAGGCCCGCGCCCTGCGCGTTTGCGCTGGTGTTCTGCGAGGCCCCCGTGGGGGGAGAGGCGCTTGTCCCGTTGGCCGAGGTGGAGACGTTGACGCTCACGGACGCAGAATTGGCTTGCGACGTGGTCCCTGTCGAAGCCGAACGCGTCGTCGAAACGACTTCGGGTGGAGGGGGCGAAGTGGTGGGCGCAGGTGTCGGTGAGGCGCCGGACCCGCTCGTCGGGTTCGCCGCCACCACGATGTTCGTTGCGGCCGTAGCTCCCGTGAGGGTCACGGATGTCGCCGAGGCGCTGGTGACCGTACCGCCCAGGGTCAGACTGTTCGTCGCCAGGGTCACCGACGAACCGGTAAGCTTCAGATCGCCGGCAATGGACACCGAACCTGATCGCAGGCTGCCGCTCAGGGTGGTGAAGACGTTTCCGGCGACCTCGAAGCTTTTCAGTCCTTCGATCCCGGAGATGAAAAGGCCGCCTGCCGCCGTGTTGCAGGTATTTTCGCAGGCGAAGACGAAGACGCTCAGTCCGCTGAAGTCGCGCGTGTTGTCCAGAAACAGATCGGCGCCGTTCAGGAACAGATTCAGAATGCTGCTCGAGCCGCCAGCCGGCGGAGCGGTCGCGGCGCCAGATTCCTGGACCGGCGTGATGACCGGCTGCGGGGCCTGCAACGCGGACGGCGTGGGCCCCGCCGTGGCGCTGGCGCTGACCTGACCCGCAACGGTGACCGAGCCCGTGTTTCCGGCGCCGCTCAGGCCCACGCTTCCGCCCTGGGCGGCGCCGTTGGCCGTGACGCTGCCGGAAGCCCCCACCGTCACGGTCTGGGCGGCGACAGTGACCGAACCGCCCACCCCGGCTGTCGCGCTGGCGTTCACCTGACCGTTCACCGCCGCCGATGTGGCGGCGCCGATCGCGATGGCGCCGCCCTGATCGGCGCCTGTGGCTGCGATGCCGCCGGTCGTCCCCACCGACACGCTGCCGGCGGCCACCGTCACCGTGCCGCCCGCCGCGAGCGGAGCCGGCGCGTTTGAGGCGGCGACGGTTGTCGCGCCGGCAGTCCCCGTGGTGAGCGTGGCGTCTGTTGCAAGAGGCGTTGCTGTCGCGCTGGCCCTGACCTGTCCGTCAACTGTGGTCGCGCCGGCGACGTTGATCGCGACGGAACCACCCTGCGACGATCCACTGGCTGCGATGCTGCCAGTCGAGCTGACGGTCAACGTCTGGGCGGCGACCGTCACCGTCCCGCCGATGGCCGGCGTCGGCCCGGTGGGCGAAGGCGTCGCGCCCGCCGTGACGCTGCCATCGACGACAACGGCGCCTGCGGCCTGAATTGTCACGGCTCCGCCCTGGACGGCGCCGCTGGCCGCCACCGACCCGCTGGCCCCGACGTTGACCGTCTGCGCGGTCACCGTCACCGCGCCGCCGCTATCGGGCGGCGTGGCCGTCGGTGTGCCGACGCTGGGCGTCGGCGTCGGCGACGTGGCTGAGATGGCGCCATCGACGACCGCGGAGCCGCCACTGACGACGCTGACGCTGCCGCCCGTACTGTTCACGGCGGCCCCCTGCGCGACGGTGACCGAAGTCCCGGACGCCACGACCGTGGTGGCGGCGGCGGTGGTTACAACGCCCTGCACCGTTACCGACCCGGCGTTCGTCGCCCCGCCGACCGTCACCGAGGTTGCGCCGGAGTTGGCCAGCTTTTCCACGGTTGTGGCGGTGATGGTCAGGGTCGTCGCCTGCGTGCCGCTGTTGGTGACGGGCGCCGCGACGGTAACGACCCCGCTGGACTGGACGGTGACATTTGTGCCGCCGCTGAGCGCGGTGCTGACTGAGGCGGCGCTGATCAGACTGGATCCGTCGGCCGGCTCAGATGTGCCGCCGCTGGATGTGGTCGAGGTGGAGCCTGAAGTCCCGCTGGTAACGGCTGTGGTCGTGGCGCTGGTCGCCGTCACTGCCGCCGTGTTCACCGCACTGGCGTTTGTCGAGTCTGTGCTGGTGGTGGTCGCGGTCTCTGACGTCGTGGTCGTCGTCGTGGTCGTCGTCGCGTTGGTCGTGCCGCCGACGGTCACGTCTTCCGGATCGAGCAGCCAGGCGCCGGCGGCGCCGGAGACCGCGTGGGCGTCTGCCAGGCCATCGGCGTACAGCCGCTTCTTCGAGCTGGTCTCGATGAAACCGCCATTACCGCCGACGCCAAGCGCGGCCGCGCTGATCTGCCCCGAGAAGATGGTTTCGTTGTCGGACCAGATGACGACCTTGCCGCCGTCCCCCCCGCCCAGGCCGTCGGCGACAAGGCTTGCCCCGCGGTCGATGCGGACGACGCTGGCGTGGGGCGCGTCCGGGTTGAGGCCCTGGGTATCGCCGCCCACCCGGATCGAACCCCCGGCCGCGCCTGAAACGTCCAGTGTGGCCAGGCCGGTGAGGTGGATCGTGTCGGCGAATATGTCGATCCGGCCGCCCGAGGCCTCGCCGCCGGCCTTCAGGGCGCCGCCTACGGACACCGCGCCCGACAATCCGCCGTCAAGGATGATCACCCCGCCTTCGCGGCGAGCCGACGTGGCATCCACGACGCCGGCAATGTTGATGACGCTGGCGGCGGCGTCGGCGGCGGAACGCGCAGAGATAAGGACGCGCCCCCCGGCAGCGGCGATCTCGCCCAGGTTCGACACGATGGAGCCCCCATCGCCCGTAAGCGCCGTAAGGGGTTCGGTGACTTCGAAGGCGATGAGCCTGTCGCCGCCGATGCTCAGCGTGAAGGCTGCCCCGCCCGCCAGGACCGCCGTCCCCAGTTCCGCGCTGATCGCGCCCTCGTTTCCGACGGTCGGTCCCGCCAGCACGGCGTAGCCGCCGAGGGTCGTTTCCACCCGGCCCCGGTTCACGACCGATGCGCCGGCCCGGCCTCCGCGTGGCCCGAACCTGAACCGTCCGGCACGGAAGTCCTCGCCGAGAAGCTGCTGGGTCGAGGCCAGAAAGCCGACGCTGCTGACGCGCCCGTTCGGGCCGATCAGGATCCCGTTGGGATTGAGCAGCCATATCTGGCCGTTCGCGGTGAGGCTCCCGTCGATGACCGATGCGGACGTCCCGGTGACCCGGTTCACCAGGATCGAGGTTGAAGACGGCTGGACGAAATCGACCCGGTAGTCGGTCGGCACGGAAAACGAGCGCCAGTCGACGATGGCGTTGCCGCCGCGCTGGGTCACAACTGTGCGGCTGGCGCTGCTCTGGTCGATGGCCACGTGGCCGACGGCGACCTGCTGTAGACTGGGGGCCGTCTGGGCGGCGGCGACAGGGACCATGAACAGGCTGAAGGCCGCGCTGCTCAGGAGGCGCCTTATCCGCGACGATGTGATCATCCGGCGCGATATCGAAGGAGCACCCGAACCGGTCGCGCCCGACTCGTCAACCCGAGGCAAGTGAACCGCTAGGCGCGAAACAATTGCTATTTCTGCGTTTGGCCGAAATATTGAAATTTCAGGCAGAGATGTGGATTTCAAAACTGGCGCCGCCCAAGTAAACCCGAGCCGTTACTGATAGGTTTCTTAACAAACCTGATGATAACCTGAAGCGGAAGTTGGTGAAAGCGCGCAAACGCGCAGTCCCGCACGCATCCGCGTGCGTAATGTCCAGACCAGGACACGTGATGCGCGCCGATCCCGGCATCGGAGATTCGGTGGAGGCCAGGGCGTTCCGGCAGGACTCCATCGCTGCGATGATCGCAGACGGCCCGGCCTTCAGTCCACGCCGGGCCCATAGCTGTGCGGCGATGTGGGCGTCCGGCAGCCGCCTATTCCGCCAACGACAACTTCAGTCACGCCTCTACGGCGGCGTTGCACGACGGCGCCCGGCTGGGCGACCTGTGGGATGTAGCGTTCCCGGGCTACGGCGCCGGCGCGGCCGTCGCAGACGGCGGGAGTTTGGAGTTCAGACCGCCCTTGGCGCGGCCGAAACGTCGGGGAACAGCCCTTTTTCTTGCAGGATGGCGGCGGTGCGATGGGCCTTGAGGTGTGTCGCGTCGATCATCAGCCGGCCCGGTCTGGGGCCGTTGTCGGAAAGCTCGGCGAAGATGTGGTTGAACACCCCCAGCCGGCTCCACCGCACGAAGCGGTTATAGATCGTCTTGTGCGGACCGTAGTCTTTCGGGGCCTCGCGCCAGAGCAGCCCGTTGCGGATCACAAAGATGATCCCCGAGATCACCCGGCGGTCGTTTACCCGCGCCACCCCGCGCGACAGCGGAAAGTAGGGCTCGATCCGGCGCATCTGCGCCGCTGAAAGCCAGAACAGATCCGTCATGACGACGCCTCCGTGCGCCGCCAGTGATTCAGATCAACCCGCCTTGGGAACTATTTCGGTGGGTCCTGATCCTTGAGACGACAGCTTAAAGTGGACACCGGCTGGAGCGCCGTTCGCGCTCCAAACGAAAACAAAAAGGGGCTCTAGTTAAAGTCAACGATCACCCTGACGACCGGCCGCGCAGGGCCGGTCTTCGGCCTGGCTGCAGCTTCATCTCCGGGCGCGCGGGAGACCTTCACGCTCGCTTCGGTGAAGGCCGGCGCGGTCAGCACGAAGCGGGCCATGGCAATGTCGGCGCCGACGACCTGTCGGCTTTCCTGGCTGGGGGCGAACGTTGCGGCGTTGCGGGGTTCGCCGGCATCGACGATCCGCGCCGTCGCGGACGCGGTCGCCGTCGCAGCCAATCCGGGCAGCGGAAACAGGACCGACCAGGTGGAGAGCATGAGACCGGCCAGGCCCCCCGACCGGTGACGCAGGCATGTTCCGACCGTCGCTGAATCAGTCACCCAGGACCGCTCCCGCGTGCCCGTCGCGTCCGACCGCATCGACCAAGGTCACCAGCGCAGAAAAATAGCGCCGGCAGCGGTGATTCACGTCGCTCAGTTGCAAGTTGAGCTCGGAGATCCGGCCGGCCGCAGAATTCGCAAGGTCATCCACCTCGACCCTGGATGCCCGGAGTTCCGCGCGAAGTCTTTCCACTTCCTCGCTTCGCCGGATCAGCTCGACCTGGAGCAGCGTCGCTTTCCGGACGGCTGCGTGCCGCGCTTCCGATGTGCGGCGCGCATGGTCCCCGATCCCTGAGACGCTCTGCTGGCCTTCCAGATCGAAGAACTGATCTCCCACCAGTTCCATCACACCGGCGACGCGGAGTTGCTTGACGGCGCGGTTCATGATGGCCAGCCGAAGAACGACCAGAGTGCGCCGACCGCCTTGAATATTCCCCACCAGAGGCCCAACGAGACAACGGCGGCGAAAACCAGGCCGTAGCCGATGGGGAGACGCTGGCGGCGGTGCGTTAGCGGCCGGAAGCGTTCAGCTTCAACTTCACGCAGCAAATGGGACAAGATGGAGCTCTTCTATAGATAAAGCACCGGAAGCATCCGGTCTTCTAGAGAGAGCCTATTCTGGCAGAATGTTTTTCGGAGCCTCTTGATCAATTGGATATTGCATCGCGCATGTTGGATCGTAGCTATCCATTAATTTATGGAATGGCGCATTTGCTCAAACCCGCACGCGTTTGCGCGTTTTGATGTTCGTCGTCAGACGTTCTGAGGCAGGCGGGGACCGGATTTAGCGGAGAGCCGGCGTCCTCAGGGGTTGATATTTGGGCGGCGATTTTGCGGTGCTGGAAGCGCCGATGTTCGATGGTCTGCCGTTTGATGCGGGCTCGCTCCGGATATCGGCGGCCCGGCCGAAGTCGGCGTGCGCCGGCCCCACATTGCCCGGGCTTTGCGACTAAACGCGAAGCGCGAATATCAGGCCGGGCGCCTCACCGGCTGGCGATGGGCCGTTCTGGGTTCCTATGTACGCCTCCATGGCTGCGGCAATAGCCGAGGCGCCGGCTCTCAACCCGTAAGTCGCCGCAGTCTGCGCCAGCAGCCGCGTGTCATTGGGCCTGCACGAAGGCTGTCTGTGCAACACCATCCGCTTTCGCTCGGAGGCGGTTTCGAGTCCTTCGATGACACAGAGGCTGGACATTGATGTGAAAAACTTTGGCCACGCGACGCGCAATACTGCGCCAAACTTTGTCGTGCCTTTCGCGCGAGGGAACAAAGGCACAATTGAGCGTTGGACCGCGCAGTGGCGTGGAAGCGTTTCAACTAGCGCTTCTGCCCCTCTCAATCGTGCGGTGAGAGATCGGTTGCGGGTTTCTGTCACGCACTACCAATGTGAGCGCGCAACGTTCTTGGACCACCGCCCCGCTTCTGCGGCCGTCGCCGTCGAATTTCGCATTTCACGGGAGCCGCGGCTCGCGCCCGAACCCAAGATATCGGAAGGCGGATCAAGGATCCCGGCGGCGCGCCGAGCGCCGAGCGGCTTAGCCCCGTGCATTTTTGCAGGGGAAGATCACAGGTTTACAGGGGAGGATCACAGGCCTGGCCCCCCCCGTCGTCAAAACGTGGCGGCCTAGGTGTTGGCGGGCCGGGCCAGCAACGCCCCTATGCAGCGGCGGATCTGTCGCCGTGCTTGGCAGCCTAAAGGCAGGAGCGCTGGCGCTAGGCGACCAGCCACGTATACGAGCGGATCTTTCGGCCGTCGCGCCATACTTCCATGGCCAACGCTTCACTCACGCTCATGGCCCGCTGGACCGCCTCTTCATCGTTGGGTGCGGGAAAGGTCTCGCCGCGCCTGACGCCCGCCTGATCGACTTCGATCAATTCATAGTCGTGCATGGTTCCGCTCTGAAGGCTCTATCCTGATCGAGACCTTGTCTGACGCCCGCGGCGCGCTTGCGACCTGCCTATCCGAGATTTTCTGCGCGCAAAGGATGGGCCGCGGTTCCAAATGGGTGCTCGGCGGGGCGCGTATCGCATGGGGGCGCCGAAACGGCTGGCCCTCGTCTTGGCGGAACGGTGCTGTCGGTCCGAATATCCGGCGCTACGTCAGGGCCGTGGACAGGAGCGCCTCGATGCGGCGCTTCAGCACCAAGAACGAGAAAGGCTTCAGCAGCACCTCGTCGGCGCCAGCCTCCAGCGCCTGACGCTTCTCCGGGCCATACGGGCTCGCGGTCATCGCAATAATCGGAAAGGCGCCGCCCGCGCTGCGTACGTGCGCAATGACCTCGTTCCCGCTGCATCCCGGCAGCCAGATATCGCACAGCAGCAGGTCCGGCGACTGATCCTTCGAACTCGCGATGCCTTCAGGACCGTTCTGGACAAGCTCGGCGGCATATCCGTGCATTTCCAGCAGCTGGCAGATGTTTGCCCCGACGACTGCGTCATCCTCCACGACCAGGATACGCTTCCGCATGGCTCAGGGAACTTTCATTGGGATTTGAAACCAAATGGCGCAGCCTGGGGGCGGGGCATCCAGGATACCGATGCCTCCGTTTAGGAGCTTGGCGATCTCCCAGCATATGGGGAGGCCGATCCCCAGTCCGCTGTCCTGATTGGCAGTCCCGTAGCCCATGCCGCTGAAATCCTTGAAGCGGCTGGTCGAGATGTGCGGCGGCATGCCGGGCCCTGTGTCGCGCACCACCACCCTCAGACTATCAGGCGCCGACCGTGACAGTTCGACCACGACGGCGCCTGAAGAGGAATAGAGTATAGCGTTCTCAACAAGGTTCTCCAGAACCCTAGTAAACAGCTTCAACGGTAGAGTGACCGTGTCGGGAAAACCAGGCCCGTGCGTGATGCTGAAGCCGAGCCGCTTGTGGTCAGCTTGGGCCTTAAGTGGGCCGAGCCCCGCCGTTATCTGGTCAATCCGCACTGTCGCGGTCTCCACTTCCAGGCGGCCGGCCCGAAGTGCGGCGTAGTCAATGAGATTGCCGATCTTGCGCTCAAGCTGGTGCGCCGCCTCCACAATGCGCAACGCCAGATGCGACGAATCCGCACCAACGGCCTCGGCCAGGATTTCGGAGCAGCCCAAGATCCTGGAAAGCGGTGTGCGCAGCTCGTGGCTCACTCCGTTCAGGAGGTTGATCTGGACCTGAAGGGCCCCCACGGCGACATCCCGCGCGCTGGTGAGCTTCGCCACCAAATCCTGCGCCTCGGCGAGAAGAGCGCGCTGCAGCGACAGCGAGACCATGTGGGCGATCCCGATGTCGCCAGGCGCGAAATCGGCTAGCGTAAACCTGCCTTCCTGGACTCCCGCGTTTCTGGAATGAGAGACAGACAGCAGATAGATGTTTCCGTTCTGCTGCGGGAGGCGGCAGCCGATGAACTCGAGCTTTTCTTCGCGGGAGATGACCCGAACTACGTCGCGCAGGCCGCCCGACCAAGACTGCGAATGTTCGGGTGTATCGTATCCGATATCGAATATGTCGAAACAGTAGGCCCCCGGCCGCGCCGATTTTACGTGCCGCACGATGGCCGGGCCGACGCTCAAAATCCGATCCGCCTCATCCGTGCGCAAGAAGGCAGGATAAAGAGCGCCGAGCTGGGCGTCGTCGAGGAGAAGCGTCAACACTTGCTCCGCTCGAGTATCACCCGGAACCAGATCTCGTGGTCGGGTTCCCGCAGCACGCGCGAGACAGTTCCGTCGTGACCGAAACGCAGGAGCAATCCCTGGAACAGCCCGCACACGAACGGTTCCAGCCCCGTCCGTTGAGAAATGTAGGCAAAGACGAGTTCGGTGGCGGAGGCTTCGACGAGCCGGAACTTAGGCAGGAGGGCCGAGGGCAACGCCTCACGCACCGCGACATGAATCTGGTCTAGGCCGGAGATGAACTCGGCAAGCGAGCCACCCGCCATCTGCATCACCGCCCCCAGGGGCCCCCGGTCCGCAAAGCGAATCCAGAACTCACCGAAGCGGATCATGAACTCTTCCATGGGCAGGCCAAGGGTGGTCGCCGCGCAGCTCATGATCTCAAGGGTGATTTCGTCACTGTGCATGGATGGGCTGAAGAACAGATCGGGGCGGCCTTCTTTCATCTCCGCGACAGGGTCGAGCAACCCCTCGGGGGCCTGCTCGTAAACCATTTCAGCAATCGCTTTATGAATCATTCCATACATTGAATCAAATTCACTCCCGTAAATGCAGTCCGCGAGCATCTTCTCAATATTTGGTTGATTTTCTGAGATTCTTACTCAAATATTTACCGACCGCGATCAATAGTTTGCGATCCTGCGGGTCACGCGCGGCGCCTTATAACATGAAGAGCCATACCGTGGCACTCGCGATGGCCCGCTCGAAGTCCTTGGCCAGACGGCGATTGCGTCCGAGCCAAGCGACGGTGCGTTCCACGACCCATCGGCGGGGCAACAGCACGAAGCCCTTGGCGGTATCAGATCGTTCGATGATTTCGATCGCCCGAGCGCCGCGTCCGGCCAGAACTCTTTGGCTTAGCAGAGCCCCTGGCGGCACAGAACTTCGGGGCTCTGAACCGATATGCCGACGGCCATGTCTACAGTGGTGGGCTCAAAGGGACCCAAGAAGTGGCGGGCAGGGTGGTGGGTAGCCCCGTAAACGGGGAATTATTTTCAACAATATCAATGTGAATTGGCGGAGAGGGTGGGACTTGTCCCAGACCCCCACAAGCCATTGGAAAACATCAACTTCTCAGCGTCCCGGATTGGTCGTTGTGAAAGGCGATTGTAAAACCTTTTGCGGTGAGCGTGAAGCCCCGCTTCTGACGGCGCGCTCCCCGCTGATCACCCCAGCTAAAAGCGGCGGGATTGGCACGCAGACGGAGCCGAGGGGAGGCGAAGCACCCACAAGTGAGAACGACGGGTGTAGCAGTGATCGGGCCTCTCGGGAGCCTATCGGCCTATAGCCTGCAAGTGCGCACGAGCGTCGCATAGTCGAAACCATCGGGCGCGCCATTCACGAAGGCGAACACCTGTTCCGGATCGCCAGCGATGTCGCTCATCATCTCGTGCTCCCGGTCTTTCCGTGCCGCAAGCCGCCGAAATCGAGGGTCCGCGTAGATCGTCTCCAGACGGGCGGCGTTCTTCTTTGCTTCGCCCAACGCATGCCCCGCGCTCAGTGATTGTCGAAGTCGTTGTAGGGCGTCTCCAGCGCCACCGCGCAGTAGATTTCCAACACGGCTTGACGCACCGGATCAACCTCTTCGACGTACCGAAAGTCCATGCCCCGGACCCGGGCCTTAGCCGCTGCGAAGGCGGGCTTGAACACCGGGTCAACCGCGAGTGCCGCCCGACTTCCTTCGCCTGCCCGATAGGTGGCCTTCAGTTGCCCCGTGACCTCCCGCGCCAGCCTGAAGGCAAAAGCCGCCATGCCGTGGTGCGCGCCGGGCAGACAGTGGCGGCCATACCGCGCTTTCACATCGTTGGTCCGGCCGACGTAGAGGTGTCGGCCACGCTCCGAGAAGAGGTAGACGCCCCGCACTTTCTCGCGGGGCCATGGCTGGTCCGAACGTCGCGGCTCCTGGGCCATCAGGCGTTCAAAGGTGGGGTGAAGTGCCTCGGCAACGGCTGCGAAATGCGGGTGCATCGAAACCCTAAGCTTTGGCTTTCGAGCGGCGCTTTGCCTTCGAAGCTGGCGCAAGGGGCACTGCCCGCGCTTCATAGAGTTGAAAGAGGTGCTCGACGCGCTCGCGCTCGGACTTGAACGCGCTGCGCCGGTAGAGCCGGTCTACCGCTGCGTCCAATGCGAGATGTGCACGCCGCAGATCGGGCGGCATCAGATCAGCGTCATACAGATCGGCAAGCGAGTTCCCGGCAAAGGTTGCGCGCGTGTCGAGGATGCCTTGAGCGAGCTTGGCGATTACGGCCTTCCTTTCGGCGTTCATGTCAGGCCAAGGGAAGCTGTTGTAGATTGACGGAGAGTAGCTGTAGTCGCTCTTGAGGCGACCTCCCACAGTTCGCATCCACGCCATGTGCATGGCGGACGACAAAACGCCAAGACAGGTAAGGTCCGCGCCCGGAATGATTTGCAGTTTATTGGAGGCTACTACGTCTGGGTCGAGTATCGCTATCGGTACATACTCCCGCGTTTCCGACGATACTTCTGGGAGACATAGGTATTTTACGGCTGGCTGACGGTCCTGCGTGAACAGTGTCGGAAACTTGGCGTAAGCCTGCACGCTCGCCGTGGGGCTCGCGAGCCGCGCCGCTTTCACCCGTTCTAGCCGCACCACGACAGGGGGCGATGCCTTCAGTTCGGCGGGGTTCGCGCCTTTCAGCCACAGGCACCAGCGCCATTCACCAGAAACGAGTTCGTCCCCTCCGACGTATGGACGAAGCCACTTCTTCGTAATCGGATCTTCAGCGAGGAGCTTCAGCCGCTCAGCGTCAGTTAAGGTCAGATTGCTGTTTGTGATGTAGCCGCCGCCCGGCTTCCTGATGCGGGCTCCATCGGTCGGCTGACTGCCCTTGAACATCGGTAGCCGATCGGGAGGGGTTCGACCGCGATGCGGCAACGCATACTGCGGGCTGTCGATCAGATAGCCGTTGATCCGGCTGACGGGCGAGAGATGCGGCTCCCCCCTGACACTCTGGTAGTCGTAGATGGCGAACGACGTTGGCGGCTTGAGGGTCATGCCAATGATGACGCAATGCACCGCCGCCTTCCCTCGCGCCTCACTGTTCCATTGAAATGTCCGGTGGGCGAAACTGATGAAGGCTCCAGCTGCGAACATCGGCGGCCAGAGGATGCTTGCCTGCTCGCCCTGCGTGATCGAGTTCGTGGACACCAACGCAATGCGGATGTCCCGGTTGGCCTGCCCGTAGTCCACCGCCTTCTTGAACCAGCACGTCACGTAGTCCAGCCGGTTTACCTGGCCCTTGCTCCCCCACACGGCGGCCATGTCAGCTTGCTGCGCTTTGCTGCGCCATTGGTGGCCGACGAATGGAGGATTGCCGACGATGTAGCTGCACTCGCTAGCGGGAAGCACGTCCTGCCAATCCAACGCCAGCGCGTTCCCAGGGTGAATGTGCGGAGACTTCTTCAGCGGGATGCGGGTGAACACCTGCCCGAACTCCAGGCCGAGACGGGTGTTCATTATGTGGTCCATCATCCACATCGCGACCTCGGCGATACGCGCCGGAAACTCCTCGAACTCGATCCCATAGAACTGATCGACATCGACCCTGGATAGCGCAGTCGCGTCAAGCTGAAGCTGGCCGGTGTCATCGAGCGCGCGGATCGCTGCCAGCTCCAACAGGCGCAGCTCGCGGTATGCGATGATGAGGAAGTTTCCGCAGCCGCAGGCGGGGTCAAACACCTTGATCCGGCCTAGACCCTCAAGGAATGCGTTAAGCTCCTTGGCCTTGTTCCGCTTGAGAGCGCAAATCCGATCTAGTTCAACCTTAAGGTCATCAAGGAACAGGGGCGAGATAGACTTGAGGATGTTCTTCTCGCTGGTGTAATGAGCGCCAAGCCGTCGACGCTCCTCTTTGTTCATCACAGATTGGAAGAGCGACCCGAATATGGCTGGTGACACCGCTTCCCATTTGAACTCGCACGCATCAAGCAGCGCCTTCCTCATCGCGGCATTGAACGCAGGTATTTTCAATGGCTCCTTGAACAAATCGCCGTTGATGTAGGGGAACTGAGCTAGGTCTTCATCCAATGTTTTAGGACGATCCGCCTCAGGCTGGTCCAAGACCTGGAATAGCTCAGAAATCTGCGCCCCAAGACCGTACCCGTCTTCACTGCTGCGATCCTTGAGCCAAGTCTCAAAGATGCCGCGAGGTTCGAAAATGCCGGTGTCGTCCGCAAATAAGCAGAACAACAGGCGCACCAGAAATCGTTCTAGTTCGTGTCCTTTGTATCCGGACGCTTCCAACGCATCATGAACGGCGCCCATTAACTCGGAGGCTTTGATGTTTACGTCAGGCTGGTCGAGAAATGTCCGCTTTTGGCGGCCGAGAATGAACCCAAAGGCCTCCACATACTTCGGCAAGTCTTGCAGCTTGAACTTGTACTCTTCGCGTTCTTGAAGATCGTAGAGTTCAAAGTTCTGGAAGTCGCAGACGAGAATGTATCTCGGGTGCTCATTCGCCTTCAGGCCGCCACAGTAGTCTAGGGCTTGAGATTGGGCCTTCGCCAAGTCCTTGCCCGCACTTTTCTGCTCGACCACCAGGTGTCCGGGCCAAAAGAGGTCGATGAACCCTTTCGAGTTATCGAGCTTGTTTACTTGCTTCTCGTATACAGCAACGCGCTTCCTGGCGACGCCAAAAATCTCAAAGAACTCGTTGTAGAAGGTCTGCGTCTCGCCCTTCTCATACGATGACTTCGCGTGTTCCTTTGAGAACGTGGCCGCACGAACTCGAACTTCATTCCAACTAAGGCGCATACCCCAACCTCTTCCGCGCCGGGTTACTTCACCCAGCAGCCCCCTACCTCGGGAAGATCGTCCCCAGACACAGCATAGCCCTACGCCAACCGGAACGGCCAGACCGCGCGAGACGCCCTCATTCAACGACCTCTGGTTGACGCGCTATTGCGAACCGTCAACATCAGACTTCGCCATGCCCGACGCCCCCCGTGCCGGGGCTCCCTGGCGGCCAACAACCGATCAGAGGCCCGCTCGCTCAGTACGTTTCGGCCAACTAAGCACGGCGCTTGCGTTCTCGGCAGTGCACAACCCTGCGCTTTAGGTGCAGGGGTAAGAATCTGTTAACTGAAGTGAACGCGGCGGCACTTTGGGGCAGATGAGCGAAGCGCATTTCTCAGTAGACCCTCGGCTCACACGTCTCTTGGGAGAGACGTACAGGTCAAGCGAAGTCGCCCTTAAGGAGCTTGTCGACAACGCTTGGGATGCCGATGCCCAGAATGTCTGGATCACCCTTCCCGAGCCTTTGACAGGGGATGCTGTCGTCATCCGCGATGACGGCACCGGAATGACGCCAAATGAAATGCGGCGCGAGTACCTGAACATTGCAAGCGACAAGCGCACCCGTACGGGCGACATGACGCCCGGACTTAGGCGCAAGATCAAAGGTCGCAAGGGGATCGGGAAGTTTGCCGGACTTACCCTAGCCACCCAAATGCAGATCGAGGCGGTGGCGCGCGGCACGAAGTGCACCCTAGTCATCGACAAACTTCTCCTGATCGAGAACCAAGGCGATCTTGAAAACGTGCCTCTCCCGCTCGGCGAAGAGCCTGCGCCCGCTGATGCCCATGGCACGACGGTCACGCTGTCCATGTTGGACCAGCGGCTAAACTTCCCGACGCCGGAGCGCCTCAAGGAGGTGCTGGTCTACGAGTACGGTCGCGAGGAGAACTTCACCGTTCACGTCAACAGCGACGCCCTCTCGGTTGAGGATGTGCCAGGCACCACGACCAAGGCGACTGCCCAGCTAACCGACGAGGGGGCGATCGACCTTCGCTTCACGATTGCCGAAGGCAAGAAGATGCCGCGAGCGCCGGGTATCGTTCTCAAGGTCAATGGGAAGGCGGTAGGGAAGCCGCAGTTCTTCGATTTGGATGAGGACGAGGAGATACCCAAGAGCCTCATCAAGCGCGTCTATGGGGAAGTCGAGCTTACGGGCATTGAGGACTTCGTCACTGCCGACTGGGGCGGCGTGATCGAAAACAGCATCAGCTATCAGGAGGCCAAGGCTTACGTTCAGGAGGAGGTGAAGAAGGCCCTCCACGGCGAACATGCCCGCGACATGAGTTTGCAGAAGGCCCGCTTGCAGCGGCAGATACACTTAAGGCTGCAAGAGCTTCCCGAGAACCGTAGGCACTACGCGGAAGTCGCCCTCAATAGGATACTCAAACGCTTCTACGGCGAGAGCGACGAGCGCGTCACCGTGATCGCAGATGTGGCGTTGGATGCGATGGAGCACGACGCCTACTGGGCTGTCCTCGAAAAGATCCAGGCATGCAGCGACGGTGATGTGAGCGACTTCGCTGCGTCGCTCGAACAGTTCGGCCTGCTGGAGCTATCTACCATCGGGACGCAGGCTGGCCGCAGACGAGAGTTCTTGGATGCGTTCGACCACCTTACTCAGAACCCGAAGACATTGGAGAAGGAAGCCCACCAAGCCCTTGAGACGAACCTGTGGGTGCTGGGGCGGCAGTACGCTCTCATGTCCTCGAACGTCACACTTAAGTCGATGATAGCGAGCTATTGCAGCGACCGCTTCAAGGGGGAGGGCTCGGCGCACAGGCCCGACCTTCTGCTCTCGCAAGGCTACGGTGACCGCTACCTCCTGATTGAGTTCAAGCGGCCCTCGCACATCATCACGCGGGCCGACGTTGCGCAGGCGGAGCAATACCGGGATGAACTCACGAGCCGCCTGTCATCGACCGCGGCAATGGACATCATGTTGATCGGACGCGGCAAGGCCGACACGCTGAGCGCCAACAACCTCAACCGGGACATCGTCATTCACTCATACGCCAGCGTCATCTCGGCGGCGCGAAGCGAGCTTGATTGGATCGTCAACTCTCTGGCCGCCTAGCGTAACGCCCCCATTCCACGACCCTATTTTGGCCCATGATTGCGCGGGGCCGCCCTGAGAGATTTCAAGCGGGGTTTACCCCGTGGGGTGCTCTTCCTCGATCATCCGCAACAGGTTGGCGTGAGCCTGCTCGAACCTCTTCCTCATGGCTGCCGGGGGCACTCCATAGCCTGCCCAAATGATCCACTTCTCCGTTCCGGGATCGAACACGCGATGCATGTGTGTTGGGTAGTCGGCGGCAGCAGCGCGCATCACCTTCACGAAGTCAGGGAGTTGAACCTGATACAGCCCCCGCTCACTCTCTCGATCTGACGTGACCATGAAACCGCCGATGGTGTCGTCGTCGTTCAGGACTTCCACGAAGACAAGACTGTGGATCAGGACGTTGATTAGTCGGCGGCACGGCAGGCTGTGACCTACGGGCCCCTCAAGATCGAAATAGTCATCCCAGCGATGGCTCGTCCCCGCTGAGAAACCAGCGCGACTGGGTGCAAACTGCGTCACCCCAATGCTCTGCATTAGAAGGTCTGTAGACACGCGAGCCGCTTCATCGAGCTTGCGCAGCGCATAGGCGGCAAGGAACACCTTGCGCTCAAACAGGAACGAGCGTCGCTCCGACATCACGGGCTTTGCAGCCCACCGCTCGATCAGGTCGGCGTCGCGTGCAAGCTCGGCCTTCCAAGGGGAACTGTCGTGGATCATCCCCAACGAGCTTAGCTGACGCGTCGTCTTTGCCGAGCGTCCCATAGGGTACACCCCATGGAGACAATGGCGTGAGACGCCTTGATCGTACCACTAGGGTTGACTTTAGTTTTTGAGACAGTCAAGTTCCGACAATCTAGAGCCTATTGAGACAGGGGATCGCATGGCGACCGTTGGGTACGCCCGCGTCAGTTCGACGGGGCAGAGCTTGGAAGTCCAGCTTGAGCAGCTTCGCGCTGCGGGCTGTGAGAAGGTGTTCTCTGAGAAGTTCACGGGGACGACCACCGAAGGCCGGGAGCAGCTTGAAGCCGCGCTCGACTACGTACGCGAGGGAGACGTACTGATCGTGGCACGGCTCGACCGGCTGGCGCGCTCACTGGTCGATCTGCGCAAAATCATCGACCGTTTGAGCGCCAAGGGCTGTGGGTTCAGGGCCCTTCAACAGGGAGCTATCGACACCACCCGCTCAGATGGCCGGCTCATGCTGAACATTCTTGCCAGCTTCGCGGAGTTCGAGACGGACATCCGAAAGGAGCGCCAGTTGGAAGGGATCGCCAAGGCCAAGGCTGCGGGCGTCTATAGGGGTCGCAAGCCATCTGTGCCTGTCGAAGAGGTCCGCCGTTTGGCTGCCGAGGGTGTCGGGCCGACAGACATCGGCAAGCGCCTCGGGATCGGTCGCGCGTCGGTCTATCGCGCACTGGCCGAACCCGGGGTCTAAGTTGGACATGCGCTACGGAGCGGCGATAGCGGCGGAGGTATCTATTGGTTGATTTGAGTTCGAAGTCAGACGCTGAGGTCGGGCAGTGGATCGCCAATCACGAAACCAAAGGCGCGACCGCTGAGCCGCTGTACCTTGCCCTTCTGGAAGAGCGCGCGAGGCGGGCGCAGGCGAAAAACAACCTCGACCCTGACAAGTCGCTCGCCTGCTTGATCGGGGCTGCCCGCGAGCAGGTATGCACAACTTATGGCGCACTCGCGGCAGCGAGCGGCGTCGAATGGTCGAAGGCGCGCAGGGCAATGAGCGGCGCAGGTGGTCACCTGGATCGGCTGCTCGATGTCTGTCACGCCCGGGGACTTCCAATGCTCACGGCGCTGTGCGTCAACCAAGGCGGCGTGAAATCTGGTGAGCTTGAGCCGGACGCGCTCAAAGGTTTCTGCGCCGGCGCGCGGCGGCTCGGGTTCACCGTTGCGGACGAGGTTGCCTTCCATCACGAGCAACGCGATGCCTGTTGGCAATGGGGGTCACGCAGCGAGCCCAGTCGGTGACTGCGTAGCTCTCACTCAACGGCCTGGTTAGGGTGCTTCGAGCCTTGGCGAACGCTTTAGTCGCTGCGCGCCAATCGTGGCAGACAGTCCGTCACTCTGTATTCCTCTCAAGTTCCCGGACCTCACCTTGACGCCTAACGACCGCTTCATGGACACGGCGTTCACCGGCGAGGAACTACGGAACACAGTCTCCTTCGATCCTGACCGGCACCTTCGGGACGATGGCGGCGAAGGGCTCCTAGATGAAATCCTGAGCCTTCTCGCTGCGACCGAGAACCGGAAGCGCGCCCTAAAGCTGAGTGATGCGGAACGACGTAGGGTTACGGCTTCAACCCTGCTGGGGAACCTTGCCGCCGCTGCAATCAACCGCGTCGATCCCAAGCGTTTCGTGACGGTGTCCTTCAACCGGAACAGCTACGCGGGCAGCGGCCTTGGCGTGGCGACAATGACCGCGCTTCGGGATGCCCTGCTTGAGCGGAAGATGATCGAGGGCCGCGCTGGCGTCAGGACGGTCGGCATGTTCGATGACGTCCGTTCGTCACTGACAAGATTGCGTGCTGCACCAGCGCTGCTCGACCTCTTCGACCAGCACGGGATCGGCTATCCGTCCATTGCCCGCCGCTTAGATCGAGGGGTCATAGTCCTAAAGGATCGCAGGCACGGAGTTGACCCTGACCCGCCCGATGAGGTGGCGCTCACCGCGCCCGTCATCGAAGGCATGAACCGGCTGATAGCTGGTGCAGTCATCAACCTTCCCGACGACGCCTGGGATAGGATCATTGCGCGCCACGCGGCTGCCGCCACCAAGGATCAGAAGGAACGGGCGGACGCAGGGGATCTAGCCGCAACGGCGCTCTACCGATCGTTCAAGCACGATTGGCAGCACGGCGGGCGGATGTACGGCGGATGGTGGATTGGCCTGCCTAAGGAAGAGCGGCCTCTCCTGACTATCAACGGCGAGCGCACGATCGAGCTAGACTACTCGCAGCTTCACCCCTCGATCCTGTTTGCGCGTGTCGGTCGCCCACTGAACTTCGACCTCTACACCTTGCCGGGCTTGGACAGCCCCGCCTTGCGAGAGGTGGGCAAGGACACCTTCATGCGCCTGCTCAATCGGACTGCGGAGAAGGGAGCGCCACCCGTGGTGCGGATGCGCGCCAAGGATCGCAAGCTGCTCCCTCCTGGGATCACGCCGGAGGAGTACATGCGTCGCTTCCTTGCTCAGATGGAGCCGATATGCCGATGGCTCTCGACGGGAGAGGGGACGCGCCTGCAAAAAGAAGACAGCGACTTAGCTATTGCCATTCTCTCGGACATGTCGAGCTTGGGGATAGTTGTTCTCCCCGTGCATGATAGCTTCATCGTACAAGAGAAGCATGGCGAGACCCTTAAGGGGTCAATGATTAGCAACTATAAGAAGAAGCATGGCCTAATACCTCACATTAGATAGGAAAGTGCCTATTTATAAAAGGGGATGCCCCTCCCCATCCCCGGGGAATACATGACTAAGACGCATAAGGGGGCAGCGTGCGCCCTGCTCACTCCACGGCCCGAAGGGGGAAGCGAGACGCCCGCCCGCGATGGCCTCGCCAAGCCCCTCAGGAGCCCGCTGGAGCCCTGTTCGCCCGCCCGCGAGGCAGGTACATGGGGCGAAGTTCCCGCCCGTCTGGAGCCGTCCCCTGGCGAAGCTTACCCGACCCTATGGACCGAACCGCGACGGTCGGTTCGCCCTCCACCAGCGCCAGCCCCGCGCCGACAAGCTGGACGCCCGGCAGCGGGCGATCTGCAACGCCGATGCGGCCTACGCTGAGGCGCTGAGGAAACGCGTCTCGAACGAGGGCCGGTTCTCTGCCTTCATGGCAGGCGTACCCTCGTACATCGACATCGACGGGCTCTGTCCACGATGCGGCAACTTCCGGCGACGGACCCGCGACCGATCCTGCTACGCCTGCCATCTGGCGCGCAGCGGGGCGAACTTCGAGCGCATGAAGGCAGGCCTGGCACCCATCGCGAGCAGGACGAAGGACAGTCACCTCGACCTGCTGAAGCGGCAGAAGGCCGAACGAGATGATGAGCACATAGCCCGCCAGTTCGGCGACATCAGCGCCAAGCGTTGGCCCACGGGCAAGCTGGAGGTTTCATTCGCGGACGGCTACGTCGAACCCGACTTCAGCAAGCTCAAATGGCAGGAGTGCATGAACGCGCTGGAGATGTACCCCGGCTTGCGTGACGTGCTGCGCTGGGCGGGATGGTCGGTGGATTGAGATGAAGAACGACCGAAACCGCATCCCTGTCGAGGAGCGCTACGTCGAAGCCCTGGGGAGAGCTACCTATGTCTTCGCAACGCTTGAGTGGAACGCTGTCTGGTGCTGCGAGCGGATCAAGCCCGGCTATGTCGCTAAGCTGGGGCGCAAGACGGCGGGTGATGTCGCTCGCGACCTTATAAGCCGCCTCTCTCGGATCGGCGACGTTACCGTTCGTCAGGCGTGCAACGGGCCTGCGCACGAGTTCCATCGCTTGGTGAAGGTCCGCAACGCCCTTCTGCATGGCAAGCCGGGAACAGCCGACGACAATGCGCAACGCCTGTTCGACCAGGGCAAGCCGTGGAGCCCTGAGATGATAGACGACGCAGCCGACGAGTTCGCTGCGTGCAGCATCACCTTGAACGCCCTTCTTCATGGAGAGCTAGCAAACCCCGGCACCTAGGTCGCTTGCCGACCCGTCGGAGAGAACATCCGGTCAATCTCGATGGCGCTGGCGATCGTCTGGATCGCGGCGCGCATTGCCATCCGGCGCGCTTGTTTCGCAGGAAGTCCCCTTGCCGCCTGCGCGTGGGTGATTTCCAAGATTTCGCGAAGCTGCTGAGTGAGGGTTTCCAAGTCCTCTGGTGGCAGCTTCGCTTTGGCCTCCGCGTGGATTGTCGAGAACGCCAAGTCCAACGTTTGGTCTGTCTGCTGGTCCTTGAACCAGAGCACTGCCCACACCACCGCAGCGACAACGGCTGCACCAAGCACAAAACCCACGCAAACCCCCCGAACCCGCAACATGCGGCTGCACGAATGGTGCATAGAACCAGTGGTGCGTAAATCCAACATGAAGCGACCGTCCGGCCTGTGCCTAAGGTCGCAGACAGGTCGGATCACGAGCGCGCCCTAGGCAGGCTGGGCGACGCGATCCGCGCGCGCCGTCAGCAAATCGGCATGTCGCAGGAGGCCCTTGCGGACGCCGCTGGCATCAACCGGACGCACATGGGTGAAGTGGAGCGGGGAAAGCGCAACGTCAGCTTCATGGGTGTTGTGAAGCTCGCGACCGCCATGGAGACGAAGGCCTCCGACCTGATCGCTGCAGCGGGACTATAGGCGCAGAGCCTAGCGCCGCGCGGCCTTCACTCAACGGCCTGACCACGGATACCGAACGCGAGCCTTCACGCTACGCGGGTTGCTCCTCCAACTTGAACCGGGGGAACCGTTTCAGTTCCTCCGCCAGCACCGGCAGTTCCGGCGCGCCGTACTTGTCGCCTTCCGCACTGTGCGCGTGTCCCGTGATCGCGCTCACCGCGTGAGGGTCCATGCGGCATCCGGGGCGGCGGCTGATCGCTTTGAACAGGTGTCGCCATGCGTGGTTCGGCTGCACGTTCGGGTCATCAACCCCGATCTTGCGCACCCAGGCCGCGAGCCGTTCGCCCATTTTCTTGTGGTGCGGGTTGGCATCCTTTCCGCCTCGGCCCCGTGCGGGATCGTAGAACAGTGGCCCTTCCTCTTTTGCCTCGGCGACAGCAAGGAACCCCTGCTCGATCAGGTGTTCGTGGAGAGGGACCACCCTCGCCTGGTTGTTTTTCACGCTCCCCGCCTCGGGCGTAATGCGCAGGGTCCAGACGCCCTCGACCTTACGGACATCCTGCGCCCGTAGCTGCGTCATTTCGTTCACCCGAGCGCCGGTGTAGGCGCAGAGCCACGGCACCCAGCGACGGGCAAGCCTGTGCTCCGGGGCGATGTCGCCCGGCTGCGGTGCCAGCGCCGCCCGCAGGATCGTGGCCGCCTCGTCATTTGAGAACTGCGGCTCCCGCAGGCGGACCTTCTTGGGTGCGCGCACCGTCACTTCCTTCGCGACGTTGGCTGCCAGTTCCCCGTTCTCAACGCCGAAGCCCAGCACCACCTTTAAGGCAGCAAGGTACGTCTCTCGCACCGTGCCCGCTCCTCGTGCTGGCTCGCCTTTCTCGTCCTTCTCGGCAAGCAGGCCGTCCTTCCAGCGCACCACATCCTGCGCCGTGAGGTTGCGGGGATCGCTGTGCCCGGCGTCGATCAGGTGCTGCATCACGCGCCGGAACGCCTTGACGCTGGCGGGGGCAGGTTTGCGCTCCGCAACGTACCTATCAAACAGAACCATGAGGTCGGACGGCGCAGCGGGCGCTGGCGCTGCCTCCCGCTGCCGCAGGAACCACTCTGCTGCCTCCGCAGCACCCTGTTTCTCGTCGGCGCGGATTTGAGCGGCACGGCGCTCGCGCTCCTCAACCGATGCGAACTCCTCGTCGGGGATCAGGTCGCGGAAGGCCAGTTCCGCTGGAGACATCTCCGCGCGGGGCTTGTTCAGGCGGTCGATGATCGCCCGGCGCTGCGGCTCTCGCGCAAACATGGCCTCATCTTCCTCGGCGGCTTCCAGAAACGCGAGCTGGGCTCCCTCCTCCTGAGCCTTGAACTCCTCCCACTCAGCCTGCGCACGGCGGCGCGCTGCGGGATCGGCGCGCATGGCGAGAAGGCGGGCCTCGGCCTCGCGGATCAGTTCGTCCACCTCGACATTGCGACGATGGAGGGCTTGCTCAGCGGCGCGCCTGTCCTTCACGCGGAGGCTCTCCATCCACTCCGTTTTCGGCTTGCCGTTACGGGTCAGGAAAAACCGCTGGAGGGGCGGAGGCACGGGACGGCGGTAGTAGTACGTCGCCTCGATCTTCGTGAGGTAAGTCGGCATGGGCTCCTCAGTTTTACCGATTGTAAAACCCGGACGCCTCAAAGCCTTTGTTTTCCTTGGTTTCTAAGCCCGCTCAATGGCTTAGAAGGCTCTGGCGGAGAGGGTGGGATTCGAACCCACGGTACCCTTCCAGGTACGCCGCATTTCGAGTGCGGTGCTTTCGACCACTCAGCCACCTCTCCAGGCCGGCGCAGGCCCCCGTTTCGAGGGGCCGCTGAGCGAGCCGGGACTACTACGCATCCAACCATTGTCACGCAACTGCGATCTGGCGTCGCTGCCTGTGCCGGGGCCCTATCGCGGCCATAGCACCATCTGGGTGCAGCGGAAGACGGCGATGGCCTTGCCGGTGGTTTCGTTGACCGCCTCGGCGTCCCAGACCTGGGTCATGCGGCCGCCGTGCACCAGGCGGGCCTCGCAGGTCACCCGCTCGCCGGGCTTGGCGGTGCCCAGGTAGTTGGTCTTGATCTCGATGGTGGTGAAGCTGGTCGCGCCTTCGGGCAGGGAGCAGACGCAGCCATAGCCGCAGGCGGTGTCCACGAGACACACCACCGAGGCGGCGTGCATGAAGCCGTTCGGCGACATGTGGCCCGCGCGCACGGTGAAGCCGCCTTTGGCGTGGCCGTTCTCCACGACTTCCCATTCCAGCCCCAGGTCGCCGGGCAGGGCGCCCTTCTGGCGTTCGTTGAAGCGGGCCGCCTGATTGCCTTCGAGCATGGTCAAGATCTCCTTCCACGATCAGTTAGGAAGCTTACGCCGCGCTAGACAAGGTTGGGCGGGAGATGAGGCTGGCGGTTGCCTGTCGTTGCGCCACCCGTGAGAGTGATCCCGAGCGGGCGACGATCCGCCATGGGGAGCAGACGGGCATGGACGGGATGATCTCCTTCGGCGCGAAGCTGGCGCAGCATGCGCGGCATCAGCCCGACCATCCGGCCGTCAGCATGGGCGCCGAAACCATAAATTACGCGGGGCTGCACCGGCTCTCCAACCGCATCGCCCGCGGGCTGGCGTTGAGGGGCGTCAAGGCTGGCGACCTGGTGACCGTGGGCCTGCCCAACTGCATCGGCTTCGTGGCCGCCTGCTACGGGATCTGGAAGCTGGGGGCGACGCCGCAGCCGGTGTCGTTCCGCCTGCCCAAGGGCGAGCTGCAGGCGATCGTCGATCTGGCCAGGGCGCCGCTGGTGGTGGGGCTGTTCGAGCAGGGCGTGAGCCAGCCGGTGGTCACCGCCGATCAGCTGGCGGCGCTCTCCGACGACGACAGCGACCTTCCGGACGCCGTTCCAGCGATCTCGAAGGCGCCTACGTCCGGGGGCTCCACCGGCCGCCCGAAGCTGATCCTGTCGGGCCAGCCTGGCCTGTCGCCCGAGGAGACGCCCGAGGTCAGCGGCTTTCGGCTTCGCCCCGACGACATCGCCCTGCTGCCGGCGCCGCTCTACCACAATGCCCCCTTCGGCGTGATGATGAACGCCACCCAGCTGGGCGCGCACCTGGTGCTGACCGCGCGGTTCGATCCGGAGGGCACGCTGACCGAGATCGCCGCCCGCAAGGCCACCTGGCTCTACCTGGTCCCCACCATGATGACCCGCATCTGGCGGCTGCCGGAGGCGACCCGCGCCAGGTACGACGTCGGCACCGTGCTGATCCTCTGGCACATGGCCGCGCCCTGCCCGGCCTGGCTGAAGGAGGCGTTCATCCACTGGTTCTCGGGCGGCGAGGTGATGGAGCTCTACGCCGGCACCGAGGCTCAGGCGGTGACCATCATCACCGGCTCGGAATGGCTGACGCACCGGGGCTCGGTGGGCCAGGTGAGCGTCGGCGAGATGAAGGTGTTCGGCGAGGACGGCCGCGAGCTGCCGCCCGGCGAGGTGGGCGAGATCTTCATGCGCCGCGCCGAGGGCACGCCCGAAACCTACCACTACCTGGGCGCCACGCCGAAGGTCCTGGCCGGCGGTTGGGAGAGCCTGGGCGACCTGGGTCGGTTCGACGAGGCGGGCTACCTCTATCTCGCCGATCGGCGCTCCGACATGATCCTGGTCGGCGGCTCCAACGTCTATCCGGCCGAGATCGAGGCGGCGCTTGAAGAGCATGAGTCCGTCCAGTCGTGCGCGGTGATCGGCTTGCCCGACGAGGACCTGGGCAACCGGATCCACGCCATCGTCAACGTGAAGGGCACGGTGACGAGCGAGCAGCTGGCCGAACACCTCAAGGACCGGCTGGTGACCTACAAGCGGCCGCGCAGCTTCGAGTTCGTGGACGATCCGGTGCGCGATGATGCGGGCAAGGTTCGCCGCACCGCGCTGCGCGACGCGCGGATCGCGGCGGCGGCCAGCGCCTGACCTTACGGACATTGCTGGGCGCGCGGCCAGCCGCTAAGCCCGACCACCAACGCATGGCATCGCGGGGAGACGCATGAGCATCAAAGGCAAGGCCTACGTCATGGGGGTCTATGAGCACCCCACCCGCGACGCGCCGGACAAGACCACCGCCCAGCTGCACGCGGAGAGCGCCAAGGGCGCCCTGGACGATGCGGGCCTCTCGTTCGACGACGTGGACGCCTACTTCTGCGCCGGCGACGCGCCGGGGTTCGGCGGCATGTCGATGGCCGACTACATGGGCCTGAAGAACCTGCGCCACATGGACACCACCGAGGTCGGCGGCTCGTCCTACATCGCCCACCTGGGCCACGCGGCCCAGGCGATCGCCGCAGGCAAGGTCAAGGTGGCGCTGATCACCCTGGCCGGGCGTCCCCGCAACGGCGGCGGGCGTCCCGGCGCGCCGGGCGGGGGCGGACGTCCGCCGCAGGGCCTGACCGACGGCCCGCCCGAGGCCGGGTTCGAGAGCATCTACGGCGGCTCGACCCACAACACCTACGGCATGTGCGCCATGCGCCACATGCATGAGTACGGCACCACGTCCGAGCAGCTGGCCTGGATCAAGGTCGCCGCCAGCCATCACGCCCAGTGGAACGAACACGCCTTCCTGAAGGACGTGGTCACCGTCGAGCAGGTGGTGAACTCGCGGATGATCTCCGACCCGCTGCACCTGCTGGACTGCTGTGTCGTCACCGACGGCGGCGGCGCGGTGGTGGTGGTCTCGCCGGAGATCGCCAGGACCCTGAAGCGCCCGATGGTCAAGGTCATCGGCGTCGGCGAGGCGCCCAAGCTGCAGTACGGCGGCCGGAAGCTGGACCTGACCTACTCCGGCGCCGCCTGGTCCGGCCCGCGCGCCTTCGAGGAGGCGGGCGTCACCCCGGCCGACATCAAATATGCCTCGATCTACGACAGCTTCACCATCACCGTGCTGATGCAGCTCGAAGATCTTGGCTTCTGCAGGAAAGGCGAGGGCGGCAAGTTCGTCGCCGACGGCAACCTGATCTCCGGCGTCGGCAAGCTGCCGTTCAACACCGACGGCGGCGGCCTCTGCAACAACCACCCCACCAACCGCGGCGGCATCACCAAGATCATCGAGGCCGTCCGCCAGGCCCGCGGCGAGGCGCACCCCAAGGTGCAGGTCCCCAACTGCGATCTGGTCATCGCCCACGGCACGGGCGGTTCGCTGGGCGTCCGTCACGGCGCCGCCACCGCCATCCTGGAACGGGAGTCCTGAGCATGTCCGAACCCATGACCCGCCAGATCCCGGCCCCCGCCGTGACCCTGGAGACCAAGCCGTTCTTCGACGCCGCCGCCGAGGGCCGGTTCCTGATCAAGCGCTGCAACGCCTGCGGCGAGGCCCACTGGTATCCCCGCTTCCTCTGCCCGGTCTGCCACTCCGACGATACGGTCTGGGAGGAGAGCCCCGGGACCGGCGTGATCTACACCTACTCCGTCATGTACCGCGCCCCGACCGGCCCCTATGCCATCGGCTATGTGACCCTGGATGAGGGCCCCGCGATGATGACCAACTTCGTCGACGTGGCGCCGGACGGCCTGAAGATCGGCATGAAGGTGAAGGTGAAGTTCCAACCCACCGAAGGCGGCCCGCCGGTTCCGGTGTTCACGCCGGCGTAGTCTCAGCCCGCGCCAACCGCGCCAACAACGCCTCCGCCTCCCATGGCCGCGTGACCCGATGGCGCGCCAGATGCGCCAGCGCCGGGTCGGTCATCATCGGCCCATAGCGCGCCTTGCGGCTGGCGTAGGTGTCCCAGGCCCAGCGGATCGGGTGCTCGCGGTCCAGCCAGCGCCCGAAAGTCTCGCGGTTGCCCGTCCCCGGCCACAGCTCTTCGCCGCTCCAGGCGCGGGCGAACGAGCGACTGAGTACGCGAGCCATCACCAGGGCGCGGGGATAGTCGAGCCAGACGAGGTGCGTGGCGCGGGCCTGCACCAGGTCGCGGACCTTGCTGTAGTTGCCGCAAGCAACCCAGGCGTCGTCCGCCGTCGCCTGCGCGACGCGGCGGCGGAAGTCCTGCGGGTCATGGGTGTTGAGATCGCGCCAGCCGGCCTGCCAGTTGAGGGCGTCCAGGTCGATGTGGCGCGCGCCAAGGCGCCCCGCGAGCTGGCCCGCGAAGGTGGTCTTGCCTGAGCCTGATGTGCCGATCACCGAGACGCGCATGGCGCGGAAGTTAAGGGCGCCGTCATGGTCCGGCGCAAGTGGCCGCCGGCTCAGCCGGTTTCGCGGCGGCCAGGCATCGGATGGGGTCCGAAGTTGTAGCGGGGGTCGGTGTCGCCTTCCTCGCGGGGTGCGCGGGGCAGGTCGCGGAAGCGGAGCGCCAGGGCTTCCGGCAGGCCGGCGGCGCGGCAGAGTTCGAGGACGTGGTCCTCCAGGCTCTGTTCGCCGAAGTTTTCGTGCGCTTCGATCTCGCGGTCGATCCAGGCGTCGATGCGGTCCAGCGCGTCCAGGCGCTCGGGCTTGGGCATGTCGGGGGAAGCCTGGGCGGTGATGCGGTTGCCGGCCTCCTGCAAGTCCATCGCCCGGCCGTCGATGCGCATCTCCACCGGATCGAGGCCCGGCGCGTCGTCGAGGTCTTGCCAGGTCGA
>CALQQB010000059.1 GCA_943332615.1 Phenylobacterium deserti
CCCTCGACACCACTCGCTCACGAAGGTCGTCCGAATGCGCCGCGCCCATGATCCCTCCCGACTCAGAGGTCCCATGGACTCACCATTCCAAGCGCCCGGGAATCCCACCCGCGATCACATTCGATTCATCTCAGCCGTCGGATGCTCTATGGCGCCCTCTTCGCCTGCGCCGCCGCCGCCCTGTCGCTGGGCGCCTGCACCCAGAAGATGGACACCACGCCTGAGGCTGCGGCGACCGCGGCTGCCAACTCCGCCGCCGCCTCTGCCGGCGAGGCGAACAAGCCGAAGTAGGCCATCTCCTGCTGAGGCGACCTGCGCCGTGACGGCGCCGGCAATCTCTTGCTGAGGCAGCCTGCGCCGTGACGGCGCCGGCAATCTCTTGCTGAGGCAGCCTGCGCCGTGACGGCGCCGGCAATCTCTTGCTGAGGCAGCCTGCGCCGTGACGGCGCCGGCAGGGCCTCGCGGACGCCCCCCGGAGGATTGGCTCCCGCCGGGGGCTCTCGCGCGCCTGAGCGATCAGGCGTGCATCGCCTTTTCCAGGCAGAGCGCCAGCGAAACGCAGGCGCCGCTGGTCATCGCCGTCGAGAGCATCGGGTAGCGCGAGGGGGTATCTGGAGTCTGGTGGTCGAACAGCCACTGGATCAGGAAGGCAACCATGAAGCCCACGATCACCCAGGTGTCGGGCGCGTGGCCTCGCGACAGCAGGATCACCCAGCCGGCGACCGCGCAGATGGCGGAGAACACCTGGCGCATGGCGCGCGGGCTGGTCTCGCGGGTTTCCAGGCCCCAGCGGACGCCGCCCAGGAAGCTGAGCACCACCGCCGACCATTGCAGCAGCGCCGACAGGGCCGCCGCCATCCGGCCCTCGGGGCCATAGCTGTAGAGCAGCGCGGTGACCAGAAACGGCGACAGCGCCACCAGCGCGATCACCCATAGGGTCAGCGGAATGGACTCGCGCCTTGCGGGCGTCGCCACGTCATCCATGAGCAATCAATCTCTCCGGAATGCCGCCGAGGCCGCCCAACCGGCCAACAGCGCAAACGCCATGGAAGCCAATCCATAGGACCATGGCCTGTCATGCGCCCAAACGTAAAGGGCCCGTTCGAAGCCGACCTTTTCGACGGTGAGGGTGCGGGTCCTGGTGGAGACCGGGACGCCATTCTGAAACAGCAGGATGTCGGCGCGGTAGACGCCGGTGGGGGCGCCCGCCGGCAGGTCAATCTCAGCGCGGAACAGGCCCTGGTCCACGAACCGCACGCCATGGCCGTCCTCACGGTAGAGCCCGGCGTTCTCCTTCAGCCGCACCACCGCGCGGCGCCAGACATAGTAGTCGGCGCCCAGGCGCGAGACGACCACGTCGCGAACGCCGTAGCGGGTCTCGACCCGCTGTTCGGCCGGGGCGTTGATGGACAGGTGATCGACGCCGGCGCCCAGCCGGCGCAGGGTTCCGAAGTGGGCGATGTCGTCCAGCGGCCGGTTGGAGGCGGCGCGGTAAAAGCCGGGCGCGCCACGGAACACCACGGGGCGGCTGTTGAGCCAGAGGCCGGCGACTTTCTCCTTGCGCGTGATCCGCACCGGCTGCTCGGGGCCACGCACCAGCACCACCACGTCGCCGGGCCGGGCGGCCGGATCGAAGATGGCGCCGTAGAGCACGATGCGGGCGCCCCGGAAGTCCGACTTCACCTGGACGATGGTGTCGGTGAGGGCCGCGGCGATGACGGCCGGCGGCGGCGGGAAGGGGGGCGGCGGCGGGAGGGGGGGCGAGGCGTCGATCATCCACCTAGCCCCGACATCAGGACGAACGGCTCGTCCGGGGTCAGGAACAGGCCCAGGCCCATCCGCAGGCCGACCACCAGGACGATCACCGCCAGGATGGCGCGGAGTTCTTCGGCGCGGAACCGGCTGGAGGCCCGGGCGCCGAACTGGGCGCCGACGATGCCGCCCAGCAGCAGCAGGGCGGCCAGCACGATGTCCACGGTCTGGTTGCGGCCGGCCTGCAGTACGCCGGTCAGGCCGGCGGTCACGATGATCTGCATCAGGCTGGTGCCCACCACCATGCCGGCGGGCATCCGCAGGACATAGACCATGGCCGGCACCAGGATGAAGCCGCCGCCCACCCCCATGATGGCCGAGAGCACGCCCACGAAGGCGCCGAGCGCCAACGGCGGGATGACGCTGATGTAGAGCCGCGAGCGGGGGAAGCGCATCTTCAGCGGCAGGCCGTACAGCCAGACCGGCCGGCGATCGCGGCGCGGTGGGGTCGGCCCGCCACGCCGACGACGCAGGATCGTGCGCACGCTCTCGACCAGCATCAGCCCGCCGATGACGCTCAGGAACACCAGATAGGCGGCCGAGACCACCAGGTCGGCCTGGCCCAGCAGCCGCAGAAGCCGGAAGAGTTCGACGCCCAGGAAGGCGCCCACCACCCCGCCGGCCGCCAGCACCCCACCCATCCGGAAGTCCACCGCGCGCCGGCGACTGTAGGCGATGACGCTGGACGTGGAAGAGGCGGCCACGTGGTTGGCCATGGAGGAAACCGCCACCGCGGGCGGAATGCCAAGGAACACCAGGATCGGGGTCATCAGGAAGCCGCCACCGATCCCGAACATGCCGGAGATGAACCCCACCAGGGCTCCCAGCCCCACGATCAGCGGGACGTTGACTGCGACCTCGGCGATGGGGAGGTAGATGTCCACGGACCCGGCCTACGTCTGCCGGGTGGTCGGGTCCACCTTCAAGTCACCGTTCGGCGAGGTAGGGCTTCGGGCCGACGGACTGCTCCCGCTGATCCTTCTGGTAGCGGAACAGCGCCACCTTGTAGGCCTCGGTAGCGTGCCCATCGGCGGGACCCTCGTAGTAGCCGAGCCGGGTGAGGATAGCCTGGGCCTGCTGGACGTTGGGCGAGGCCAGCGGGGCGGCGGTGCGGGTCGGCGACGGCCGGGAGGGCGCGGCGCGAGCCTGCGGCGGCAGCGGGTGGACGCTTGGCGACCTGGCCGGGGCGGCGCTGGCGGGCGGGGCCATCGCGGCCAGCGCGCGACGGGCATCGGTGTCGCCGCCGCCGGCGGCGGCGCGGAACCACTTTCGGGCCTGCTCGGGATCGCGGGCGACGCCGGTCCCCGCCTGGTACAGGAGGCCCAGGTTGTACTGGCTTTCCACCACCCCGGCGTCGGCGGCCTTACGGAACCATCGCGCGGCGCTGGAGGGATCGACGGGGCCGCCCTCCCCCTGGAACTCATAGACGCCGAGGTTATGCATGGCCTTGGCGTCGCCGGCCTCGGCGGCCAGCGTGGTCAGCCGACGGGCTCGGGAGGGGTCTTTCGGCAGCCCGGCCTGGCCCTCGTCATAGAGCTGGCCGAGGTAGAGCTGGGCGGGAGTATGGCCGCCGGCGGCCAGGGCCTGGAGCTTCTCGAGCGCACCGGGGACGCCGGCCTCGACGTCGGCGTGCACCTGGGAAAACGGCGTGGACGCCACGGCGGAAGACACTACGGCAGGGGTGGCCAGGGCGGCGGGCGCGGGACCGGTGGCCGGGCCGGACAGCGCCATGGCCGCGCGGGGTGCGGGCGTGACACCGGGCTGGGCCCGGGCCTGCTCGCGAGCCGCCTGGCCCTGCAACAGGGTGAGACCCGCGGCGCTGACGCTGAAGAAGGCGGCCCCCCCGGCGATCATCAGGGCGGTCTGCAGGGCGGTGTTGTCGCGGCGCGGGCGGCCGCCGAAGCCCTGGAACAGGCGACCCGTGGCCGCCCTGGGCTCGACCTTGGCGCCCACCTCCAGCGGGACCTCGTCGCCGCGCTGGGCGCGGGCAGCGGCGCGGGCCTGCTCGATCACTTCGCGGGTGGAAAGCTGCGGGCCGTTGCCCGAGGGCGTCTCGCCGACGGTCTCGAACAGCTCGGACTCGATCTCGTCGATGGGGGCGAAGGCGTCGGTGACCTCGGGACCCGGCTCGGTCGGGCCGAGCTTGCGCCAGGGCGCATGGATGGTCTCCGGCTGAGGGCCGGCCGCTGGCTCCACCTCGGCGCGGGAGAACAGCTCCGGGCCGAAGGGCGTAACGGCCACGGCCGGCAGGTTCGACCGCGGTTCGGACGCCAGCTCCAGGGCCAGCTCTGATTCCGGTTCGGGCTCGGGCGGCGGTCCCAGCGCCGCGTAGACCTCGTCCATCAAGCCGCCGGACAGGGTTCCGGCGCCGGGGCCCCGCTCCCGGTCCTGGTCAGCCTCGATCCGGGCGGTGGCGCGGGCGACCTGCTCACCAACGCCTTCAAGGGCCATGGCGGCGCGCTGCTCGGAGGCCGCGAGGCGTTCGGAGAGACCTTCGGTGGCGCGGTTGAGCCCGGCGGTCAGGCGGTCGAAAGCCTGGGCCTGGGCCTGCTCGCCGCGCGCCAGCCGCAGCTCGACGGCGCCCGCGATGCGGGCCACCTCGGTCCCGACCTGGTCGATCGCCCCGGCGCCGCGCTGATCGACCTCGGAGAGCTTCCGGCCGACCGCCTCGGCCATCGACAGCACCTGGCGACCGATCGCCTCGACGGCCTTGGTCGAACGGGCCTCGGCGGCGGCGACATGCCCCGTCATCTGAGCCAGCCGGGTCTCGAGCGCGCCCCCGCCGGCGGTCTCACGCAGCCGCTGGGCGACCTCGGCGCGGACGGCGTCGACCCGGTGAGCCAGCACCTGGCCCAGGGCCTCGAACTTCTGTCCGGCCTGCTCACTGGCCTCGCGCTCCACCGACCCCAGGCGTTGATCGAGACTGGAGAGCGAGACCCTGAGATCGTCCAGCGCCTCGGCCGTGCGGGCCTCGGCGGCGGCCAGCCGCTCGCCCAGCCGCTGCAACACCGCCGCGACCACAGCCTCCGGCTCGGCGCGGGCCATTCGGCCTTCAAGCGCGCGCAGGGCTTCATCCGAGCGGGGTCCACCCTCACCCTCCAGGCGGCGCAAGCGGTCGCCGAAGTCGCGGGTCTCCGTGGAGGCCTCGGCGAGCGAGCCTTCCAGGCCCATGACCGCGGCGTGTTGCGCGCGCTCGGCGGTCTCGATGCGGGCCAGGGCGTGGCGGATCGAATGTTCGACGCTGTTGATGGCCAGGCCCGTGCGGGTCTCCGAGGCCTCGATACGGTCGGTGATACGATCGAGCGCCTGGGCGATCCGGGCAAGGTCCGGGACGGCCCGATCCGAGAGGGCAGACGAGGGCGGCGCGTCCTCGGCGAGATCGTCTTCCAGGATCACATGATTGAGCCATGCGCCGAGCGTCATGCCCGAACGACGGGCGTGGTCTTTCGCGACCTCGCGGGCCTTCGGGTCAATACCCTTGACGCTCCAGGGCGCCCCCGCGCTCATCCGAATCGTATCTCCCGTGCAACAGCCGACGCTACGCACCGTTTCTTGGGGTGTAAACGCGGCGACGACACAACATCTGGTGGCATTCGCGCGTTCCTGTGGATGGCGGACCGCAGTTCGTCTAGACCGCGCCGATGAGTTTGCCCGCCGTCTTCGCGATCGCCGGCGCCAGCGCGGCCCTGGCGACCTTCGCCGGCTGGCGCGGCGCCCTGCCCCCGAACCCGATGCGGGGCCCGCGGCTGGTCCCCTGGCGGTTCCTCATGGTGCTGGCGGCATCCGCGGCGATCCTGACGCTGTTCATGGGCCTGCAGATGGCCGGGCTCCGGCCGCCGGGGCGGTAGCGACCAGGCCCAGGCGGCGGACGGGTCCAGGCGCAGCGGGGCAGGAAAGGCTTACGCCGCTTCCGGCAGGCTCTCGTCCGGCTTCTTGGGACGGTGGGTCAGGCCGGCGAGGCCGCCGGCGGCCAGGAGGCTGGCATCGGCGAGGAGGAGGGGAATGGCCCACTTGCGGGCGGCGGCGATGTAGCGGGGCTGCCAGAGCGGGTCGTACTTGTCCTTGTACCGGCGCACGCCCTGGAAGTTGTAGATCTCCTCGCCGCGGTCGAAGATCAGCCGGCCGACCCGCGACAGCATGGGCGCCAGCGGGCGGTCGTCGAGGCCCGACAGCGGCGCCATGCCGAAGTCGAAGGCCACGTAGCCCTGCGCCGCGCCCCAGGCCATCAGCTCGACGAACAGATAGTCCATGATGTTGCGCGGGCCCGCCTCGACGTAGCGCATCAGGTCGATGGAGAAGGCCTCCTTCGAGGCCACCGTCCACAGCGTGGCGAAGGCGACGATGCGGCCCTCCCAGCGGACCACGGCGACCGGGAACTCGCTGACGTAACGCGAGCGGAACGCGCCCAGGGAGAAAGCCTTCTCGCCGCCGGCGTGGCCCTCGAGCCAGGCGTCGGAGACCTCGCGGAGTTGCGGGATCAGGGTGGCGACCTCGCCCGGCGGGACGATCGAGAACGAGGCGCCCTCCTCAGCCGCCTTGCGCCAGGCGCGGCGCAGGTTGCCGCGGCGGCGTCCGTCGAGGCTGAAGGTGTCCAGCGGCGTCAGGGCCGATTCGCCCAGCTTCTGGATCGAGAAGCCCAGTTCCACCACGTCGGGCAGGTCATCAGCGTCGAGGCCGTAGAGGCCCGGCCGCGCGGCATGGGCGTCGGCCAGTTCGCGGAACCGCCAGAGCAGTTCCAGCCGTTCATCGCGGCGGCCCACCGGCGCGCCCAGCGCGATCCAGCTGCGGCCACGGACCCCGAACATCAGGAAGCTCTCGCCAGAAGCCGAGAACAGGAAGCGCTTGTCGCCCAGCAGGGCCAGGTTGGAGGTGGGCCGGCAGACCTCGGCCTTGGCCAGGATGGCGCGGACCCGGTCATAGTCGGGGTCTTCCTCGCCGACGATGGGCGGGGTGGCGGCCGAGGCGAACAGTCGCCAGACGCCGAAACCGAAGAGCAGGATCGCGGCCCCGGCCCAGGCGCGCAAGGACCGGGCGGCGTCGGCGTCGGCCATCACCTGCCACCATGCGCGGTCGCCGTAGTCGGCGTGTTCGAACGACCAGAGGCCCAGCGCGCCAGCGCCCACCACCAGGGCAAAGGCGGACACCAGCCAGCCGGGTGTCACCTCCATCCGGGTCAGGCGTGAGGTTCGCGGAAAGGCGGAGCGGAACGGCGCCAACAGGGCGGCCAACAGTCCAAGAAGGGCGCTTTCCTCCCAGATGAAGCCCTTCACCAGGCTGAGCGGGGCGGCGACCAGCACCACGATCATGGTGGTGCCCCAGGCGCCGCCCAGACGCGCGCGCAGGCCGAAAGCCAGCATCACCAGCACCAGGCCCAGGATGCTGGACAGGAAGTGGCCGATCTCAATCAGCAGGACCGGTTCGAACTCCATGATCGCCACGAACCGCTCGGGCTCGGATGGCGTCGCGCCCGAGGCCAGCAGCATCACCCCGGCGGCCAGCGTCAGGATCGCAGCCGTCCAGGGGGCGGCGGCGGTTACGGCGGGGCTCAGGTCTCGCGGGAGGCGCATCGGGCGCCTGTATAGCCGCGGTTGGCCCTGGTCCGCTCAAACAAGTGTTTCATCCTTGCTTGCCCTGGCCTTGGCCGACGCTAAGTTGGGAACGTCGGCGCCAAGTTGGGGGCCGCGAAGGTCTTTGGGAGATGGATATGGCCGATTTCGGGGCCGGTGAGCTGGACGCCTTTCAGGCAGAGGTGCGCGCGTGGCTTGAGGTCAACTATCCGGCCGAACTGAACGATCCGAAAACCCGGACCGACCCCGAAGCGGTCTGGGGCGGGCGGCGATTCGCTGGGTCGGACGACCCGCAGGCGGTCTGGACGAAGCGGATGGCGGCCAAGGGCTGGACCACGCCGACCTGGCCCAAGGAATACGGCGGCGGCGGGCTGTCACCGGCCGAGGCGCGGGTGCTGGAGCGTGAGCTCTCGGCGATCCAGGCGCGGCCGGCGGTGCTGGCCTTCGGCATCTGGATGCTGGGCCCGGTGCTGCTGGAATACGCCACCGAGGCGCAGAGGCAGACCCACCTGCGACGGATCGTGAACGGCGAGATCCGCTGGTGCCAAGGCTATTCGGAACCGGGCGCGGGGTCGGACCTCGCGGCGCTGGCCACCAAGTGCGAGGACAAGGGCGATCACTGGCTGATCAACGGCAGCAAGATCTGGACGAGCTATGCCGACCAGGCCGACTGGTGCTTCTGCCTGGTGCGGACCGACACGGCGAAGAAGCATGAAGGCATTTCGTTCGTGCTGATCGACATGGCGACGCCGGGAGTGGAGACGCGGCCGATCCCGCTGATCAGCGGCGAGAGCCCATTCTGCGAGACGTTTTTCACCGACGTAAAGATTCCCAAGGAGAACCTGGTGGGCCGGGTGAACGGCGGCTGGGAGATCGCCAAGCGGCTGTTGCAGTACGAGCGGCAGAACATCTCGGCCGGGTTCGGAGAGGGCGGCAGCGCGGGCGGGGCCTCGGGCGACCTGGCGGTGATCGCCAAGCGGTACGGCGACGACGAAGCCGAGTTGTCGGATGTCGAGCTGCGCACAAAGATCACCCGCAACAAGATGGATTTCCAGAGCCTGCGCCTGACGATCGCGCGGTCGGCGGCGGAGTCCCGGGCCGGCAACGGGCCGTCAGCGACGACTTCGATCATCAAGTACGCGGCGGCCGAGTTCGCCAAGGAACGCTCCGAGCTGATGATCGAGGCGCTGGGCCACCAGGCCCTGGGCTGGGAGGGCGACGGCTTCGAGACGCCGGAGATCGTGGCCACCCGCGGCTGGCTGCGGACCAAGGCGAATTCGATCGAGGGGGGCACCTCGGAGGTAAACCTGAACGTGGTGGCCAAGCGGGTGCTCGGCCTCCCGGACCTGAAGTAGGAGCAAGACGGATGGCGGACTTCGGCGGCGAGGTGGAGACGTTCCGAGCGGAGGCTCGGGAATGGCTCGAGGTTAACTTCCCGAAATCCCTGGCGCACAACATCGCCGCGCAGATGGCCAAGCTGCAGGTCCAGCCGGAGAGCCCGGATGCGCTGTCCTGGCGGCGCGCCCTGGGGGCCAAAGGCTGGGGCACGCCCACCTGGCCGAGGTCGGTGGGCGGCGGGGGTCTTACCCGTGACGAAGCCAGGGTCCTAGCGGAGGAAATGGCGAGGATCGGCGCCCGCAACCCGATCGGCGGCATGGGCGTCTCGATGTTTGGCCCGACCCTGCTGGAATACGGCAGCGACGCGCTGAAGAAGGAGCACTTTCCGGGCATCGTCAGCGGCGACGTGTGGTGGTGCCAGGGCTATTCGGAACCGGGCGCGGGGTCGGATCTGGCCAGCCTGCAGACCTGGGCGGAGGATAAGGGCGACCACTTCTCGGTGACGGGGTCGAAAATCTGGACGAGCGGTGCGCAGTACGCGGACCGATGTTACTGTCTGGTACGTACCAATCGGTCGAAGAAGCATGAGGGGATCAGTTTCCTGCTGATCGACATGCATGCGCCGGGCGTCGAGGCGCGGCCGATCAAGCTGATCAATGGCGGCTCGCCGTTCTGCGAGACCTTCTTCACCGATGTGAAGGTGCCGAAGGACCAGCTGTTCGGGCCGCTGAACGGGGCCTGGACGATCGCCAAGCGGCTGCTGCAGTTCGAGCGCGAGGGGATCGGGGCCAGCCTGGGGTCCGGCAACATCGGCGGCGGGGCGGTGGCGCCCACGGTGATCGCGGCGGCGAAGGGCAATGTCGGCGTCGAGGACGATGGCAGATTGGCCGATCCGGACCTTCGGCGGCGGGTGACCGATCACCTGATGGAGGCAAAGGCCTTCCAGCTGACCGTGCGCCGCCAGCAGGACGAGGCCAAGAGCGGCAACGGGCCCTCCAACCTGGCGGCGGCCATGAAGTATGCCGGCGCCAAGATCGCCCATGAGCGCAACGAGCTGGTGATCGAGAGCCTGGGGTCGCAGGGCCTGGGCTGGGAGGGCGACGACTATTCCGAGGGCGAACTGACGGCGGTTCGGGCCTGGCTGCGCTCCAAGGCCAATTCGATCGAGGGCGGGTCGTCGGAGATCAATCTCAACGTGGTGTCAAAGAGAGTCCTCGGATTGCCGGATCCGAAGTAGCATTAGAACAAGCGGTATTTTGAACGCAGATATTTGAGGGAGACTCCGATGGCCGATTTCGGCGGCAGTGAACTGGACGCCTTCCGGGCGGAAGCCCGTGAATGGCTGGAGGCGAATTATCCCGCCTCATTGAGGGACGACCCGGAGGCCGGGCAGCGCATGATGATGGGGGGCCTGAAGCCCACCGGCGACGCATTGGTCTGGAAGCAGCGGGTGGCCGAGAAGGGCTGGGGCTGCCCCACCTGGCCGAAGAAGTACGGCGCTGGCGGGCTGAACCAGCTGGAGGCCCGCGTCCTGGGCCAGGAGATGGACCGGGTCGGCGCCTACAATCCGATGGTCGGCATGGGCCTCAGCATGTTCGGCCCGACGCTGCTGGAATACGGCACCGAGGCGCAGAAGGAGCGCCACATCCCGAAGATCGTCCGCGGCGAGATCCGCTGGTGCCAGGGCTATTCCGAGCCGGGCGCCGGATCGGACCTGGCCAGCCTAGCGACCAAGTGTGAAGACGCCGGAGATCACTGGAAAATCAACGGCCAGAAGATCTGGACAAGTGGGGCGCAGTACGCCGACTGGTGTTTCTGTCTGGTCCGCACCGATACGACCAAGAAGCATGAAGGCATTTCCTTCGTGCTTATTGATATGCACCAGCCAGGTGTTGAGACGCGGCCGATCAAGCTCATCGCCGGCTCGTCACCGTTCTGCGAAACTTTCTTCACCGATGCGAAGGCGGCGAAGGACGACATGGTCGGGCCGCTGAATGGCGGCTGGACGGTGGGCAAGCGGCTGCTGCAGCACGAACGCTCTGGCCAGGGCGGCAGCCGGATGATGGGCGCGGGCGCGATGAGCGTCTCCGACGCCGCCCGAAAGTACGTGGGCGTCGACGACAAGGGCCGGATCGCCGACACCGACCTGCGCTCGCGCATCGCCGCGCACGCCATCAACGCCAAGGCGCATGCGCTGACCATCGTCCGCGCGTTCGAGGAGGCCAAGGGCAACTCCAGCCCCTCGGCCACCACCTCGGTGATGAAGAACTCCGGCACCTGGATCGGCCAGGAGCGCTCGGAACTGCTGCTCGAGATCATGGGCAGCCAGGGCCTGGGCTGGCAGGGCGAGAGCTTCGACAAGGACGAGATCGACACGGTCCGCGCCTGGCTCTCCGGCAAGGCCACCACGATCTTCGGTGGCAGCCAGGAAGTGCAGAGCAACATCGTCAGCAAGCGCATCCTGGGCCTGCCGGACACGACACAGAGCAGCTAGCCAACCCAACCTGCGCGTCATGGCCGGGCTTGTCCCGACCACCCAGAAACGCTGGCGTTCGAGTTCCTTCTGCAGCGGCGGTGCTTCTGGGTCCCCGGGACAAGCCCGGGGATGACGACCTTAGAAAAGAGCGACGCATCACCATGGCCGATTTCGGTGGAACTGACCTGACCGCGTTTCGCGCCGAGGCGCGCGACTGGATCGCGGAGAACTTCCCGCCCGCGCTGAAGGATAAGCCGGGGCCCGAGGGCCGTGAGCTCTCGCCGGAACAGGATGCCTGGCGCAAGGCCATGGGCGCGAAGGGGTGGGGCGTGCCCACCTGGCCGGCGGCCTACGGCGGCGGCGGGCTCGGCGGGGCCGAGGCGCGGGTGATCGCCGAGGAACTGGCGGCGGCCGGGGCCTACAACCCGATCGGCGGCATGGGTGTGATCATGTTCGGCCCGACCCTGCTCGAATACGGGACTGAGGAACAGAAACAGAAGCACATACCTTCTATCGTCAAAGGTGAAGTGCGCTGGTGCCAGGGTTTCAGTGAACCAAATGCGGGTTCCGATCTTGCCAGTCTGCAGACCAAAGCCGAAGACAAGGGTGATCATTACCTGATCAATGGTTCGAAAATCTGGACAAGCGGCGCGCATACTGCGGACATGTGTTTTTGTCTGGTCCGAACCGACAATACCAAGAAGCATGAAGGCATCAGCTTCGTGATGATCGACATGCATCAGCCGGGGGTGGACCCGCGGCCGATCCGGCTGATCAACGACACCACGCCGTTCTGCGAGACCTTCTTCACCGACGCCACGACGCCGAAGGGCAATCTGGTCGGGCCGCTGAACGGCGGCTGGACGGTGGCCAAGCGGCTGCTGCAGCACGAGCGGCAGGGGATCTCCGGTGCCGGCGCGGTGACGCCGGGCGCACAGGCCGGCAGCCTGCAGGGGCCGACGATCCATGAGCTCGCCAAGGCCTATGTGGGCGTCGATGAGGACGGCAAGCTGGCCGATCCGGACCTGCGCCGGCGGGTGACCGACCACCTGATGGAGGAGCGCGCGTTCCAGCTCACCGGCCGGCGGGCGGCGGTGGAAAGCCGCAGCAACTCCGGACCCAGCGCGGCGTCGTCGGCGCTGAAGAACGTCGGCTCCAAGTGCCGGGTCGACAAGGCCGAGCTGGCGGTCGAGATCCTGGGCAACCAGGGCATCGGCTGGGGCGGCGAGGCGTTCAGCAAAACTGAGGTCGGTGCGATCAAGACCATGCTGCGGTCCAAGAGCGGCACCATCGCCGGCGGCTCGTGGGAGGTGCAGCTGAACATCATCTCCAAGCGCATTCTCGGGCTGCCAGAGGTGACCCAGAAGGGGTAAGGTTCCATCCCTTGCCTTCTCCGTTTACGGGGAAGGGGGGCCATCGGTCGAAGATCCGATGGTGGAAGGGCGAGACCGGGCGCCGAGCTTGAGGTTTTCCCCCTCCACCACTTGCTCTTCGGCGAGCGGTCCCCCTCCCCCGCTGCGCAGGGGAGGCAAGTTTTAGAGCTAAATTTTCAAAGGACTAATTGGATGGCTGATTTTGGCGGGACGGATCTGGAGACTTTCCGGAAGGATGTCCGCGAGTGGGTGGGGGCGAATTTTCCGGCCTCGCTGAAGGGCGTTCCCAATCCGATGGCGCGGGAGGAGCGCGGCAACGCGCCCAACGCCGACATGGAGTCGTGGCGCAAGGCCGTCGGCGACAAGGGCTGGGGCACGCCGACGTGGCCGAAGGAATACGGCGGCGGCGGGCTGTCGGGCGCAGAGGCGCGCGTGGTGCAGGGCGAGATCGCCCGGGCCGGCGCCTACAACCCGATCGGCGGCATGGGTGTGATGATGTTCGGCCCGACCTTGCTGGAATACGGCACCGACGCCCAGAAGCTGGAGCACATCCCGCCGATCTGCCGCGGCGAAATCGCCTGGTGCCAGGGCTTCAGCGAGCCGGGCGCGGGTTCGGATCTGGCCGCGCTTTCGACGAAGGCCGAAGACAAGGGCGACACGTTCGTCATCAACGGCTCGAAGATCTGGACGAGTGGCGCACAGTGGGCCGACTGGTGCTTCTGTCTCGTGCGGACGGATACGTCGAAGAAGCACGAAGGCATCTCGTTCGTTCTGTTCACGATGCATCAGCCAGGCGTCGAAGTGCGGCCGATCCCGCTGATCGCGGGCTCGTCGCCTTTCTGCGAGACGTTCTTTACGGACGCGGTCGCCCTGAAGAAGAACCTGGTCGGGCCGCTGAACGGCGGCTGGACCATCGCCAAGCGACTGCTGCAGCATGAGCGTTCGGGCCTCACCGGCGCCGGCGGCGGGCTGGGCTCGGGCGGCAAGTCGCTGGAGCAACTGGCCAAGGAATATGTCGGCTACGACGACAAGGGCCGGCTGGCCGACACCGACCTGCGCACGCGGCTGGTCACCAACGCCATGAACATGCGGGCTTTTCAGCAAACAGCCGTGCGCGCGATGGTGGAGGCCAAGGGCAACTCAAGCCCCTCGTCGGCCACCTCGATCATGAAGAACGCCGGCACCCAGCTGATCCAGGAACGTCACGAGATGTCGCTGGAGATCATGGGCCACCAGGGCCTGGGCTGGGAGGGCGACGCCTTCAGCGCCGACGAACTGGGCGCGGTGCGCGGCTGGCTGTTCGGCAAGGCCTTCACGATCTTCGGCGGCAGCCAGGAAGTGCAGTCGAACATCGTCTCAAAACGCATCCTGGGCTTGCCTGACCTTACGCAATCCAAGTGAAGACTGGGCCAAGTGAAGACTTGGGCCAAGTGATCTGACGCCAACTCACACATTTCAAAACACGAACGAATTTGACGAGGAAAAGAAGACCATGGCCGTTCTGACTGAAGAACAGAGCATGCTGCGTGACGCCGCCAAGAGCTGGGTGCAGGAAAAGTCGCCGGTGACGGCGTTCCGCAAGATGCGCGATAGCGGCGCCGAGCTGGGCTACGACGTCGCCGCCTGGAACGAGATGGCGGAGATGGGCTGGGCCGGCGTGATCGTGCCGGAGGAATACGGCGGCAGCCAGTTCGGCTACCTGAGCCTGGGCTTGGTGCTCGAGGAACTCGGGCGCACGCTGACGGCCTCGCCGCTGATCGCGTCCGGCCTGGGCGCCGCCTCGGCGCTGATCCTGGGCGGCAGCGACACCCAGAAGTCGGAATGGCTGCCGAAGATCGCCGAAGGCACGGCCATCGCCGCCCTGGCGGTGGACGAGGGCCCGCGGCACGCGCCGGATAAGGTGGCGACCACCGTCTCGGGCGGCAAGCTCTCGGGCAAGAAGACCTTTGTGATGGAAGGCATGGCGGCCAACGTGTTCGTGGTCTCGGCCACCGAGGGCGGCAAGATCGAGCTCTACCTGGTGAAGGCCGATGCGGCCGGCGTCAGCCGCCAAAAGCTGAGCCTGGCCGACAGCCGCGGCGCCGCCAACGTCACCTTCGACAACGTGGCGGTGAGCGACGCCGACAAGCTGACCGGCGGCTTCGACCTGCTGGAAAAGACCCTGGACCGCGCGCGGGCCGGGATTTCGGCGGAAATGCTGGGCGCGGCGGTGCAGGCCTTCGAGGTGACCCTCGACTACCTGAAGACCCGCGTGCAGTTCGGCCAGGTGATCGGCTCCTTCCAGGCGCTGCAACACCGGGCGGCCAAGATGTTCACCGAACTGGAACTGTCGCGCTCGGCCGTCGAGGCGGCGCTGACCGCGATCGACAACGACGCGCCGGACACGGCGGAACTGGTGTCGCTGGCGAAGGCCAAGATGGGCGACACGTTCCATCTGGTGAGCAACGAGATGGTGCAGATGCATGGCGGCATCGGCATGACCGACGCCCACGATGCGGGCTTCTATCTGAAGCGGGCCCGGGCGGCGGAAGCGGCGTTCGGGAACCAGGCGTATCACCGGGATCGGTATGCGCGGATCAATGGGTATTGATTAGCGTTTGAGCGGACCTGAGACTTTGGGAGCCCCTGCGGTGGAAACGCCGGAGGGGTTTTTCTTTGGAGTTTACGATATGGTGGCGGTGCCGGTTTCACTTGGACTTAGCCGCCATGGCCGATGATGCCCATGCCAAGAGCTTGATTGAGAAGATCACCGCCCTGCCGTCGGACCGAATCTCCGAGGTCGAGGACTTCGTGGACTTTCTGAGCGAGCGTGAGCGTTCCGTGGCGCTAGTGCGCGCCTCGGCGGGCGCCAGTACGGCCGCCTTCGCGGCGGTATGGGAGAACCCTGAGGACGCCGTCTACGATGATCTCTGAGGTCGAGACGGACGCGGCACTCGCGTTCGGTGACGTTGTCCTGGTCTCGTTTCCGTTCACAAATCAGGTTGCCGCCAAGCGACGACCGGCTGTGGTCATCAGCGGTCGCGCCTACAACTTGGGCAAGCCGGATGTGGTGGTGATGGCGATCACCAGCCAGATGCGCGCGACGCAGGGGCTGGGCGAGGTGTGGCTGGTAGGCTGGGAGGCGGCGGGCCTTGTGAAGCCATCGGCGGTGAAGCCGGTGATCGCGACGCTGGAGTCGGGACTGGTGCTCAGGCGGTTGGGCGCGCTTGGTGATCAGGACCAGGCGGCGTTGCGGAGGGCTATTGTGGCGATATTGGGGTAGGCGCTGTTTCACGATCACCCACACCTCACCCTGAAACCCATGGACGGAGTTTGCCTGTAGGGTGAGGCGTCTCCGCCGACGCGACCCCCGCGTTCCGTCATGGAGCGGCGGTACTGGGTCTATATCCTGGCCAGCGGGCGGAATGGGACGCTGTACACAGGCGTGACCGGCAACCTGGCGAAGCGGGTCTACGAGCATCGTGAAGGTTTGCGGCCCGGCTTCACGGCGGACTACGGAGTCAAACGGCTGGTCTACTGCGCGGACTTCCCAACCGCGGTTGACGCCATCACGTCGGAAAAGCGGATTAAGCGCTGGCGCAGGGCGTGGAAGCTGGACCTGATCGAACGGGCGAACCCGCAGTGGCTCGACTTGTATCCCACGCTGTACGGCTAGCCGGAATGGCGGCGTGAGGCCCCCTACCGCTTCACGCTCACCAGTTCGATCTCGTGCCCCTCCGGGTCGAGGATGAAGGCGACGCGGAGGGTTCCGGCGTCGAAGGGTTCGCGGTGGCCCTTGGCGCCCTGGGACAGGGCGAAGGCATAGGTGGCGTCAACGTCGCGGACGTAGAAGCCGACCGGGCCGTGGGCGTCGCCCAGGGTGAGGGGGCGGCCGTCCTTGTGCTGGTAGAGGATGAGGTTGGACCCGCCCTGCTGGCCGGGCTTGGCCAGAATGCGCTCGGCCAGGTCGTCCATCTCGATGGTCTGGGAGACCACCAGGCCGAGGACGCGGGCGTAGAAGTCGACGGCGCCGTCCAGGTCGGAGACGATCAGCTTGGTGAAGGCGAAGGTGGCGGAGGGGGCGGTCGTGGTTTCGGACATGGGCTTCCCTTGGGGGCGCTCGCGGGCGCGGGATCGCGCGGTGGCCACGCTGTCAGGGACGGGGCCGCGGGGCAAGCGTTGGCGCCGGGCTCCATCCGCGATAGGCCGGACACATGACTGATGCGCCGCTACGCCGCCTGATCGACTTGCCCGGCGTGAAGGAGCTGGAATTCCGCGCGGTGATGAAGCGCGACTTCGCCGAGCCGGAGGCGCGGGCGGAATTTCCCGAGATCGACGCGTGCACGACGGCGCTGTTTGGCCTGACGGCTGACGAGGCCGAGGCGGTGGAACGGCCGGAGGGCTGGGACGACATCGAGGTCAAGGCGGCGCCGGTGCAGGTCGCGGCGTTCGAGGCCGCCGGGTGGGACGTGACCGACGACAAGCGCCGGCCGCTGCGGGTGCTGGGCCATTTCAGCGGGCCGCTGTGGCTGGCGGTGCGCGGGGTGGCGGGGTCGCTGCCGTTCCAGGCCGAGACCAACGAACCGGAGCGCTGGGTGACGAACCTGGCGGCCGAGGCGGCGCGGTTCCGCAAGCGCTAGGGGCGGCCCGCGCCTCAGCCCTTCTTAGGCTCCGGCGCCGGAAGCGAGATGTAGCCGCGTTCGACCATGCGGCGCAGGGCCTCGTAGGCTTCGGTAAGTTCCTCGAAGGTCTGGCGCTGGTGGGCGATGTCCGCGACCTGGGCGCGGCTGGGCGGGTGGTTGGTCTCGGTGGCGGCGACGGCGGTCGCGGCCCAGCGGGCGCGGGCCACGGCGGCGGCGAGCGCCAGGCGCTGGAACGTCTGGGCGTCGGTGGCGCCCAGGACGCCGCCCAGCACCTGACGGTTGGCGGTGTAGGCGGCGACGTCGATCTGTTCGAGGACGCCACGGAGCGAACGCTGGGCCTTCGGATCGACCTGGTCGTCGGGCTCGAAGTGGTCGCCGCCGGTGCGGCGGCCGTTGTGCGTTCGCGTCATGGACATGTTCGGGTCCTCGGCGGCTGCCGGATCGAGGCGCACAGCATGACTGGCTAGGGTGAATATAGGATTAGGGCTGGCCACCTGAGGGCCTTCGGGGTCGGCGGCGTCTCAGAGGCAGGTACGGAGCGAGGGCATATGTTGAACCTATGGCGGATATCTGGGCTGGCGACGGCGGCCCTGGCGCTGGCTGGCCCCGCGGCGGCCAGCGACCGCAGCTGGCAGGCGGTGGCGGACATCGGCGTGGTGAGCCTGACGGCGGGAGCCTTGGGGGCTTCGGCCTGGCAGGGCGACTGGAAGGGCGCGAGCCAGCTGGGCCTGAGCGTGGGGGCGACGGCGGCGGAGACCTGGGGGCTGAAGCACGCGTTCCCCGAGACGCGGCCGAACAGGGACAACCGGCGCTCGTTCCCGTCCGGGCATACCGCGGTGGCGTTCGCCGAGGCCGGCTATCTGCAGCAGCGCTACGGCTGGCAGGTGGGGCTGCCGGCAGCGGCGCTGGCGACCCTGGTGGGGGTCGCCCGCGTGCAGAGCCATGACCACCACTGGTACGATGTCGTGGTCGGCGCGGCGCTGGGCGAGGTGACGGCCTTCGTCATCACGCAGCCGAAGGACGGGTCGGTGCAGGTGCTGCCGTGGGCGGACAGCCACGGCGGCGGACTGTCGGTGGCGGCGCGCTTCTAGGTCAGGACGCCGTCGGCGGCCCGGCCTTGCGGGCCCGGTCCACGGCGTGGGCGAGGCGGCGGTCGTCCAGGCCTTCGTTCAGCAGGTAGGGGCCGACGAGGTAGCCGGGCGTGCCCTGGAGACCGAGCGAGAAGGCCTGCATGCGGTGACGGCCGATCTGGGCGTCGATCGCGCGCGCGTGGGCGGACAGGTCGGCGGCGAGGCGCACCGGGTCGATGCCTGCGCCGGCCGCGATGTCGGCGATGCGGGGTGGGTTCAGGGTCCCGCGAGCGGCCATCAGGGCGTCGTGGACCTGGACGTAGCGGCCCTGGTAGGCGGCAGCGAGCGCGGTGCGGGCGGCGAGTTCAGAGAGAGGACCACGGATCGGCCAGTCCTTGTAGATCACCGCCACCTTCGGATCCGCGGCCAGCCGGCGAGCCAGCGCCGGGTCGGTCGCCTTGCAGATCGGGCACTGATAGTCGGTGAAGATCACGATGGTCACGTCCGGCCGGGCAGCGCCGGCGCGCGGCGATCCTGGGTCGGTGAGCACGGTCTTGACCACCGGCGTCAGGGTGAGCCGCTGGCCCTCGCGCGGCAGGGCGCGGAGGCCGGCCGAGACCGCGACGCCAAGGGCGAGGACAGCGGCGAGGGTCAGCCACTGGCGGCGGGTGACGGGCATGGGTGTGGCGCTCAGTATCGCGTCGGCGGGGTCAGGGGCTCGGGGCGCGTGGCCCCGAGGATGCCGCGCATGGCGTAGTTGCCCTCGTGGCAGGCGTATTCATAAACCGGCCCGGGGATGGCGTTGAGGCTCATCTCAGCACGCCATGTCTCCGTGTAGTAAACCGGGTCCTCGACCTGGAATTCGTAGAGGATCTGCTTGGCCGAGGCCCGCGTCAGGCGTTCGGTGACCCGGCCACTCGGGCTCAGGTGGATCGGGCCGAATTCGCCCTGCGCCGGGTTCACATTGACGGTCTCGATGACCAGGGTGGAGCCCTCCCACCAGGCGGTGGAGTCCCCCAGCCAGCGCCGGAGGACGGCCGGGCCGTGGCCGGCTTGCGCGGCGGCGCGGGTGGGGAAGACCGGGATGGTGCGGGCGTCGTGGGCCATCTCGACGACGATCACTACGGCGTCACGCGTCTGCACGATCTGATAGTTCGAGTTGTAGAGATTGTTGAGCATCCCCGGCCCGCCCGAGCCTCGGGAGCCGATGATGCAGCGGTCGTTGGGCGCGAGCTGTTCCGGCCCGTCGGGATTCTGGCGGTTGCGGGTGATGGCGGCGGCGCGCGCCAGGGCGCGGCCGGCCTCGGTCAGCGGCAGCTGGCCATCGGCGGGGGCGACGAGCCAGGACGAGCGGAACTGGCCCTTCACCCGCGCGTAGCTGTCGCCGGCGTCCGCCCAGAACGAATTGAACCCCTGGCCGATGGCGGCGATCTCGCCCAGGGCCCCTTTGCCGGGATCGGTGGGTTTGGCGTCGGCGGCGAGCGCGGCGGCGGTGCGGGCGGCGCGGGCGGCGGCGTCAGCCTCGCTGACCACCAGCGGCGCGCCGGGCGGCCGGGTGAGCTGGGTCAAAGAGGCGTTGGACCACACGCCGGTGAGGTCGCCTTGGGCCAGGGCGGGGCCCGCCGCGAAAGCCAGGAGGGCGGCGAGGCCCGACGAGATGATCCGCAAATGCATGAACCGAGCCTAGCAGAGCCGGGCTCAGGCGCCCCAGACCTCACGGGCGTAGCGGGTGAAATTTCGCCCGCGGCTCGGAAAGCGGGCGGTCTACGATCCGCAGTCGTCGGATGGGACCTGCTGGAACTGGGCGGCGGTGCGCCAGCAGGCCGTCTGCTGGCGCTGATCCTGCCAAGAAAAGGCGAGGCCAGCGCACATCAGGCCCAGGGCCAGGCAGGCGAGCGCCAGGATGCGCACCGTAATGATCGTCCGGGGAGCCCTCAACATGGCGAGGCTTTGGCTGAAGCCGCGAGGCGGGGCAAGGCCCGGCGGACGGTTCAGGTGACATCACCGTTGCGCCGGAGCGCCGCGGACAGGCGGGCCATGGCGCCGCCAAGCTGGACCCGCAACTCGTTGGCGGTGACCAGCACGGGGGCTGAAACACCCCAGAAGATCATCAGCGCCACGACCGAGGGCGTGGTCGCCGCACCATGCGGCGCCAGGAACAGGCGCAGGCCGATGATCCCGCCGGCGAGCATGACCGCGGCTCCGCAGACGGGTCCGCGGATCAGGCCGGCGAGCAGGACCGCGGGCACGTAGAGCATGAAGGGCGACAGGGGGCCGAGCACCGGGCTCAGCGCCGCGCGCGCAAGCGTCGCCACACCGACAAGCACCGCCGCCACCCCCAGCGACACGAGCCCTCGGAGGATCACCACGCCCATGGGGGTCGCGACCTTGACCATGCTTCCGTTCTCGCCGACCCACCCAGCTGGCGCAACCGCGTTCGCCGCACGCGCGAGGCTGCGGCTACGTCCGCGCGCATATCGGGGCCCGCGCGCTTACTTTGAGTTGTTCCAAGCCGCAGCCCCCGAGACGTAAGCTTCGCCGGCCGGGCTGGTGTCGACCACCCATGAACACCGAAGACGGAACGACGCACGAGTCGTCCATCCGCGGTCTGCGCGTACACAGGTGGCCGGCACGAGCCCGGCCGCCGAGAGCCCCTTCGACCTAGAAGCCGGCGGGCGCCGCGGGTGCGGGCGCGGGGGGCGGCGCGTCGCAGCTCTTGCCGGCGTAGAGGCCGGAGAGCAGCGCCTTGCGGGTGTTGGCTGTCTGGACCGTCCCAGCGGCCTGAGCCTTCACCGACTCGCCGCGCTGGCGGGCCATGCCAGCCGCCTGATTGGCGAACATGCCGACCCCCGGCATCTTCGCCAGCATGCCCGAGCGGGCGAGGCCTTCCATCGCCACGGTGGAGGCCAGGCGCGCGCCCTGGGCCGAGCCGTCGGCGCCAGCCATCTGGCCGTTGGCGGTGGCGATGATCTGATCCATCCGCGCGCTTTCGATGGCGACGGCGGTGCAGTCCATGCCCAAATCTGTCGGATAGCTGACCTGCAGCGTATCGGCGAAGCTGGTGGTGGCGACAGCCATGGCCGCGGCCAGGCTGATGGCGAAAGCCCTGCGCATTGAGACCCCCTCGGTGAAAACCCTGAGGAGTCCGAAAGTAGGGACGCAGGGAAACCCCGCCTCCCCCGATTGGGGGTGTCAGGTGAGCAGCCCGACCAGCGCGTCAGGGTGGGTGAACTGGGGCAGGATGCCGGCGCCTTGCAGCGTGGCGCGCCGGAAGCTCGGGACCGGCAACCACGCGGGGTCGAGGAGGCCCGGTAACTCGGAGGAGAAGGCGACGGTCCAGGCCTTGTCGACGGGCAGGCCCGCCGGGGGCTCCCAGCCGTTAGCGTAGGCGGCGTGCTCGGCGGCGAAGCCCCAGACGGAGCGGGCGCAGAGGGCCTGGATGTCCCGAACCAGGAACTGGCGGGTCTCCGGGTCGGTAAGGGCCTGGGCGTCCAGAGGGAGGTCGGAGAAGGCCCGGTCAAGGATGCGCTCCAGAAGCTGGGTCGTGGTCTGACGGCGCAGGAACTCAGCAGACGCAGCGACCAGATCTGGATTCCGCAGCAGGTGCTTCTGCACGCCGGCCACGAAGGAGGTCACGTCCCAGCCCAGCGATACCGGGGGGTGCGGATTCAGCAGCACGGCGCGACCCAGAAGGTCAGGGTAGGCATGGGCGAATCCCAGGGCGATGGGGATGCCGGTGTCGCGGGCCAGCATATGAACGGACCTCAGCCGGAGCCGCTCGACGACCGCGGCCATGTCGGCCGCGCCGGCTGCGACATAGTCGCCGGCTGCCGGGTCGGTGAGGCCGAAGCCCGGACGCTGAACGACAATCGGCCGGAAGCCTGCCGCGACGAGGCCCTGCCGAAAACCCTCCGGCAGCCGGCGACCCGCCGCCCCGCCATGAAAAACCAGCACGGGCTCTGCGTCGTACGGCCCGTAGTCGATGAGGGCGACGCGCCGGACGCCGTCGAGGGCGGCAATGACACGCAGGCGGCCCCCGCCCTCCTCCTCGCCGAACACAGCCTCGGAAGCGTCGGCCAGGGCCACGAGCTGGCGCGCTTCGGCCAATAGCCGCGCAAGGTCCTTGGCCCCGGTGGCGCCGGTCTTCTGGAGCACCGACTTGATGTGGGTCTTGATAGTCTCAGCGCTGACGCCCAGAGCCTGGGCCGCCTCGGGCGTGGTGGCGCCGCGCGCGACGGCCGTGGCGGCGCGCGCCTCGGCCGGGGTGAGGCCGAAGGCGGCTTCGGCCAGGCTGTCGTCATCCCCCGCCTCGCCGCCGGCCGCGCACATCACCCCGATCAGGCGGGCGATCAGCTCGGGCATCCGGCGCACGCCAGCCTTAGCGTTGATGCGGCGCAACGCGTCGCGGGCGGTCTCGCGGCCCACGCCGGCGGCGGCGGCGGCGACATCGAGATTGGGGGCGAACAGCAAGGCCTCGGCGAGGCGGGCTTCCAGCGCCGTCAGGTCCAGCACCCGCGCCGCCCGGCGCGCGAGCTCCGAGGATCGCGAGGGGGCGCTGACCACCACCACCAGCCTGTCGGAACCCGCCTGCAGGGCGGCCGTGGCCTCAGGCTCCAGGGCCCAGCGGGCGGCGGCGGCGGCGTCGCCGATCCAGGCGGTGAAGGCAGCCCCTGCGGCCCCCTCCACGAGACTCACCACCGGGCCTTCGCGAAGGCTGCGTCTCAGAAGGGGACGCAGATCGGCCGATTCTCGGTTGGCGGAGTCTGGGAACAGCGCCCGATAGGCGGGCTCGGCGAAACAGATCTCCCCGCGGGCGGTCATCACCGCGGTGGCCAGCGCCCGCCGGTCGGCGATGGCGCCGGCGATGGCGGGCAGTGCATCCGACGCGGCGGTCAGATCCTCCCGCGCATGGTGGCTGTCGGCCAGCACCGCGTCCTCAACCGCAGCCCAGGAGTCGAGAAATAGCTCAACCGGCGCGCCGAGAGGCGCGTTGGCGCGGAGGAGGTCGGATAGTCGGACAGCCTTGGTCGTCATGCGTCGTGAAACGAGTACTTCCCTGGACTGGCGCCAGTTGCAAGCGCCGCTGGGGCCCGTTCCTGCAAGCCGCAGGCCAGCGCCCCGCCAACTGGACTGAACCAAATCCCCCGACGCGGGTTCAGTTCGGCTGTGGCTCCCTGATCGCTGAAGGGACGCTTTCGAAAGGAACCCGCCATGAAGAGACTTGTCCTCGCCGCCGTCGCCCTGGCCACCGTCGCCGGGCCGATCGCGGCCAGCGCCCAGCCGGGCCAGGAACGCCGCGAAGATCGCCGCGAACAGCGTGAAGATCGCCGCGACGCCGGCCGCCACGTCGGCCCCGCAGGGGCCCGCGAACTGAACCGCGACCGCGCGGCGATCAACCGGGACCGACGCGAGCTGCGCTATGACCGCCGCCGCGCCGAGACCTACCGCGACCGGACCGAGTGGCGGACCTATCGTGGCGCGCGGCCGGGCTACTGGTACGCGCCGGGCTACGGCTACCACCCGCAGGTGCGCGGCCATGCCTGGCGGCGCGGCGCCTATGTGCCGTCAGCCTATCGCGGCTACTACGTGCAGGACCCCTACTACTACGGCCTGCGCGCCCCGCCCCGCGGCCATCGCTGGGTCTACGCCGACGGCAACTTCGTGCTGATGGCGCTGGCCAGCGGTCTGATCGCCAGCGTGATCCTGAACGGGTACTGATCTGCGCGTGAAGGTGTAGATGAGAGGGCGCGCCGGCTCCGGTCGGCGCGCCCTGTCATGTGAGGGGCGATGAACGACCGGGAGATCTACGAGACCCTGGGGGCGATGGCTCAGGACCTGATGGACCTGTCCGAGACGGCTGAGAGCCTGATCGGAGAGACCGCACTGCGAACGGCGGCGGCGACGCTCGCCGGGACGGCGAAGGCGATTCACGACCATGTGTTGAGCGGCAGCGAGCACTGAGGCCTTTTCGGAGCCGAAAAGCGCGTTAGCGTGGCGGGCATGAAAACCGCCCTCGCGCTCGCCGTCGCCGCCTTCCTCGCCACCTCGACGGCCCCCGCCATGTGCTGGGCGGCCCCGGCCGAGCTCGTGATCTGGGGTGGGCCCGTCTACACCGGCGCGAAGACCGCCAAGGCCGAGGCGGTGGCCGTCTTCGGCGGCAGGATCGCCTATGTGGGCACCCGTGCCGGCGCCAAGGCGCAGGTCGGCCCCAAGACCCAGATCATCGACCTGAAGGGCGCGGCGCTGTTCCCGGGCTTCACCGACAGCCACGCCCACCTGCGCGAAATCGGCAATCGCGAACTCAGCCTGAACCTGGAGGGCTCGAAGTCGGCGGCCGAGGCGTCCGGGCGGGTGAAGGCCTACCTCGCGGCGCATCCGGGGACCGGGCCAGTCTGGGGCCGGGGCTGGATCGAGACGGGCTGGCCCGAGGGGCGCTTCCTGCGGAAGGGCGACATAGACCCGATCTCCAGCGGCAGGCCGGTGCTGCTGACCCGCGCGGACGGGCACGCGCTGGTGGCCAACTCGGCGGCGCTGAAGGCGGCGGGGATCGACATCGCGACAGCCGCGCCCGCCGGCGGGACGATCGAGCGCGGCGCGGACCAGCAGCCGACCGGCATCCTGATCGACAACGCCATGTCCCTCGTCGCCAAGCTGAAATACGTGCCGACCGAGGCCGACCGCCGCGCGGAGTTCGACGCGGCGTTCAAGGTGGAGGCGGCCTACGGCTGGACCGGGATCCATTCCATGAGCGTGTCGTGGGACGATGTGCTGTTGCTGGAGACGCTGGACGCCGAGGGGAAGACCCCGCTCCGGGTCTACAACGCCGTCGAAGGCGTCGAGGCCGGCCCCCTGTTCGCCAGCGGCCCGCGCGCCACCAAGGACGGGCGGATCACGACGCGGGCGATCAAGCTCTATGAGGACGGGGCCCTGGGTTCACGCGGCGCGTTGCTGTTCGAGCCCTATGCCGACGCTCCGGGCAGCAACGGCCTTCAGCTGACGCCTTTGCCGGTGATGCGCGAGGCGATGAAAAAAGCGAAGGCCGCCGGCATCCAGGTGGCCACCCACGCCATCGGCGACCGTGGCAACGCCACCGTGCTGGACCTCTATGAGCAGGTCGCGCCGGCCGGCGGACGCTGGCGGATCGAGCATTCGCAGATCATCCGGCCAGTCGATATTCCCCGCTTCGCCAAGGGCGGCGTCATCGCCTCCATGCAGCCCAGCCACGCCATCGGGGACTTCCACTTCGCGCCGTCCCGCCTGGGCGAGGCCCGGCTGGCGGGGGCCTATGCCTGGCAGAGCGTGCTGAAGTCCGGCGGCGTGGTCGTGGGTGGCTCGGACTCGCCGGTGGAACGCGGCGACGCACTGATCGAATTCTACGCCGCGGTGGCGCGCAAGGACCTGCAGGGTTTCTCCGCGCCCAACTGGCATCCGGAGGAAGCGCTGACCCGCGAACAGGCGCTGAAGCTGTTCACCTCATCGGCCGCCTATGCGCGGTTCGCGGAGGCCGAACTGGGCACGATCGAGGTGGGCAAGCGTGCCGACCTCTCCGGATTCTCCGTCGACCTGATGACGGTCCCGGAGACCGCGATCCCCAAGGCGCACGCGGTGCTCACCATCGTGGACGGGAAGGTGGTCTACCGGGTCCCGTGACCTACTTCGTGTATCTCGCCAGCCAGTTGGCGAGGTCCTGGGGTTGCATGTGGCGGGCGTCGGCCAGGTCGGCGATCTGGGCCTTGCCGACCAGCTGCTGGCCGGACTTCGGATCGACGACGAAGATCGCGGGCACGCCCTCGAGGCGGGTGGTGACGCCGTAGCGGGCCGGGATCTGCAGGTTCTTGTCCATGCGGCCGACATCGACGCTGATCATCTCGAAATTGCGATTCAGGAAGGTCTTCATCTCCGGCAGGTCCATGGTCGCCTGCAGAATCCGGCAGTCGCCGCACCAGTTGCCGCCCATCTTGATCAGCACCCGCTTGCCCGACGCCTTGGCGCGCGCCAGCGCCCGATCCACGTCCGCCGAAGCGTCGGCCTTCTCGTCATAGGGATAGGGCAACGGCGTCTTCAGCTGGGCGTAGTCGGAGATGCTGACCTTGGGCGGCGGCGCGGCCACGGCGGTCCCGACGACGAAAGTTGCGAGAACGGCGCTCGCCAAAAAGGTGCGGATCATCGGCGTCTCCCAAGCTGCCAGACGATTTGGGGACGCGGACGCGCACGTCAAGGGCGCACCTGCACGCCTGTGGGGCGGCGGAGCTGTTCCGCGACGCCCGCGGGCGTCGTCAGCCCTACACCAGGACGGCGTAGGGGCGCGGATAGGCCTCGCCGCGACTGACGTAGACTAGGCCCACGATGGCGCGGACGCCGAACCAGATGCCGCCGGCGGCCAGGAGTAGCGAACCGGCCGCCAGGATCGGAAAGCCGATCAGGATGACGGTCAGCAGCGCCCCAACGCCGCATATCACACCGCCGGCGATCATGACGGCCAGGCCGATCCAGAAGGTGCGGATCAGGAAGGTGTAGTGCGACTGCATCACCGGCCCGGCGGCGGCCCGCTGGGCATAGGCGATGACCAGGCCCGCGATGGCCGTGACCCCGGTCGCGAAGGCCAGCAGGTAGAGCGCATAGCAGACGACCGGCATCGTGCGGTCTTCCGTGGCGCTGTAATCGTCGCTCATCTCACCCTCCGTCCCCAGCGTCCCGCGGGGGATCACGTTTATGAAGATGGGGCAGATGAGGATCGAGCGAAAGCCGTATCACGGTTACATCTTCGTCACCCCGTTCAGCCCCGAGCGAGCGTGATCTCTACGCCGGCCCCGACCGCATCGGGGGCCAGGGCCAGGGGCTTCTCGACGCGGACCCGGGCCTTCGAAACGCGGCGGTCGGCCAGGCACCGTTCGGCCAGGCGGTGGGCGAAGGTCTCGACCAGAGCCATGTGTCCCTCGGCGGCGACGGCCTGGGCGGCCTGCAGGATGGTCTCGTAGTTCACCGTCTCGGCCAACCGGTCGGAGCCGTCGGTGGGCACATCGACCTCCACATCGACGATCAGCGGCTGCAGGCGGCCGATCTCGTGGCGGTAGACGCCGATCTCGGCCTGCACCTTGAGCCCGGTGACGAACACCTTGGACGACAAGGTGCGCGGGCCCAAGGCGCGACGCGGATCGCTCATAGGCGGCTCCAGGCGTCGGCGGGCAAAAGGTCGTTCAGGCTGGAATCGGGCCGCGTCGCCCAGCCGCCGGGGGACCAGCCGCCCAGGGCGTTCATATCGGCGGCGTTGACGGTGACCGCGTTGGTGGGCGTCTCCTGAACGGAAAGCTCCTCGACCGCAAACAGGCCCTCGACCGCCAGCATCGCCGAGAGCTTCTGAAAGAAGGCGATCGCCAGGGCTTCGGTGGTGGGGTCGCCGCGGAAGACCACGATGCGGCTGAGCTGCTGCGGCTCCTCGCGCTGAAAATAGCCCAGCAGCGGGTCATCGGCGTTGAGCTGCAGGGCGTGGTCCACCCAGCCGTCGATCCAGGCGTGCCAGGCGCCCTTCGCCTGCGCGAAGGAGGCGCTCATGTTGCCACCCCCCAGCGCCATGGGCCTGAGGGGACGGAGGCCGATTGTCACCACCTCGTCGTGACCGTGCGGCGTCAGGCACTTGGACGAAGCGTCGTGCAGCAGGCGATGCGCCATGGAATACCGGCGCGAGAAATTCAGCCGGACCATGGGGAAGGCGCGTTTCCTTTGCAGAGGGGCGCCCCATTAACGCCGCGGGACGCGAACCGGAAGTGTTTCCTGTCTCAGACGCCCCGCTCAGAGGCCCGGGTCGTAAGCCACGTCGCGGGCGCGGCCCAGCAGGCTCTCGCCGCCGTCGAGGGTGAGGATCTGGCCAGTGAAGGCCTCGCTCTCAACCAGGAACCGCAAGGCCTTGCGCAACCCCGCCACCGAACTGGTGACCCCCAGCGGCGTGGCGGCAACCGTGCGCGCGAAATCCGCCTGCGTCTGCGGGCCGCTGGGCAGGGTATGGCCAGGCGACAGGCCGCAGACCCGGATGCGGGGCGCAAGCGCCAGGGCCAGCACCGGCGTCAGTCCCGCCAGCGCCACCTTGCCGGCCGTGTAGGAGAGGTGGTCGGGGTGAGGCTGGCTCACCTTCTGGTCGAGGATGTTGACCACCACGCCCCTGGCGTCCATCGGCAGCCGGGCCGCGAAGGCCTGGATCAGGAACATCGGCGCGGTCAGGTTGGCGGCCAGGTGGGCGGCCCAGCCCTCGGGCGTCATATCGGCCAGGGTGTCGTATTCAAAGCGCGAGGCGTTGTTGACCAGCACTTCGACCGGGCCAAGGGCCGCTGTGGCGGCGTCCAGCAGGTCCGCACAGGCCTGCGGCGTCGAGAGGTCGGCGTGGATCGCCACGGCCCGGTCGCCGCCGGCCTCGATCTTCGCGGCCAGGGCCAGGGCCTCGTCCGCGCCGCCGCGGTGGTGGATGGCGACGGCGTAGCCCATGGCGGCCAGTTCCTCCGCCAGGCCAGCCCCGATGCGACGCGCCGCGCCGGTAACGAGAGCCACCTTCATGGGGGTCGGCGCCGGAACCACTCGACGCCGGCGGCCCTGGCCTCGGGGAAGATGTCGGGCTTGACGACCTTCACCCGGCAGGCCTCGACCAGCGGGTCCTCGAAGGCGAAGTCGGACAGGCCGGCCAACAGGGTCTCAAGCAGATCGACGTGCGGTCGCCCGGGCCAGGTCTTCAGGTGGTCGCGGACGCGGTCGTAGTCGAGGTAGCCGGCGCCCGTGGCCGGATCGAACCGCGTCGAGGTGTAGAGCGCAACGCTGACCAGCAGCCGGTTTGGCCGCTCAGGGTGGCGTTCCCACGGGTGCAGGCCGCAGCGGACCCACAGCTCCACATCCTCGAGGATCGAGGTCTGGCTGTCGGGCAGCTGGCGCCAGTCCATCTACCCCTCAGTCGATGCGACCGAACTCGTAGAGGTTCAGCGCGCCGAAGACGACGATGAAGGCGGCAATCATTCCGATGGCGAGCATGCGGACTCCGAAGGCTTGACGACCCCGGCTTTAGACGCGCCCATGCGCCCGGGCAAGTTTGCTGTCGCGCAGCCGTTGCGCATCAATGGCAAGTTCCCCAGGTCTGACGTGGCGTTGGGGCTTCCGTCCTGATCGCCGATCACTAAAATGGTTGTTTGAACGGCGGGGCGATATGGCGCCCCCCGGCTACCCTAACGGGCCACAAGAAGTCGCCAGGAGGACCTCATGCGCGAATACCTCAAGTTCTACATCAACGGGGAATGGGTCGATCCGGCGGAAGGCCTGAAGACCCTGGACGTCGAGAACCCGGCCACCGAGCAAGCCTGTGGCAAGATTGCCCTCGGCTCGGCCGCCGACGTCGACAAGGCCGTCAAGGCCGCCCGGGCCGCCTTCGAGAGCTGGTCGCAGACCAGCCGCGAAGAGCGCATCGAGGTGCTGGGCCGCATCCTGGCCGAGTACCAGAAGCGCTTCGGCGACCTGGCCACCGCCGTGACCGAGGAAATGGGCGCCCCGTCCTCCCTCGCCCAGCGCGCCCAGGTGCCGATCGGCATGGGTCACCTGTCGACCGCGATCGAGGTGCTGAAGACCTTCAAGTTCGAGGAAGACCGCGGCCCGACGATGATCGTCAAGGAACCGATCGGCGTCTGCGGCTTCATCACCCCCTGGAACTGGCCGCTGAACCAGATCGTCTGCAAGGTGGCCCCGGCCATCGCGACGGGCTGCACCATGGTGCTTAAACCCTCGGAAGTGGCGCCGTTCTCCGGCCAGATCTTCGCCGAGATCATGCATGCGGCGGGCGTACCCAAGGGTGTGTTCAACATGGTGCAGGGCGACGGCCCGACCGTGGGCTCGGCGATCTCGAGCCATCCGGACGTGGACATGGTGTCCTTCACCGGCTCCACCCGCGCCGGCATCGAGGTGGCCAAGGCGGCCGCTCCGACCGTCAAGCGCGTGGCCCAGGAGCTGGGCGGCAAGAGCCCGAACATCGTGCTCGACGACGAGGCCTTCGCCAAAGGCGTCGGCCGCGGCGTGGCCACCATGATGACCAACTCCGGTCAGTCCTGTAACGCCCCGACCCGCATGCTGGTCCCCGGCAAGAGGATGGACGAGGCGATCGCGGTTGCGAAGGCCGCAGCCGAAACAGTCACCGTCGGCGATCCGAATGGCAACAGCCAGCTGGGCCCAGTCGTCTCCCGCGTGCAGTTCGACAAGATCCAGAAGTTGATCCAGGCCGGCATCGACGAGGGCGCCACCCTGGTCACCGGCGGCGTGGGCCGGCCGGAAGGTCTGGACAAGGGCTACTATGTGAAGCCGACCGTGTTCGCGAACGTGAACAACGAGATGACCATCGCCAAGGAAGAGATCTTCGGCCCGGTGATCTCGATCCTCGGCTACGACACCGTCGAGCAGGCGATCGCCATCGGCAACGACACCGAGTACGGCCTCGCCGCCTACGTCCAGGCGGCCGACATCAACGCGGCTCGCAAGGTGGCCTCGAAGCTGCGCGCCGGCCAGGTGTCGATCAACGGCGGCGGCGTCGACTTGATGGCCCC
>CALQQB010000060.1 GCA_943332615.1 Phenylobacterium deserti
ACCCCAGGAACTGCGCCTCAAGGCTTTCCAGGTCGGGGAGGGTGGGGCTCCGCGGCAGACGGCCGGAGGCCAGGTCGACGGCGCGCTGCCAGTCGTAGCCCAGGTAGCCCCGTTCCAGGGCGTCGGCGCAGACCGTGCGGACTTCGCGCCGCACCTCACCCACCTTCAGGCGCAGGTGTCGCCGGCGGGCCTGCTCGATGCCGCGCGCCGCTGTGATGTCAGCGAATTCGTCCCAGCGCGCGCCGAGTGGCGACAGGTCGAAGCCGAAGGCCTCCACGATCTCGCCGCGATCGCCGCGGAAGCCGTAGCGCTTGCCGTTGCCGCTGTCCTTCATGTGGACCAGGCCGGCGCGCACGGCGGCCCGGATCAGGCTTTGCACAGCCGTTCGCGAGCGCTGCAGCTCCTCGCCCAGCGTGTCGTTGGAGGGCCAGGCGATCGGCCGGAAAATCCCGCCCGTCCAATCCTGCTCCTGGGTGACCCGCACCAGGGCGCGGATCAGGCGCACCAGGCCCTCGCCAATATCCAGGCGCGGCGCCGCGCGCTCGAAACGATCAAGCAGCATCGCCTTGCTCACCCCTTCGGGCAGGCCTGCGTAGGATTCCACGAGCCGCGCGGTCGCCCATTGGGCGTCCGCAAGACGGCGCACGTCTCCGGTCCCGTTCTCGACGGATTGCATTTCCGAGCTCCTTGAAGCGGAGCCGCGGACACACAGGTTCCCGTCGCGCGAACAGCGCGTTTTGGATTGCAGCGATGTGGGTGATTGCGCTAGAAGGAGCGAGACTTAGTGAGCTCGGGCGGGTCGCCAAACCCGTCTAGCGAAATGACCTGGAGGAACCCGGCGCGTTCACGCGAGCCGGGTTTTTCTATGTGCTCACGGCAGGGTTCCTTTCGTGTCGCCATGCTCGACGAAGTACTCCTCGAGCACTTGCTCCAGGGCATCGTCGCGGTTCGTCAGCCCTCGCGCCGATTTCAGGCCGTCGAGGCGGGCGACCAGGTCGCCCTTGACGGTGGCGTTGAGCTGTTTGCGCCCCGCGGCGCGCCTCTGGGCGCGAAGATCGCGCTGGTATCGAGCTTGATATTCGAGGTCGCGAGCGCTTGGCATGGCGCGGCCGATAAGAGGCCGATTCCGGCCGGGCAATTAGTAAAGGTGGCCGGCGAAAACGGCCGAACAGCGAAATATTCCGCTTGGTGCTGACATGGAATCGAGGCGCCCACATGAGTCGTGCGGCCGCGCTGGCCGACCCGCTTGCCGTGCCCCTTGGGGCCACGGTTTGGATCGCCCGAGCTCGCTAGGCGGCCGGGATCGGCACGACGAGCTGATTGGCGATGGCGGTGTAGAGATCGACGTTGGCCTGGGGCGCGCGGATTGACACCAGCAGCGCATAGCGCGCCGCGCGATCCCATCGCTGCAGCGACGGCTTTTCCTTCCACCACCCGCTGACTGGAAACACGCCAATGGCGTCGCGCTCGGCCAGGGCGGCCGCGCTGCCGCGCCAGATGTCGGAGTGAAGTGATCCGCGGTCTCTAATCTGACCCAGGACCCAATCGTCGCCGCCCCCGCCCCCGGCCGCCCCTGCCTCTTCGTCCTGCGCGGCCTTGTTGATCCGCCGGCGAAACGCCTCAAGGGATTCCAGCGAGCGCTTCACGGCGAACCGGAGGCTATGCGAGGCGTAGCGATGACGGCGCGTCCAGCCGCGCTCGCCGGGGTTCGGCTCAATGAAATAGGACAGGGTGATCCGGAGCTCGACGTCCATTTCGCCACGCGCGGCGAGCTCGTCGCGCGGCCAGGGCAGACGATGGAGGTTCATGTCCCGCGTCTTGATCTGCGAACCGTCCTTGCGGAACGGCAGCAACGCGTCCTCGACCATGAGGGTGGCGTCATTCGAAGCGCTGCGCAGGGCGCGGTCGAGATTGGGAATGCCCCAGCCGTAGCGGCGAAGCATCGCCAGCTTCTGGGCCTGCGAGCCAGCGGCGTCGAACCTCCCGCGCATGGCGGTTGACCATTCCGCCGATTGGACGATCAGGCCGCGCACGGTCTCGGGCCACAGCGTCGGCTGGGCTACCATCACGCCCGCGGCGAGGTTCGCGCCCAGGGCCGCCGCGCCACTGGTGTCGCCGAAGGCCTCGAACAGCCGCACATTGGGGCGGTAGTGGGTGGTCAGGAGTTGGAGGTCGTCGATCGCGGAGGCGGGGTTGACCCCGTCGTGAGCGAAGTTGCCGCCTTCAAACACCACGTCCGGCCGGATCGGCCATTGCCGATCCCAGATCGCAGACGTCCGGCTGGCCGGCGACAGATCCCCGGCCGGCGCGACCGGCGACCAGCCCACGTAGTCAGCATGCGCTATGGTGATCTTGTCGGTGCATGCGCCGACCACGAGCGGATTCCAGGCCTGGGCCGGGCTCTCCACCTCCTCCAGATCATTGCGATCGGGATACTCGGCCGCGTGGATGTCACCGCGCAGATTGCCGGCCGCGAGCACCATGAGGCGGCGACGGTCGCCGCCGCCGTAGCAGAGCTGGTCGACGGCCGAGGACCAGGACGACGGCCGACCTCGCCCGAGACCGACGTCGCTGGTGACAGCCATGCAGAACACCCGCCGGCGTCGGGGCGCGTGGTCCTCCGCCCGGGCTATGCCGGTGGCGGTGATCGCGCCGTAGAGGCGAGGCTCGTTCTGGCCGGCCGGCGGCAGGATCTTCACGGTCTCAAGCCGATGGGCGAGCGCGACGGGTCCCCCGTGCGACAGGGCCGCTTCGAGGTCCCCGTAGAGCGCGACGCCCGCCATCGACGAGCCATGCCCATTCCAGTGGGCGCTGTCGCCCACGCCCCAGCCGTTGTCGTAGCTGTGCTGGTCGGCCGGATCCAAGCCAGGCGCGATAAGGGGATGGGCCTGGGTCGCGCCGCTATCGAGGATACAGATAGCCGGCGCGAGCGCCGACGGGGCCGCGACCCTATCGGCCAGGTCTGCCGCCCAGTCCGCCTGATCGACGGTGCGCATCTCCAGGAAGAGCGACGGAGAGTCCTTCGCTAGCCGCAACTCGGCGACCGCGTCCGAGTTGCGCACCAGGCGGTTCATAGTGGCTTCGTCAGCCAGGGCCAACACGACGTCGCGCTCGGGAAAGCTGAGGATGTGATCCTTGACGGCGACGTTCAGCCGGGCGGCGACAGCCTGGAAGACCGGCAGTCCGCCGTCGCGCAGCCACACCTCCCACCAGGCCGGTTGCCCGCCCTCTGGAAACAGCTGAGCGGCGTCCGTAAACAGTGACCGGGCGGCGCCAAGGCGAATGTCCTCGATCCGCGCCACAAGGTTCTGGTTCTTGGGGGCGCCGGCCTTGGTCTGCTCGTCGCGATAGGCTTCGACCTTGCGAGCAAAGAAGTCGGCCGCGGCCTCCGGAACGAATACCGTGGCCGACACCATGGCATCGCCCTCGGCGACCGGGCGCACGGCGACGAGTTCGATGGCCTTGGGCCGGTTCTCCAGCGCCTCGACCGCCGCGCGTTCAGCGGCCGGGAAGTCAAACTCCAGGTAGAAGCCTTTGGCGCCCTCGGCGAGACCATCCTCGCGATCGGCGATGCTCTGACGGCCGGCGGCCACCGCCGCGCCGAGCGCCAAGCCCAGGCGCGCAGCGTGGGCGGCGCGCACGCGCGCCGGCGGAAGCCCGCCGATCACCAACCGCGGAGACGTGTACGCCTCGCTTTGCCCGCCGCCTTCGACGTGGAAATGCGGGCGGTCGCGGGGTGGCAGCGCCATCGGGCCTCGGGGTTAGAGAACCGCCGCTCGGCGCTCGTTCAGGGCGGTCAGCAAGGTCGACGTCGTCACGCCGTCATGGCCGGCGAGCACGGCGACCTTAGCGGCCTCGTCGGCGGCCCGCGCCACCTCGGCCTGCGAAAGATGGGCAGCGGTGGCGAGCACCTGGGCCCAATCGATTGCCTTCAGATCGAAGGTGGCGAGCCGCGCCTCGAGGATGCCCTGCGCAACGGCAGGATCCGGCAGGTCATAGGTGATCACGTCGTCGAAACGACGGTAGAGCGCCTTGTCGAGTAGTTCGGGATGGTTCGTCGCCGCGATGATCAGGCTCGGACCGCCGTCCTTCTCCAGGAACTGGAGGAAGGAGTTCAGCACGCGGCGGATTTCGCCGACGTCGTTCTGGCCGGATCGCTGGCCGCCGATCGCATCGAATTCGTCGAAGAAGTAGACCCCACGCTGCATGGCGATGGCGTCGAAGACAAGGCGGAGACCCTTGGCCGTCTCGCCCATCAACTTGCCGATCAGGCCGTCATACAAGACCGTGAAGAGCGGCAGCTTCAGCTCACCGGCCAAGGCTGCAGCGGTCATGGTCTTGCCAGCACCCGGCGGTCCGACCAGCAGGAGCTTGCGGCGCGGGGCAAGGCCGCGTGCGCGCAGCCGCGCCTGTTGGCGCTGTTCCGTGAGGACGCGGCCTAAACGCTCCGCGAGCTCGGGCTTGAGGACCATGCTGGAGAGGCGGATGTCGGAATATTGTGCATCGAGCAGGCCGGCGAGCTCGCCCTTCGGCTGCGCCATTGGGACGGGGCCCGCGCCGCGGCGGCCCACGGTAGCGCCGCGCCCCTTGGCGGCGTCGATCAGTTCCCGCAGCTCCTGAGCCAGCTTGCCATGACCCTGCCTCGCTTCATGTGCGGCAAGCTGCGTCGCCACCGAGAGAAAGCGATCAGCATCCCCGTCGATGTGGCTCTGCAGCAAGGCTACGATGTGGCGGGCCGTCGTCATCGTCCGTCCAGGGGTCAGCGCTGCGCCGGGTAGCGTCGTTGAGCCTACCGGCGCCGATTCGGAGTGTAACGCGAATTCATGCACGCGGGTTAATCGGTCCCGAAGGCCTTGGCCGGGCGGAATGGCCGCGACCTTCGAGGATCTTTGAGGCGCCTCGCCGGCGGATCCGCCACAAAAGGTCTGGCCGCGAGCGTGAGTCTTCCGCTGGCTCGTAAGAGCATCGCCGCAGCTAACCCGCGCGACGGCTCAGTAGAGCATTTCAGGGAGGCCAAGGGTGAAGGTCCGGATGGACGGCCATCCGGCTTCGAGGAACAGCTCCAGGCAGTCTATCAGGGCGTCGCGTCGGGCGAGTTCGTCGAAGAGCTCGCGGTGGTCGCTGATCAAGAGACCGAATAGCTTCAGAACTTGATCTACGGCCATGGTCTCATGCTGGTAGGGCGTGACCGCGTTCGGACGCAGGATGGCGCGGGTCGCCAATGCGAACGCCAGCTCTGGTGCGGCCGGGGCCAAATGGGTCAGCAATTGGACAAGGTGATGGGTCGCCTTAACCGTGCCGGTGAGCGCCAGCTGCGCAATCAGAGGTTCGAAGAGTTCGAGGAACTGACGCTTGGCCGCTGGGTCGGGCAAGGGATCGACGTAGGTCTCGCTCTCCACACGGAAGGCGCCGGCCCCGAAGAACAGCTGGTTGGTGATCAGATCGATCAGGCGAACGGCGTTGAGCTCACGCTCTGTCGCCTCGCCGTCCGAACTGGCCGCCGCCGCGGCGAAGGTCGGTTCCACAGCATCAAGGACGCGGGTCAAGAGGTCTCGGGCGCGCGTTCGCACCTCAATGGCGACTCCGCCGAGGGGCGTGCGGGCCACGACGGCCGCGCGAAGGCCCTGCACGATCTTAAAGGCGAGGTCTGGCTGGTCGAGGGCGTGATCCGTATCGTCGGCCAACTCTGCGAGGTACGTCGCGTCCCCGCCCCAGACACCGAGGGTCAGCCGTACATGGGCCACGGCCTCTGCGGTGCGTTCATCGAACGCCTCCAACCGGGGAACCAACGCCGCGAAGACGGGACCGGTGGACGCCGGATCGCGAACCGCCAGCTCAGCGAGGCTGTCGAGCAGGTCCGCCACCACCGCGGGGTTCGGCTCGTTTGCGGCCATCGTGGCGGCGATCCGCCAGACGAAACCTGGATCCACGGCATGGACGTGGTGCAGTCGGCTCGCCACGTAGCCCCGCGCGGCGGGGTGCTGACCGGGTGCTCCTAAGTCTTCGACGAGTTGGGCCACCTCCGAAGACCAAACCTCCGGGCGCGCGGCGTACTCAAGGAGCGTGCGCAAGGCGTCGATCCGCGGGTTAGGGCGCGCGTAGCCGCCGGAACCCTCGTACCCCTCCTCGAGCTCGTCAAGCTGCGGGCCCTGGGCGGGAATTGGCTCTCGGACGAACGACACCAGGATCGGGATCAGGGCGGCGGCGTCTTCGGCCGTTGAGCACTCCTGGGCCAGGACCTCGCCGATCGAGCCCACGATCTGCTCCGCAAGCACGTCGGCGACGGTTTGATCGACCGCTGCGCCGGCGCGGGTCCCCAACGCCTGTGCCGCGGCCAGGACGCCATCTCGCAACGCCGTCACCGCTTGCGACTCGGCCGTCTCGGCGAGGGCTGCGGTCAGGCTCCGAAGATCATCGGTCTCCCGTAGAACCGCCAAGTTCGACGGCGCGGCGAGGTCGGCGCCAGACAGCTGAATCCAATCGTGCCGCGGGTTGTGCACGCCGGCGGAACGCGCGGATGCATCGATTTCGGCCTCGGTGCGCCCCACCCGCATCACGCGGGCCTGCCCAGCTGACGCCGCCGCCGGAGGGCCCGGTGGCGTCAGGATTTCCGGCAGGATCCACGCCGGCAAATCCAAGGCCCCGAGGCGCGCAAGCAGGGCCGCCTCGGCCGGTCCGGCAAGGTGGGGCCGCACGGCTCGGATCAGCACCACCGCCGCGGCTTGTGTTTCGCGTGAAGCGAGAGCGGCTTCGAGCTCGGCATAGGCCAGGAGGTGAAGGCCCAGGTCGGCAGGGCGAAGCGCGCCGGCCTTCAGGATGCGGCTTACGAGGAGGTTCGAGCCGCTTGCGGCGATAGCGGCGTCGGCGAGCTGGATGGCGAGCGCGCTCGGTACCGTGGATAGGGCGGCCGCAAAGGCCTTCAGCACCATCGACAGATCTGAGTGATCGCTGTCGACGAACACCGCCCAGGCCAGGCTGCCGTCGGGCCGCAATCGCGAAGACCGTCCGCAGCGATCGTCCAAGCGGACCCGCGCCTCCGCGTTCGAACGTCCTTTGCGCTGGGCGGTCCCGTCGACCGCTGCGGCGCAGCACCTCGCGGCCGCAAGCGGCCACCGGACGAGGAGGTCGGGGAACGCCTCGCGCAAGGCGTATCGGGCCATGTCGAGTTCCTGACCCACGGTCGTGGTCAGGGACAGGATCTGGCCCGTGCCCATGGCCCTGACGCGCTTTGGGTCGTCCGCCTCGGCCTCGAAGACCACCCGCCAGAGGCGCGCAGAGATGTCGGGATCCGCACCCGCCAGGGTGACGGCCCCCCGGGCCAGCCAGTCCAGCTCCTCATGGCCATGGGCCGCGACGTGGCTGGGCGCCAGGAGTTGATCCATCAGGGCCCGTGAAGCGCCGACGTCGGTGTCATAGGTCTCGACCATCGTGGGCGCGGCGAGCGGCACGACGTGCGGAATCAGTCTGGGATCGGCGAGGGCCGCGCTCATCAAGCTCCTTGCGACGCCGCCGAGCCCCGCCCTGGCCGCCTGGGGAAGCGTTGCGGTCGGGAAGGCGCGCAGGATTGCCCGCAGGACATCGATCAGGGTGCGCTCGGCGACGAGGCCGTCGGCTAGCCGCATCCAGGCGGAGACCGCCTCAGCCCCGGATGGCGGCGCCGCGGCCATGGTGGTGGTGATGTGCCAAACGCTCTTGGCGGGCGCCCCGCCGGGCGCGGCCGACGCGAGCTGCGCCAGGAGATGGGGCGCGTGGTTGTTTGAAATCAGCTCCGAGGCGAGGCGCGCGAGTTCCGCGCGCAGGATCGGATCCAAAGCGGGGTCAGCGATGAGTCTGGCGAGCAAGGCCCACAGCAAATCTGGCGCAAGCCGCCCGGTTTCATTGGCCAGCCAGAACTGCAACGCGGGCGCCAAGAGCAGGCTGTTGACGGCGCCACGGGCAAGCCGGGGCGCGATATCCCCCGGCTTGCCGAGCTCAGTGCGCGCCACCGCGTAGTCGAAGAAGACGTGGTGGGCGAACTGGTAGCTGTCGTCCTCAAACAGGATCACGCCCCGCAAGGCGAGCGCGTCCAGCGCTGTGGCGTTGGGCTGGTTCGTCGACAGCGCATGCACTTCAAGGCGCTGGGCCGCGAGCATGCCGCTGACGAGGTCGGCGATCGCATGCAACGCTGCGGCGCCGACGCCGACCCGTTCGGTCCAGTAGGCCCGAAGCAGGTCCGTCCGCGTGCGCGCCTGTTCAAACTGCGACGAGGCCACGTTGTCCTTCAGCAGGCCCGCGAGCAGGCTCATGTTGAACGGATTGGCGACCAGGTCCCGCAGTCGGCCTCCACCGGCCGCGACCGCCGCCTCCAGGGTCGGTCTCTGCGCATAGAGGCTGGCGAGATCGGCGGTCGACCAGGGCGGCGCATCGAAATGGCGGACCCCGGCGAACTGTGTGTCAGCATAGCCGGCCGCCGGTGGGATGCCGGCGAAGAGGCGCCCAAGCTCATGCCCCATCTTCAGGTCGAAGGAGCGCACGCTGGCGAGAATACGCCACCGACCTTCGAGGTGGATCACCGAGTCGATCAGGCCCCGATAGGTCGTCTCTCCAGGTCCGCCGCGCACGACGTCAAGGGCGTCGATCACCAGGTAGGCGGGGCCGCGCCCAGGCCATCGCGCAAGTACGTCGAGGAGTGAATGATCGAGGTTCAGGTTGGCCTGGACCGCGCCCAGGTTAGCCGACTGGTCGACCTGCAGGAGCACGACTTCGGCCTCGCCCTCGAGCACCTCGGCCGCAGCCGAGAGCAGGCCCGACTTGCCACCGCCCGGCGGTCCTATGACCAGCAGGGATCGCGGGCGCGCGGCGCGCACCAGGGGCTCGAGGCTCTCGCGCACGAGGGGGAGGGGTCCCTCCTTTGTATCGAGCACGGCGTAGCGCTGGAGGCGCCGATGCATCTCTCGGCTATGGCTGCGTACGCGCTCGACATCGGCCTGGTAGTCGGTCGGCGCCTTAAGGCGCATCGCCGCGGCAAGGCGCTTGTGGAACCAGGCTAGGTCGCCACGGAGCCCCTGTTCGGACATCCAAAGGCAGATAACCTCGAGGGTCGTCCATGCGGCGGCGGGAGCCGTGGGACCCTCGATGATCGGCGCGACAATCTGGGCACCAGAGCTGCGCATCGCCTCTGGATCCAGCTTCCAGATCCGCGTCAGGCCGATCACGGACGCCAGTTCAGCCTCGTCGGCGGTGGCTCCGGCCTGCCGCTTCCACGCCGCCGCGACATGGGCCCGCCACGTTCGCAGAGCCGCCGCCTGTTTCAGCGACAAGGGAGCGTTCGGATTGCCGGCCCGTCGCAGGAGTGCGTCCCGCAACTCCACGCCGATGGTGGCCGAGGTGTCGCTAGAAACTGTGATGAGCAGCCAGTCTGATCCGCTGACCAGCGGACGACGCTCGGTCGGGGACACCGTTGCGCCGTTGCGGACCTGCCGAACAAACTGGTCGGCCGTCTTGGCCAGTTCCGACTTGGGGCGGCTCGAGCCGTCCAGGGTTCGCTTGGCCTGGACGAAGACCAGTTGGGCATCGCCCCCGAACTGCACGTCGTCGACGTCGTCCTGGCTCTCCATCGAGAGCCAGCGCACGGCTGGAAGCGTGATCTCGTCGCTGATCCGCAAGGGTGCGCCGACCGCCAGGTGAGCGGCGACGAAGGCGGCGACCTCGACCTGGAACCGGACGCCGCCTGACGCTGCGCGGCCGCCAGCGTTCACGGTCTTGGGCCGTTTGACCTTAGCCGCCTCGGCCGCGGGCCGCGGGCCCGACTTGGCGCCGGCCCTTTTGCCTTTTGTCTGGATCGCCACGCGCTCGAACCCCCAAATCCCTGTCCGACGCGTTGGTCCAGCTGGATCGACGAACCTTAGCAGGGCTGGCGAAAGGGTCGAGGCCATCGGCCCGCGAGACTCCGATTGCCCCGAGGGTCTCCAGTCGTCACGCTCGCGCGGTGCCTACCTATCAAGTCCGGTTCCTGAGGCCCGACGATAGCTACGCGAAGGCCGCGCTGGAGCAGGACTTTGCGAGCGATGCCGACGTCTGCGATTACGTCCGGAGCCACCATGGCCAAAAGGCCCTTGAGGTGTGGGAAGGAGAGCGGCTCGTCACACGTCGCGTCTCGGCGGCCCACGACGCGCGGCTGAGGGGCTGGTATCGGCGATCTTGCCGATATCCGGCCATCCAGGACGGCGCCCTGGATGAGCTCGAGAGGCGATACGGCCCAATGCCCTACCCAGAGTTTGAACGATTGGGCCTCACTTCGCAGTTGATCTTCGAGGCTTTCAAGGCCGCCATGGCCGAACACCCCGTGTGGATTCGGGCCAACGGACACCCCGCAGCGCCGCCGACGATCGCCTCCGTGCGGGTATCGTTTCACCCCACGCGCCGCGACGACGACCAGTGGATCGGGTGGACGACGGCCTCTGTATTTAGCTCATCGCGGGATGAAGAGGCGATCGTCGAGGACGTGATGCGCGCCGCGCAGGCGGCCATGATGACGGCTCATCTCCATTGTCCGAATGTCGCGACTGCGGCGGCCGACAGGCAGCGGCCGGTGTTGCGCCATGGCGTTACGATCTCCGGCCACTTTGACGTCGACTGGGCTATCAACCACCTCCCGACCTAGGAGAGGGCCACGAGAAGCTCCGACACCGAGCGCGACGCCCTGGCGCGATAGAAGACGCAGGCCTTCGCGGCTTCGTCGGGGAGCAGCCACGCCGCGGGAGCTGACGGACGGTTGTAGGCCCAACGGATCAGGCACCGGAGCCAGAAGCCCAGCAGGTGGGCCGCATTGAGCTCCCGCGCGCCACGAGCGCGGCCAAGACTGTCGGCCGGGACGGTCGCATTGCTGGCGGCCAACTCGGCGGCGAGCCTCTACAGAGCGTTACCCTACGAGAAGCCGAGTAACAGCTCCGAGACTGAGCGTGGGCGACCAGCACGATAGAACAGTCGTGGGTTGGAGGCGGCTGCCGACGGAAGCAACCGCGCGGCGGGATAATTTGGGCGGGCATAGGCGGCCCGGATGAGGCGCACGGCGCCGGCGGCGCCTAACAGGTGAGCTGCATAGAGCTCGCCGGAACTGGGCGTTCGTCCGATCTCGCGGCCGAGAACCTGGGCGTTTTCCGCCGCGCTCTCCGCCGCCATCCGCGCCGAGACTTCGGGGTCGTAGCGGAGCATCAGGATGTCCCGCTCCGCTGTCACGTCCGCGATGTAGGCGCGGCCCCGACGATCCCAGCGGATCAGGGACGCTTCCCGGGCCAAGCCGTGGCGCGCGCCCCATTTAGAGACCGACTGCAGCCAGGTCTGATTGATGAACTGATAGAGGCCGCGCGCGCTCGAGCTCGGCGCCACGGCATAAGGGTTGTTGGAAGACTCGCGAACGGCGGTGGCGCGCAGGAAGCCCGCGTCAACGCCAGCGATGTCCGCCGCCTCTTCGATCATGTCGTCGAGCGGGCCACGAAGGAAATGACGCGTTCGGGCGAGCAGCCTAGGGGAGGCGGTTCTCGGCGGCGCCTCGGCGACACGGGCCGCGACTAAGATCATCTCAGCCTGAGACAACGCCGTCAGCACGGCCTCACGACCCGTCGCCAGTGCGATCGCGCGCGGCTTGTAGGCAGATAGCGCGGCGCGCGGGTTGAGCAGGGCTGCGTCGTACGCAGCTTGTGAGGCGCGAACCGAAGGGTCCTGGGCGAGCAACCGTAAGGCCGTGCTGGGGTCAGAGGGCTCCGGGAGCTCCAGCGCTCTGATTGCGACCTTCGCCGAGGGCCTCAAATGTAGCCGAAGCGCCGTAAGCGCGATCGGGGCTTGCAGCAGGGGAAGGGCGGCGCCCACAGCCGCGCCGGTCACGACAATAGCGGCCGATGCTATCGCCGCCCCGCGTGGTCCGACGTTCGATTGAATACGGCGGGCCGCATCCGCCAGGGCTCCGCGGGCGCGCGCGCTGAAGTCAGGCCGCTGCGGGGCTGAACTTGCGATCGACATCGATGGGCTCCCTGGCTCCGATGGCAGGGGCTAGGATCAGCGTCGTCGAGGCGTCTATCTGCTCGCCTGTCAGGTCAGTGACGCTGTAGCGGTGATGGGCGTGAAGTTCGGAGGCCAGGAGCGTCAGCATACCCTCGTAGTTGTGCGCGACGATCGCAGCGTGGAGGACGAGACCGGGGTTCTCTCCCATCGCGAGGCAAATATTATAGTAGATGTCGAGGCGCCTGGGTCCCGAGTTGTGATCCGGCTCTGAACTTACACTGTATTCGGAATAGCGCTTCAGGGTCTTACGCCTGATTCCTACCCCTTCGAGGACCTGCGCTTCCACCACGGGGTCCAGAGTGCGGCGATAGATGTGGTATGCCAAGCGCGGGATTATTTCGTCTGCGCTGGGCTTCCCACCCGGTTTACGAGGTTTCGACCACGGCATCGCCGCCCTCTATTGAAGAAATTGCACAGCAACGCTGCCACAGGAGCAACTCGCGTGCAAGTGGAGTTAGAGGCAGTTATGCACGCATCGCGACAGTGACTGCTGAGCCAGCAAAAGGGGATAGGGACGCGCCCCGGGCGCCGCCGCTACAGGCCTAACGCTGCCATACGCGGGACTCTCGGGCAAGTGGCACTTGTCCGAATTGAAACAAGCGCCGCGGGTTACTCGCCGGCGCTGACCATCCGGAAGAAGTCGTCGTCGCTCGCGGCCACAGTGGCGGCGTGGACGACGACATGGGACGCACCGCCCAGGCCCTCGACCATCTGGGCCAGGTGCAAGAACTCGCGACCGGCCCGGTTGGCCATTAACGGCTGGCCAGCGTTGGCCGCCTTGAGGAGGGTTTCGGCCTGGCGCGGCGTGAGATCGGCGGCCTTGATCGCGCGACGCTTGGCTTCGGGATCATGAAAGGCCTGCGTCAGGTAGGCGGCGACGCGGCGGAAGAGGGTGAGCTGGGACTGGGCGAGGACGTCCAGGGCGTAGGCGTAGAGGGCGACAATCACCACATTCCGCACGCCCACCGTTCGCATGAGGTTTTCGCGGGTGAGGCGATCGGCGATCTGCACCGCGACGCGGTGATGGTCCTCGCGGATCCGGACGGCGCCGTTCCGACCCTTGCGACCGGTGTCGAAGACCGCGAGTCGGTGGAATTCCTCGAGCGGCAGGTCCTCTACGAAGGCCAAAGCCTCGCCAAGAATGGTCGCCGGCGCGGGCGCCGTAGCGTTTTGCCAGCCCATGACGCGCAGCGCGGAGGCAAGGGTGGACCGCCAGTGAGCGTCCTTGATCAGCGACACTTCTCTCGGACGGTCCGGTGAGCCGCCTTCGGTCTTCAAGGAGTTTGGTTCCAAAGCGCGAGTCTTCGTTTGGGTTGTCCGCTCAGGCGGGAGAATCACGCGAGTGCGACGAAAGTCCAGCTTGAACTACTTGGCCGCGTTGCGCCGTAAACCGATGGGCTCCGGTGTAGAAATAGCCCACGGCACGCAGCGGTAGAGCTGCTGTTTCCGGGCGAACATTGTTCCCTCGTCTAAGGCCAATCTCACCAGCCCCTGGTTGAGCGCCCTGCGGCGGCGAAACGCACCTGACTATTCGGTCCAGCTAGAGTTCTCTCGGGCGGCGGTCCGACTTGGGTTGGACGATTACCATGAGCGTGACGGTTGCGCATCTCCGCCAAGGTCGGCCGCAATGCCGGGGGACCGACCTTACGCAGACGATCGACCCGCACCACCTCATTCCGGGACCACACGCCTAGGTCGAAGAGGAGGAAGCTATCGCTTGCCGAACCGCATTCGCCGCGCATCTTCCAGGCGCCGGAGAACCTGGAGCTCAGGTCTGGTCTCGCTCCTCCCGACCGAGGCTTGACCGCGGCGGCTGAGCCGGTGCTCGCAGCCGCGCCCGAATCCGATCCGCGAGCCCCTTCAGGTCGGCGGCGGTCTGCCGGTCTGCATCCTCGGCGGCGCGGTCACACTGGTGTGCAAGGTGTTTCAGGTCGTCCGAGGTGACGGGCACGCGCTCACCTCAACCACAGGAGCGCACCCGAGGCGAGCAACGCCAGAGCGAGAGAGATGCCGCGGATGGGCGTGTGGGTGCTGGCGAGCGCGATCGAGGCGCCGATCGCCATGGCTGCGCCTGCGCCCTTCGCCGCCCAGGAGGCGGCGATGGGCAGCGCCAGCAGACCGCCAAAGAGGAAGGGCGCGCTACAGGCCAGAACGATCCGCTCGCTGCGCAGGGTCATGTGTGCTCCGCCAAGTCGCAAGGTCAGGTTGAATCGTCACTATAGTGACTGGCGCAGCGTTGTCGATTCAGCGCGGCTGCGGCCATGGGTCGCCTGGGACAGGTCTTTGGCCGGAACGTCCGGCGGCTGCGGCAGGATCGCGGGCTGAGCCAGGAGGCGCTGGCGGACGCTGTCGGCCTGGCGGTGACCTACGTCGGACAGATCGAGCGTGGCCGGCGCAATCCGACCCTCAACGTCGTGGAGCGGTTCGCCGAGGCGCTGACGGTGGATCCTCTGGACCTGCTTGAGGCGCCAGCCGCCGAGGATGGCGTCTCCGGCTAGCCCGCGCGGCTCAGACGGACCTGTAGAAGAGCACGCTGGACCCCGGCGCAACCTGCTGCGCCAGGTCGAAGTCGGCGACGTTCCGGGTCAGGAGGGTGCAGCCGGTTTCAGCCGCGTGCAGGAGCAGGCTGGCGTCGCTGAGCAGCTCAACCCCGGACGCGCGCCCGGAGAGCCGCGCGACGAGGCCGGCCAGCATCCCGGCCTCTCCGAAGGCGCGGTCGCTCGGCCTGGAGAGCCTGTGCGGGGGCATGGCCGCCACGGTCGCGCTGAGTTCTCGAAGCGCGCCGCGGGTGCGAGGGTCCGCCGGATCGAGGCGCCCGAACGCGTGGGTGAGCTCCGCCAGCGCGACGGTGGAATGGTTGAGGATGCGCACCTGGAGGAGATCGTCCACCTGCGCTGGCGTGCGACCCTGCAGGACGTCGATGTAGACGCAGGTGTCGAGCAGGAGTTCTGGCCCCGGGCCCGGTTCAGCCGGAACGAAGGTGAGGCGGGCGTCCGGACGCCGTGCAAGCGGCTGGGTCGCCCGTTGCGGCTTCAGGCGCCGGACGGAGGCGGCGACGTCAAAGCTCAAGGTCCAGGTCCTTCGGGACCCGCCCCTTGCGCGCCACGAGCTGGGTGCCGAAGTCGTCCTCGAGCGCCACCTTGGCCAGGGCGTACTCCACGATCTCGGTCGTCGAGGTCAGACCCGTGCGGGCCCGCGCGGCGGCGATGAGAGGTTCGGGGATGCGCGCGCCGATGCTGCTGCGGCCGCCGCCGAGCAGCCCGGCCTCCCCAGCCGCCGCCACGACGCGGGCGCGCCGGTCTTGCACGAGAAACTGGCCGCTGACGGCCGACCTGGAAATGCGCTTGGTCATGACGTCATTGTTTGACAAATGGATCGTTCTGTCAAACACGTGGCCGGACTCCCCTTCAGAAATCGAGGCGCATCTGTTCCGGCCCCTGCAGTCCCCGGCGGCGCCTGCCCGCTGCGCGCGCCGGCTGCGGGGTCGGCCGTAGCGGTCGCAGGACGTCGACAGGGGCCGTTGGCGGCGGCGTCGGCTGATGCGGCGCGTCTTCAGACGGGTTCGAGGAGCTGCGGGGTTGCGGCGGCCGTCTCACCGCTAGCGTCCCGCGCGGCGACCGGGACGCCTTCCAGACGGCCACCTCGGGTCGTGTCCCGGGTGGTGGTGTACCTCCCCGGCGGTAGCTTCGCCGCTCGCGTAGCGCGCCCTTCCCAAGGAAAGCTATTACATCCGGCGTAGTCAAATGTGGTGCCTAGACGCCAATCTCCCTGGAGATTGGCTGTCTAATACCTTCGCTTAGCTCCACCAGGGAGGCCCGCAATGGAAAGATTGGGAGCCTTCGCCGTTTTGGGGTCTGTCGTCGAAGCGTGACCTCGTACACCCGGGTCTGGTCAAAGTGTCGCTCGATCCCGCGATTGGCTATTGGACGGAACTGACGCGATCCGCTGGTTAGGCCGTGGTGCGTACTGGTCAAGAGCGTCGCTCGATCCGCCGATCACTATAACCCCCCCTAGACGCGGTCGGAGGTGATCAGACCATCGGCGGACGCCAGGACGCCGCCATGCCCTGACTTTTTCGGGGCAGCGATATCCCCGTCCGGGACGGCGTCGATCCCGGACGGGACAGGCCGCGCCCCGGCCGGTATCCGGCCTCCCCCCAACGGACCACTCGCGGACCGAAAAAGTTCCGGTGAACTCCTTGTAAAACAACAGGTTAATGCGCCTCCATGGCGTCGCCCGATTGGGGGCAGAACCTGTGAGGATGAGATGAAGAACCTCCGTCAAACTCTGGTGAATCGGTCGGGCGACCTCGCGCTCGTCGCCGCGCTCGCCGTCGTGGCCTCTGGCGTCGCTCTGGCCGGCGCCGACACCACCTTCAACACCACGGTCACGACGATCCAGGGCTGGGCCGAAGGCTCCCTGGGCAAGATGGCCTCCGTGGGCGGCATCGCCGTCGCGCTGATCGGCCTGGTCGCCAAGTTCGACTGGCGGCTCATCGGCGGCGCGCTCGGCATCGGGCTCACGGCCGCCACCGGCCCGGCGATCGTCGGCAGCCTGGCCACGGCCGTCTTCTAGTCGAACGGCTGACTGAGGCGTCCCGAGCAATTCAGTCAGCGCTCTGGTCGGCCGCTGCGCGAGATCCGGATCCGCGGCTCTACGGCACAGGCCTCGCCGATCTTCGTCGGCGGTCGACCACTCTTCTAGCAGTCCAACGGCTGCGCGGCCTGGGGGTACAGGCGTGCGGCGGGCGGGCGGCGAGGCGGGTCAATGTCTCGAGAAACCTTCATTCCGCAATACCTGGACGAGCCTGAGAGGTTCTTCATCTTCACGCCCGACGAGTTGTTCTCGGTCGTGATCCCTCTGGCGGTCGGTACGGTCGTGGTGAACTTCGCCGTCGGCCTGTTCATCGCCACGGGGATCTTCCTGGTCCTGCGGAAAGCGAAGCAGGGGGGCGGTCTGCACCGTCTTCTCTGGCTGGCGTACTGGCATGTCCCTGGGGACCTGCTGCGCCTCAAGGCATCACCCGCCTCGCACCTCCGGGAATTGGCTGGGTGACGCATGCACGTTCAAAAGACCATTGAGGCTGGCAAGGCGCTCAACGTCCGCCTGACGCTCACGGCCGTGCTGCTGGGTCTGAGCGTGTCGGCGAACCTGGTGCAGTCGGTTCTGTTGATGAACGCGCGCGAAATCGTCCTCGCGCCGACGCTCCCCGACAACATCACTCTGCGGCCTGGCGGCGCGATCAATCCCGAGTATCTGGAGTCCGTCTCCCGCGAGGCGATCTACACCTTCCTGAACCGCACCCCGGAGACCGACCGGTACTTCGAGCGCGCGATGGAACAGATCCTCGAGCCGGCCACCTATCAGAAGATCAAGGCTGAGATGGTCGACGACCGGAAGGTGCGTGAGGCCAGTCGGACCTCGCAGGCCTTCTTCCCCGACGACGTCTTCGTCGACGCCGCCAAGCTCTACGTGGAGGTTCGCGGCAACCTCGAAATCTCGCGCGGCGCCGACATCGTCGAAGCCAGCCGTCGCATCTACGCCCTGCGCTTCGTGCGGCGCGGCTCCAGCGTCCGGCTGGCCTCGATCGGCGAGATCAAGCCGGAAGCGAGCGAAGGCGAGAAGGTGAAGGCCGCGGAGGCCGGGAAATGAGCCCGATGCCTGCCGCGCTCCAAGGTGCGCACGGAACCGTTCGCCGGCCCGCTCGCCGGCCCCACTCCAACGAGGTCACCATGAAGGCCATCCTGGCTGGCGCCGCGATCGCGGCCGTCGTCTCCGGCGCGGCGCTTGCGGCGCCCGTGATCGCCCGCGACGGTCGGTTCGAGGCCGACGTGTCGGCGCGGCAGATGTCGCGCATTTCAATCGTCGGCGAGAAGATCGCGTCGGTCCGTAAGCTGGACGAGCCTGGCGGACCACAGCTGATCGTCGAAACCGACGAAGCCTCGGGCGATGCGTTCATCGCCTTCGACGGCGACGTCGCGGGGCGCGCCTTCTCGGCCTTCCTGACGACCGAGAGCGGCAAGGTGGTGCAAGCGGTGCTTCGCCCTGCGCCCGGCGAGGCCCAGACGGTGCTGGTGCGGCTGGAAGGGGTCCCGCCGGGACCGCCCGCAGCGGCGGCGAGGGCGGAGGCGACGCCCGTCGGACTGTCCATGTCCCCAGTCGGGGCCAACGCGACGGGGCCGTCGTCACCCTACCAGGAGCGCCTCGTCCAGTTCGTGCGGCTGATGTTCAATGATCAGGACGCCGAGGGCGTGACCCGCAGGGTGACGGGCGCGGCCCCCATGAAAGCCGGTCCGTTCACGGTGCGACAGGTCACGGCCTGGGACAGCGCGGGGCTGCACGGCCGAGTGCTGTACGTCACCAACATCGGCAAGGCCGAGGAAGTCGTGCGCCTTGAAGCCTTCCTCGTCGAGCGGGTCTACGCCGCCGCCACGTCCCATGAGCGGCTTCGGCCGGGTGAACAGGGACGGGTCTTCATCGTGGAGGAACTGCGGTGAGCGACCTTCCCGAAGCCGAGTCCGCAGACGACCTCTACGAGCCGAACGCCAAGGCCAAGCGCAATCAGCGCACCCTCTACCTGGCGGTCGCCGCGCTCATCGCGGTGATCGGCGCCTTCTATGTCTACTCGCAGTTCGGCAAGCCGCCCGCCGCCAAGGTCGACGAGACCCGCAAGCGCGTCATGGCCACCGCCAGTATCGCCAAGAACCCGGACCCACCCGAGGTGGTCAACGGGGACCTGTCGCGCCAGGTGGCGCAGCTGCAGGCGTCGAACGCCGACCTTCAGGCGCAGAACCTTCAGTTCAAGGACTCGGCTCAGCGCGCGGAAGCGGCGCAGCTGGAGGACCGCAACAACGCGATGCGCACCATTCAGGTGCTGCAGGATGAAGTGAACAGGCGTGGGGACGCCGCCCCCGGACCCGCCGGGCGCGCCACCTCTGCGCCAGGCGCGCCCTCGAGACCCCCCCTCGCGGGAGGTGCGCCGGCGCCCCCGCTCGCTCCGGTCCCCGCCAGCGGCGGTCCCCGGGCGGGCGGGGGTGTTAGCGACCGGGAGACGATGGGCGTCGAAGAGCCCCGTCCGCGCCGCAGCATCACGCTCATCCGCACGAGCACGGCGCCCAAGTCTGAGCGCGCCGAGGCGGGGTCGGAGGCCCCGTCACAAGCCACGGATTTCGCCAACAAGCGCAGTCCGGCGGCCAGCGCGGGCGCACCAGCCGGGAAGCCCCAGGTGGGCGCCTCGGGCGCGTACTTCACGAGCAAGCTCGAGGCGTACAGCACAGCCGACTTCGTGCCCCCGAACGCTTACGCCTCGGCCACTGTGCTGGTCGGCGTCGACTCCGCGGCCAGCGTCAATTCGGCCTCAGATCCTAAGCCGGTGTTGTTCCGCCTCACCGGCGACGCGGTCTCGGTGGGCGCGAATGGCCGCTATCAGCGCACCAGCCTCAAGGGCTGCATGGTCAACGGGGCGGCCTACGGGGAGCTGTCGAGCGAGAAGGTCTACGTAAAGCTCCAGCGCATCACCTGCCCGGCCGGCGACAAGAAGTTCTCCGTGGCCACGGTAGAAGGCTACGTCACCCAGCGCGGCAAGGCCGGGGTGCGCGGCGTCGTCGTCGAAAGGGCAGGGGGGCTGACCGCCCGCGCGGCCGTCGCCGGTACGTTGCAGGGTCTCGGAACGACGCTGTCGCAGAACCTCAACCGGTCGGTCGGCGGCGTCAACGCCGTCCCCGGCGCCGGCGGCCTTCTCGGCTCCGAGAAGCTCTCCGGCAGCGAGCTCGCCCAGGGCGCCGTCGGCGGCGGCGTGAGCAATGCCGCGTCCATGCTGGCCGAGTACTACATCAGGCGCGCCGAGCAATATCAGCCGGTGATTGAGATGCCGACCGGCATCGCGGTGGAGATCGTCTTCCTCTCCGGCTTCCAGGTTCGGGGGGGGTCATGACCCAGCCCCGGACCTTGGCCGCGGTCCTCGTCCCCCTCGTGCCCCTCCTGGCTCTCGTGGGAGGCGCCGTCGGCGCGAGCCTCACCCTGGCCATCTGGTTTGGGCCGGGCGCGCCCAGGATGGCGGGCGCTCACGGCCTCTGCCCCCTCCCGTCGCCTGGCGGCGAGCCGCACCAGTGCCGAGGGCGGCCATGAGGCTCCTGGACCTGCCCGTGCTCGCCGCGCTGACGGTGCTGAGCTGGCTGCCGCCCTTGGAGTGGAAGGCGCCCGCAAAGGCCCCCGCGAGCGTCGCCTGCGCGTGCTGTGTGCGCGCCGGACGCGAGCTGCGCCTGCTCACCATCGCCGAACTTCGCCCGCCTCGTGCGGACCCGTCCAACCAGAAAGGGAACTAGGCCATGTCGGATGAACCTGCGGGCTCGCCGCCTTCGAAGCGCTCCCCGATATCCCTGCAGCGCGTCGCCATGGGGGCCAGCGTGTTGGCGCTGGCGGCCGTCGCGACGTTCGCGGCGGCGCGGAGCCTCGATCTGTCGGGCGGCGGCACGACCGCTCAGGAAAAGCAGCTTGTTGCGTCGCTGACCCGCAATCTGCCGAACACCAAGATCAGCTCAGTAAGCTGCGCCTCGACGGCCGCCCCGAAGGGCTTCTGTGAATTCGTCGCGGGGCGCAACGTGCTCTACGCGACGCCCGACGGCCGCTACGTGATGATTGGCCAACTGCTCGACCTGCAGAAGAAGGTCGACATGACGGAGCGTCGGGCGCGCGAAGTCGCCGGCGTGGCCGACGCCGAGGACCGCATCGCAGGACGGCTGACCCAGCCGACTCCGCGCCCGCAGGCCGCCGCAGGGCCGCTGCCGAGCGCGCAAGGACCTTCGCCGGTGCTGAAGGTCGATCTCCCGGCCGAGAACGCGATCGTCCACAACCGCGGCGCGCGGCTGAAGATGACGGTCTTCACCGACTTCAACTGCCATTACTGCCAGCAGCTGTTCCAGGACCTGAAGTCGAACCGCGACATCGAGATCACCGAGTTCCCGATCGCGGTTCTTGGCCCCGAGAGCGAGGCGAAGGCCAAGAAGGTCCTCTGCGCACAGGACCGCGTGGCGGCGGCCAAGGCCCTCTACGACGGCGGCCAACTCCAGGGCGTGTCCGACTGCGCAGATGGCGGCCGGCGGCTGCAGCAGAACCTCGCCTTCGCCCAGAGCCACGGGATCAACGGCACGCCGATGATCGTGCGCGTGGATGGGGCGACGAACCCGGGCTGGATGCCGGCCGACAAGCTGCTCGCGTGGCTCAACGCGGCGCGCAGCTGACCGCTGGCGGGGAAGGAGCACTCAGATGCCGATCACGTCCAAGATCCTCGTCGGTGTGGCCATGCTGGCCCTGGCGGGGTGTGGGTCGACGAACACCAAAGGGTCCTGGGCCTGCGCGGCAGACCGGGGCGTGCCGTGCTCGAGCATCGCCACGCTCGACGGCCAGCCCGGCGCTGCCGGCGCAATGACGGCCAGGCACGATGGGAAGGTGGCGCCGTTGGTCGACGGTGCGGGCGCGCTTCGCTGGTGGACCGCGGCCGAGGCGGGCGGCGGCGCCTTCGACCAGGCCCCGCGCCGTGAGCCGGACCAGTTCGCAAAGGTGCTGATCGGCGGCTGGATTGACGGCAGTGGCGACTATCACGCGCCATCGCAGGTGTTCGCATTGATGCGGCGGGGCGGCTGGTGGGCGGCGCCCCCGGCGGTTCCGCTCGTCACGGCGCGATCCGGTGAGCGCACCCCCACGCCGCGCGTCGCCGGCGCCGCCCCCGTGTCATCCCCGTCTGCGGTCGCCAATCCGCCGGTTGCGCAGCCCGAGAACCTCGCGGCCGCGAGCGGCGCGGGGTCCAAGAAGGACGCCGCCGGACCCGTAGCAGCCCGCGCGTCGCCGGCCGTCGTCGCCACCGCGAAGCCCGCAGGCTCGTGAGCGTCCGATGACCGACAAGAACCTCCTGGTCGAGATTGGCGGCAACCTGAGGCGCGTCCTCGAGCGCAAGGGCCGCCAGTGGTGGGGAGAGGACGTCCTTCCCCCCGACGCGCCCCGCCAGAAGGTCTCCGGCGCGACCCTCGCCTCGCTTTTGCCGTGGCGCTACTACGACCCCGAGCACGGGGTCTACGTGCAGGATCGCAGCATCGGCATCGTGCTCGCGATCTCGCCCCTCGTGGGGGGCGATGACAGCACCCAGCGGATCCTGACGGAGCTCTTCAACGAAGCCCTCCCGGAACTGGCGAAGGTCCAGATCATCCAATGGGCGTCTCCGAAGATCGGCCCGATCGTTGACCATTGGGCAGAAGCCCGCGCCGCCAGAGGCGGGGTCCAAGCCGAGCTCGCACGCCATCGCCGAGAGTTGTTCCGCAAGGGCGCGTGGGAAGGGCTTTCGCCCTCTTCACCGTTCCTGGTGCGGGACTTCCGGGTGCTGGTCTCGGTGGAGTTGAGCGGACGCAGCGACAAACGCGCGATGGAGACGCTGTCTGACGTCCGCGAGCGCTTCGTCCAGACGCTGAAGACCCTGAACGGGGGCGCCTATCCGGTGGAGCCGGCCGAGCTGATCGCCATGATGGCCGACCTGCTGAACCCCAGCACCTCGATCGACCGCACCGCGCCCTACTACGACAACGAGGCGCCGATCTGCGATCAGATCGTGCGCCTCGACACGCGGGTGACCGTCCACCGCAACAAGCTCGTCTTCTCCACCGCGCCGGCGGGCGACGCTTTCCAGGCCGCGGACTGGCAGAAGGAGCTGCAGTCCGCGCAGCAAGCCTTCGAGATCCGCGGCATGACGGTCCGGCAGTTCCCGGATCATTCGAGCCAGCAGGCGATGGCGCGCACGATCGGCGACCTGTTCAATGACCAGCTGCGTCTCCCGGGCCCGACCGTGGCGTCGCTCTGCTTCTCGCTGATGAGCGGCGAGAAGACGATCGCCGACACCGAGTTCAAGCGGCTGCGGACCCAGCAGGGCCGTGACAGCGGCGTGGCCAAGATGTTCCCGGGCATGCGCAAGGCCGCCGAGGACTGGGAGATGGTCGCGGAGGACGTCGCCGAGGGCGCCCGGCTGGCGCACATCGGCTTCTTCCTGCTGTCCATCTCGCCCGAAGGCGAGGGGGAGAAGATGGAGCGCGCCGTGCGCGCGATCTATCGGAATGCCCGCTTCGCGCTGGAGCGCCACGACCACGTGCACATGCCGACCTTGGTGGCCTGTCTGCCGCTGGGGCTCGGTGGCGGACTCGACGAAGATTTCCGGGCGCAGAAGCGCATGCGGCGCATGCCCACGAGCGTGGTGGCGCGGCTCGCTCCCCTGCAGGGCGAAGACCGGGGCGGGCAGCTTCCGCACCTGTTGCTCACCGGCCGCCGTGGCCAGGTGGGCTATTGGTCGCCCTTCGAGAACGAGGGCAACGGCAACCACAACGTGGCCGTTGTCGGGTCGTCGGGCTCGGGCAAGAGCGTCTTCATGCAGGAGATCGCGACCGGCCTGCACGGTGCCGGCGCGGAGGTCGTCGTCGTCGACAACGGGCGCTCGTTCAAGAACGCCTGCGAGCTGCTCGGCGGCGCGTGGATCAAGTTCTCCCTCGACGTCGACATCTGCATCAATCCGTTCGGGATGGTGGACCCCGACGGGATCGCCGAGGACGAGGAGTACGCCTCCGAGGCGAAGACGAACATCAAGCTGCTGGTGATCCAGATGGCTCGTGGCGCAAAGGGCGCCAGCGACGAAGAGTCGGGGGCCATCGAGGACGCGGTGAACACCGTGTGGGAGGAGCACGGCTCCAAAGGCTCGATCGACCTGGTGGCCGAGGCGCTGAAGGCCAAGCACGGCGAGCGGGGAGCCAATCTCTATCTGTCGCTCACGCCCTTCACGACGAAGGGAAACTACGGCCGGTTCTTCAACGGGCCGGCGAACCTGCAGATCGGCAACTCCTACACGGTCTTCGAGATGGAGGACCTGGAGAGCAAGCCCGAGCTGCGGGCCGTCGTGGTGCTGCAGATCCTCGGCCTGGTGCGCGAGCGGATGCGCAAGGGCGGCCGCCAGTTGAAGAAGGCGCTGATCATCGACGAGGCCTGGAGCCTGTTGGGCGACGGCGCGGCCGGCAAGTACATCGAAGGCTTCGCGCGTCGCTGCCGCAAGGAAGGCGGCGCCCTGATCACGGGCACCCAGAGCCTCGAGGACTTCTACTCGACCGCGGGTGCGCGGGCCTGCATCGAGAACAGCGACTGGTCGGTTGTCCTGCGCCTGAAGCCCGAGGCGCTCGAACAGTTCCGCAAGAGCGACCGCCTGCAGGCCGACCACGGGACCATGGAGTTCCTGAAGTCGCTCCGCATGGAGCCCGGCGTCTACGCGGAGATGCTCATCCGTGGGCCGGGCGCACGGTTCCTGGCCCGGCTCGTCCTCGATGCCTTCTCGGTGACCCTCTATTCCACGAAGGCGGAGGTCTACGCGGAGATCGAGCGACTGGTCCGCAGCGGCGTGGAGTTGCATGAGGCGGTGCGCCGCGTCGCGTTCAAGGACACCCCGCCGATCATGCTGGAGCATCAGCTCCGCGAGGAGATCGTGCGCATCCTGGCGCTGGACGCCGGCGCCACGGAGGTCCTGCGCGGCTACGCAAAGATGGGCGACCGGCAGCGTCGCCAGATGCTGAACGTGACCCGCAGGCTCGCCGAAGTGGAGCCTGCGGAATGAGCCTCGCCTGGTTCGATCATCCGCGCCTCGAGCACGCCCGACGCTGGGTCTGGGCGATCACGGATCGTCTCGCCTTCGTGGTGGAGAGCGCCTGTGTCGCCAACGCAGTGTTCTGGTTCCTCACCTTCGCGGCGTTGGGCTTCAGCTGGCGCACGACCGCCCACGAGTGGGGGAATTTCTGGACCCACTACGTCAGCGCCACGGCCTCGGCCCGCGCGCCTGTCGAACACGTCCTGCTGGGCGTCCTGGCGACGCTGACCGTGCTCACGGTGTTCGTCCGCGCGCCCAAGGCCCGGCAGTGCTGGGCGCCGTGGCCGCTTCCCGCCGCCTCCGCCGCCGCTGCGGCCGCCAATTCGAGGGAGCTTGTCGCATGACCGATCTTCCGCCGCCCACCGCCGCGCCAGCCCCGGCCGCCGTAGAGGCGGCCCCGGGTCCCGGCGCCAAGCCGGCCGGCAAGCGCCGGCGGCTGCCGTTCAGCCATGTCGAGGTCCTCACCCTGCTCCTGGCCATCAACACGATCGCCATCGTGGGCCTGGGCGTGCGGGTCTACCGCGGCGATAAGCCGACCGTGGTGACGGTGGGGATCACCCAGATGTCGCGCGAGTACATGGCCAGGTTGGCCACGGCCCCGAACGTGACGCCCCAGGAGGCCAGCATCCGCACCCGCCTCTATCTGGCGGTCGCCCAGGAGGCGGTGAAGGACGCGGCCACGAAGAAGGGGATCCTGGTCCTGCCGCGCGAGTGCGTCCTGGCGGGCGAATACAGCGACGTCACCGCCGACGTGAGCAAGGCGGTGAACGCCATGATGGAGACGCGGCTGCGCGCCACGCCCGTCGCTGGACCGCTGCTGCCCCAGGCCTCGCTCGAAGGAGAAGGCCGTGCGCTCCGCTGACGCCGCTGTGGAGCCTCGGAGGCTATCGTGGCTGCGGCTGCTGGTCGGCGTCGCCGCACTTGGCGCCGCGCTCGGGCTGAAAGCCTCGAGCGAAGCGCTGCACCGCTACCGCTTCGCCTTCAACGAAACGCAGAGCCTTCCCAATTGGGCCTTCCTGGCGGACCAGGCGCATCGGGTCCCGAAACGCGGCGACCTGGTCGTCTTCCTGCCGCCGAAGACGCGGTTCTACCCGCAGGGCATGGTCTTCGGGAAAATCGTCGGCGGCGTGCCCGGCGACCTGGTGGAGGCCCGCGGCCGCGCCTTCTACGTCGCGGGGCGCTACATCGGGGAGGCGAAGACCCACTCCCAGGATGGGCAGCCCGCGGACATGGGGCCCATCGGCCGGATCCCGCCGGGCCACTACTTCCTCTACACGCCGCATAAGGACTCGCTCGACAGCCGCTACAGCCTGATCGGCTGGGTCCCGCAGAGGCGTATCCTCGGCGTCGCAAAGGCGATCATGTGATGCGTCGCCGGCTCGCCACAGCCCTGCTGATGATCGCCACGATCGCCGCGCCGCCACCTGCGGCGCACGCCAAGGATCTGGGGGCGCTGGGCGCGACATTCCCCATTGTCGAGCAGGATCTTCTGGCGGTGCTGGCCGCGAAGCTCCGGGCCTTCGAACGGTCGGGCAAGCTGGATAGCCTGAACAAGGCCTTCCAGGCGCGGGTGAAGGCCAAGCTGTCCCGCCCGACCCCGGTTGACGGGATCACCAAGACCGATCGCCCGCGCTCGTGGCTGTTTGACCCTTCGATCACTGTGCCCCGGGACTTCACGGACCAGAACGGACGGCTGTTCGCCCGCAAGGGCGACGTCATCAATCCCCTGGACCGGCTCCCCAACTATAACCGCGTCCTCGTCTTCGTGGACGGCGACGACGCCGATCAAGTGCGGTTCGCGGTGCGCCGCGCGCGTCGGGACGCGAAGGAAAAGGTCTACATCGTCCTGACCTCCGGGGCTCCCATCGACCTGATGCGGAGCCAGAAGGTCGAGATGTTCTTCGACCAGGACGGATCGCTCATCCGCCATTTCGGCGTGAGCCATGTGCCGGCCGTCGTCGAGCGAGAGGGCCGCGGCTTGCGTGTCTCGGAGGTGCGGCCATGAGGATGGGCGCGAAGGGCTGGGCGCTCGCCGCCGCGGCTGCGCTGTCGGCGTTGATGGGCGCGCCGAACGCCTATGCCCAGGCCGCCTCGGCCGCGGCCTCCGCGGTGTCGTGCCGGGGCCATTTCGTCAACCCGATCACCGACACCTGCTGGTCGTGCCTGCTGCCGATTTCGCTGGGCGCCATACCGCTCGTCAAGGGCGGCAAGCCGGATGCGCCGAACCCGCCGTCCCCGATCTGCGTCTGCCCCGCCCCGCCGCCGCTGTTCGTGAAGATCGGCCTCTCCGTCGGCTTCTGGGAGCCGGTTCGCCTGGCGGACTCCACCCGCAAAGCCTGGTGCTTCCCGAGCCTCGGCGGCATCCGGCTGCCGGTCCCGTTCGGTTTCGGAAGCGGCGACGCGGCCCGCGCCAAGGACGGCGGGGGCGCCGGCGCCAAGACCGCCCAGTACCATGTGCACTGGTACATCTATCCGCTGATGTACTGGCTGGAGCTCCTGACGGACTTCCTGTGCCTGGAGAACGCCGGCTTCGACATCGGCTACGTGACCGAGCTGGATCCGCTCTGGCGGGACGACGAGCTCGCCGCGATCATCGAGCCGGAAGCCTTCATCTTCGCCAATCCGATCGCGCTCGCCGCTTGCACGGCCGACTGCGTGGCGTCGTCCGTCTATCTTCCGCTGCAGCCGATGTTCTGGTGCGCGGGCTGCCGCGGGTCGATGTACCCGATGACCGGCAACACCTTCGGCACGACCGGCGACGTCGACGGCAGCCTGCTGGCGGTCGAGAAGTTCGCCTTCAAGATGCATCGGCAGGGCTTGGCCTGGGGCACGCGGGGGGCGGCCAACCTCTGCATCAAGCACCCCACGCCGATCATCGACAAACTCCAGTACCGCTTCCAGCTCACGAACCCGGTTCCGAACGTGAAGGGTCCGTTCACGTGCCCGATGGCGGGCGCGACGACACAGACCTACGAGTTCGGAAAGACGGTCCCCGTGATCGGTGAGGACTTCGGCTACCTCATCTGGCGCAAGCGCAACTGCTGCGCGGGGCTCTAGCCATGGGTCCGTTCCCCTTCCAGACCGTCGCCGACATCGTCATCGCCGGTTCCGTGGCCAGCGTTCTCCTCGGGTGCGCAATCGCCTCCTGGTTCAGCGGCAAGCCCTGGATGTCGTACGCGCTCGCCGGCGCGCTCGGCGTCGGCATCATCTGGGCGGCGGCGCCCAGCCTGGCGCAGTCGGCCGGAGACTTGGTGGAACGGGTGCAGAAGCGCACCGAGGGAGCCCGACCGGACGCCCAAGCCTTTTTCGAGAGTGTGAAGGGGAGGGAGGGCGTCTTCCGCGAGCAGGCGCAGGCCGTCGTCGACGCCGGCGGCAACGCCGCGGTTCTCAACCGCGGCTTTGCGGACCTCGAGGACACCGACTTCCGTGGCGGCGGGGCCTTGGCCACCGTCGGCGATGAGCCGGCCAATCCCGAGGGCGTGGTCTACGTGGCGGTGTCGTTCTCGATGCCGCCGGCCGATCTGCGTCGCCTCGCCCGCGACGCGCACCGCGCCGGCGCCGTCGTCGTCATCCGAGGGCTGGTGAAGGGGTCCTTCCAGCAGACCCTGATCCGCGCCAAGGCGGTCTTCGACGAAGAGAGCGTCGGCGGGGTTGCGATCGACCCCAATGTCTTCCGCGCCTTCAACATCCAGGCCGTACCGACCTTCATCGCGGCCAAGGCGCCGGTGCAGCCCTGCGGGGCGGGCATCGACTGCGTGCCCGTGGCGCCGGACCACGATCGGGTCTCCGGCAACATCACCCTCGGTGCGGCGCTGGAGGCGCTCGGCGAAGGTCGCGGTGCGGGCGCGGGCGCGGTGGCCGCCGCCAGCCGGAAGCTGGGGGACTGAATGCGCGCGCCCGGCTTCCGAGTGCTGGGGATCTGGGCGTGCGCCGGCGCACTCGCCGGTATGCTGGGCCTGGGCGTTGTCCGGGCGCAGGACATGAAGCCCGAGGCGAAGGCGCTGCGCGACAGCCAGGCCGCCGCGCTCTCCGCGGGCCCCACCACGGCGCCGACGGCGGCGACGGTGCCCGGTTATGCCGGCGACAGTCCCGGCCTGCAGGCCTTTGAGAGTGACCCGGACGGCCTGAAGGCGGCGGGCGCAAGGACCTATGGCTTGGGTTCGCCAGCCATCGGTCTCACGAACTCCAGCCTGGGCGCCCGCAGCGCGAGCGCTATCGATCCCACGGCGGACTGGCTGACGAAATCCGCCGACGTGCACACCGACCCCATGACCCGGGTGAACTCCGGCGGCGCGACCACGACCGGGGCGGAAGGGGAGACCTGCACCAGCGAGGAGCAGACGAAGACCACGACCTCTCACGCCCTCTACACCTGCGAGACGGCGATCGAGCTGCACGCGGAGCTCAACAGCTGCACCGAGCACTACGAGCCGAAGGTCGAAAGCTACGCCTACGTCTGCGACGAGACCTACGACTATGCCGCCCATTCGTGGCGCCGCTCGGCCGGCTGCGACGCCGCGGGGGGCGACGGCGCCTGCGCCGGCGGGACGCGGTCCTGCACCGCGCCGACCTCGCCACACACGGAAACCTACGTGTGCACGGAAGGCTATCAGGAGACGGTCACCGCCGGCACGGGCGCCTACGACTGCCAGGAGGGCTACACCGAGGGGGGCGCCACGCCCGCCAGTTGCACGGGAACCGCCACGGTCAACGTCGTCTGGGCGCCGCTGGACTGCGACGACCAGACGTCCCAGGGCGGTTGCCGTGGCGTGGATCCCGCCTGCCAGCTGACCGGGTCGGAGCCCTACGGCAAGGCCGGCGCCTTGTCGCACTATCACTACAACTGTCCTGGTGACGGTGGCGGGGGCGTCGACTACGCATCGTGTGGGGGGATCGGCCCGTCATGCAGCCTGCTCGGCGAAGTCTGCACGGACCCGGGCGGATACCGGACGTTCGGGTTCGGCTTTCAGGTCTACCGGGACTGCTGGGGCTACACACGGACGTACAGCTGCCCGGGCGGCCGGGTCGATGCGCCTGGGTGCTTTCCGCCGGCGGATTCGACGCTCGGCGGTTCGAGCTGCGGGGCGACGGACTCCAGCGGAGCCTGCACCCTCTGGGACCGGCACTACACCTACACGACGACGACCACGACGCGGGACGACTTCCCCGGCTGTTCGCCGCCGGGCGGTGCGAGCGAGATCGCCGCCAGCTGCGCGGCCACGAACGCCGTCGGGGCCTGCACGGCCTGGACCAGAACCTACGGCTACGAGGTCGCAGACGAGGCTGGTCCCTGCGCCGCCTATACGCAGTCCTATAGCTGTGTCGGCGACGTTGGCGGCCATTGGGCGCCGGACGGACCCTGCACCTCCGCCGGAGCGCCGAATTGCAAGGAGACGGGCGCGACCTGCACCGAGGGGCCAGCCACGCGCGACGTCGGCGGCGTCAACATCTACGCCGCCTGTTGGGCGCGCTCACGGGCCTATGAGTGCTTGATCCGGACCGAAACCAACAATTGCAGCGTCCCCGACGGCTGCCTGCACGAGGCGGACACCTGCCTGGAGGACACGCCTTCAGGCCCCGGCGGCGAGTGCCTCACCCTCGATCACGCCTACCAGTGCGCCAGCACCACGACGACCACCACGACGGTCAACAACTGTCAGCGCCAGATGTGCCTCGGCGACAGCTGCTTCACGCTGGAACGGGAGGCCAATGACGAGTTCGCCCAGGTCTACGCCCAGCTCGCCAGC
>CALQQB010000061.1 GCA_943332615.1 Phenylobacterium deserti
AGACCACCACGTTGATAGGCCAGGTGTGGAAGTGCCGCGAGGCATGGAGCTTACTGGTACTAATCGCTCGATAGGCTTGATCGTTCTTAGTAAAACTCATGCGCGCTTAGTATTCGTGCTTTTGATGTCTTCTCAATCTGATCTGCTTGGTTGACCTGGTGGTTTTGCCGAGGAGTCCCCACCCGATCCCATCCCGAACTCGGTCGTTAAGCTCCTCTGGGCCAATGGTACTTCGTCTTAAGGCGCGGGAGAGTAGGTCGCCGCCAGGTCTACCAAGCAGATCATGATCCAGAACCCTTCAATTCACGATGCCAGTAAGGCTTTGCCGCGGGGTGGAGCAGCCCGGTAGCTCGTCAGGCTCATAACCTGAAGGTCACAGGTTCAAATCCTGTCCCCGCACCCAAAGTCTCAATGAACGTATGAACAGCCCCTCACGGGGTTTTTGTCGTTGAAATTGGGGCCTCGAGGGGCCCTGGTCCTGCCGCACCCCTGCTGCTGCCTTCTCGAAGGCAGGCCCTGGAACCGGAGTTCTTTGGGTTTGCCTGGCAGCTGGCGGGCGCGGATCTCCGCGATGTCCTGCGACCACACTGTACCCCTCCGGTGAAGGCCGCCTTCCGGGGTTCGCCGTGAAGCTGCACTGCTAACAGCGTGGTTAGGAGCGGTGTTAGCAGCGAGGCATGGCGTATTCGACGTTGATCACGGGCCCGGAGCGTCGTCGCCGGTGGAGCGATGAGCAGGAGCTGGAGTTGCTGGTCGAGGTGTTCGGGCCGGGCGGTAACGTGACGGAGACCGCCCGGCGCGCGGAGATCTGGGTCGTGTCCCAGGTGGTGGTGTAGCTGGGCGATAGCAGCGCCGCTCGCGAAGCGCGCCCACCACGGGGCGCCGTAGCGACTGAGCGGCGCTGCGGTGGTCATCCGGGGTCTTCGGTGGGGTCGGGTTGCTGGCTCAACCCCTGACCATATTGAGGCGGCGCCGGTAGTGGGCATCCCGATGCCGATGCTGAGCTACGGTGGCACCGTCATGCTGACCGTGATGGTCGGCTTCGGGCTCGTGCAGTTCGTCCGCGTCTTACCGCTATGCGGAGGTCACGAGCGGGAAGGGGACGTTCGTTTAGCGGACCTAGTATCGAAACATTTGGAAATTGGGCCTATGCCGCGTTCACGAGGCAGCGAAGACATGCGAGACGTCGGGCCCGTTCGCCGGTTCGCGGCCGGGGTGATAGAGGCGTAGGGGCGAAACCTTGGACAGGGCTGAGATCATCGCGAAAATCCAGGATGTCATGATCGACGTGCTCGACCTTGACGAGCTCAGCCTGACCGAGGCGACCACCGCCAAGGACGTGGAAGGCTGGGACAGCCTGAGCCACCTGCGCCTGATCGTGGCTGTCGAGCAGGACTTTGGCCTGAAATTCACGACCGGCGAGATAGAGCGATTGAAGAACATCGGTGACATGGTGAACACCATCCAGTCGAAGCAGTAGGCGTATTGGGGGCGTCGGGAATGCTCGAGAACCTGGAGTGGTTGCTGCCGCCGCCCGCCGACTTCCGGCCGCGAGTCCGGGCCCTTAGAGACGCCATCGCGGCGGGGAGCCTTGACGGCGCGGAGGCCGAACTCACTGCCCTCGCCAACTTCGCGCTGGGCCTCAGCCAGTTGGAGCAGCTGGCCAAGACAGCCAGGGCCTATGCCGCCGTCGCCCCTAAAGGGGCCCTGCGCCGCATGCGCCTGGGCCTGCTGGGCTCCGGCACTCAGGACATGCTGCCCCCAGCCCTGGTGGCCACCGGCCTGCGCCACAACCTGCTGTTGGACGTGGTCATAGCAGACTATGGCTCGGCCCTGCAGGCAGCCTGCGACCCGGACAGCACGTTCCGCGCCTCCGACCCCGACTTCGTCCTGGTCTCGAGCGACTACCGCACCCTCGACTTCGCCCGTTTCTCCGCCAGCGCCGACGAAGCCGCGGCCAAGGTCGAGTTCGCCGCCTCCACGCTGAAGACCATGCTGAGCGGCCTCAAGGCCTGGGTCCGGGACGGCGTGCTGTTCCAGACCGTCGTGCCGCCGATGGAACCCCTGTTCGGCAGCCTCGACATCGCCCAGGCTCAGAGCGGCTACGCCATGGTGGGCGCACTGAACGCCGAGATCGCCGCCTGGGCGGCCGCCGGCGACGTCACGGTCGTCGATGTAGCCCGCGCCGCCGCCTGGGTGGGCCTGGAGCACTGGGAAGACGAGGCCTACTGGCACATGGCCAAGGCGCCTTTCTCCCTGCGGCTAGTCCCGTTCTACGCCGACCTGGTTGTCCGCGTGCTTGGCGCCATCGCCGGCAAGGCCCGCAAGTGCCTGGTGCTGGACCTGGACAACACGTTGTGGGGCGGCGTCATCGGCGACGACGGCGTTGAGGGCATTGTCCTGGGGCAGGGCAGCGCCGGCGGCGAAGCGTTCCTGGCGATCCAGCAGCTGGCCAAGCGCCTGCGCCAGCGTGGCGTGATCCTGGCGGTCTGCTCCAAGAACGAACACGAGGCGGCCATGAAGCCGTTCCTTGAACACCCGGAGATGGTGCTGGCCGAAGCCGACATCGCCGTCTTCCACGCCAACTGGACCGACAAGGCCGCCAACCTGCGCGCCATCGCCGAGACGCTGGAGATCGGTATCGACGCCCTGGTGTTCCTGGACGACAATCCCGCCGAGCGCGCCCAGGTCCGCCGCGAACTGCCTATGGTCGCCGTCCCGGAACTGCCTGAGGACCCCGCCCTCTATCCCCGCACCCTGATGGCCGGCGGCTGGTTCGAGGCCGTCTCCTTTGTAGAGGAGGACGCCGGCCGCGCCGACGACTACCGCGCCCAGGCCAAGCGCCGCGAACTGGCCAGCACGAGCGACGTCGCCGGCTACCTGGCCTCCCTGGATATGGTCTGCACCCTGAAGCCGTTCGACGCGGTGAACCGGGCGCGCATCTCGCAACTGGCCAACAAGTCCAACCAGTTCAACCTCACCACACGGCGCTACACAGAGACCCAGATCGGCGCTGCCGAGACCGATCCGGCGCTCTTCACCCTACAGGTCCGCCTGGCCGACCGGTTCGGCGATTCCGGCATGATCTCGGTGATCATCTTTCGCCGAGAGGGCGGGCGCTGGGTCAACGAGACCTGGCTGATGAGCTGCCGGGTCCTGGGCCGCCGCGTGCAGGAGGCCGTCCTGGCCGAGGTGGCCCGCGCCGCGCGCGCCGAGGGTGCGCAGGTGCTGGTCGGCGAATACATCCCGACCGAAAAGAACAGGATGGTCGCCGGCCACTACGAGAAACTGGGCTTCGCCAAGGTCGGCGACGATGCCGGTCGCACGACCTGGGAGCTCCGGCTGGCCGACTACGCCGCCCCTGACCTGCCGATGACCATCGTGCGGGACTAGGCGGCTAGATGCTGTTCAACTCGTTCATCTTCATCTTTGGGTTCCTGCCGGTCGCCTTCGTCGCCTTCTATGGGCTGCGCATGGCCGGCAAGGTCCTGGGGATGTGGGCGCTGACCCTCGCGTCCCTGATGTTCTACGCTTGGTGGCTGCCCAGCCAGAGCTGGATCCTGCTGGTCTCGATCCTGGCGAACTTCGGCATCGGCCGCTTCATCCAGACCCAGCGCGAGGCACGGCCGAACGCGGCGAAATGCGTGCTCTGGGCCGGTCTGGCCGGCAACCTTGGAGCCCTGTTCTACTTCAAGTACACGATGTTCTTCCTGGAAAATGTCAACCATTTCGCCGGGACCGACATCGTCATTCCCAAGATTCTGCTGCCGCTCGGCATCTCGTTTTTCACCTTCCAGAAGATCGCCTACATCGTCGATTCTGCCCGTGGCGAGGTGAAGAAGACCAGTTTCAGCGAATTCGCCCTCTTCGCCTCCTTCTTCCCGCAACTGATTTCCGGGCCGATCGTCCATCACAAGGAGATCATTCCGCAGTTCCGCCACAAGCTGTTCGGCAGGCTGGAATGGAGCAACGTGGTGGTGGGCTTGGCGATCTTCGCCACTGGTCTCTTCAAAAAGACGGTGATCGCCGACACCATCGCGGCCTACTTCATTCCGCTCTACAAGACCGCGGCCGCTACCGGCCACGTCGACCCCGCCACCGGCTGGGTCATTGCAGTTGGCTGGACCCTGCAGGTCTATTTCGACTTCTCGGGCTACTCCGACATGGCCATCGGCCTGGGTCGCATCTTTGGCGTGCGCCTGCCGCTCAACTTCCACTCGCCACTGCGCGCCGCCAGCATCATCGACTACTGGCGTCGCTGGCACATGTCGCTGCAGCGCTTCATCCTGTCCTACGTCTTCCAGCCTCTGGCGCTACCGCTCACCCGCTTTTCCACCACCCGTAAGCTGAAGGGCTGGACTGAGTTCGCGGTGACGGTGGTGACACCGTCGTTCCTCACCTTCTTCCTGTTGGGCGTCTGGCATGGGGCAGGTTGGGGATATGTGGTCTACGGCCTGCTCAACGGCTTCTACGTCTCGGTCAACGAGGCCTATCGCGAACTGAAGCGCCGCAAGCGCCGCCGTCTGCGGCGCGCCGGTCTGCCGGCGCCGAGGGATCCGGGGATGCTCCGCCGCACCGGCTATCACCTGTTGACCCTGGCCTGCGCCCTCACTGGCAACATGTTCTTCCGGGCTGAGTCGCTGCACGACGGGGTGACAATCTTCAAGGGCATGTGGGGTCTGAACGGGCTGGCGTCGAACCCAGCGCTGGCGAACAAGGTGGAGCCGGGCTTCCTTCTGGTGCTGCTGGCGGCGGCGTCGATCATCGTCTTCCTGCCGAACACTCAGCAAATCATGCGCGCCTACCGGCCGGCGGCGAACTGGGCGGTGTGGAAGGACATCGGCTGGCCCGCGGTCCGCTGGCGCTGGCGCCCGGCGCCGATCTATCTGCTCTACACAGCCTTCGCCCTGTTCCTGGGCGTCCAGTTCATCCAGCGGGGAGCAGAAGTCTTTGTCTACTTCGCGTTCTGATCCCCGCGGTGGGCGGGTCAGCCGTCACCTGGCCCTGAGCGCGGCCTTCGTGGTCATACTGGCGGCCGTCTTCATGGCGGCGGCCACCTTCCTGCCGGACAACGCTTATCAGCGCCACCAGCTGATGGACGGCACGATCTACGGCGGCGGCCGTGTCTACTACGAACGGATGACCTTCGACCCGCGCCCCATCGACGTGGCGATCTTCGGCAACTCGCGCGCCGCTGTGGGCTTGAAGCCGGCGCGGATCGAGCAGGCCCTGGCCGCAGCCGGTACCCCGGCCAACGTCGAAAACTTCTCCCTGGTGGGCGACGGACGAAATATCCACTGGGCCTTTGTCCGGGAGCTTCTGAAGACGAAGCGGCCCAAGGTGATCGTGCTGGCGATCAACGAGCATGCCCACCCCTGGGGTCACGACAGCTTCCGCTACTTCGCCCCGGCCTCCGAGGTGCGGCGCGAGGCCGCCCTAGGGCTACACGACGCCAAGAAGAACCTCGTCTACCTGCCGTTCCGCCAGATTATGCTGTTCGGCGCCATGCTGGCCCCGGATCTGTTCGGCATGCCTACCCGCTATACGCCCCTGCCCCTTGCACCGGAACAAGACCTGACCCAGGGCCACATGACGGACGACGGCCGCTACGTTTCCGCCGACCAGCAGACTCCGCGCGAGGTGCTGCTGCAGCAGCGCGCCGAGAACATAGGCAAGTTCAACCGCCACTCCCGCCTGCCCAAGGCTGTCCGCGACGTCACCGACGCCGACGATCGCGTCTACACCGACCTCATCGCCAGGGCCGCCAGGGCCCGCGGCGTAAAAATCGTCTTCGTCTACCTCCCCGCCTTCAGCACCCCCGACCCCATCGACAACCGCGCCGCCTATGAGGCCCTCGGTCCGTTGCAGGACGACGCCGACCTCACCGAACGCGACGACCTCTACGTCGACTGGTCCCACCTCAACGCTGCTGGCACCGCAATCGCGAGCGACAGGCTGGCCGGGCTGCTGAGCGGCATGCTGCCGAAGGGCGCGACTGCGGCCGCGCCGTAGGCTTGCTTGGCCGTCGCAACCGCTTTCCTCGCGCGGAGAGCGGGGAGAACAGCGCAACGCTGTGGATATGGCGGGATATTCAGCATTGGAGCCGGGACACTTGATTTTGGAGTGACATCATAGATGGTGCTGCCGGTTGCAGGCCCTTCAGCGCCCATTCAAAGACGCTTCAAAGTGCCCCCGGTTGACTTCGCCGCCCGTAGGCGCTGCGCTGGAGGTACGGAAAGCGCGCCGCGCTCTCCCGGTCGGTCAGCCTGCAACGGTGGACGACGGTCAGCGCTCGAACTCTGCCCGAGGGGTTACTTGTCCACGGGCTCGACGCAGGTCCGGTGAGCGGTGGCCTCGATCAAGTCTACCAAGCAGCGCGCCAAGCTCCACATTCCGCCGATGTAGGCGGCCGATTAGCAGGCGGGGCGGGCGTACGCGGGGGACTCGATCCTATGTGGTAACGTTGCACGTAGCGCGCGTTGGTACAGCCAGTCGCTGAGCCAAGGGGCGTGCGCATGCTCCAATGCACGGATCTTATGGCGCGGCCCTGGGCGTTATGCCGCCAAGGTCCCCGCCTCATTCGAGGCGGAGGAGAAGCCGCTTCTTCGCGGCGAAGGCCGCCCATCTGGCCGCCATCATGGTCTCGGAGGCTTCAAATGACGGGCGAGACCGCCTCCCGTCGCGCTCCTTGAGGCTCATCGGAAGCCGGGCGTTTGGGCTGGTGATCGCCACATCGCGCAGTTCATCGTTTGCGGCGCAGCCAGGTTCGCATGCCGGAATCGTCTGCGCTGGCCGCGAGCCCTGTCGACGGCCGGCGGTTGTCCCGCTCTACCACGCCGGGACCGGGCTCGATTTGCTTGATCCACGGGACCAGCATTTGGCCGAGCCACGGTTGGTTAGAGGCTTGCAGATAGTTGCCGACGATCAGCCCGTTCGAGGGGCGGAATATAATGATACGATGGAAGTCCGGGCCGAAGGCGGCGTCCCGCTACGGCGTCGGCGTTACGACCGTGGTGCGCTGGGTGCAGCGGCGCCGTTCGACAGGCAGCGCGGCGGCCCTACCGATGGGCGGTGTCCGGCGGCGTGTTCTGGCCGGGGAGCGGGACTGGCTGCTGGCGCAGATCGCCGAGGCGCCGGACCTGACGCTGCGCGCGATCCAGGCCGAGCTCGCCGAGCGCGGCGTGATGGTCAGCTACGACGCTGTCTGGCGCTTCTTCCGCTAGGACGACATGACCTTCAAAAAACTGTTCGCCGCCGAGCAGGACCGGCCGGACGGCGCGCGCAAGCGGGATCGCTGGATGCGCTATCAGGCCCGGCTTATTCCCCCCGCCTGGTGTTCATCGACGGGACCTGGGCCAAGGCCAACATGACCCGCACCCATGGCCGCTGCGCTCGTGGCCAGCGATTGGTCGCCAAGGTCCCCCATGGTCACTGAAATACCCTGACCTTCCTGCCGCCCTACAGCCCCGACCTCAATCCCATCGAACAGGTCCCGCCAAGCTCAAGACCCTGCTGCGCAAGGCCGCCGAGCGCACCGTCGAGGCCACCTGGCGACGTCTCGGCAAGCTGCTCGACCACTTCTTGGCCCACGAATGCGCCAACGACCTCGTCAACTCCGGTTACGCTCCATGCTGATCCGGTCACGCTCTAGCCTGCGGCTTCACCAGTTGGCCCGGGCTGGAGAAGCCGGCCATGGCGCTGAAGGCGCATCTGCCGCGCTGGGCGACGCCGGTTGGCCTCCGACGCGCCACGCACCTGAGGGCCGGGGCCAATCGACCCTCGGCAGACGTCGCCACATTGAGCCTGGCCTGCTTGCTCCTCGTGGAAGGAACGGCCGAGGTCGGCGTGGCCCACGAGGTTCCTCGTTCGAACTGCAGCCGCCCGCGCCCGCAAATCCCGGTCCCGGCTGTTGGTCGCCGCCATGCCGCCTCTCCCTTATCGTTGTTCAGGAGACATTAGCCGCGCGCGCCGGCTGTACACCGCCGCCAACGCGACTCCGTGTAAGGGCTGCTCGTGTCGCTCCCCATCCGGCTGGGCCTGTTCTACGGCGCGATCTTCGTCGGCACCGGGGCGAGCTCGCCCTACATGCCGGTGTGGTTCGCGCACCACGGCCTGTCGCTGCCGCTGATGGCGCGGACGATGACCGCGCCCCCCATGGCGATCTGGGCCGACAGCTTCCGGCTGCGGCGCACGGCGCTGATCTTCCTCTGCGGAATCACGGCGACGGCCTATGGGCTGATGGCGCTGCCGCTGGGGTTCGCCGGCTGGACGGTGGTATGGTTCGCGGGCTCGGCGGCCTTCTCGACGATTCCGCCGCTCATCGATGTGCTGGTGCTGAACCGGTCACAGCGCGACGGGTTCAACTTCGGCTGGCACTGCGGCCTCATCCAATCGGCGCCCGGCTTCTACTATTGCTTCTCAACCCGGGCCTGGAAGCAGCAGGGCATCCCCGAGAGCATGACCGGTGTGCTGTGGGGGGTAGGGGTGGCGGCCGAGATCGCGTTCCTATGGTTCCTGGAGCCCTGGCGACGCCGCCTCGGGCCGCGCAACCTGCTGATCCTGGGCGGCATAGCGTCGATCCTGCGCTGGACGGCGATGGCCGTCAGCCCCCCGCTCTGGCTGCTGTTCCCGCGGCAGGGCCTGCACTTCCTGGGCTATGCTGCGACGTTCATGGCGTCGCTGCAGCTGGCGGAACGGTTGTCCACGCCACGCCACGCAACGCCTCGGCCGTCCAGTCGATCAGCTCGGCGCTTTCCGGCGGGGTGCTGATGGGCCTGGCGACCATGGCGTCGGGGCCGCTGTTCGGCCAGTTCGGGAGCCGCGGCCATCTGCTGATGGGAGTGATGAGCGCGGCGGGACTCGCGGGCGCCGTGCAGCTGTACAGCCAAACGCGGCTCGACCCGGCTTGAGTGAACCCGCTGGTGGTCGGCCAACACTTCTGAAAGACCATGCTAGTATCCCAGGTGGGTATCCCCAGAGGATTGGGGTCACGGACAGGGACAGGGACGGGGTTCGGATGGGATTGCTGGCGTGGTTCCGCTTCGAGCGGGCGTGGGCGAAGGCACTGGGGAAAAGCGCCTATTTCTCGCGCAAGACCGTCGCCCCCGGCGTCACGACCATCGGCGGCGACTATGGGCCGCTGTTCTACCGGCCGCAGGGTTCGGACCTGCACACCTTCTGGCAGGTGTTCAAGAATAGGGAATACGACTTCTCGGGGGTCCCGCAGCACAAGACGGTCGACCGCGCGTACGAGAACGCCCTGGTTGCGGGCAAGACTCCGGTCATCATCGATGCCGGGGCCAATATCGGCGCGGCCTCGGTGTGGTTCTCCACCCGGTTCCCCAAGGCCCGGGTGATCGCCATCGAGCCCGACCCGCAGAACGCTCGCATCTGCCGGATGAACGCCGAGGGCCGCAACTTCGAGGTCGTCGAGGCCGCTATCGGCGCCCAGGCGGGCTCGGTGTCCCTGCTGGCGGAGGAGGACCAGGGGTCATGGGGCATCCGGACAATCCCCGGCGGCGATATCCCGGTGGTGACGGTTCCGGAACTCGTGGCCCGAGTGCCCAATGCGGCCTTGCTGCTGGTGAAGGTCGATATCGAGGGCTTCGAGAGCGATCTGTTCTCCGCCGGCACCGACTGGCTGCACCAGACCACCGCCCTGTTCGTCGAACCGCACGACTGGATGCTGCCAGGACAGGGGTCCAGTCACAGCTTCCGCTCGGCCGTCGGGCCAGAGTTCGACATGCTGATCGCCGGCGAGAACCTGCTGTTCATCCGCAACGAGAACCAGGTCGCGGCCGTGCAACAGGCGGCTGACGCGGCCTGAGGCCTGCCCTAGACTCGAGACATGAGCCTGAAGCTGTTCGGCTGCGTCTGCGGCCAGTTCCACAGCCCCGCGGCCGGAATGGGCATGGCCGGCGACGATCTCTTGGTCGCTGATGCGTGCAATGATCATCACGTCATGGAGAACCGGCGCTTCCCGACTTCTCCGACGACCCGGCCATGAGTCAATCGGGAAGTGCTGCTGGCCTCGCGGGCGCAGGATAGCCTCAAGGTGCTTTGGCCACGATCCTGACCAGTGGGGTGCATCATCGGTGCTGCCGGTCAAACGCGCCCGAGGCATATACTTGACGTTTGGGCATGCTTGCGGGGCGCAGGCACGGCCCCGATGATGCGCGCAAACGGAGAACGACCATGCGCGCGCTGAATGTGGCAGCCCCCTGGGGGCTGGACCAGATCAAGGTTGTCGAGGCGGCTGACCCTATGCCCGGTCCCGGCCAGGTTCTGGTGCGGATGAGGGCCGTCTCTCTGAACTACCGCGACCTGCTGATGGTCAACGGCATGTACGGGCGCGGCGCGGCCTCATCATCGGACGTGATCACGCCGTTCTCCGATGGCTGCGGTGTGGTCGAGGCGCTGGGCGCGGGGGTGACGCGCTTCAAGGTCGGCGACCGGGTAGCGACGCTGTTCTTCCAGAACTGGACCTCGGGCGGCCCCGACCTGGCCAAGCTGACGAGCGCCCTGGGGTTCCCGATCCCGGGCGCCGGGGCGGAGCTGCAGACCTTCAGCCAGGAAGGGCTGTCCAAGGTCCCGGACTTCCTTAGCGACCACCAGGTGGCGACCCTGCCGTGCGCGGCGCTGACCGCCTGGCGGGGCCTGTTTGAGGACGCGCGGCTAGAGCCCGGCGACACCGTGGTGCTGCAGGGCACTGGCGGGGTCTCGATCTTCGGCTTGCAGTTCGCGCACGCTGCGGGCCTGCGGACGGTGATCACCTCATCGTCGGACGAGAAGCTGGCGCGGGCCAAGGCGCTCGGCGCCGATCACCTCGTGAATTACAAGACCACCCCGGCCTGGTCAGGACCGGTTCGCGAGGCGACCGGAGGTCGCGGCGCCGACTTTGTCATGGAAGTGGGCGGCGGCGGCACGATCCAGGAGAGCATGAAGGCGGTCCGCATCGGCGGCCACATCGCCATCATCGGCGTGGTGGCCGGCGCGGGCGAGCCGTTCAACCCGGCGTCCCTGATCGGCAACTCCGCCAAGCTGCAGGGCCTGTCGGTGGGCTCGCGCGACATGTTCGAGGCCATGTGCCGGGCCATCGATCTGCACAAGATCCAGCCCGTCGTCGACAAGGTGTTCCCGTTCACCGAAGCCAAGGCGGCCTTCAGCGCCATGGCGGCGGGCGAGCACTTCGGGAAGATCGTGCTGGCGTTCTGAGAGTCTAGGTTCCTATGTCGGCGGTCGTCGGCGCGGGCACAGGTGTTCGTCGCAGAAACCTTCCCACCCGCCGCCGGACCGGGCCATCGTACCAGCGGTCAAAGGCGAAGGCCGCGGCGACCATGGCGGCCATCATCAGCAGGGCTGAGGCGAGGTTGTGGGGCGCGTAGAGACCCCAGAGCTGCACCGGCGGGGTGTGGATCGCGTAGAGTGGATAGGAGACCGCGCCCAGCACGGCGACCGTCGAGGTGAAGCGGCCTTCCCGAGCGTTTACGCCGGCGATCAACAGTAGCGGGAAGACCAGCATCACGACGATCAGATCGGCCCACCAGGCGTGGAGCAGGGACGCCGCGATCGTGGCGGCCACGAACGCCGCAGCCATGACCGGGAACGGGGCGGTGAAGGCGGGCAGCCGTTCCGCCTTGTGCAGGCGGAATGCGAGCACGCCCAGGGCGTAGCTGAAGGCGACGCGTATCACCGCCATCCACCAGTTGTTGACGCTCCAGCCGCCACCGAAGTGGCCAAACTTGTAGGCGACCGGAATCGCCACCAGTCCGCTCAGGACGATGCCCGCCACCAGAACCCAGGTTCGCGACCATCGGAACAGCAGCACGTGAGCGATGTTTGCACCCAGCTCGAACAGCAGCGACCAGTAGGCCGCGTTGAGGGTGAACAGCACGCCCGAGCCGCCCAGCAGCGGGATCAGGAACAGCGTCGAGGCGAACATCAGGGGCAGCGATCCCCCCAGGTTCGGGATCGCGAGCGCGCAGGCGAGCGCGATCCAGGCCCCCAGGAATATCATGGGGTAGAGGCGCTGCAGGCGCACGCTGAGGAACGCTCTCAGCCCCATGCCGGCGGCGAACCGCCCCTCGTAGGCGGCGGCGATGACGAAGCCCGAGAGCGCGAAGAAGAAGTCGACCGACAGGTAGCCGGCGCTGAAGTAGCCGACGCCGCGATGGACCTCGTTCTCCAGGTGGTGGGCCACGACCGTGATCGCGGCGACCCCGCGCAGGCCATCCAGGGCGAGATAATGACGCTTCACAATACCTCGCGAACCCCCTGCGGGCGCGGGACACCCAGCCCCCGAATGGTCTAGCGCAACGGCCAGCACGTCAATCTCGCCCGCAGTCCGTAAACGCCGGGTTCGCCGCTCCTAAATCCCCGGGTCGAACGCGCCTTCCAGCCAGGCGAAGATTTGCTCGGCGGCTTGCTCCGGGGTCAGCGCGGTGGTGTCTATGCGAATCTCGGGGGTTTCCGGGGCTTCGTAGGGGCTGTCGATGCCGGTGAAGTTCTTGAGCTCGCCTTTGCGCGCCTTGGCATAGAGACCCTTCACGTCGCGCTTCTCGGCCTCGGCCAGCGGGGTATCGACGAACACCTCGACGAATTCCCGCTCGCCCAGCAGGTCGCGGGCCAGCTGCCGCTCGGCGCGGAACGGGGAAATGAAGGACACCAGCACGATCAGGCCGGCGTCGACCATCAGCCTGGAGACCTCGGCCACGCGGCGGATGTTCTCCACCCGGTCGGCGTCGGTGAAGCCCAAGTCGCGGTTCAGCCCGTGGCGGACGTTGTCCCCGTCCAGGGTGTAGGTATGGCGACCCTGGGCGGCGAGGCGCTTTTCCAACAGGTTGGCGATCGTCGACTTGCCTGAGCCCGACAGGCCGGTGAACCAGACCACGCGGGCCTTCTGGCCCTTGGCGGCCGAGCGGGCGGCCTTGGAGACATCCATCGCCTGCCAGTGGATGTTCTGGCTGCGGCGGAGCGCGAAGTGCAGCATGCCGGCGCCGACCGTGCGGTTGGTGATCCGGTCGATCAGGATAAAGCCGCCCAGGTCCTTGTTCTCGCCGTAGGCGTCGAAGGCGATGGGGGCGGCCAGCGACAGGTTGGCGACGCCGATCTCGTTCACTTCCAGCCGCTTGGCGGCCAGCTTCTCCAGGGTGTTGACGTTGACCTTGAACTTGGGCTCGGCGACCTGGGCCTGGACCGTGCGGGTCCCGGCCTTCAGCAGGTAGGGGCGGCCCGGCAGCAGCGGCTCTTCGTCAAACCAGACGATGGTGGCTTCGAACTGGTCGGCCACCTCCGGGGGCTGGCTGGCGACGGCCAGGACATCGCCGCGGCTGACGTCGATCTCGTCGGCCAGGGTGAGGGTCACCGACTGGCCGGCGACGGCTTCGGTGAGGTCGCCGGTGAAGGTGACGATGCGGGCCACGGTGCTCTCGCGGCCGGAGGGCAGGGCCTTGACCTTGTCGCCGGGCTTGATGGACCCCGATGCGATCTGGCCGGAAAAACCGCGGAAGTCGAGGTCGGGGCGGTTCACCCACTGCACCGGCATGCGGAACGGCTTGGTCTGCAGGTCGTCCTCGACCGGCGCGTCCTCCAGCCACCGCAACAGCGGCGGGCCCGAGTACCAGGGCGACTTCTCGCTGGGCTCGGTGATGTTGTCGCCCTTCAGGGCCGACATCGGGATGGCGGTGAAGGCCTTGATGCCGATCTGGGCGGCGAAGTCGCGGTACTCGGCCACGATCCGGTCAAACGTCTCCTGGCTCCAACCCACCAGGTCCATCTTGTTGATCGCCACAACCACATGGCGGATGCCCAGCAGGCTGACCAGGTAGCTGTGCCGGCGCGTCTGGGTGAGCACGCCCTTGCGCGCGTCGATCAGGATGATGGCCGCGTCCGCCGTCGAGGCACCGGTGACCATGTTGCGAGTGTACTGCTCGTGGCCGGGGGTGTCGGCGACGATGAACTTGCGCTTGTCGGTCGAGAAGAACCGGTAGGCCACGTCGATGGTGATGCCCTGCTCGCGCTCAGCGGCCAGGCCATCCACCAACAGGGCGAAGTCGATGTCGCCGCCCTGGGTGCCGACCTTCTTCGAGTCAGCTTCGAGCGCCGCCAGCTGATCCTCGAAGATCATCTTGCTGTCGTAGAGCAGCCGCCCGATCAGGGTCGACTTGCCGTCGTCCACCGAGCCGCAGGTGAGGAACCGCAGCATCGACTTGTGCTGGTGGGCGTGGAGGTAGGCCTCGATGTCCTCGGAGATGAGGTCCGAGACCTGCATTTCGAACTTGGGAACGGCCATCAGAAGTACCCCTCCTGCTTTTTCTTCTCCATCGAGGCCGACTGGTCGTGGTCGATGACGCGGCCCTGGCGCTCGCTGGTGGTGGCCAGCAGCATTTCCTGGATGATCAGGGGCAGGGTGTCGGCGGTGCTCTCGATGGCGCCGGTGAGCGGGTAGCAGCCCTGGGTGCGGAAGCGGATCGACTTCATCTGCGGGACTTCGCCGGGCCGCAGCCGGAAGCGGTCGTCGTCGACCATGATCAGGTTGCCGTCGCGCTCCACCACCGGCCGCTCGGCGGCGAAGTAGAGGGGCACGATCGGGATGCCCTCCAGGTAGATGTATTGCCAGATGTCGAGCTCGGTCCAGTTCGAGATCGGGAAGGCTCGGAAGTTCTCACCCTGGCTCTTGCGGGTGTTGTAGAGCCGCCAGAGTTCGGGGCGCTGGTTCTTCGGGTCCCAGCGGTGCTCGGGCGTTCGGAACGACAGGATGCGTTCCTTGGCGCGGGACTTCTCCTCGTCGCGGCGTCCCCCGCCGAAGGCGGCGTCGAAGCCATACTTATCGATGGCCTGTTTCAGGCCCTCGGTCTTCCACATATCGGTGTGCAGCGAGCCGTGGTCGAAGGGGTTGATGCCGCGCTCGACGGCTTCGGGGTTCTTGTGGACCAGCAGCTCCATGCCGCTCTCGCGGGCCATCTGCCCGCGCAGGTCGTACATGGCGCGGAACTTCCAGGTCGTATCGACGTGGAGCAGCGGGAAGGGCGGCCTGGACGGGAAGAACGCCTTCTGGGCCAGGCGCAGCATCACCGCCGAGTCTTTGCCGATGGAATAGAGCATCACCGGGTTTTCACACTCGGCCACCACCTCGCGGAAGATGTGGATGCTCTCGGCCTCGAGCCGCTGCAGGTGGGTCAGGGTCTTGTGGGGCAGGGTCTGGGGTGACAACAGGGGACCTTGGGCGCCTTCAGGGGATACGCGGGTGTCCATCGTGGACCTTGGGTCAGGGAACGACAATTCCGCCCGACGCCGGACGACGGGGTGCAGTTAGCTAGGCCGCCAAATATGCGCAAGGCGAGCGGCCCCCAGGAATTCTTAGGCCGCGGACAGGGGAGGTGAAGGAGCGGCGGGCAAGGGGTGCGCCCTTGGCCTGCGCCAGGGCCCATGCCACAAGGCGACGCAACGGAAGCACGTACCTGAATTTCGAGCCGGAACACCGGCCGGGGGCGGGCGGTTGGGGGCAGATTTCATGACGACGATCGAGGCGGCCGAGGCGCCGAAGGCCGCCAGCCGCTACAGCTACTTCGTCGTCTGGTTCCTGGCGATCGTCTACACCATGAACTTCCTGGATCGGCAGATCGTGTCGATTCTTGGCAAGCAGATCTCCACCGAACTGCACCTGACCAAGACCCAGTTCGGCTATCTCGGCGGCACCTTCTTCGCCGTCACCTACACCACCTTCGGGATCGGGGTGGCCTACCTCGCGGATCGGGTGAAGCGCACCTGGGTGATCGCGTTCGCCTGCGCGCTGTGGAGCGTGTTCACCGCGCTGTGCGGCACCGCCACCAGCTTCATCCAGATCCTGCTCTATCGGATGGGCGTGGGCCTGGGCGAAGCCGGGGGATCGCCGCCCTCCTACTCGCTGATCTCCGACTATTTCCCGGCCGAGAAGCGCGGCACGGCCCTGGCCATCTATTCCCTGGGCGTGCCGCTGGGCTCGATGATCGGCGCCTTCGCCGGCGGCAAGATCGCGGTGGCCTATGGATGGCGCACGGCGTTCTTCGTGGTGGGCGCGCCAGGCCTGCTGCTGGCGGTGCTGCTGCTGGTGCTGGTGCGCGAGCCCAAGCGCGGCGGGCTCGACGCGGTCGCGGACGGGGCCGCCGACCATCCGCCGCCGCCGCCGCTGCTGGAGGCCATCAGCGGCTTCTTCGCCAACCGCACCCTGGTGCTGACGGCGATCTCCAGCGGCCTGTCGGCCTTCGTAGGCTACGCGGGCCTGGTCTGGAACCCGCAGTTCCTCGAGAACGTGAAGCAGATGAGCGAAAGCGATGTGGCCACCTGGTACGCCCTGGTGCTCGGCGTCACCGGCGTCATCGGCACGTTCGGCTCCGGCTGGTTCGTCGACCGGATGGCCAAGCGGGACCGCCGCTGGTTCGCCTGGCTGCCGGCTCTGGCGTTCACGCTGTCTATTCCGTTCTGGATCGGGATCATCTGGGCGCCGACCTGGCAGCTGGCCATGCTGTTCCTGGCCGGGCCACTGTTCCTCAACAATATGTACCTGTCGCCGGCCCTGACCGTGGCCCAAAACGCCGTGCCGCCAGCGCGGCGCACGATCACCGGGGCCATCCTGCTGTTCGTGCTGAACCTGGTCGGGCTGGGCGCGGGGCCGGTCTACGTGGGCTGGGTGGCCGACAAGATGGCGCCGGCGCATGGCGACAACGCCCTGGCCTATGGCTACGCTGCGGTGATCCCGTTCATCCTGCTGACCGTCGGGGCCCACATCGCCGCCTCGATCTCCATCGGCCGCGACAAACGTCTGGCGGCGGCGCTGGGCTAACTCTGGCGCGCGGCCCGGTTGCCGACGCCGTAGCGGGGCTGGCCTTCCCAGCGCAGGGCGTCGCGGACGATTTCCTCCAGCGTCGAGCAGATGGGCTCCCAGCCCAGCAGGTCCTTGGCGCGCGCCGGGTTGGCGACCAGGCTGGGCGGATCGCCGTCCCGCCGGGCGCCCGTGCTGTGGGGGACGGGGCGGCCCAGGGCGTGACCCACGGCCTCGACGACCTCGCGCACCGAGGCGCCGGTTCCCGTGCCGATGTTCACAGCCTCGAACGCGCCGGCCGGCAGCTCAACCTCAAGCGCCGCCACATGCGCCGCCGCCAGGTCGCTGACGTGGATATAGTCGCGCAGGCACGTGCCATCTGGGGTGTCGAAGTCGTCGCCGAAGATTGTCAGCGGCTTGCCGTCGCCGAGCCCCGCGGCCATGGCCAGGGGCAGCAGATGGGTTTCCGGATCGTGCGCCTCGCCGATCAGGCCCGAGGGGTCGGCGCCCGCAGCGTTGAAGTAGCGCAGCGCTACGCCGGTCAGGCCATAGGCCCGGCACTGGGCCTCGATCATCCACTCGCCGGCCAGCTTGGTGGCGCCATAGGGGCTTGAGGGCGCCTTGGCCGCCTCCTCCGGAATGGTCTCCAGGGCGCCGCGCCCGCCCTGGCCGTAGACCGCGGCGCTGGACGAGAAGACCAGCCGTCCAACGCCGCTTTCCTGCATGGCGGTGAGCAGTGAACGGGTGCCGGAGACATTGATGTCCCAGAACAGGTCGGGCCTCTGGGTCGAGCGGCCGACCTCGATCAGCCCGGCGAAATGGATGACAGCCTGGATGTCGTGCGCGGCGAACGCGGCCTTCAGGGCCTCGCCGTCGCGGATGTCGCCGCGCACCAGGTCGCCCCAGCGCACGGCGGCCTCGTAGCCGGAACTGAGATTGTCGAACACCACCGGCCGATAGCCCCGCTCGCCGAGCGCCTTGGCGGTGTGCGCGCCGATGTAGCCGGCCCCGCCGGTGACGAGGACGGCGGGTTTGTCTGTGCCGGTCATGGGATGGTTTGCTCCGGGGCTGGGGGCGCTGGCGGGCTAGTCTGCAGCAGGCGCAGGCTGTCGGTCATGCGCCACCAGCGCAGACGCCATAGGGTTTTGGCCGCGTTCCAGCGGTCGATCGGTGCAGAGAGCGCCGGGCTGGTCAGCGCCCTGGGCGTGTGGGCCAGGGCGGAGGCGGGCAGGGCAAGGGCCTTCAGCAGCCAGCGCCAGCGGCCGCGGGGCTGGGCCCGCGCCATGCCGAAGGCCTCGGCGTTGAGCCGGGCCCACTTGCGCTGCAACTCCGGCCAGGTCCGGCGCGCCGGGTGGCCGACGACGGCGTCGGGCGCATAGCCGATGCGATAGCCCCGGGCCTGGGCGCGGCCGCACCACTCCAGGTCCTCCGGGACGCCGGTGCGAAAGCCGCCGACATCGTCGAACAGGGTCCGCGCGCAGAACAGGTTGGCGGTGACGGTAAAGCCCTTGCGCTCGACATAGTCGCGGTTGTCGAAGGCGAAGACCCGCTCGAAGGCCTCCGACGGCGTCAGCCGGGGCTCGTCGGCGACCAGCACCCGCATGGCGCCGCCGACGAAGTCCGCCGTGCGTAGCGCCGCCAGCCCGGCCTCCAGCCAGCCCGGCTCGGGCACGCAGTCGCTGTCGGTGAAGGCCAGCAGGCGACCCGTCGAGGCCGCGACGCCGCCGTTGCGCGCCGGCCCGGCGCCGCGTTCGGCGATCACCACCAGACGCCCGCGCCCGGCGATCGCCGCAGCCACCGCGGCCTCGCCCTGGGGCGAGGCGTTGTCGGCCACGATGATCTCGTCCGGCACGAGGGTCTGGCGGCCCAGCGCGTCCAGGCAGGCGCTGAGGCCGGCGAGGTCGTTGTAATGCGGGACGACGACGCTGACGCTGGTTTCAGGGGCGTCAGTGGCCCTTTCGGTCGCAGACATCAGGAGCTCCTGGGCGAGGGCGATGCAGCCACGGGGTTATGCATGATTGCCGACCCAGGCAGCCGGATCCGCAGGTCAGCGAGACCGCTGCGCCATCCGCCATTGTCGTCCGGCCGGTCGCTTCGTGCCGTCGTCGCCACGCGGTCCCCTAATCAAAACCCCTTGAGCCGCAATCCTATCAGCCGAAAGGCGGCCGAGGAATCGATACGCTGGTCTTCGCGGCCTTGACCCGCCATTCGCAGGTCCGGAGCCTGGGCAGGGCCTTGCCCGTTAGATCAGGCCTGCCCCGCCAGCTTCGCGTGGGTGTCATACCAGTCAGCGCGGACGCCCAGCCGCCAGGCCAGGCTCCTCGCCCAGCGTGGCGCGATGGGATCGTCGCCCACCAGCGCATAGCGGAAGAAGATGTCCTTGTAGACGGCGATGGCGGCCTCGGCGCTCAGCCAGGCGCCGGGCGCCTCTTCGCCGAAGAGTCCGCTGGCCCCCTCTGCAAACCGATGGTCCACATAGGTCCCGTGCCGCGCCGGTTGCGGACATCGCTGCACGGGCACCTTCGACTGCGGCACAACCTTGAAGCCGTCATATCCGAGGCCCTGCATGACGGTGAATTCTCGCCGCAGCGCCTTGAATGAGTCTTTCTCCGACTCGATGGAGATGTAGGCTGGTCGCACTTCGGCGTCGCCCAGGCCCTCGACACCGACCATGTCCATGCCCTCGATGTCGAACTTCGCAAAATAGGGCGTCCCGAACTCGGACAGTAGCCCGGCCATTGTGGTGGTCTTGACCGTGATGGCGACGCTTTCGGCGCCCATGCGCCGGTTCCGTTCCGCCCAAAGCGGGTCGATGGTCCCCCAGACGCTGTTGGTGCTCTGATAGAAGGTGATCTCGGAGGGTTGGGATGAATCCACCAGCGCCCTGTTCACGAGGTTCAGCCGTCCGTCGGCGATCGCGCCGGCAAACCGTTCGCAACCCGCGGCCCACAGCTTTGGATCGGCCTCCAGGCTGACCACCCGAAATCCTTTGGCGAGGTAGAACTCCGTGTCCTCGCCCTTGTGAAACCCCATGTCGAAGATCGTGTCGTCGTGTCGACGCGCAGAAGCCCCGCCCCCCGGTCCCATCGATGCTGCAATCCCTACCCTTCACCAGTCGGCATGTTCGCCGCACTGGATCGGCAGTTCAAGCGTGCTCATCACCCTGGCTCAATCTGGAGCCGTCCAGGTCCTGCGGCATATGGTCGGTCACCGTGAACGCTGTCTTGGGAACACTCCGCAACAACCCGGCGTCCCCGCAGCACAACGAGCAGCTCTGTCCGAGAACCGATCCATCCGTGTCCGAAAACCGCGAGACTTCCTGGCGTCCTGCGCCCATCTTCCGGGCATGGAGATGGATTTCGAGGCTTGCCGGCGGGCGTTCGTCGCCCGCGATCCGCGATTTGACGGGCGCATCTTCGGTGCGGTGAAGACGACGGGGATCTATTGCCGGCCGATCTGTCCGGCGCGCACGCCCAAGCCGCAGAACATGACGTTCTATCCGACAGCTGCCGCGGCGCAGGAGGCGGGATATCGGCCCTGCCTGCGCTGCCGGCCTGAAGCCTCGCCGGACCTCGGCGCCTGGCGGGGGACATCCAACACCGTCAGCCGCGCGCTGGCCCTGATCGAGGCCGGGGCGATGGACACCGGCGACGTGGACGCCCTGGCCGGCCGCCTGGGCGTGGGGGAGCGCCAGCTACGCCGGCTGTTCCGCCGGCACCTGGGCGCGTCGCCGGTTTCGGTGGCGCAGACGCGCCGCGTGCTGCTGGCCAAGCAGTTGATCCAGGAGACCCGCCTGCCGATGGCCGAGGTGGCGATGGCGTCGGGCTTCGGCAGCGTGCGGCGGTTCAACGAGACGTTCCAGCAGCTGTTCGGCCGCCCGCCCGGTGCGCTGCGCCGCAGCCAGAAGGCCGAGACCCCCGCCGCCGACGGCATCACCGTGCGCCTGCCCTATAGGCCGCCCTACGACTGGGAGGCCATCATCGCCTTTCTGAGCGCCCGGGCGATCCCCGGCGTCGAACGGGTGGAGGCGACGCGCTATGCCCGCACCCTGCAGATCGACGGGGCCCGCGGGGTGGTGATCGTCACGCCGCGCAGCGACGGGGCGCTGTCGGCGGAGATCCATTTCTCGAAGCTCGAGGCGCTGCCGGCGGTGATCGCCCGTATCCGCCGCGTTTTCGACCTGTCCGCCGACCCGACCCTGATCGGAGCCCACCTCAGCCAGGACGCGGCGCTCGCCCCCCTCGTGGAGGCCCGGCCCGGCCTGCGCGCGCCGGGCGCCTGGGACGGGTTCGAGTTGGCGGTGCGCGCCATCCTCGGCCAGCAGATCACCGTCGGCGCCGCGCGCGGGCTGGCCGCCAAGCTGGTGGACAAGTATGGCGAGCCGATCGATGCGCCGGCCGCTGTGGCCCTCGGCCTCACCCGGGTGTTCCCGTCGCCGCAGCGGCTGGTGGGTGAAGATATCGCCGCGTTGGGGATGCCGCGCGCGCGCGGCGCGGCGCTGGAGGGCCTGGCGCGCACGGTGGCCGCTGATCCCACGATCTTCACGCCGCGCGCCGACCTGGAAAGCGCCATCACCGCGCTGAAGGCGCTGCCCGGCGTCGGCGAATGGACGGCCCAGTACATCGCGCTGCGCGAACTGCGCGAGCCCGACGCCTTCCCGCAGGCCGATATCGGCCTGATGCGGGCCATGGCGGACGCGGCCGGCGTGCGGCCCACGGCCGACCAGCTGCTGGCGCGCAGCCAGGCCTGGAAACCTTGGCGCGCCTATGCCGCCCAGCACCTGTGGGCCGCCGACCCGGCCTTCGCGACGGCCAAGGCCGTCCCTTTTCCCAAAAAGAGCAAGACCGATGACCGCCGCGCTGCCTGAGATCCCCAGGGTACTGACCCTGGACCGCATCGCCACGCCGATCGGCATGGCGCTGGTCGTCACCGATGAGGCCGGCGTGCTGCGGGCCTTCAACTGGACCGACTATGAGCCCGCGATGCGGACCTGGATCGGCAACCACTATGGCAAGGCCGCGCTCGCCGAGGGCAAGGGGCCGCTGCGCGCTGCGTTCGACGCCTATTTCGCCGGCGAGACCCGGGTGTTCGAGACCCTCGCCTGGCATAGCGCCGGCACGCCGTTCCAGCGACAGGTCTGGGCGATGCTGTGCGCCATTCCGGCCGGACAGACCTGGAGCTACGCCCAGCTGGCCGAGCGGATCGGCCGGCCGACCGCCGTGCGCGCCGTGGGCCGCGCCAATGGGGCCAATCCGGTGGCGCTGGTCGTGCCCTGCCACCGGGTGATCGGCGCCAACGGGTCGCTCACCGGCTACGGTGGAAGCCTGCCGCGCAAACGGTGGCTGCTGGAGCATGAAGGGGCGAAGTTCCGGCGCGATCTGGCGGCCTGAAAGGCAGGTCGCCCACGCGGCTCAAACATTGCGGCCGCCACGCCGCTGCCTGCGGCCGTGCAGCGGGTTGTCGCCTGCTCACCGTGCAGACTTACCGACCCGGTGGCGAGCGCCTCTGCCTGTCCCGACGCCCCCGCGCGTCCCCGTCATCAAGGCCCAACTGCCCCAACGGGCCTGATGGATCGGCGCCCGCGGGGCCTGGCCGCGACAAACCCGCCACAAACGACTTGATTCAATTCGCGGATGTTTGCGTCCAGCCGCCCTGGGGGTAATCGTATCGGCCGTGATGTGTGGCGCGATCGTGGGGCGGCGGCGAGGCGGGCCGGATGGCCTGCGAAGGGGAAGGGACGGCCTTTGATGAGGTTCTCAAAACGGCCGCAGCCGGCCGATTTCGGGAGCGATGGCGAGGCCGCTGACCTGGGCGCGCGGGCACAGGAGGCCGAACCGCTGGGTCTCCGGCCGCTGAAGGCTACGGGCCAGGACAACCACATGACGGCGCGGACCCATCACGCTGTCGCCCGCGTCGACGACGATGACGCCACTGACGTGCTCGACCTCGAGGCCGAGACCGAGCCGCCGGGCGGCTGGCTGATCTGGCTGATCGCCTTCGCCGTGGCGATCCTTTGGGCCCTGGGGCCCATCGCCTTCGCTCTGGGCTACCGGGCCAAGGTGGCGCCGCTGCAGGACGACCCCTTCGCGCTGCTGGTCTTCGCGCTGCTGGCCATCGGCCCGGCGGCGTTCGTGGTCGGCGCGGCCTATATGATCCGCCAGGGACAGAAGCTGGCCTTCGAATCCCGGCGCGCCCAGGCCATGGCGCAGGACATGCTGGCCCCCGCCCTGGTGGCCGCCGCCCGCGCCGGCGAGGTCACCCAGGGCGTGCGCGAGGAGATCGTCCGCGCCGGCCGCGCCGCCGACGAGGCGCGCGAGACCCTGGCGGCGATGCGCGATGCGCTGGCCTTCGAGACCGACAAGCTGACCGGCGCCACCGCCCAGTCGGTGCGTACCGCCAACGAGTTGGCCGACACCCTGGGCCGCGAACGCTCGCAGATGAGTGGCCTGGCCCAGACCCTTGACGCCCAGGCGACCCGGGTGGCGGACGCCGTCACCCAGCAGGCGCGCATGGTCACCGAGGCAGCCGGGATGGCCGAGACCCAGATCCGCGAGGCCGAGGCCGGGCTCTCCGCCCGCGCCGCCGACCTGGCCGCGGCAGCCGGGGGAGCCAGCGACGCCGCGCGCGCCGCCGGTGAGGATCTCACCCGTCACATCGCCCGGCTGGAGACCGCTGGCGCCGGCGTCGCCGACCAGGTGCGCGACGTAGAAGCGGGCCTGAGCCAGCAGCGCACCGCGCTGGCAAGTCTTAGTCAGGCGCTGAAGGCCGACCATGACGCCTTCGCCGGCCAAGCCGACGCGCATGCCGGCCAGCTGGGCGCCTTCATCGCCGATACCCGCATCGCTTCGACCGAGATGAGCGAGCAGGCGGCCAGCGGCGGCGCGGCGTTGCGCACGCTGATGTCGGACGTCACCCTGCAGTTCCGCGACCTGGCCGAGACCGCCCGGGCCGAACGCGAAGAGTTCGGCCAGTCCACCCGGCATGCTCTCGAGGCCGTCTCCGCCGCGGCGGCCGACCGGCGCGCCGCCATTGAGGAGCAGACCCGCTCTGCCGTCGACACCCTGGCCGCCGCCGCCGAGGAGGCCCGCGCGGCGACCGAGCGCCATGCCGCCGCGGCTCGCGACCAGGTGGATCAGCTCTCGGAGGCCGCCTTCAGCGCGGGCCAGAAGGCCAATCAGGTGTTCGAACGCCGACTGGAGGAAGCCAGGACACTGCTGGAGACGTCCACAAAGCTGGTTGAGGACGCCGGGGCCGCCAATGCCCGGAAGCTTGAAGAGGGGGCTGCCGCCGCCCGCGCCAGCCTGGACGAGCTCTCCGGCCTGCTGTTTGAGGTCGAGACGCGGGCCGCAGAACTGCCCGCGACCGTCCGCGAACAGGCCGAGCAGGTCCACGCCGCCGTCGCCGCCGGCCTCGACGACCTGCGCGCCCAGGCCCGCCGAACCGCCGAGGAAGCGCAGGCCATCGACGTCGCGTTCCAGGAGCGTGTGCGGCGGAACTTCGAAATGCTGTCGGAGGCCATGCGCCTGATGGGGACCGCGGCGCTCTCGCCCGCCGCGCCGCTGGCGGCCGCGTCCTTCGCCGATCCCGCGTCCCGGGCTGTGGAGCCTGCGCCCACGCCCGACCGCAAGGGCGAGGCCGCCCCGCTGGCGACGACCCCGGAGTCCCGGCCCGCGCCGGTCCTGCCGGACAGCCCGATGTCGGGCGCCGCCCTGCCGGGCAGGATCGGCCTTCGCAGTCGCCTGCGCTTCACCCCCACGGCCACCGACCAGGCGTTCACGGCCGTCTTCGAAGCCGCCGGCGGCCTGCCCCTGGCCGCGGCGTCCACTGAGGCGGACGCCGACGATGGAGGCGAGGACGCGGCCGACGCCTGGACGTGGAAGGACCTGCTGGCCTCGCTGGACAGCGCCGACGGCGACGGCCAGCGGCTGGAGGACCTGCTCGGTGCGGAACTGTCGCGCATGGGCATCGACGCCGGGAGCCTGTTGCCCAAGATCCGCGTGAACGAGATCGCCGCCGCGGTCCAGACCGGCGATATCGAGGGCGCCCGCGAGGTGGTCCGCAAGGTGGCGCCGGCCGCCACCCGTCGGATCGCGCGACGCCTGTTCACTGACGAGGAGATCAAGCGGCGCACCGAGGTCTATGTCCGCCGCTACCGCACGCTGATCAATGACGCCATCGGCCGCGATGCCGCTGGCTACCTTCTGGCCGACCTGCTGAACGCCGAGCCTGGCCGCACCTTCCTGCTGCTCGAAGCGGCTGCGGGGGATATGATCTGACGCGAACCAAGCCGGTCGGCGTGGTCACGGGGTATTAGGGCTCTGCGGTGATATGTCGATCTGAACCGGTTCACCTTCGCAATTCTGGTCCTTGATGCCGACCGCCGACGCTGCTGCTCCGACATTCTCCGTAGTTGTGCCGCTCTACAACAAGCGCGCGACGGTCCTTCGCACCCTGGATTCCGTCTTGGCGCAGACCTTTGCGGACTTTGAGCTGATCATCGTTGATGACGGGTCGACCGACGGCGGCGCCGCAATGGTGGAGGCTCACTACGGGGATGCGCGCCTGCGAGTGCATCGCCAGGCCAACGCCGGTCCGGCCGCAGCGCGGAACCAGGGTCTCGCCCTGAGCCGAGGCGCCTATGTCACGTTCCTCGACGCCGACGACACCTGGCGGCCGGAGTATCTTCAGACGGCCACCGATGTTTTCGCCGCCCATCCGGAGTGCGGCGCGTTCACCGCGTCCTTCACCGTGGGCGCGGAGAAGGTCGACCGCTGGCAGGCGCTGATCCCATTCGGCTTCACGGAAGGGCTGTACCGCCTCACGCCCGACACACCGAGGGAACACCTGCGCCACTGCGTGGACGCCTTCAACGCCACCACGACAGCCTATCGCCGGGAGGTTCCCATGGCCCTGGGCGGCTTCTTCACCGAGGCGCGCTCGACATTAGGCGAGGACGTCTTCCTCTGGGTTCAGGTGCTGCTGCATCATGAGATATACCGCCACATGGTCCCCCTGGCCCACTACCACACCGAAGACTCCGAACTGGGCATTGGCGCCCGCAAGGGCGCGCTCCCGATCGAACCCGTCCTGACCCATCCCGAGGCGATCCGGGCCGGGTGTCCGGTCCCCTTGCGCGATACGCTGGAACTGTGGCTGGCCCAGCAGGCGGCTCGGGCGGCGTTCATGCAGCTGGACCGCGACGATACTGTGCGGGCGCGGTGGCTGCTCGCCCGGTTCCCACACATCAGCGCCTGGCCCTCAGACCACCTGCGGCTGCGGCTGCGATTGGCCCTGCCGAGATTGTGGCGGCTTGTCCGACAGGTCCGTCGTGGCCGGCCCACCGCGGCAACGCAATGATGATGGTTGAGCCATCGTCCCTGACTTCTCCGTGTACGAGTTGTCGCCGGCTCAAGCCGGCTTCGGTCTCAGCGAATTGTCGTGCGCCTGGCATTTTGACCGCGTTAGGAGTGACCTGATGGATCGGGGACGCGTCAGGGGATTGGACGGAATCAGGGCGCTGGCCGCCCTCATGGTGTTCGCCGAACACCAGTTCTGGCCTGCGCAGTGGATGATGACGGGCCGTCTGGGGGTCGAGATTTTCTTCGTGCTGAGCGGCTACCTGATCGTCGGCATTCTGGCGGGGCGAGCGGAGCTGGTCGAGGCCGGAGCGTCCACCCGGCGGGGTGAAATTCTGAGGTTCTTCCTGCACCGGTCCTTTCGGATTTTCCCCGCCTATTACGGGCTCATCGCCGTCTTTTCGATCCTGGCGGTGCTCGGCCTCTTCCAGGTCAACTGGAACCTGTACCCGTTCTACCTGACCTATTCGACGAACTGGTACTTCGCCCACGTCCTGCATGACTGGCCCAAGGGACAGAATTTCGGTCACTTCTGGACGCTGGCGATCGAGGAGCAGTTCTACCTTTTCCTCGCGCCGGTCTTCCTATGCCTTGCGCCACGCCTTCACAGGGCGGCGTGCCTCGCCCTGATCGGGCTCGCCGCCCTGTCCGCAACCTACATGATCGCGGCCCATACCCCCTGGTTCTCGATCGGCATGGATTCGCTGGTGAACTTTGGCTACCTGGCCCTTGGCGGCCTGATCAGCCAGAGCACGCGCCCGTTGCCGGGGGCGAGCAACCGGCCCCTCCTCTGGTGCGCGGCGGGCGTCGTCGCGATCTTCGGGGCCTGCGCCGTGATCCGGCCGCAGGGCGCCGCCGAGTTTGCGGTGTCCGAGGCCATGGGCCTAGTTTCCGCCCTGACCATCTGGAACATCGTGCGCCATCAGCAAAGCGGCATCGTGACCGCGCTTGAAGTCGCCCCCCTGCGGTGGCTGGGCCGGATCAGCTACGGGTTCTACCTGTACCACATCTTCATCAAGCTCCCGCCGACCGGGATCGCCTTCGCGGGCGTGGACCTGATCATCGTCGCCAATCTCGCGGTGACGATCGTCCTGGCCCAGGCCTCGTGGATGCTGATCGAGTCGCCCAGCCTCAAGCTGCGGGATCGGCTCCTCTCACGGGACCGCCGCGCCGCCGCGGTCATGGCCTGAGGGACGGGCGCGTTCTCGCGGTTTAGGCGGGACGCTTTAATCCGCTGCCCTGACTGCGGCGATAGGCGAGAATGCCGGTGTAGAGGCCGGCGCGGCGCAGGTAGTAGAGGCTTCGCAAGGTCATCCCGATCGCGTGAAACCCGGCGAACAGGGCGCTGTTCAGCCAGACCACGGAGGTCAGGAAGACTGGGCTGTCGTAGAGCCGGCGATGCTGGGCCCCGTCGCGGTTCATCACATGGATCCGCCGGGTGTGGTCCAGGTAGGCGAGCCCTTCCCCAATGGCGGCGAAGTGCTCGTAGAAGTACCGGCGCGACTGCCGACGTGGCGGGAAGATGTGAAAGACCGTGCTGCCGGGCACCCACCAGCCCGTGGCGCCGCCGATCATGACCTCGAACATCAGCTGACTTTCCTCGCCCGAGCGGCGATGGACGGGGGAGACGCCGAGTTCCGGGTCATAGACGTGCTGTCGTTGTTCGGTGGCGCGGATCGCGAAGTTGGCGCCCCAGGGAACGATGTCACGGCTGAAGTCGAGGGGGACCGGGGTGTCGCCGAAGTCGCGCCTGGCGACGATGCCGTTCAGCGGCCATCGGTCGGCCAGCCGGGCGAACCAGGGCGGGGTCGGCGGGTCCAGCCGCGGCTCGATCTGCCCGCCGAACACCGCCGCCTCGGGGTGAAGCCGGAAGGCCTCCGCATAGCCCGCCAGCCAGCGAGGATGCACCTCGACGTCGTCGTCCGTCCAGCAGAGGTAGCGCCCGCGGGCCTCGCGGACCCCGTGATTGCGGGCGTTCGACAGGCCGGCGAGGTCCTCCCGCGTGTAGCGGATGGGCAGGCGATCGGCAAACCCTGCGACGACCGCGCGGGTGCCGTCGCTGCTGCCGTTGTCGACCACCAGCAGTTCCCAGTCCAGTCCTTCAGGCTGCTCCATGGCGGCCATCGAGGTCAGGAGTTGGCCGAGCGGTCCGGCGCGGTTGCGCGTGCAGACCACGACGCTGATCTGAAGGCTTGCGGCGGCGGTCGGCATTCGGGCGCGGGCTCCTCACCATTCAGGCGCCGCAATCGACGGCGCCGTCACACATACGAAATTCGATCTGGCGCACAACCGGCCGTGGCTGCGCGCGCGTCTTAAGTGCGGGTCGCGACATTAAGATTTCCCGTGCTAAGGCGTCCGAATGCAGAGCGACCGGTTTGTGGCCCTCGATAGCTGGCGCGGAATTTGTGCTCTGCTGGTGGCCCTGTTCCATGTGCCGATCATTGGCGTCATGCGCCAGGTGACGCTCGTGTCGAACGGATACCTGTTCGTCGACTTCTTCTTCGTGCTATCCGGCTTCGTCATCGCCACCGTCTATGAGCGGCGCCTCGGGGATGCGGACTCGACCTGGCGGTTTCTGCTGCGGCGGTTCGGCCGGCTCTGGCCGTTGCACGCCGCCATGCTGGTCCTGCTGGTCGCCGTGGCCGTTGTGCAGGGCGACCTGGCGGCCGATGAGAAGCACTCTGTCTCCGCGATCTGGACAAATCTCGCCATGCTTCACGGCCTGGGCACGGAAACCCAGCTGACGTGGAACGGGCCCAGTTGGTCGATCGGCGTGGAGTGGACGCTCTATGTGCTCTTCGCCTTTGTCGCGCCGCTGAGACAGCGTGTCTGGATCTATGCTGCGTGCGTGGCGGCCGGGGCGCTGGTGCTGGCGCTGAAGGCGCCGTTCGGCGCCGCCTCCACCTACGACTTCGGGGCCTATCGGGGGCTGGCGGGCTTCTTCACTGGCGCGCTGGTGGCGCAGGCGCCACGCCGAACGATGGGTCCCTGGGCGCAGTACGCCGCCGTGGCCGCCGTCATCGCCTTCGTCCAGTTCGCTGTGGGTCTGCTGGCCGCCCCCTTGGTCTTCGGGGTCGCGGTCTATGTCTTCGCCTGGTCCGACGGTCCGCTGTCGCGGGCCCTGAACTGGCGACCCGTCGCGCGGCTCGGCGAATGGTCCTATTCGATCTACATGATCCACACGGCCGTTCTGGGCACGATCTGGGCCGTGGCCCCGCGCCTGGGCGTCGAACAGGCGATGGGGCAGCTGCAGGTCGGAGTCGGCACGGAACTGCTCATCTACGCCGTCTACACCGCCGCCCTTATCGGCGGTTCTGCGGTCACCTACACCCTGATCGAGACGCCGGGCCGGACCTGGTTCAATCGCGTGGCCGCTGCTGGGCGACCTTCAGCCAAGGCCGTCGCCGCCAAACTCTGACGCGCCGCAGCGCGTCGACCAACGCGCCTTGTCCGCTGAGATCTGCCCCCAGGCTGGGCCGCGCCGACAACACCTGCGCGCGCTTCGTCACCTACATGGTTGGTCTCGAGGTAATATTATTCAAGGTTAACATATAACTTACAGAGTCGATAAATATAGTAAACAAAAACGCGAAACAATTAACTACTCGAATTTGTATGAATGTAAGGCTGACCTGAGAGATTGTGATCTCAAGCAATTCTATTCGTCTCGCAATTCAACGTCTAGCGAGGCGAACGGCCTGGAGGAACTATGATCACCAACGTGTCGAACACGGCATCCTTGCTTTCGGCTCTGAAAGTTGCGCATGCCGGAGATACTATACATCTGGCGGCGGGCGACTATTCCTACCTGACTCTCACCGGCGTGAAGTTTGCCGGCGACGTGACGATTACCTCGGCCGACGCCAGCAAGCCGGTGATGATCGACGGGATCTCCGTCAACAACTGCTCAGGCCTGAAGTTCACCAATGTGGACATCGACTACACCGAGAAGTTGAACGGCTCGATGCAGATCATGTACTCGACGAACGTCACCCTGGATGGCGTCGAGATGATCGGGACGACCGGCGGGCCCGGGAACGGGCTGATCATCCGCGGCAGCGACAACGTGACGGTGAACAATGCCGACGTTCACAACTTCACCGCCGGCATCGCCCACCAGGACAGCACCCACGTCACCATCACCAACAGCCAGTTCCACGATCTCGGCATGGACGGCGTGCGCGGCGGCGGTTCCAGCTGGGTGACGATCAGCGGCAACACCTTCACCAATTTCCACAAGAT
>CALQQB010000062.1 GCA_943332615.1 Phenylobacterium deserti
GAGATCCAGGACGACAAGGTCCGGCTCAGCCTGACCAAGGACGCCGCGAAGGCCGCGTGGCGCGAAAAGCACTAAGGATTTAGTCACTTGGCGCCGGCGCGCGGACGGCTAAAAGGCTGAGCCGCGCGCCGGAATCCCTGGTTGCCGAAGCCGGGACCGCCAGGTGAAATCTCTGATCTCGATCGTGGCGGCGCTCGCCGTCACGGCGTCCCCGGTCGCCGCCGCGCCCAAGGTCTGCGCGGCCTGCGTGCAGGCCAACATGGCCCATCTCGCCGCGCCTGAGATGCGCGGTCGGGCCTGCGGCACGCCGGACGAAAATGCCGCCGCCCGTTTTCTCGGCGACCAGCTCAAGGCGGCCCGGGTGAAGGGCGCGGAGCAAGGCGGCGCCTATCTGCAGCCCGTGGCGTTCCGCAGACCCGCCTATGCCACGCCGCCGACGCTCAACGTTGGCGGCAACGTTTTCACACAGGGCGGTGAGATCCTGACCCTGGAAGCCGCCCCGCTGGCGATCGGCCCGTTGGTCCTGGTGGGCCTCGCCGACACCGCCGCAGCGTCAGGCAGGGTCGCCCTCTATGACGCGCCCTACGACCCGCGCGCGGTCAGCGCCTTCTTCGCGGCCGGCGCCGTGGCCGTCATCGTCCAGGCCCCGGATCAGGTCCTGAAGGCCTGGGCCCAACTCGGTGAGCGCGGGCCGCCCGGCGTCGAGATCCCGGGCGCCGGCATTTCGCCTCCGCCCGTCGCCACCCGCTCGGTGGTGTTCGCCAAGCCGGAAACCATCACCGCCCTGCGCGCCCTTGAGGGCCTGCCGGCCCGGATCAGCGCCCCGCGCGGTGAACCCGTACTGCGCACCACCTACAACGTCCTGGGCGTGATCCATGGCACGGCGCCGGACGCCGACCGCCAGGCGGTGCTGCTGAGCGCCCACTACGACCACATCGGCGTGAAGGGCGGGGTGGTCTATCCCGGCGCCAACGACGACGCGTCGGGCGCCGCGGCGGTGCTGGAATTCGCCCGCATCCTGGGCGCGGGCAAGGCGCCGAAGCGCACCGTTCAGTTCGCCCTGTTCGGCTGTGAGGAGGAGGGCGGTCACGGGGCCAAGTACTTTCTGGCCCACCCTTCGACGCCACTCTCGAACATCGTGGCCAACCTCGAATTCGAGATGATCGGCGTGCCCGATCCGGCCGACCGCAAGGCGTTGATGCTGACCGGCTGGGAGCGCACGAACCTGGGCCCGGCGCTGAAGGCCCACGGCGCCTACATCCACGCCGACGCCTATCCGCAGGAGAATTTCTTCCAGCGCTCCGACAACTATCAGCTGGCGAGAAAGGGCGTCGTCGCCCAGACCATCAGCGCCTGGCCCGTGCCGCCCACCTATCATCAGCCGTCCGACGACCTGGCGCACGTGGACCTGGTGTTCATGGCCGAGGTCATCCAGTCGCTGATCGCGCCCGTGCAATGGCTGGTGAACAGCGACTTCAAGCCGGAGTGGCTGCCGGGGATGAAGCCCTGAAATCCTCTCCCCCGAAAAGCGAGAGGGATAGGCGGCTAGTCGCCCATGTTGTCGATCAGGCGGGTGCGGCCGATATGGGCGGCGGCCAGGAGGCGGGTCGGGCCCTGCGCGGGGCCTGGGCCTAGGCGGCCGAGGTCCGCGGGCGTGCGGGCCTCCACGTAATCGACCCGGTCGAACCCGGCGGTGAGCAATTCGGCGACCGCCCAGGCTTCGACGTCGGACACGGCGACATCGCGCCGCAGCCGCGCCAGCCCCTCGACGAGGATCAGGTTGAACCGTCCCGCGATCGCCCGTTGCTCGGTGTCGAGGTAGGCGTTGCGGGACGAGAGCGCGAGGCCGTCCGCCGCTCGCACGATCGGCGCGCCCATGATTTCCACGGGCAGGTCCAGGTCGGCGGCCAGCCGGCGGATCACCTGCAACTGCTGGAAATCCTTCTCGCCGAACACCGCCACGTCCGGCGCGCACTGGTTCAGCAGCTTGGTGACGATGGTGGCGACGCCGGGGAAGTGGCTGGGCCGGGCCAGGCCGTCCATCGACGCCGTGACGCCGGTGACGGTGACCGTGGTCGAGGCTCCCGCCGGATACATCTCCTCGACCCCCGGCGCGAACAGCAAATGGCAGCCGGCGCTGGCCAGCAGCGCCGCATCACCCGCCTCGTCGCGGGGATAGGCCTCGAAGTCCTCGTGCGGCGCGAACTGGGTCGGGTTGACGAACAGGCTGGCCACCACCCGATCGGTGCGGGTCCGCGCCAGGCGCACCAGCGACAGGTGGCCCTCATGCAGCGCGCCCATGGTCGGCGTCAGGCCCACGGTGAGGCCCTGGGCCCTCCAGGCCCGCACCTGGGCGCGGAGATCGGCGACGGTGCGCACGACAGGTAGATCCGAGGGGAGCAGGTCCAGATCGGGCATGGGCGGGGCTTTAGGCGATGGCCGTAAGGAGAGTCCATCCACAGCCCGCGACGCCGCGCGCGTTGACGCCGCCGCCGGGCCCGCGCTGAGTCCGGGGAAGTCTGGATCGGCGTCGCGTCGATTCGCGAGGAGCGAGTGAGGCCATGGCCAGCGTCATCGTGGTCGGTAACGAAAAGGGCGGGGCGGGCAAGTCGACCCTCGCCATCCACATCGCCACCGCCCTCCTGCACGGCGGCGCCAAGGTCGCGGTCCTCGACCTCGACCTCCGCCAGCAGACCCTGGGGCACTTCTTCGCCAACCGCGCCGCCTGGCTGGCCGCCAATGGCGTCGAGGCGCCGATGCCGATCCAGCACCCGATCAGCGCCGGCGGCGATGCGCTGGCCAAGGCGCCGGACGCCGAGCAGTTGGCCCGCTTCGAGGCCGCCTTCGCCGAAGTCACCGCCGACGCCGACTTTGTGCTGATCGACACCCCCGGCGCCGATACCGCGATCATGCGCGCCGCCCACGTCCGCGCCGACCTGATCGTCACCCCGATGAACGACAGCTTCGTGGACTTCGACATGCTGGGCGTGGTCGATCCGGTCACCCTCGACCTCAAGCGCCACTCGCTCTACGCCGAGACCGTCTGGGCCAGCCGCAAGCAGCGCGCGACGGTGGACCGCAAGCAGATCGACTGGGTGGTGCTGCGCAACCGCCTGGCCCCCACAGAGGCTCGCAATCGCCGCCGCCTGGACGAGCGGGTGGAGGCGCTGAGCCGCAAGGTGGGCTTCCGCGTCGGTCCCGGCCTGCGCGACCGGGTGATCTACCGCGAGCTGTTCCCGTTCGGACTGACGGTGGCGGACCTGTCGCTCACCATCCGACCCGTGGCCATGGGCCTGCAGCATGTGGCCGCGCGGCAGGAACTGCGGGCGCTGATGGCCGCGCTGGGCTTCACAGGCCTCGACGAGCGCGAGCGGATCGCGGCGGAATAGCCCAATGCTCTATCTGATCCTGGGCGGTGGGGCCTTCGCGGCCTACCTCTGGGTGAGCCGCGGCCGGCCGCTGCTGAAGGGCCGCGACTGGCGGATCGCCAGCGCGGCCGCCGCACTGGCCGCCTTCACCGGTGCGGCATTCGTGGGCGTGCGCGGCGACTGGCCGGTGGCGATCGTGCTAGGGGTGGTGGGCCTGTGGTTCGCCGGGGCCTCGCGGAAGACGGGGCCACGGGCGGTGGCGCGGCAGCCCGTTGCAGCCATGGACACCGCCGAGGCGCGCCGCATTCTGGGGGTGGAGGCGGGCGCATCCGTCGCCGACATCCAGGCCGCCTACACGCGACTGATGCGCGCCGTGCATCCCGACAAGGGCGGCACCGCCGGGCTTGCGGCGCAGCTCAACACCGCGCGGGATCGGTTGCTCCCAAAGTAGGAACGGCGGCTCAGCCCCGGATCACCTGGCAGGGCTGCTTCTTGGCCTTGATGGCGCGGCAGGCGTCCTTGGCCTCGCCTTCGGTCAGGCCGGAAAATCGGGCGGTGAAGCTGCGACCGTCCTTTTCGGCGGCGCCGCGGGCGTCGTCGAAGTGCTTGCCAAATTTCTTGTTCACCAGCGCCAGCTGGTCGCGGGCGTCGGACTTGCTCCGGAAGGCGCCGACCTGGACGGTCCAGCGGCCGCCCGGCCCCGCCTTCGCCTTGCCGGCCGCCTTCGGCGCCGACTTGGGTTCGACAATCTGGATCTGGGAGGCGCGTGAGGGCGGGGTGGAGGAGGCCAGCTGGATCCTCAGGTCGTCGTCCGAATCGCCCTGGTTCATCGAGGGCTGGGTGGCGTCTGCCAGGGATGGCGGCTCGAAGAAGTTCTGGGCGATCCGGATGTCCTCGCCCAGCGCGCGGCGGCGGATCACGTCGAAGCCGGTCAGCAGCAGGCTCTCGGCGGTCTTGTCGCGGGTCAACCGGGTCGGTCCGCCCAGCACCACCACGATCAGGCGGCGATTGTCGCGCACCCCGGAGATGGCGATATTGAAGCCCGAGGCGTTGGTGAAGCCGGTTTTCAGCCCGTCCACGCCGGGCGTGTTGCTGAGCATGTGATTGTGGTTGGTGATCACGCGGCCGCGGAAGTTGAACGTCGTCTGGCTGAAGAAGCCATAATACTGCGGATAGTCGCGCATCGCCGCCCGCGACAGGATGGCGATGTCGCGCGCCGTCGACAGGTTGCGGCTGTCGGGCAGGCCGTTCGCATTGGCGAAATGGGTGTTCTGCATGCCCAGTTCCTGGGCGCGCAGGGTCATCAGAGCGGCGAACCGCTGCTCTGTCCCGCCCAGCTTCTCGGCTACCGCGACGGCGGCGTCGTTGGCCGACAGCGTGCAGAGCGCCTGGATCGCTTCGGCGACGCTGATCGAATCACCGGTCCGGATGCCGAGTTTGGTCGGCGCTTGCGCCGCGGCGCGCGGCGAGAACACAATCCTGTCATCCAGCGAAAGGCGGCCCGTCGAGAGCGCCTCGAAGGTCAGGTAGAGCGTCATCACCTTGGTGATCGAGGCGGGATATCGCGGCGCGTCGGCGCGTTTGGCGTAGAGGATCTCGCCGGTCTTCGCGTCCACCACGATCGAGGCGTATTTGGTCGAGCTCGACGGGATGAGCTGGAAGTAGGGGACCTGCGCCAGGGCGGCGGGCGCTGCCCCACCGGCGGCCATGGCGAACGCCAGGCCCACGGAGAGCAACAGGCGGCGAGCGTGCTGGATCATGCTTCGTCCGTCGAATCAACGCGTGGAGATGGCCGGCTTCGCCACCAGGAGAGTCGCTATCATGCCCGTCAGAAACCTTAATAAGAGTAAACAAGGATTGAACGAGCGCAATTCTCGCGGCGCCTGAAGACCGGGCGCCCCAGCCCCTTCGTCGCTTGAGTCGGGCCGATCTCGGCGCGGCGAAGGGTATATCCCCAAGCAAGAGTGTTGAGCGATCGGCGGTTCGCGTGACTCGTCGATCTCTATGGGGGCCGGGGCCTGTCGCACAAGGTTCATGTTGCAGTGCACAAAAATGCATTGACTGCTGCACTGCAACATGAAAGAAGAACGCTGTGATCCAGGGGCAAAGCGCCCTCCCGAACAAATTCGTCCCCGTCCCCAACTTAGGAGCCGTCCCATGGCCGCCGTCGAAACCGCGAAGAAGACCGTCGAACAGTTCACCGCCGCCTCCAACGTCGCCTTCAAGGACGGCGTCGAGAAGTCCCTCGCCGCGATGAACGAAGCCAACAGCTATTCCAAGAAGAACCTCGAAGCCGTTGTCGCCGCGGCGACTGCCTCGGCCAAGGGCGCTGAAGCGCTCGGCGCTCAGGCGATGGCCTTCTCGAAAGCGATCTTCGACAGCAACGTGACCGCCGCCAAGTCGCTGGCCGGCGCCAAGAGCGTGCAGGAAGTGGTCGAGCTCCAGACCGCCTTCGCCAAGTCGGCGCTGGAAACCTACATGGCCGAATTCGGCAAGATGTCCGACACCGTGTCTTCCTCGGTGAAGGAATCCATGAAGCCGCTCAACGAACGCGTCACCGCGGTCGTCGAGAAGTTCCAGGCGGCTCGCTAAACCTTCCGAAGTACCGGAAGCCGGGCATGCCGGCGCCTTGCGGCGCCGGGCTTACCTGTCAGTTCGCGTAAAGTTGCGTAGCGTTTCCTCCCAGTACGCGTACGGGGCCGGTCCTTCGGGGCCGGCCCTTTTTCTTTGGCGGCGGCGGCGCTAGAGATTGAGCCATGAGCCAAGTCGAAGACCGCCTCGCCGCCGCCGGCATTGAACTGCCCACGCCCCGCTCGCCGGTGGCCAACTATGTCCCCTTCGTGCGGGTGGGCGAGCTGGTCCACATCTCCGGCCAGGTTTCCCATGACGCCGCGGGCGGTGTGCTGGGGATCGTCGGCGTCGATGTCGATCCGGAGACCGCCAACCGCGCCGCGCGGATCTGCGGCATCAATCTGCTGGCCCAGATGAAGGCCGCCTGCGACGGCGACCTCGACCGCGTGGTCCGGGTGGTCAAGCTGGGTGGTTTCGTCCAGGCCGGGCCCGACTTCTTCGCCATCCCCCAGGTCGTGAACGGCGCCTCCGACGTGATGGTGCAGGCGTTTGGCGACGCCGGGCGCCACGCCCGCTCGGCGGTCGGCGTCTACCGCCTGCCGCTGAACTTCGCCGTCGAGGTCGATGCGGTGGTGCAGGTCCGGTGACAGCCCGATCGGGTACGGCGGAGGGCAGGGAACGCTTCGGCGAGTGCTGGGAGCTGCTGTTCACCCCGCCGATCGCGCACCGGGGTCTGTGGCGTCCCGACGGCGCGCCGGAGAACTCGCTGGGCGCGTTCCAGGCCGCCTGCGCCGCCGGCTATGGCATCGAGCTCGATGTTCAGCTTTCGGCCGACGGCGAGGCCGTGGTGTTCCATGACGAGACGCTGGCCCGGATGACCGGCGTGGAGGGCCGCCTGCGTGACCACTCCGCTGACAGCCTGGCCGAGCTGCGCCTGGCCGGCACGGACGAGAAGATCCCGACCTTGCTGGAAACCCTGGCCGTGATTGGCCACCGCGCCATGGTGCACATTGAGCTCAAGACCCCCTACGGCGAGGTCGGGCCGCTGGAGCAGCGGGTGCATGAGGTGATCGCCGACCACAATGGCCCGCTCTGCCTGATCGGCTTCAATCCCTACAGCCACGCCTGGTTCGCCGACCGGTTCCCGGGCGTGCTGCGAGGCCTCGACAGCTATTCCTACGATCGCGCGCCGCACATGGAGGCGGAACAGCGCCGCGCCTTCGCAAACCTGGAGCATGTGTCGATCGCGCGGCCGCACTTCCTGGCGCTGGGCCTCGACATGCTGCCCAGTCCCAAGGCCGAGACGCTGCGCGAGCAGGGCCTGCCGGTGGTGGCCTGGACCGTTCGTGAGCCGGCGCAGTGGGACAAGGTCAAGGCCGGCTGCGACAACCTGATCTTCGAAGGCTTCATCCCTTGAAGCAAAGTGCGGGGGTGAGTCTGGCGCCGGAGGTAAAGGTTTGCCGGCGAATTTCCGAGATCGGACGCGAGGCGTGGGACGCTTGCGCCACCAACCCGGCCTACGATCTGAACCCCTTCATCCGCTATGATTTCCTGCACGCTCTGGAGGAGACTGGCTGTGCGGTCGAGCGCACCGGCTGGGGGCCGCAGCACCTGGCCGTCGAGGACAGCCTGGGCCAGATCGCGGCGGTCATGCCGCTCTATCTGAAGTCCCACAGCCAGGGGGAATACATCTTCGACCACGCCTGGGCCGACGCCTATGAGCGGGCCGGCGGCCGTTATTACCCTAAGCTGCTATCCGCCGCGCCATTCACGCCAGCCACGGGCGCGCGCCTGCTGGCGCGCCCGGACGTCGATGAGGGGCAGGCGAGGGCCTTCCTGCTGGGCGGGGCCTTGAGCCTCTGCGAGCGCTATGAGGCCTCCGGGGTCAACCTGAACTTCCTGACCGAGTCCGAGTGGCGCTGGACCGGCGATCAGGGCCTGGGTCTGCGCGAGGGCCAGCAGTACCACTGGCTGAACCGTGGCTACGCCGACTTCGAGGACTTCCTGGGCGCGCTGTCCTCCGGCCGGCGCAAGACCATCCGCCGCGAGCGCCGCGACGCCCTGGCCCAGGTCGAGGTGCATTGCCTCACCGGCGCCGACCTCACCGAAGAGCACTGGGACGCCTTCTTCCGCTTCTACATGGACACCGGCTCGCGCAAATGGGGCAGCCCGTACCTGACGCGGGCGTTCTTCTCGCGCTTAAGCGAACGGATGGCCGACCAGGTGCTGCTGGTGATGGCGCGCCGCCCAGATGGAAGAGGAGGGGGCCGCTGGATCGCCGGCGCACTGAACCTGATCGGCGGCGACTGCCTCTATGGCCGCAACTGGGGCTGCCTCGAGGACGTGCCCTTCCTGCACTTCGAGCTCTGCTACTATCAGGCCATCGAATGGGCGATCACCCATGGCCTGCCGCGCGTGGAGGCGGGTGCGCAAGGCCAGCACAAGATCGCCAGGGGCTACCTCCCCAAGCCCGTCTACAGCGCCCACTACATCGCCGATCCCAGGCTCCGCGCGCCCGTCGAACGTTTCCTGCAGCAGGAGCGCGAAGGCGTGGAGCGGGAGATGGAATGGCTGGAGGAGGAATATTCGCCGTTCAAGGCGTAGGCCTTGTTCTCCCTCGCGACGCGAGAGAGGACGCTAAGTCCCCAAATGATAAGTCAGCGCCAGCGCGATGCAGTGCTTGAGAGCCGCTTCCGGCACGGGGCGCTGGGTCGATAACAGCACCGCTCGCTGGCCTGCGAAGCCGAAGGTGTCGGGATAGAGGTGGCGGTAGCTTTCCAGCAGGCTGGTCTTGCAGTTGACGTACATCGCGTAGCCGTCGGCTGAGCCCTTCAGGGCGTTGATCCGCACGGTGGTCCCGACGCGAGCCCTGGCCGGCAGATAGGCGGGTTCGCCCCACTTCAGGGTCTCGACCAGGGGGCCGACCTCAGGCGTCTCCGCCGCCGTCTCCAGGATCAGGCGGCGAAGCGCCAGTAGCGCGGCGCGCTGGGCGGGGGCGATGGCGTCGAAGGCGGCGGCGACCTTGGGGTCCATCGCCGCCGCGCCGCTCATTTCACATTGGCGCAGAAGCGCTGGATCCGCTGGCAGGCGTCCTCCAGCACGCTGTCGGACGTGGCGTAGCTGATGCGGAAGAACGGCGAGAGCCCGAAGGCCGCCCCGAACACCACCGCCACGCCTTCGCTTTCCAGCAGCTCGACCGCGAAGTCGGCGTCGGAGCCGATGATCTTGCCCGAGGGCGCCGCCTTGCCGATCAGCTCCTCGCAGGACGGGTAGACGTAGAACGCCCCCTCCGGCGTCGGGCACTTGATGCCGCGCGCCTGGTTGAGCATCGAGACCACCAGGTCGCGCCGGTGCTCGAACAGCCTGGCGTTGGGCTTGATGAAGTCCTGCGGCCCGTTCAGCGCCTCGACCGCCGCCCACTGCGAGATCGACGACGGATTGGAGGTGGTCTGGCTCATCACCTTGGCCATCGACTTGATCAGCGGCTCGGGCCCGGCCGCATAGCCGATCCGCCAGCCGGTCATGGCGTAGGCCTTGGAGACCCCGTTCATGGTCAGGGTGCGATCGTAGAGCGCCGGCTCCACCTGGGCGATGGTCGAGAACTCGAAGTCGCCGAACACCAGGTGCTCGTACATGTCGTCGGTCAGGATCCAGACCTGTGGGTGGCGCAGCAGGACGTCGGCGATCGCCCGCAGTTCGGCCCGCGTGTAAGCCGCGCCCGACGGGTTGGACGGCGAGTTGAGCAGGATCCACCGGGTCTTCGGCGTGATGGCGGCGTCCAGGTCGCCGGCCTGCAGCTTGAAGCCGAGTTCCGCCGTGGTCGGGACCGCCACCGGCTTGCCGCCGGCCAGCAGCACGATGTCCCAGTAACTGACCCAGTAGGGGGTGGGCACGATCACCTCGTCGCCGGGGTTCAGCGTGGCGATCATGGCGTTCCAGATCACCGGCTTGCCGCCCGGGGAGACGTTCACCTGGCTGGTCTTGTAGGTGAGGCCGTTCTCGCGCTGGAATTTCGCGACGATGGCTTCCTTCAGCTCCGGGATGCCGTCGACGTTGGTATATTTGGTCTTGCCGTCGCGGATCGCCTTGATGGCGGCGTCCTTGATATTGTCCGGCGTGTCGAAGTCGGGCTCGCCGGCGGCCAGGCCGATCACGTCTTTTCCCTGCGCGCGAAGCTCACGGGCTTTCGCGTCCGCCGCCAGGGTGGCGGAGGGCTTCACGCGGGCCAGAGCGGCGGATTCGAGGAACATGACGGGTTGGGCCTCCAGCTAAGGTTTGAAAAGACGGCGCGGGTGTAGCCCATGCGGCGGCGCATTCAAACCGCCGGCCGGCGCAAACTGGCCTGCGGCGTCGCTTCCTTGACCGCGCCACACGGATCGGCGACCCCTCCGCGCCAATGCGCCGGCTCTTCGCCTTCCTCTCGAATATGGACGCCCAGGCGTTGCGGACGCTGCTGGTGTCCTTCGTGCTGTTCGGCGGGGTGGGGATCGTCTTCGTGTTCGGCGCCCAACTGCTGGGCGTGGACAGCGAGCGGACGCTGGAGGGCTGGCTGGGCGCGGCGCGGGGCCCGTGGTCGTTGCCGGTGGCGGTGGCGGCCTTCGCGGCCCTGGCCTTCATCGGTACGCCGCAGATCGTGCTGATCGCCGCCGCGGTCGTGGCCTTCGGGCCGGTGACAGGGGCCGCCTACAGCTGGGTGGGCACGATGGTTTCGTCGATGGTGGGTTTCTACCTGGGCCGGGCGGCCGGGGCGCGGGTGCTGGAACGGGTGTCCGGCGATGGCGTGCGGCGGTTCATGCGTCTGGTGGGCGAGAACGGCTTCCTGGCCAGCCTGATCGTCCGCCTGGTCCCCTCGGCGCCGTTCATCGTGGTCAACATGGCGGCCGGCGTGACGCCGATGCGCGCACGGGACTTCGTGGCGGGCACGGGGCTGGGGATCGTACCGAAGATCGCGCTGACCGCCTTCGCTGGGGCCTCGATCGTCCAGCTGATGCGCGGCGAGATCGGGCGGCACTGGGTGGAACTGGCGGCGGTGGCGGTGCTCTGGCTTGGGCTCGGATGGTTCGCGCGGCGGTGGCTGCAGCGGCGCGAGGGCGGCTGACAGAAGGTGACGGCATCGACCCGGCCGGCTTCCCCAAGGTCCACGCCCACCGTGAGCGCGTGCGCGCCCGGCCGGCGGTCGGCAAGGTTCTTGCCGAGGAAGCGGCCAGACGCCGCGCCGGACGCAAGATGCTTGCGGCGCCTCACCCGTTTCGGTAGAGACCTACCCATGCGCACGCGGCTCGACAGCCTGCTTCTTCTCTCGCTGGGGCTTATCAGCCCCTGGGCGCCTCTCTAGGCACGCGCTATTTCGCGGCCGGGCGACCAGGGGTCTTTAGCCTCCGTCCCCAACGACAGAACACCGCGAAAGGCCAGACCGATGACCCAAGCTTTAGCTGACTCCGCTGACTCCGCTCCCGCCGCCCCGGCGTCCGAGCGGGTGATCATCTTCGACACCACCATGCGCGACGGCGAGCAGTCGCCCGGCGCCTCCATGTCTCACGACGAGAAACTGGAGCTGGCCAAGATCCTCGAGGACATGAAGGTCGATGTGATCGAGGCGGGCTTCCCGATCGCCTCCAACGGCGACTTTGAGGCCGTCCGCGCCATTTCCGGGATCATCACCGACAGCACCATCGCCGGCCTCTGCCGCGCCAACGCGGTGGACATCGAACGCTGCGCCGAAGCCATTCGTCACGCTCGGCGCGGGCGCATCCACATCGTCATCGCCACCAGCGAACTGCACATGAAACACAAGCTGCAGATGGAGCCCGAGGTGGTGCTGGAGGCGATCACCCGCTCCGTCGGCCACGCCCGCAATCTGTGTGACGACATCGAGTGGTCGGCCGAGGACGCGACCCGCAGCGAGCCCGGGTTCCTGCGCCTGGCGATCGAGGCGGCCATCCGCGCCGGCGCCACGACGATCAACCTGCCCGACACCGTCGGCTACACCTACCCTTCCGAATACGCGGCCCTGTTCCAGGATATGATCTCGACCGTGGAGGGCGCGGACGGCGTGGTGTTCTCCACCCATTGCCACAACGACCTGGGCCTGGCGGTGGCCAACAGCCTGGCTGGCATCCAGGGCGGCGCGCGTCAGGTGGAGTGCGCGATCAACGGGCTCGGCGAGCGGGCCGGCAACGCCGCGCTCGAAGAGATCGTCATGGCGCTGAAGGTGCGCGGCGACCGGCTGCCCTACGTCACGGGCGTCGAGACCCAGCACATCACCCGCGCCAGCCGCTATGTCTCGGCGATCACCGGGTTCCCGGTGCAGTTCAACAAGGCGATCGTCGGCAAGAACGCCTTCGCCCATGAAAGCGGCATCCACCAGGACGGGATGCTGAAGAACCGCGAGACCTACGAGATCATGACGCCGGAATCGGTGGGTCAGGCCGCCTCCACCCTGGTTATGGGCAAACACTCCGGCAGCCACGCCTTCCGCGCCAAGCTGAAGGACCTCGGCTACGAGCTGGGCCAGAACGCCCTGAAGGAGGCGTTCGGCCGCTTCAAGGACCTGGCAGACAAGAAGAAGCACGTCTTCGATGACGATATCGTCGCGCTCGTCGATGACGCCCTGGCCAGCTCCGCCGACAAGGTTCAGGTCAAGCACCTGCGGGTCATCGCCGGCACCGAGGGGCCGCAGCAGGCGTTCCTGACGGTGACCATCGAGGGCGTCGAGAAGTCCGCCAACGCCACCGGCGACGGCCCGGTGGACGCGGTGTTCAACGCCATCCACGCGGTCGTCCCGCACCAGGCGATCCTGAGGCTCTTCCAGGTGCATGCGGTCACGGAGGGCACGGACGCCCAGGCGCAGGTCTCAGTCCGGCTCGAAGACGACGGCCGCATCGCCACCGGCACGGCCGCCGACACCGACACGCTCACGGCCTCGGCCAAGGCCTATGTCAATGCGCTCAACAACCTCTTCGCGAGGAAGGAAAAGAGCGCGCCGGGCAAGGTCGCCAGCGGGTTCTAGGGTGCGTTTCCCTCCCCTTCATGGGGAGGGTCGCTCGCGCAGCGAGCGGGGTGGGGAAACCGGCCACCGCCACTGACGCTAAGGTCTCCCCACCCGGCTCGCGCATACGCGCGAACCACCCTCCTCATGACGGGGAGGGATTGGAGCTCGGCATGCTCTGGATCATCATGACCGCCGCGGCCGCGCCGTTGCAGGTGGCGCGCAACGCCCTGCAGCGCGGCCTTGTCGGGGAAGCCGGGCCCTGGGGCGCGACCCTGGTACGGTTTCTGTTCGGCCTGCCATTCTCTATCACGATGTTCGCCGTGGTTTCGGCGCTGACGCCGCTCGCGCAGCCTCAACTGTCGATGCGGTTCGGCGTAGCGGTGATCGTCGGCGCCTTGGCGCAGATGGCGGCGACCGGGTGCCTGTTGCTGGCCATGCGCCGCTCCGGCTTCGCGGTGGCCACCGTCATGCAGCAGTCGTCCCTGCCGCTCGGTGCGGTGGTCGGCATCGCGCTCGGCGACCGGCTTCCGGCGCAGGCCTGGGTGGGCGTGGCGGTGGCGACCGTAGGGCTGATGATCCTGTCCTGGCCAAAGCGCGCCGACGTGAAGGGCGGGTTGGCCGGCGCCGGCCTTGGGCTGGCCTCGGGCCTGGCCTTTGCCTTCGCCCTGAATGGCTATCGCCAGGCGGGGCTGGCGCTGGACCCGGCGCATCCGATCTATTCGGCGCTGGCCGGCCTGGTTACGGCCCAGACCTTTCAGTCGCTGGTCCTGGGCGGCGTCCTCGCCGTCGCCAGCCCGAAGTCGTTGAAGGCGGTGGCCTCGTCCTGGCGCACCTCTCTGGGGGCGGGATTCTTCGGTTCGGCCGCCTCGGCCTGCTGGTTTGGCGCCCTGGCGATGGCCCCGGCCGGCCCGGTCCGCGCCGTGGGCGTGATCGAGGCGCCGATCGCCGCCGCCGTCGGTCGCCGCCTGTTCAAGGAGCGGGTATCGACCAGGCAGTGGATCGGCGGGACCCTGGCGACGGTTGGTGTGGTGCTGACCGTCCTGCGCTGACCCGGGGGCGGGCCTCCCTACTCGACAGCCAGGATCACGTGCGGGGCCTTTACCAGCGCGGTCACGGCGTCGCCGACCGTCAACTCCAGCGCGTTGGCGCCTTCCAGGGTGATCGAGGCGACCAGGGACTTGCCGCCGCCGATGTCGAGGCTGATCTCGGTGTTCACCGCCGCGTCCTCGCGGTGGGCGACGCGGCCGGTGATCTGGTTGCGGGCCGAGGTGCGGAGGTTCTCGCCCTTGGCCAGGATGACGAAGCCGGCCTTGATCAGGGCGATAGCGGGCTTGCCGACCACCAGCCCCAGGTCCTCGATGCTGCGGCGGGTGAGGATGGCGGTGATCTCGACCCCGTCGGCGAGGGTCAGCGTCACCTCGCCGTTCACGGCGCCGGGGGTCACGTGGCTGACGACGCCGCGCAGGGCGTTGCGGGCGCTGGTGCGCATGCCGAGGCTCCAGAAGAGGTCGAGGGCGGGGGCGCCGTTCAGTTCCGCGTCGAGCTTTGCGAGCGCGGCGTCCAGTTCCTGCTGCACGCGGCGGAAGGCGGTGACGACGGCGCGTCCCCGCGCGGTCACCGCCGCCGTCCCGCCGGCCCGGCCACCGGGCGCGGCCTCGATCAGCGGGGTGTCGAACAGGTTGTTGAGCGCCTGGACCACATCCCAGGCGCCCTTGTAGCTGAGGCCCAGCTGCTTGGCCGCGGCGCTGATCGAGCCCAGCTCGCCGATGGCCTCGACCATGGCGACACGGTCCAGGCTCACGCGCGCCAGCACGCCGCGCCGGAGCGTGAGGGACGCGCTGAGCGGGTTGGCGTCATCCACAGACAGGGCCTTCACGGGGTTAGGAAGGGCGGTTACATAACCCCATGTGGCGACGCGCGCCACTCCGGAGAACGCCATGCTTATTCGTCGTGCGCTCCTGGCGATGGCCGCTGCGGCGTGCGCGGGGCTCGCCGCCGGCCAGGCGCTGGCCGCCGAGGTGAAGGTGGCCGTGGCCGCTAACTTCTCCGAGCCCGCCAAGGCGATCGCCGCGCGGTTCAAGGTCAGGACCGGCCATGACGCGACCCTGAGCTTTGGCGCCTCGGGCCAGTTCTACACCCAGATCGCCAACGGGGCGCCGTTCGGGGTGTTCCTGTCGGCCGACCGCGAACGGCCGGAGAAGGCCGAGGCCGAGGGCCTGGGCGTGGTCGGCAGCCGCTTCACCTATGCGGTCGGCCGCCTGGTGCTCTATTCGAAGACCCCGGGGCTGGTGGATGGCAGGGGCGCCGTGCTGAAGTCGGGCAGGTTCCAGAAGCTCGCCATCGCAGATCCCAAGACCGCCCCCTATGGCGTGGCTGCGGTGGAGACCATGAAGAAGCTGGGTGTCGCCGATACCCTGGCGCCGAAGCTGGTGCAGGGAACCTCGATCTCCCAGGCCTATCAGTTCGTGGACACCGGGGCGGCCGAGGTCGGCTTCCTGGCCCTGTCGCAGGTGATCGCGGTGAAGGGAGGCTCGCGCTGGGTGGTCCCGGCCGCCAACCACACGCCCATCGACCAGCAGGCGGTGCTGCTGAAGCCGGCCGCCAGGGATCCGGCGGCGATCGCCTTCATGGCCTTCCTGAAGAGCGGCGAGGCCAAGGCGATCATCCGGACGTACGGCTACGAGGTTCCTTGAGCGATCTTCCTTTCACAGGCTTGGCGGACATCATCTGGCTGACGCTGAGGCTCGCCGGCGTCACGACCTTGATCCTGATCGTACTGGCGACGCCGCTCGCCTGGTGGCTCGCAAAGAGCCGCGGCTGGCCCAGCCAGGCCGTGGGCGCCCTGGTGTCGCTGCCGATCGTATTGCCGCCGACGGTGCTGGGCTTCTACCTGCTGATCGCGCTGGGGCCGCACAGTGTGCTGATGGCGCCGTTCCAGGCGTTCGGGATCCGCACGCTGGCCTTCACCTTCACGGGCCTGGTGATCGGCTCGGTGATCTATTCGATGCCGTTCGCCGTGCAGCCGCTGCGCAACGCCTTTCTGGCGGTTGAGCAGGACAGCCTGGACGCGGCCGCGACCCTGGGCGCTTCGGGCCTCTCGACGTTTCTGCGCGTCGTGGCGCCGCTCTCGGCCCCCGGCTATGTGGTCGCCGCGATCCTCACCTTCGCCCACACGATCGGCGAGTTCGGGGTGGTGCTGATGATCGGCGGTGCGATTCCCGGCGAGACCAATGTGCTCTCGATCGAGGTCTTCAAGTCCGTGGAGGCGCTGGAATGGGGGCGGGCTCATGCGATCGCCAGCCTGCTCGTAGCCTTTGGATTCGTGGCTGTTCTCAGCCTCCTGCGGCTTGAGCGCCGGATCAGCTGGCCCGGATTCAACGCCCGCTAGACCCCCGCCAGGGCGGCTGCGCGGCAATAGCGGCGTTCCTGGGCGAATGGCCGCGCCAATTATCGCGCGCGACGCGAACGCGCATACCTTCGATTAACCTTGAAATGCCCAAATCATCAGGGCAGAGGGACGTTAGAGCCCGCCAGACAAAGCGTAGCGACTCGACGCAACCTCTCGCGCCAGCCGGTCCGCCTTCGGAACCTTCTGTCGGAATACCATTTCAGCCCCCTTCCTCCAGGGCCTTCAATGATCTCTTCGCTCTTCGGCGCCATCTCCAACGACATCGCCATCGACCTCGGCACCGCCAACACCCTGATCTACATGAAGGGCAAGGGCATCGTGCTGAACGAGCCCTCGGTGGTTGCGCTTCGCAACGTCGGCGGCCGCAAGATCGTTCACGCCGTCGGGATCGAGGCCAAGCAGATGCTGGGCCGCACGCCCGGCCACATGGAAGCTATCCGTCCGATGCGCGACGGGGTCATCGCCGACTTCGAAGTCGCCGAGGAGATGATCAAGTATTTCATCCGCAAGGTTCACAACCGGAAGGGTTTTGTGAATCCCAAGGTGATCGTGTGCGTGCCGTCGGGCGCCACGGCCGTCGAACGCCGGGCGATCAATGATTCGTGCTTGAACGCCGGCGGACGCCGGGTGGGCCTGATTGATGAGCCGATGGCGGCTGCGATCGGCGCCGGCCTGCCGATCCACGAGCCTACCGGCTCTATGGTGGTCGATATCGGCGGCGGGACCACCGAGGTGGCCGTGCTGTCGCTTTCCGGCATCGTCTATTCGCGCTCGGTCCGGGTCGGCGGCGACAAGATGGACGAGGCGATCATCAGCTACATGCGCCGCAACCATAACCTCCTGATCGGCGAGACCACGGCCGAGCGGATCAAGAAAGAGATCGGCACCGCCCGGGCTCCGGCCGACGGTGATGGCCTGTCCATCGAGGTCAAGGGCCGCGACCTGATGCAGGGCGTGCCACGCGAAGTGCGAATTTCCGAGAAGCAGGCGGCGGACGCCCTGTCGGAGCCGGTCGGCCAGATTGTCGATGCGGTGAAGATGGCGCTGGAAGCCACCCCGCCGGAACTGGCCTCCGACATCGCCGACAAGGGCATCATGCTGACCGGCGGCGGCGCGCTGCTGCGGGGTCTCGATGCTGAGATCCGCGACCACACCGGCCTGCCGGTGACGGTGGCCGACGATCCGCTCAGCTGCGTGGCGCTGGGCTGCGGCAAGGTGCTCGAACATCCCCGGTGGATGAAGGGCGTCCTGGAATCAACTCTGGCCTAAGATCGGCAACCCGAAGGCGAGACCCCCATGTTCCGCTCGTCCCGGCGAATGCCGGGATCCAGATCCAAAGGCTGGACGGCCGATCGGATGTGCGCCGCGGCTCTGGAACCTGTCGCCGCATCTGCCATCTGGATCCCGGCGCTCGCCGGGATGAGCGGAGTTTGAAATGTCCTTGAGGGACAACCCGCTCGGCGAACTGAGGGTCCCGCTGACCTGGACGGCGGGCGTCATCTTCATCGTGGTGCTGATCGCTTCGGTGGCGATCCTGTTGTCGCACCGCCGCGAGGCGTTCGACACGGATGCCTATGGCCATTCGCGCACCCTCAGCGACCGGGTGATGGCCCCGGTCGGCGACGTACTGTCCACGCCGGGCCGTCTGACCGGGGAGGGTGTCGATGGCGTCCGCGGCTATTTCTTCGCGGTGTCGGAGAACCGCCGGCTCAAGGCCGAGCTCAAAAACATGCGCCAGTGGCGTGACGTTGCCATCGCGCTCAAGGATACCAACCAACGCTACCAGTCCCTGCTGGGCCTGAAGACCGACCCGCCGATCGCGATGGCCTCGGCGCGGATCGTCAGCGACAGCCGCGGACCGTTCGCCAACTCCCGCCTGGCCAACGCCGGCAGCGAGGCGGGGATCAAGCCCGGGAATCCGGTGATGAGCGAGAACGGCTTGGTCGGCCGGGTGGTCGGCGTCACCGACGGCGTCAGCCGGGTGCTGCTGCTGACCGACGTGGCCTCGCGCACGCCGGTGATGATCGACCGTACCAATGCCCGCGCCATCCTGACCGGCGACGGCGGGCCCAATCCGAAGCTCGAATACCTGCGCGGCCTGGATCCGGTGAAGAGCGGCGACCGGGTGCTGACTTCCGGCGACGGCGGCGTCTTTCCGCGCGGCCTGCCGGTGGGTGTGGCGGTGAAGGGGCTGGACGGCCGCTGGCGCGTGGTGCTGGCTTCGGACAGAGCCGCTGTTGATTACGTCCGCGTGCTGCTGTTCCAGGACTTCACCCAGGTCGCCCGCCGCGCGGGACTCGACAAGATCGAGGTGCCTCCGCCGACCCCGGGCGCCTCGACGTTGCCGCCGCCGGAACCGGTCCCGGCGACTGCGACCGCCGCCGCGCCGGCGGTGCCGGTCGCCAAAGCCGTCGCGCCCCTGGCTAAGCCTGCGCCCAAGCCGCCCGCGAAGGCGGGAGCCGCGCCTTGAACCGGGCCGGGGCCCAACCCATGACGCCCTGGCGCTGGCTGGGCGTGCCGATGCTGCTGGTGATCGCCGCTACCCTGGTGTTCGCCCTGCCGCTACGGTTCTTTGGCTACGGCCTGCCCGAGCCGGTGTTCGCCATGCCTGCGGTCTTCGCCTGGGCGGTGATCCGACCGTCAATGCTTGCGCCCCTGGCGGTGATGATCCTGGGGGTCTTCCTGGACTTCCTGTGGAACAGCCCCACAGCTTTCTGGGCCGTGTGCCTGCTGCTGCCCTACGGCGTGGTCCTGGCCGGACGCGCCATGCTGGCGGGCCAGAGCCAGGTGATGATGTGGGCCTGGTACGCCGGTTCTACCGCGCTCGCCCTGGGCGCGGGCTACCTGTTCACGATGCTGGACGCCCAGAACGCACCGGATCCGATCTCGGTCGGCTTCCAGTTCCTTGCCACAATCGTCCTCTATCCCTTCGCGGACCGGCTCATCGATCGCTTCGAAGACGCCGACGTGAGGTTCCGCTGACCCCATGACCCTACTCCGCCAAGGCTTCCTGCTTCGCCAGGGCTTCGCAGGACAAGTCGCCCCAGGAGGACCTGTCCTCCGTAGCTCCGTAAGGAGCGTAGGAGGATGACGCAGCCGCACATCTTCTTCGAGGAGGTCAACGAACGGCAGGGCGCCTTTCACCGGCGCGCGATCCTGCTGGGCGCGTTCGCCGGCCTGGGGCTGGGTGCGCTGGGCGGTCGGCTGGCCTACCTCCAGCTGTTCGAGACCCAGCGTTACGAGAAGCTGAGCACCTCCAACCAGTTCAACTTCAAGCTCCTACCGGCGCCGCGCGGTGTCATCGTTGATCGGAACGGCGCCATCCTGGCGGCCAACCGGCCTAACTTCCGGCTGATGGTGGCCCGCGACAAGGGCGTCGATCCCGAGGGCACGCTGAAGACCCTCGCCGAGTACGTGCCCCTGGACGAGACCCGGCAGCGCCGACTGCTGCGGGAGATCAATTCCGCCCCCAAGCGGGCGCCGGTGCAGATCGCCGAGGACATGAGCTGGGAGCAGTTCAGCGCCATCAACGTCCGTGCTCCGGAACTGCCCGGCGTCACCGCCGACATGGGCGAGGTGCGGGTCTATCCGCACGGTGGCGCTTTCGCTCACGTGATCGGCTACGTGGCCAAGGTGAACAAGGAAGACGTGGAAAAGGCCGGGCCCAACCCGGACCCGATCCTGCTTCACCCCAGCTTCCGGATCGGCAAACAGGGTGTCGAGAAAGCCTTCGACCTGGACCTGCGCGGCAAGCCCGGGGCGCAGAAGGTCGAGGTCGACGCCAATGGCCGGCAGGTCCGCGAGGATCGCCAGGGGGATATCCCCGCCACCCCCGGCAAGGTCATCGAGCTGACGCTGGACGTCGATGTGCAGCTGCGCGCCGAGGAGGTGTTTGGCTCCGAGAGCGGGGCCGCGGTGGTCATGGATGTCCGCAACGGCGACATCCTGTGCATGTTCTCCGGCCCCAGCTTCGACGCCAACCGCTTCGTCCGCGGCCTGAGCGGAGCCGAGTACCGCGGGCTGGCGCAGTACGATCACAAGCCACTGTTCAACAAGGCCCTGACGGCGACCTATCCGCCGGGCTCGACGTTCAAGACCATGGTGGCGTTGGCGGCCCTGGAGAACGGGTATGATCCGAAGACCGTCCACGTCTGCAGCGGCCATTGGGTCTTCGGGCGGGTGTGGAAGTGCGACAAGGTCGGGGGCCATGGTCCCCTGGACCTGAGAAGCGCCGTCGCCACGTCGTGCGATATCTATTTCTACCAGTGCGCCCTGTGGCTGGGGCCCGACAAGATCGCGGCGACGGCGCGAAAGTTCGGCCTCGGCGAGATCTTCGACATCGGCATTCCGGGCCAGAAGAAGGGCCTCGTGCCCGACCGCGCCTATAAGGCGCGGCGGTTTCCGAAGGACCCGAAGTGGCACCCCGGCGAGACCCCCAGCATGGGCATCGGCCAGGGCTATACCAACCTCAATCCGCTGCAGCTCTGCGTGATGACCTCGCGCATCGCGAACGGGACGAAAACACTGCACCCTCGCCTGGTCCGCTCGATCGGCGGCGTCGAGCAGAAGTCCGGCGCGGCCTGGGGTGAGTTGCCCGTCGATCCGGCTCACATCGCCTTCGTCCGGGACGCCATGGCGGCCGTGACGACGTTCGGAACCGCGGCGGCCTTTGGCGACCTGGGTCTCGGCGGGATCCGGATGTCCGGCAAGACCGGCACGGCGCAGGCCTATTCCTACGGCACGGGTCGCGGTGTCTACGGCACGCGCGGCGCCTGGGCCCTCCGGGACCATGCCTGGTTCATCGGTTTCGCCCCCCAGGACGCACCCCGCTACGCGCTGGCCGTGCTGGTCGAGCACGGTGGCTTTGGCGCGGCTGCGGCGGCGCCGCGTGCGCGGGAGATCATGCGCACGGTGCTGCTGAAGGATCCCGAGATCGTGGCCCAGGTGCAGCGCCCGACGCCGATGCCCGACCTGCCGCCTGAACTCCAGAACGAGGACGGCCTGCCCGACGCGCCCGATCCCCTGCCCACGCCAGGAAGGCCCGCCGCATGACCGTCTCGGCCCTGACCCGCCCCGGCGAGCGCGACCGCCTGATCGTCAAGCTCAGCGAGATCGACTGGGTCTTCGTCCTGGCCATGAGCCTGATCGCCGGGGCCGGCGGGCTGATGCTGTTCTCCATTGCCGGCTCGTCCTGGAGGCCGTGGGCCGGCGCGCACCTGGTCCGCTACGGCCTCTGCCTGATGATGATGCTCATCCTGGCGGTCGTTGACGTGCGGGTCTGGTTCGCGCTCGCCTATCCGATCTATGGCCTGGGCGTGATCCTGCTGATCCTGGTGGACACGGTCGGGCAGACCCGGCTTGGCGCGCAGCGGTGGCTGGGGGTGGGCAGTTTCAGTTTCCAGCCGTCGGAGGTGATGAAGATCGGCATCGTGCTGGCCCTGGCCCGGCTCTACCACGGGGCGCCGGCCGACCGGGCGCGGCTGTCGTGGTGGCTGCTGATCCCGGCGGGCATGATCGCCGTGCCGGTGCTGCTGGTCGCCAAGGAGCCGGACCTGGGCACCGCCATGCTGATCGCGCTGACCGGCACGGCGATCGTGGTGCTGGCCGGCCTGTCGTGGAAGATCATCGCTGCCGGCATCGCCGCGGTGGTCGCGATCGCCCCGCCGTTCTTCTTCTTCGTCATGCACGACTATCAGCGCGACAGGATCCTCACCTTCCTGAATCCGGAGAGCGATCCCTCGGGCTCGGGCTATCATATCCTGCAGTCGATGATCGCGCTGGGCTCCGGCGGCCTGCTGGGCAAGGGCTACGGCCTGGGTTCGCAGAGCCAGCTGAACTTCCTGCCCGAGAAACAGACCGACTTCATCTTCGCCACCCTGGCCGAGGAGTTCGGCTTCGTGGGCTGCGTGTCGATCCTGATCCTCTATGCGGCGGTGATCTTCATGTCGCTGCGCACCTCCTACCTCAGCCACAGCCACTTCGGCCGCCTCGCGGCCGCCGGCGTCACCGCCACCTTCTCGCTCTATGTGATGATCAACGGCGCCATGGTCATGGGCCTCGCCCCGGTGGTGGGCATCCCGATGCCGATGCTGAGCTACGGCGGCACGGTCATGCTGACCGTGATGGTCGGCTTCGGCCTCGTGCAGTCTGTCCGCGTCCACCGCTACGCGGAGGTCACGAGCGGGAAGGGGACGTTCGTCTAGACCCTCAGCGCCTGGTCCGTCGCCCGCACCAGGGCATCGACAATCCCGGGCTCGGTCGAGGCGTGGCCGGCGTCCCAGACCACTTCGAAGCGCGCGGCCGGCCAGGCGGTCTTCAGTCGCCAGGCGCTCTCCATCGGCGTCACCACATCAAAGCGGCCCTGGACGATCCAGCCGGGGATCTTGGCCAGCTTGTCGGCGTTGGCGATCAGCCAGTCTTCCTGTGGGAAGAAGCCGCCGTTGACGAAGAAATGGCTCTCGATCCGGGAGAAGGCGATGGCGAAGTCGATTTCGTTGAACTTCGAGGGCCGCGCTTCCGGCCCACGGATCGAGATCGTGTCGCCCTCCCACTGGCTCCAGGCGGCCGCGGCCGTGGCCTGGACGCGACGGTCGGGGTGGGTGAGGCGCTTGTGATAGGCGCCCATCATGTCGTCACGTTCGGCCACGGGGATCGGGGCGCAGAAGCGGGCCCAGGCGTCGGGGAACATCATCGAGGCGCCGTCCTGATAGAACCAGGCGAGCTCTCGCTTGGTCAGGAGGAAGACACCACGCAGGACGAGGCTCTCGACCCGCTCCGGGTGCTTGATGGCGTAGGCCAGGGCCAGGGTGGAGCCCCAGGAGCCGCCGAACACGCACCACCTCTCGACGCCCAGCTGTTCCCGCAGCCGCTCGATATCCTCGATGAGGCTCCAGGTGGTGTTGTCGTCCAGGCTGGCGTTGGGCCGGCTCTTGCCGCAGCCGCGCTGGTCGAACAGCGTCATCCGCCACTTCGCGGGGTCGAAGAACCGCCGCATGGTCGGGTTGATCGCGCCGCCCGGGCCGCCATGCAGGATCACGCACGGCTTGCCATTCGGATTGCCGCATTCCTCGTAGAATACCTCATGCGGGCCGCCGGTCGTCAGGTAGCCGGACGCGAAGGGTTCGTTGTCGGGGAACAGGCCCCGCCGGTGGTGGGACCCGGAGACATGAGGCGCGGGGGTGGATCGGTCCATGCGACCTTCTACTTCGGGAAGCGCCTCTCCAGCCAGTCCAGCATGAGGCGGTTCACTTCGCCCGGTTTCTCCTGCTGCGTCCAGTGGCCCGATCCGAGCACCAGCGTGGTTTCCAGATCACCGATCACCGATGGCATGTGTTCGGCGGCCGACGGCGGGAGCACGGCGTCGAGCTCGGCGGTGATCATCAGGCAGGGAATGCCGTCGATCCGGGTCGGCAGGCTTTCGGCGCGCTCCCAGTTGCGGGTGAAGTTCCGATACCAGTTGATCGGGCCGGTGAAGCCGCCCGCCCCGAAGGCGTCCGCGAATACCTTGAGCTCCTCGGGCGTCAGCAGCTGGTCGCCGCCGGTGACGCCGTCCCAGCCCTGCAACAGGTCCTTGAAGGCGAAGGTCGAGCCGCCGGCGCTGGGCTGGGCGGTCGCCGCCAGGGCCGCCGGCTTGCGCATGAAGAAGCGCATGGTCTTGTCCGGGTCGGCGCCCAGCACGGCGTCCGCCTCGCCGGGGGTCTGGAACCAGACGATGTACATGTCCGGTCCGAAGCGGGCCCGCATGATGGCGATCGGATCGGCCGGGGCGCGGGGCATGAAGGGCGTGTTCAGGCCGATGACCCCGGCGATGCGGTCCGGGTGGATCAGCGGCGCCTGCCACACGACGATGCCGCCCCAGTCGTGGCCGGCCAGGATCGCCTTCTCCACGCCGAGGTGGTCCATCAGCCCGACGATGTCGCCGGTCAGGCAGTCGATGTCGTAGTTCGGGATGCCGTCGGGCTTGGACGACAGGCCATAGCCGCGCTGGTCCGGCGCGATCACCCAGCGGCCGGCGTCACCCAGCGCCTTGATCTGGTGGCGCCAGGAAAAGGCCAGCTCCGGAAAGCCGTGGCAGAGGATCACCGGCACGCCCTCGCGGGGGCCCGCCTCATAGTAAGCAATCTCGACCCCGTTCACCGCCGCCCGCTGCACCGAAGGCATCATGGTCTCAAGCGCCGACATCCCGTGTCCTCCCGTCCGCTTATCGTGTAGGCGCACTAAGACATGAGTGCCGCCACGTCCGCCAACGAGTCTCCGCCCGGAAGTCCGCCCCCGAGTCTGGGGACGCCCCCGAGTCTGGGGACGCCCACGAGTCTGGGGACGCCTTGGGGGCTGGTGATCCTCCTGGGCTCGCTGACCGCCATGGGGCCGCTGGCGATCGACATGTACCTGGCCAGCCTGCCGGCGATCGGTCGGTCCCTGCACGCGAGTCCGGCCCAGACCCAGGGCACGGTGGCCGCGTTCCTGGCCGGCATGGCGATCGGACAGGTGTTCTACGGCCCGGCCTCTGACCGTTTGGGCCGCCGCGCACCGATCCTGCTGGGCGCGGCGATCTTTACCCTGGCCTCGGCCGGCTGCGCGCTGGCGACGACGCCGGAATGGCTGCTGGTCGGTCGTTTTGTGCAGGCGCTGGGAGCGTGCGCTGGCGGCGTGGTGTCGCGCGCCGTTATCCGCGATCGCTTCGGCCACACCGAGACGGCGCGGATGCTGAGCCTGATGATGCTGATCATGGGGCTGGCGCCGATCCTGGCGCCGCTGCTGGGCAGCGCCCTGCTCAATTTCGGCGGCTGGCGGTTGAACTTCTGGTTCATGACCGCCTTCGGCGTGGTGGTCGGCCTTATCGCGCTGCTGCGCATGACGGAATCCCGCTCCGAGGCGACCAGCCTCCAGGCCAGCCAGGAGAACCCGTTCCAGTCGTACCTGGCGATCCTGCGGGAGCGGCGGTTGATCGGCTACGCGCTGTCCGGGGCCCTGAACGGCGCGACGATCTTCACATATCTCTCGTCATCACCTGGATTGCTGATGGGGACCTACGGCGTCTCGGTGAACCTGTTCCCGTGGCTGTTCGGCCTGAACGCGGTCGGCATCATCGGTGGCAACCAGGTGAACCGTTTCGTCCTGCGCTGGTTCACGCCGGACCAGGTGCTGGCGCGATCCAGCCTCGTGGCGTTGGGCGTCGGCGTGCTGCTGGCGTTGGCGGCCTATAGTGGGCTGGACGGGCCGTGGACCATCCTGCCGCTGCTGTTCCTGCTGCTGTCCAGCTACGGCTTCGTGCAGGGCAACACCATGGCCGGCGCCCTCAACATCGATCCGTTGCGCGCCGGCGCCATCTCGGCCCTGATGGGATCGGTGTCGTTCGGGGCCGGCGCGCTCGCCTCGCTGCTGGCCGGCGTGCTGCACGACGGCACCGCCAAGCCGATGGCCGCGGTGATGTTCATCGCCCTGATCGGCTCAGCCGCCTGCCTGCACGGCCTGGCGCTGCCCAGGCCGGCGCGCGCCTAAGGATCGACCCCGCGCGCGGCCCAGGCCAGCACGCCCCAGCCGGTCAGGAACAGCAGCCCTCCGATCGGGGTCACCGCGCCCAGGATGCGCGGTGCGCCGAACGCCATGGCGTAGAGTGACCCCGAGAACAGCACCGCGCCGGACAGGAAGAAACCCGGCGCGAACCGCGCCCGTCGCGCGCCCACCTGCATGAAGGTGGCGCAGGCCAGGGTCGCCATGCTGTGCATGAAGCCATACATCGCGCCGGTCCGCAGCAGCTCCTGCGCCCGCGGATCGGTGACGCCATGGGCCGCGAAAGCCCCGACGGCGACCGAGACGAAGCCGCCAAGCGCCGCCAGCGTCATCCAGTTGCGGCGCGTCCAGAAGGTCATCAACCCCAGACCTGCGGTCGGCGGTCCTTCCACGGCGCTTCCTTCTCCAACTGGCCGGCGAGGCGGAAGAGCGTCGCCTCGTCGGCGTATTTCGACGTGAACATCATGCCGATCGGCAGGCCGTTGGCCGACATCTCCAGCGGCAGGCTGAGCGAGGGCTGGCCGGAGTAGTTGAACGGCGGGGTGAACGGATAGGTGCGACCCTGGCGCTTGTTCACTTCGCGCGGCTCCAGGTTCACCGGGTCGATGAAGCCGATCTCCGGCACCGGCGTGCCCATGACCGGGCAGAGGTAGACGTCGATGTCCTCGAAGGCCTCCAGCGTCTTGAAGTTCAGCATCCGGGTTTCCTGCAGCGAGCGCATCACCGCGGCGCCCTCCTGCCGCCGGCCGCCCTTCAGGATGGCCCAGGTCAGCGGCTCAAGCTCGTCGGGTTCCGGCTCGCGGCCCACCTCCTCGATCAGCCGCGCCATGCCGGCGGCGAAGTTGGCGGCGGCCGCCGGGCCGCGCGAGGCGTAGAGGGCGCGGTAGTCGATGCCCAGGCCGCGCTCGATCACCTCATGGCCCAGGCCCTTCAGCAGGGCGGCGCTCCGCTCCAGCGCTGCCTGGATCTCAGGCTCGATCGGCCGGCCGTTGGGGGTCTCCGACGACCAGGCGATGCGCAGCTTGCCGGGGCTGGCCTCAACCTCCTGGGCATAGGGCCGGTCCTTGCGAGGGGCCGGGTAGGGCGCGCCCGGCGCGGCGTAGCCGGTGGCGTCCAGCATCACGGCTGAGTCACGCACCGTGCGGCTGACGATGTGGTCGACGACATTGCCGAGCGCGTAGTCGAAGCCGTCCGGCATGTTCGGGTTGCGGTCGCGGGTGACCTTCAGGCCCACCAGGCCGCAGCAGGCCGCCGGGATGCGGATCGAGCCCAGGCCGTCGGAGGCATGCGCCATCGGCACGATCCCCGCCGCGACCGCCGAGGCCGAGCCACCCGACGAGCCGCCGGCGATATGAGCGGGGTTCCAGGGGTTGCGGCAGGGGCCCAGGTGAGCGCTCTCGGTCGTGCCGGTGATGCCGTACTCCGGCGTGTTGCTCTTGCCGATCGGAACGACGCCCGAGGCGCGGTAGCGGGCGGTCAGGCCGCCGTCCTCGGCGTCGACCATGCCGCGCGCGAACTTGCTGCCCGAGGTGCGGGGCCAGCCGGCGACCGGCATGCCCAGGTCCTTGATCAGGAACGGCACGCCCTTGAACGGTCCGTCGGGCAGGTCGCCCGCGGCCCGGGCCCGGGCGTCGTCGAAGCCTTCGTAGACCACGGCGTTCAGCACCGGATTGTGCTGCTCGACCCGCGCGATGGCGGCCTCCACCAGTTCGCCGGGGGTGACGGCGCGTTTGGCGACGAGTTCGGCAAGGCCGACGCCGTCGTAGTTCGAATAGTCCTGCATCAGCGGGCTCCAGCGGAGAGGAAGGCCAGTTTCTCGACGGGCGCGAGCTCACGCACCTGCCGCTTCAGCGCCCCGAAGGCGCCCTCGGCGGCGTCCAGCGCGCCATCGATGTCGGCTTCGGTCATGGCGGCGCAGAGGAACATGTTGTGCCAGGGATGCACATAGACCCCGCGGCTCAGCATCTCGGATGAGAAGCAGAACCCCTTGCGCAGGTCGGGGTCGTCGTCGAACAGGAACAGCGGCATGGTCCCCGGCCCGGTCTGGCGGAAGCCGAAGCCGGCGGTCGAGGCGCGTTCGGCGAGGCCGGACCGCAGGCGCTCGCCCAGCGCGGTGATCCGCTCCAGATAGTCGGTCTCGCGGACCAGCCGCAGGGTTTCCAGCGCCGCCGCCATGGTCGCGGCCTGGAACCAGAACGAGCCGGTCACATAGATCGAGGCCGCCGCCTTGCGGGCGACCTCGCTGCCCAGCATCACCGACAGCGGATGGCCGTTGGCCAGGCATTTGCCCCAGGTCGACAGGTCCGGCTGCACGCCCAGCCGGCTCCAGGAGCAGTCGCGCACCAGCCGGAAGCCGGCGCGGACGTCGTCCACCACCAGCAGCGCGCCGGTCTGGTCGCAGAGTTCGCGGGCGCGGCGCGCATAGGCCGGGTCCGGCTCGGCCTGGTCGATGAAGGCGTCGTGCTTGAACGGGGCGGCGAAGATCGCGGCCAGGTCGTCGCCGGCCTCGGCCACCGCGGCCTCCAGGCTGGCCACGTCGTTGTAGGTGCAGAAAACCTGGTTGGCCCGGTCGCTGTCGATCACGCCCGAGGGCCGGGGCACGCACCAGGGCGCGGCGCCGTGATAGGCCCCCGTGGCCCGCACCACCTTTCGCCGCCGCGTGTGGGCCCGCGCCGTGGTCAGCGCCATGGTGGTGGCGTCCGTGCCGTTCTTGCAGAAGATCGCCCAGTCGGCGTGGGTCACCATGCCGGTCAGCGCCTCGGCCAGCTCGACCATCAGCGCGGTCGGCCCGGTCAGGGTGTCGCCCAGCCCCAGCTGGCGCACATAGGCCGCGTCGATCTCTGGATGGGCATAGCCGAACAGGTTGGGCCCATAGGCGCACATGAAGTCGAGGTAGCGCCGGCCATCGACGTCCCAGATGTGGGCGCCTTCGCCGCGCTCGAAAAACTGCGGATAGTCGTCGGGCAGCAGGCCCACGGCCTGGTGGCCGTACATTCCGCCCGGGATCACCGCCGCCGCCCGCGTGCGCAAGTCCCGGTCCCGGCTGTTGGTCGCCGCCATGCCGCCTCTCCCTTATCGTCGTTCAGGAGACATTAACCGCGCGCGCGGTCACGTCCACGGTCTACCTCGCGCCTTGGGCTCAGCCGGAGAGGCGCCGAGGCGTCACGACCGCATAGCCACAAACCCACATTTGTAGTTTCGTGAACGCCAAAGTTGACAAGCGTCACCCATCAGCCGCCTCTCCATAGACCTCACCGAACAGCAGCATCAGAGCTTGAAGGCCCTGGCGGCGTTGCAGGGCAAGACGATCCGCCAGTACGCCGTCGAGCGGCTGTTCCAGCCCTCACCGAGGACGATGAGGCGGCGTGGCGCGACCTCAAGGCCCTCCTCGCCCAGCGCATCGCCGAGGGGCTGGCCGGTGGGATCTCGGACAAGTGCTTTGACGACATCGCCGCCCAGGAGCTGGGTCCGGTCGGGGTGGCTTGACCCGGGCCTACGTTCTCACCCTGATCGTCGCCATCCTCCACGAACGCATGGACCTCCTGACGCGCATCGCGGGTCGACTGAAGTAGGCCAGTGGCGCCAGGAAAGAGATATGGCGTCACCGGCGCCCGCCGGCGGGCTCAGCCGCAGGCGGCCCTTTACAACCGCCGCTTCATGTTCTATGTTTGTTCCATGGCCAGCGACGCTGACATCATCGAGGACAACAGCCGCCTGCTGCGCAGCCTGGCCGAGCTCAGCCTGGCCATGGCCGGCGATCTTCAGGCCGCCCTCGCCAAGGCGGACAACGTCAGGGACGTCCTGGGTCTGGCCGGC
>CALQQB010000063.1 GCA_943332615.1 Phenylobacterium deserti
GCCGAGGATCATCAGGAAGGCCGGGGCGATCTTGTCGAGCGAGCGTTCGAAGGTCGAGAGGGTCATGACACACACCTGAAGTTTCAGTTGGAACCCCGGGGGAGCGGGGCTGTCCGTCTGGACAATGTTTAGATACACCCATCTGAACGCTGCATAGATAAGCGATTTCACAGAGCGGGTATGCGGAACTGCATGGGTGCCCGCACCCTCCCCGTTCCGGGGAGGGAAATCTGCCCTACTTGCTCGCCACCGCCGCACCCTTGCCCTGCGCCACGCGCTTCTCTTCCTCGCGCGCGCCGGCCAGGATGCCGCCCAGGGCGTAGTTGCCTTCATGGCAGGCGTATTCGAGGACCTGGCCTTTCAGGGGGTGGAATTCGTATTCGCCGCCCCAGGGCTTGTCCCAGGCTGTCGGGTCCTGGGCGGTGAACTGGTAGCGGATGCGGTCCTTGCCGACCCGGGTGAAGCGTTCGGTGACGGTGAGGTTCTCCCAGGCGCCGTAATAGGCCTGGGCCTTGGGGATGTGGTTGGTCTCGACCACCAGGGTGTCGCCCTCCCAGCGGCCGATACTGTCGCCGAACCAGGGGCGGACGGTGTCGGTGCGGTGGCTGGCGTTCAGCCGGATGTGGCGGACGTCGTGGACCATCTCGATCACGATCGCCACCTCGGTCGGGCTTTGGGCAATGAGGTAGTTGTTGTTGTACCAGCCGTTGGGGAACATCGGCGGGCCGCCGTTGCGGCCGAACGACAGCAGGCAGCGTTCGCCGAGCGCCCGGTTCTCGGGGTTGTCGTAGGAGCCGAATTTGGCCGCCGCCTCACTGCCCTGCCCTTCGAAGATGTCGACCGCGGCGGCCTGTTTCACCGCCTGCAGGCCGGAGCCGCGCGAGCCGGCGCCCGGGGCCAAGCTGCGCTTCCGCTGACCTAGGGGCGGCGGCGGCTGGCCATCGTCGGTGGTGATCAGCGAGGTGCGCGGCTCGCCGCCCACGCGCATGACGCCCGTGCCGTTGTCGATCCAGGCGCGGTCGTAGGCGCCGACGTTGTCCGACGCGCCGCCGGCGCCCTTGCTGACATCGACCCGGGCGTTGCTGGCGGCGTCCTTTGCGGCGTTCGCGCCCTCGAGCAGGCGGACCTCTTCCGGGGTCTGCGCCTTGCGGGTCCCGTACAACGTCGGCCGGACCTGTGGCGTCAGGGTGGCGTTGGACCAGGCGCCGCCCAGGTCGGGCTGGCCGAGGCCGTTGCGCGGGGCCTTGTAGGCGGCCTCGGCGGCCAGGCTTGAGAGCGGAAGGCCGCAGGCGGCAGCGGCGGCGAGACCACAGATCAGCGCGTGTTTCACGTTCGGACCTCCCTTAGGCGTTTGCCTATGAATCGGCCCTGACCCAGGGGGCGTCAATCGCAACCGGCGAGAGGCCGACGGAGGGGTGGCGGCGGCCTGCGCCGCTCACACCCCCATCCGTGCCTTGAACACCCCGTCCGGCAGCTTGGCCGCCCGCGTCGGGTGGATGAAGAAATAGTCCTTCCACGGCAGGCCCTCGACCAGGGTGGTGCGTTCTTCCAGGCGGCCATCGTTGAGGGCGAACATGCGGTAGCCACGGTCACGGAACAGGTCGAGCACCGCCTCGCCCGAGGCGCCGAACCGGGCCTGGAGCATGGCCGGGTGGATCTCCAGCAGGACGTGCGGGCGGTCACGGTCGAGGATGGTCAGCGCACCCTTCAGGGCCATCAGCTCGGCGCCCTCGATGTCCATGCGGATGAAATCGACTTCTGTGAGCCCCTGGCCGGCGCAGTAGTCGTCCAGCGTGATCACCGGGGTGGGCTGGATGTCCATGCCGGTGTCTTCCAGATCCGGGCGGGCGGCCCCGTTGGGCCGGGTCTCGGCGACATAGGCGTAGGCGCGGCCCATGCGGCCGGAGGTCTTCTTCGGCGTGACCAGCAGCAGCTGACCCGGCTTGTCGCCCACAGCGGCGTGGATGGCGGTGACCTGCTTGCCCATCCGGTGCCAGGCGATGCCGGTCTTCAGCACCGCGAACGCGAAGGCCGACGGCTCGAAGGCATAGATGCGGGCCTTGGGCGCCACCTGGGTCATGACATAGGAGTGGCGGCCGTCGCTGGCGCCCACGTGCAGGCACACCGGCGCGCCCGACAGCAGGTCCGCCAGGTAGGGGGTCTCAGGCTCGTGCTTGGCCCAGCTCTTGTTCCGTCGCCAGGCGCGGAAGGCGTGCCCGAGCACGCGAAGCGATGGCATTGAAACTCCCGGTCTGCCCCCGACGGGTCATCGCACGCGTTTCACGTCGCGTCGCGGACCACCGTCATCATGTAGTTCACGTCCGTGTCGGTGGATTCCGTCCATCGACCGGTGAGCGGGTTGAATACGACTCCGTAGGGCCCGTCCACAACGACCGGGGCTTGCGCCAGGAAGTCGCGGATCTCGCCGGGCTTGAGGAACTTGTTCCAGTCATGCGTTCCCACCGGCAGCCAGCGTAGGATGTACTCGGCGCCGACCTTGGCCAGCGCCAGCGCCTTCAGGGTGCGGTTCAGCGTGGCCACGACCATCAGGCCGCCGGGCTTCAGCAGCCGGGCACAATCGCGGAGGTATTCGCCCGGGTCGGCGACGTGCTCGATCACCTCCATGTTGAGGATCACGTCGAACAGGGGCTCGCCGGCCGCCACCAGGGCCTCGGCGGTGGAGGCGCGATAGTCGATCGTCAGCGCGGCCTCGGCGGCGTGGGCCGACGCCGTGCCGATGTTACGCTCGGAGGCATCGACGCCCACGACCTGGAAGCCCAGGCGGGCCATCGGCTCGCACAGCAGCCCGCCACCACAGCCGATATCCAGCAGCCGAAGGCCTTCGAACGGCTGGCGGGCCCTTGGGTCGCGCTGGAAGCGGTAGAGGACCTGCTCGCGGATGAAGGCGAGGCGGACCGGATTGAACTTATGCAGCGGCGCGAACTTGCCTTTGGGGTCCCACCACTCGGCCGCGATGCGCGAAAAACGCTCGACGTCGGCGGGATCGATGGAGGATTTCGGCGCGGCGTCCATGCTCAGCGTATCAGCACGACTTCGACGCCCAGGTCCAGTTCCGCCCAGGCGCGATCGGCGGTGTAGACGGGCAGGCCGAGCCGCTTGCCAAGGGCAAGGCAAGCGCGGTCTCCCAGGGAGAGGCCTTTGGCCTTGGTGGCGCGGCGGAGGAGGCCAGCCTGGAGGGCCAGTTCCTGGTCGAACCCGACGACCTCGCACGATAGAGCCCGGATGGTCGCGGTGACGCCTAGGTCGTCTCCGCCAAGGTCGATCAATCGTTGCGCCACTTCCGCGAGATTGACCGCGCTGACGCTGGCGCCATCGATCACGGCCACCACGATCTCACGTCCCGGTTCGTCCAGCACGCGCGCCAGGATCGCGGAAGCGTCCAACACGACACCGGCCATGTTACTCGCGCTCGGCCTCGGCGCGGCGCTCAGCGATCAACTCATCCGACGCCATCGGGCCGCCATTCCACTTATAGGGCGCCATCAGCCCGTCGATGCGACGCCAGGCCGTCGCCGTGCTGATGAGCTTGAACTCCTCGCCTTCCAGCCGCGCCAAGACGGCGCCGGCGCCGTTCAGGCCGAACGCCGCACGAACCGCTTCGGGAAGCATGACCGAGCCGTCGGGCCGCACCGTGAGGCGATAGGCGCCGCCCCCACGGTCTTCGACGTCTCGCGGGACATACGCCCCCTCGAAGCGGCGAGACGTTTCGGCCACACCGTGGGTCGGGCTGGGATCGGCGGCGCCGCGCAGCTTGTCGCCCTCCAGCACGTTGCGGACGTGTTGGTAACGCTTGTTCAGCAGCTTCGCGATTTCCGCCCTTGGGTATCCTGCGGAATCCAGAGCGCGGATTTTGTCTGAGACTGTCGCGTCGGAAACAGCGACCTGCATCGCCTGATTTCGATCCATTGGGATCATCTTCCGCTATTAGGTAGGTGGAACGGTAGGCAGGTAGGTAGTTATGTATGTTGAAGAGCTCAGCGTCTACCCCGTTGTGCCCGGTCCCCCTCGCCGCTAGAACGGCCCGCTTTTCGCGCGGAGGGGTCGGCCAAGCGTGTCACGGCTGGTGATGAAATTCGGCGGCACCTCGGTGGCCGACCTGGAGCGCATCCGGCGCGTGGCGCGGCTGGTGAACGCCGAGCGTGAGGCGGGGCGCCAGGTGGCCGTTGTGGTCTCGGCCATGTCCGGCAAGACCAACGAGCTGGTGGCCTGGACCGACGGGGCCGGCGCGGCCGCCCCGGGACTGACGCCTTCCGACGACGAATACGATGTGGTGGTGGCCTCCGGCGAGCAGGTCACCGCGGGCCTGCTGGCCATGACCTTGCGCAACATGGGCGTGCCGGCGCGGTCGTGGACCGGCTGGCAGATCCCGATCATCGCCGACGACGCCCACGGCCGGGCGCGCATCGACGAGATCGACCCAACCAAACTGGGCGCGGCGATGGACGGCGGCGAGGTCGCGGTGATCGCGGGCTTTCAGGGCGTCACCCGCGACGGGCGGATCGCCACTCTGGGCCGGGGCGGCTCGGACACCTCCGCGGTCGCCATCGCTGCGGCGCTGGGATGCGGCTGCGACATCTACACCGACGTGGACGGAGTCTACACCACCGATCCACGGATCGAATCCAAGGCCCGCAAGCTGGCCAGGATTTCGTACGAAGAGATGCTGGAGATGGCGTCGCTGGGCGCCAAGGTGCTGCAGACCCGCTCGGTCGAGCTGGCCATGGCCTACAATGTGCCCTTGCGGGTGCTGTCGAGTTTTGTCGAGCCGGGCGAAGCCCCCGGCCCCGGTGAAGACCATTTGGGCACCATCGTGTGCGACGAGGAGGAGATCGTGGAAAAGCGCATCGTGAGCGGCGTGGCCTACAGCCGCGACGAGGCGAAGATCAGCCTCTTCGGCTTGCCCGACCACCCGGGCGTATCGTCCACTATCTTCGGCGCCCTGGCCGACGCGAACGTCAACGTGGACATGATCGTCCAGTCGAAGGCGCGCACGGCGGACACCGCCAACATGGAATTCACCGTCGGCAAGCGCGACGCCCAGCGGGCGGTCGAGATCGTGCGCAGCGTGCAACCGACCGTCGGCTTTGAAGATGTTCAAGTGAACGACGACGTGGCCAAGGTCTCGGTGATCGGGGTCGGCATGCGCAGCCACACCGGCGTGGCCAAGTCGATGTTCGAGGCGCTGGCGTCCAAGGGCGTGAACATCCAGGTGATCTCGACCTCGGAGATCAAGATCAGCGTGCTGATCGACGCGGCCTATACGGAGTTGGCGGTGCGGGCCCTGCACGCGGCCTATGGGCTGGACCAGCTGTAGGCGGCGATGCCCTCCGCGTCCGTATATTCCTGATACCCGTCCTCGATGGCCGGGATGATCTCCACGACCTCGAAATAGGGTAGGCCCAGGAAGGGCGTGTCGCGCAGGGCGTCGATCAGGAAGTAGTAGGCGCGCAGGTTGGTCGTCTCGAACACGGCGACGTCGGTGATGCGGCCGGTGAAGGCCTCGGCGTCATAGAAGCGCAAGGTCACGTCCGTATGGCGGGCGAAGATCGGGCGAACCGTGGCCGCGATGAAGTCGGCGCGGGCCTGGCGGCTGAGGGCCAGCCAGGCGGCGCTGCTGCGCAAGTGCATGAAGAAGGTGAGTTTGGGGGCGTCCGTCATGGCCTTGCTCCGCTGTGGATTTTGGCCATTATGTGAGCAATTACTCTCGTTGGATGCTCGCATTCCATGAACGCCATCACGCTCCGCAAGCGCCCGTCGCAGCAGCGGTCCGCCGCGACCATGGCGGCGGTGCTGGAGGCGGCGGCTCAGGTTCTGGAGGCGGGGGGCCTGAGCGCCTTCAACACCAATGCGGTGGCGGCGCGGGCCGGCGTGAGCATCGGGTCGCTCTACCAGTACTTCCCGGGCAAGGACGCGGTGATGGCGGCGCTGATCCGCCTTGAGGCCGCCCGGTTCGAGGCCGAGCTCGCCACGGCGCTGGAGGCTACGGCCAGCCTGCCCCTGCCTCAGGCTGTGGAGCGCCTGGTGGCGCTGGCCGTGGCCAGTCAGACGGCGCGGCCCAACCTGGCGCGCATTCTTGATCTCGAGGAGCGGCGGCTGGGTCTCGAGATCGAGGTGACCCAGCGGTCACAGACCACCGTTGGGCAACTTACGCAGTTCCTGGCCGGCCGCGGCGTGCGCGATCCGCAGATCGCGGCCGGGGATCTGCAGAACTTGGTGCGCGGCATGATCGACGGCGCGCTTCATGCGGAACCGAACGATCTGACCCGCCGGATCGTCCGCGCCGCGATGGGTTACCTGAGAGGATAGTCGCGACGCCTCCGGCGGCTGCGACGTTACCTCCGAGGTCATTGCCCGCGCCAGACCTTCGGACAAGGTTAGGTGACGATCAACCGGAGCGCGGCGATGTCCCGAGACTTCCACAAGTTCTGGCTGAAGATCACCGCCGTGATCGTCGGATCCTTTGGGCCGATCTTCTTTCTGGGAACCATGGCCCCGACACTGGAGCCCGCGCGGCTGACGCTGGATATCCTGAGCTGGCCGATCGACGGCGCCACGACCTTTGCATCGCCCGACACGCGGTTCCTGTCGGCCTTGACCGGCGGGTTTCTGCTGGGGTGGGGGGTAATGATCTGGTGTCTCTCGATCTGGGTCCATGACGCCGCGCCGGAGGCCGTCCGCAAGACGGTGATGACCGGCATTGTCGCCTGGTTCCTGCTGGACAGCGCCGGATCGATTGCATCGGGCAACGCGTCAAACGTCGCCTTCAATGTTGTGGTTCTGCTGGTGGCCGTCGGGCCGCTATGGCGACCCGCGCGGGGCTGACGACCTAAGCTCGCCGGGCTGACCCGGTGAGGCGGAACGCCGCCCAGGTTCCGGCCACGGCCAGGGGGAGCACGGCGACGAAAACCCAGACTGTCGCGGCCCGCGCGCTGGCGTCGCTGAGGCCGCCCGAGAACCCCACCACATTGGCCGCGACGCCGGAGATCGCCGCGCCGGCGGCCCCGCCGCATTGGCGCACGGCGGTGATGCCGGACGAGCCGATGGCCTTGTCCTCATCGCGCAGCGCCATCAGCACGCGGCGGGCCATGAAAGCCCAGGAGAAGCCGAACGCCGCGCCCATCAGACCGCCCGCGACCAGCATCCAGACCAGCGGGCCGTCGGCCAGGGTCAGGGGCAGCATGACCAAGCTGGCGATCAGCAGCAGCGCACCGATGCGCACCCAGCGAGCATCCCAGACCGCCCCGGCGCCGGCGACCGCCATGGCCGCGACGGTCCAGGCCATGGACTCCACGCCGATGGCGTAACCGGCCCACAGGGGCGAGAAGCCGCGGGTCTGCTGCAGGATCGCCGGGCCGTAGATGGAGAAGCCCATGGACGCGGCCGTGAGCGCGAACATGGCCAGGTAGCCGGAGCCGACCACCGTGCCGAGGTCACCGGCGCGATGGGGCAGCAGGCGCACCCGCATGCGATCGTCCAGCCGCACGACCAGGGCCAGGATCACCAGACCTGCGATGACCAGGGCCGCGGCGACGGTCAGGTTGGTGACCACATTGGCCACCGCGATCGCCGCGACGCCCAGACCCAGCACCCCCAGCGAGGCCCACGGTATGCCCGGACCGCCGCTGGCCCGCGCCGCACCGCCCAGTAAGAACGGCGCGGCCAGGCTGAACAACCCGGCCTGGGCCGCGAACAACCAGAACACGTCGCGCCAATGACCGCCCTCCAGCACGATCCCTCCGAACAGCGGGCCCAGCACGGTGGCGATACCCCAGACGAAGGTCACGGCGGCGAACACGCGGGCCAGATGGCGTTCCGGGAACAGCAGCGCGATGGCGACCATGGCGAAGCCCGAGATCCAGCCTGAGCCCAGCCCCTGGATCAGCCGCCCGGCCAGGAACAGCCCGATGTTGGGGGCCATGGCGCTGAGCAGGCAACCGGCCACCATCACCAGCCCCGCGACCGCCGTGGCCGAGCGCAGGCCGAACATCTCCGAAAGCCGCCCCGAACTGGCCCCGGCCAGGATGGCGCCCACGAAATAGCCGGCGGTGGCCCAGGCGAAATAGGCGTAGCCGCCGAGGTCGGCGCCGACGCTGGGCATGATGGTGGCGGTGACCAGGCTGTCGGCGGCGTTCAGCCAGACGCCCAGCATGATCAGCGCGAACCGCGGCAGCCGGCCCTCTGCCAGCAGGTCGGCCCAGCCCGTGGATGCCCGTCCTGGGGACGCCGGATCCTGATTTTTGACAATCTCGGTCATGTCAAATTGGTCGATAGACGCGCGCCATAAATTTTGCAATATTATGATTGTCAAATGCGCGCGCCCGCCGACCGCATCCTGTTCAGCCTCAAGACCCGCGGGCCGGCGGAGACCCTGATGCTGGCCACAACACTGGCGATCAGCCGGCAGGCTGCCCTAAAGCATCTGGAACGCCTCGTCGCCGACGGGCTGGTGACGCATAGCGACGAACGCCGCGGCGTGGGCCGTCCGCGCCGGACCTGGTCGTTGACCGAGGCCGCCCAGGCGCGCTTCCCCGACACCCATGCGCAGTTGACCCTGGAGATGCTGGAGGCCGTGCGGGCCGAGTTCGGCGAGGACGGCGTCGAGCGCCTGATCGTCCGCCGCGAGGCTGCGACGGCGGTGGCCTATGCAACGGCGCTGAAACCGCTCACCAAGCTGGAAGCCCGTGTCGCCCGCCTGACGGCCCTGCGCACGGCCGAGGGCTATATGGCCGATTGGTCGGCCGATCCCGACGGCGGCTTCACCCTGGTCGAGCACCACTGCCCGATCTGCGCGGCGGCCACCCTCTGCCAAGGGTTCTGTCGGGCCGAGCTAGAGGTGTTCCGCGAGGTGCTGGGCCAAGATGTGACGGTCGAGCGGACGGACCACATCCTGGCCGGGGCGCGGCGCTGCGCCTACCGGATCACCGCCTCGCACTAGCCCCCGGCAGCTGAGGCGCGAACCCCGGTTGCCAGTGGTTGGCGGTGCCGGAGGTGACGTACCAGCTGATCAACAGGGCGCAGATCAGGGCGCCGGGAACATAGGAGTTGGTGCGGCGATAGGTGAAGGCGCCGATGACGCCGATCACCGCCAGCAGCGGCACGAACTGGATCGCCACGATCACATTCAGCGGCTCCTTCGGCGTGCCGAGGAAGCCGGTGGTGAACAGGGTCGCGTACTCCCAGATCACCAGCACCAGGAAGCCCGCGGCCATGGCGATCTTGGCCCAGCCGAGGGCGGCGATGAGCCCCTCGCCGCGCACCGCGATGTTGGCGCAAAGCGCGCGGATCGCCACCAGGAAGAACAGGGTCCAGAGCACCAGATAAGCCGGCAGTTCGGCGGCGCGGGCGGCGTTGAGCGGCTTCAGGCCCAGGACCCAGAACCGGTAGTCCACCTTGAACACCGAATCGACGATCACCAGCGAGAGGTAAGCCACCGCGATCGTCACCGCAGCTGCTGCGGCCGATAGCGCCCAGCGATTGGTGAAGGCCGCCCGGCTTTTCAGGACCAGGCCGATCAGCAGGGTCAGCAGCGCCGTGCCCAGGGCCCAGACCAGCAGCTGGTTCTGGATCCACTGGGGGAACGGGGCCATCGGGAAGAACACCTGCCCGATCTTCATCAGCGGGAAGTAAGTCAGCGCCGGCAAGGCCGCGCTGATGACCAGCGACAGCCACCAGCGCCCGTCGCGGCGCTCGACCGCCGGCTGGGCGGGTTCGTTGAGGGCGGCGAAGGGCGCGAAGCCCAGCAACAGGTCAAAGGTCGCCAGGATCAGGCCGATCAGGCCCACGAAAGCGATGAGCGTGCCGAGTTCCTTGCCGAGCCAGACCTGGTCCGACGGCGGCCTGGCGGCCGGCGCCGGGATGGTCTTCTGGAACCAGTCGACGGTGTCGCCGATGCCGGCCTGCGAGAAGTGCTCCCAGGGATGGGTGACGCGCGGGTTGGTCAGCCGCCGCGCCGTACCCTGGGCGATGTCGCCATAGACCTGGCCCTCGACGACGGGGCTGGTGACGCCGAAGACCTTCTGGAGCTTCTTGGAAGTCTCGACGTCCGAGCCCTTCGGCACGCCCCACATCAAGGGCGCGAACTCGTCGAATTGGCCGAAGACAATGGCCAGGTTCCTCGGGTTGGCCGGCGCCTTGGCGCCCAGCAGGCCGGGGGTCGAGCCGGCAAGGACGATCGCCCTGTAGCCCTCGGGATCGGAGACCGCCGCGGCCATCACCGGCCCGCCGCCCATGGAGTGGCCCTCCATGCCGATGCTGGCCTTGTCCACGACCGGCAGGCTCTTGAGGTACTTCAGCGCCGCGGGCCCGCCGAAGCCGACCGTGCCGACGATGCCGCCGGAGTAGCCGTGGCCGGTCATGTCCATGGCCAGGACCACATAGCCCCGCCGCGACAGCTCGATGGCGAACGGGCTCTGCATCTCGCGGGTGTTGATATAGCCGTGGCTGACCAGGATCGCCGGGGCCGGAGTCGCCGCCGTGGCGTTGGGCGGCGTGTAGAGCAGGCCGGAGACGGTTACCCCCTCCTCTGCCTGAATCCGCACCTCGGCGACCTTCACCTGGCCATGGTTGGTCTGGATAAGGTGAGCCAGGAACGATCCACCCAGGATCAGAACCCAGGCCAACGCGAACGCGAGCCACTTGCGCATGATATCTCCCCCGAGTTTTTATCGTTGGCCGGAACGATGCGCCGGGCGGGGCTGAAGCTCAAGGCCGACCGGACAGTGTGACTCCGGCCCAACGGCGCGGCATAGTGCGATCACGTCAGACGCGGCTCGAACCGCGCAGCCTTCAGGGAGGACGCCATGACCTATGCCCCCGCGACCCGCGCCTACTATGACGCCGACAGCCACATCATGGAGCTGCCGGACTTCCTAAAGGCCTATGCCGACCCGGCCCTGCGCGACGAGATTCCCGAAGTCAGCTACTCCGCCTCGATCGTCACCGACGAGGAGGTGGCGGTGATCATGGGCCAGGGGGGCCGGCACAGTCCCGAGCATGTGGCCGAGCAGATCGCCCTGGGCGACCGGTTGATCGAGAAATCCAAGGAAATCCAAGCGCTGGGGGCGTTCAACAGCGCCGATCGGACGACGGCGCTGGACCTGCTGGGGTTCAGGAAGCAGCTGGTGTTCGCCACCCACAGCCTGCGCATGCCGTTCTCGCCCAGCTCGAAGCTGGAGCCTCGGCTGCGTTATGGCGCGACGCGGGCGCACAACCGGCACATGGCCGACTTCTGCAAGACCGACGGCCGCATGATCGGCGTGGCGGCGATCCCGCTGGACGACCCGGATCTGGCCATCCAGGAGCTGGACTGGGTGCTGTCCCAGAACCTGGGTGCGGTATGGGTTCCCCATCGCGCGCCGCTGGAACGCTCGCCTGGGCACATCGACTTTGAACCGTTCTGGGCGCGCCTGGCTGAGGCGGGCGTGCCGTTCCTGATGCACGTCGGCGGCGCGCCGCTGCAACTTGCCAAGGCCTGGGGCAACAATGGCCGAGCCGCGGTGAAGGATTGGCTGGGCGGGGGCGAAAACGTGCGGACCAAGGATGCCGCCCTGCAGCATCAGGTTCCCGAGGCCTTTATCAGCATGCTTGTGCTGGATGGCGTACTGGACCGGCACCCGAACCTTCGCGGCGCGGCGATCGAGCTGGGCTCCGGATGGGTTCCCGAGATGCTCCGGCGCCTGGACTGGGTGGCCCGCACCTGGGGCCGCAACGACGCGAATCTCCAGGTCCAGACCCGCCGCCCCTCCGAGCAGATCGTGGCGCAGATGGCCTTCACGCCGTTCCCCCTGGAGGATCTCGGCAATATGCTCGATCAGTCCAGCGAGGACCTCTATCTGTTCTCCAGCGACTACCCGCATATCGAAGGCGGCCGTGATCCGATCGGCAAGTTCGAACGCCATCTCGAAGGTCGCAGCGAATCCGTGAAGACGAAGTTCTACGAACAGAACTTCCTGCGGGTCGTGCCGAACGCGGCCTAGCGGCCGCGCCTGGCGATCATCAGCATCGGGGCGCATTCCTCGATCTCAAGGGCGGTGCCCTAGGCTGACCGCGACGGACACCCCATGGACGAACCCTTCCTGCGCGAGATGCAGGCCGCCGTCGATGCGGCCGGGACCGCCGCGATCCTCGACAACAAGACAGCCGTGGCGCTGGCGGGATCGTTCTACAAGAACTTCAAGACCGGCGAGATCCTGGTCCGCTTCGGCGCGGGCTGGACCGAGGTGATGCGGGTGAGCCCCGAGGGCGGCTATGACGGCCTGGCCCTGCACCATCCCGCCAGCGGCAGCCTGGTGATCGTCAATCGGGGCACCGAGGGCCTGGCCTCGCTGCCCGACTGGATGCAGAACGTCGGCGCGGCGCTGTTCCGGGCGCCGGGGCCGCAACTGGACGATGCGCTGGACCTGTTGATCCAGGCGTTTGAAGCTGTCGGCGGCGAACGGGTGCGGCAGATTCTGATCTGCGGCCACTCGCTGGGCGGGGCGCTGGCAGACGCGCAGGGCGCGCTGGCGGCCTCGCTGTTCGCGGCGCGGGGATTGAGCTGCCCGCCGGTGAAGGTGGTCGGCGTCGCTTCGGCCGGTTTCTCCCACGCTGCGGAGAGCCTGGCCGCCGCCAGGGGGTTGCAGGCGGACCCCGCGGCTGGCCGTTTCATCACCCACTACATCCGGGCCGAGGATTTCGTGCCGCATCACCCCGGACGCTCGGTGTTCGGGACCGACCGGGTCGTGGCGAGCATCTACGAGACCCGCGCACTGCCGCCGGCCGGGCCGCACGCGACGGGGCTGGAATGGCGGTGGCTGGCCGACCTGCTGAAACAGCATGTGTGCAGCCTCTATTTCCAGTTCCTCGACGCGCCGGGAAACCGGCACATCTGGTATAGCGCCGGGACGGACACCTTCGAGGCTCGCGACGGCAAGCGACCGACCTGGAAGCTCAAACTGCGGCGGCCGAAAGACTGGTAAGCTACGCCACCCCGCGCCGCGCGATCATCAGCATCTGGGCACGTTCCTCGATCTCCAGCGCGGCATCAAGGCTGACGGCGTCCAGGGTGGCGTCGAAGCTGCGTTTGGAGAGGCGTAGCGCGTCGGGCTGGGCGCGCAGCATGTCGGCGGCCAGGGCCAGGCCGTAGGCGTCGAGTTCGGCGTCGGGCGTGACGGCGGAGACCAGGCCCAGGCTGAGCGCGTCGGCGGCGTTCATCGGGCGGCCCGTGTAGAGCATCTCGCGGGCCCGGGAGACGCCGATCATCCTCTGCAGCTTCCAGCTGGCGCCCAGTTCGGCCCCCGAGAGGCCGACGTTGATGAAGGCCGAGTGGAAAGCGGCGGTCTCGGACGCCACGATGATGTCGGAGGCCAGCGCCAGGGCCAGGCCGCCGCCAGCCGCGGGGCCACGCACCAAACAGATCACCGGCTGCGGGCAGGCGCGCATGGCCTTCATCAGGTCGCGCAGCACCCAGTCGCCCTTAGGTCCGTCGCGCAGGGCATCGGGCTGGCCGCCGGCCTTGAGGTCCGCCCCGGAGCAGAAGGCGCGTCCGGCGCCGCGCAGCAGGATCACCCGGGTCGCCTCGTCGCGGCGGCGTGATTCGAAGTGGGCCAGCAGGGCCTCGGCCAGCGGATGGTTGAGGGCGTTCAGCCGGCCCGGCCGGTTCAGGGTCAGCCGCTCAAGTCCGCCGTCCAGTTGTTCCACCACCAGGATCGGTTCGTCCGTCATCGCCGCGCCCTCCGTTGTTGCCGCTATTGTGCCCCTCGGCGAGCGGCGCTCAAGGGCGCCCCGACGTCACGCCGGCGGCGAAGTTCGGCCACATCGGCCGCCCAAACCGGCGCCTAAGCATTAGGCGCCGGCGCCGGTGAGGGCATAGACCTGCATTGCGTCTCGGTTCCAAAAGACAAAACTGCTAATCAGCGCCCAAGGGACAGGGAGGACGTTGCGCCCAAGATGGCCGCTCAGGTCGCCATACGCGGCCCGCGAAGCCTGCTGCGGCAGATTCGCGAGGCGCTCGCCGGGGGCGGGCCCGCCCAGGCGCGCCTGGATATGGTGGTGCGCATCATCGCGCTCTCCATGGTCGCAGACGTGTGCTCGATCTACCTGCGGCGCGCATCCGGCGAGATGGAGTTGTTCGCCACCGAGGGCCTCGACACCAACGCCGTCCACGTCACCCGGATGAAGCCGGGGGAGGGCCTGATCGGCGAGATCATCCGCCAGGGCTCGCCGCTGAACCTCGCCGACGCACCGGAGCACGTGGCCTTTTCGTTCCGGCCGGAGACCGGCGAGAGCCCCCTGCACGGCTTCCTGGGCGTGCCGTTGCTGCGGGGCGGCCGGGCGATCGGGGTCCTGGTCGTGCAGAACAAGGCCGCCCGCACCTATTCCGACGATGAGGTCGATGACCTGCAGATCGTGGCCATGGTGCTGGCCGAGATGGTGGCCTCGGGCGAGCTGATCACCGTCGGCGAGCTGGAGGGCGTGGAAATCGCCCCCCGCAAGCCGGAGCGGCTGATCGGGTCGAAATTTGCCGAGGGCCTCGCCTATGGCGCGGTCGTGCTGCACGAGCCGCCGGTGGCCTCTTCGCAACTGCTGAGCGACGACGTGGCGGCCGAGGAGCAGCGGCTGGCCGCGGCGCTGGCCGGCCTCAAGGCCCAGATCGACAAGATGCTGGAGGGCCAAAGCGGCCTCGTCGATGCCTCCTACGAGGTGCTCGAGAGCTACAGGATGTTCGCCCACTCCACGAGCTGGAACCGCAGCCTCGAGGACGCCGTCAAGAACGGCCTGACCGCCGAGGCCGCCGTCGAACGGGTGCGCTCCGAGCACCGGGCGCGACTGGGCCAAGCGCGCGACCCCTATCTGCGCGAGCGGCTGCACGATCTGGAAGACCTCAACGACCGCCTGCTGCGCCACCTGTCCGGCGACGCCAGCGTTGCCCGCGATCTGCCCGAAAACGCCATCCTGGTGGCGCGGAACCTGGGGCCGGCCGACCTGCTGGAGTACGACCGCACCAAGCTGCGTGGCCTTCTGCTAGAGGAAGGCTCGTCGGCCTCGCACGCCGCCATCGTGGCCCGCGCCCTGGACATCCCCTGCGTGGGGCGGCTGTCGGGCCTGCGTGACAAGGTCTCTGAGGGCGATCCTGTCATCGTCGATGCGGAAACCGGCGAAGCCTATCTGCGCCCTCGGCCCGACGTGGTCGGCGCGATCAAGGCGCGGATCGACGTGCGGCGGCAACGGCAGGCCGAGTTCGCCAAGCTGAAGGACACGCCTGCCTTCACCCGAGATGGGGTGAAGATCACGCTGCTGATGAATGCCGGACTGGACGTGGACCTCGAAAGCCTGGTCGAGACCGGGGCGGAGGGCATCGGCCTGTTCCGCACCGAGTTCCAGTTCATGGTCTCCGAGGAGATGCCGCGGTTCAACGCCCAGACCGCGCTCTACTCGCGGGTGATGGACGCGGCCGGCGGCCTGCCGGTGACCTTCCGCACCCTCGATCTCGGCGGCGACAAGGTGCTGCCGTACATGGAGGCCGAACGGGAAGACAACCCGGCCCTGGGCTGGCGGGCGATCCGCATGGGCCTGGACCGCCCGGCCCTGCTGCGGCTGCAGCTGCGGGCGCTGATCGCGGCGGCGCGCGGGCGGCCGTTGCGCATCATGTTCCCGCTGGTGGCCAATGTGGACGAGTTCCGCGCCGGCCGCGCCCTGGTGGACACCGAGGTGGCCTGGGCCCAGCGACGGGGCCGGCCCGCACCGTCGCGGCTGGATGTCGGCGCGATGATCGAGGCGCCCTCGCTGATCTGGCACCTGGACGCCCTGCTGCCGATGACCGACTTCGTCAGCGTCGGCACCAACGACCTGATGCAATACCTGTTCGCCGCCGATCGGGGGAACTCCCGGGTGGCCGACCGCTACGACCCGCTGTCGCCGCCGGCGCTGCGCGCCCTGGAGGCGATCCAGCGGGCGTGCGCCGAAACCGGCACCCCGGTCAGCGTCTGCGGTGAGATGGCGGGGCGGCCGCTGGAAGCCTTCACCCTGGTGGCTCTGGGCTTCGAGCGGCTGTCGATGCCGCCGGCCGGCATCGGGCCGGTTAAGCAGATGGTGCTGGGTTGCGACCGGGAGTTGGCCCGGCGGGGGGTATCGGCGCTGCTGAAGTCCAGCGCGGGCTCGGTGCGCTCCGAAATCGAGACCCTGGCGCGCAAACTGTCCCTCGCCGTCTGAGCCCGACGCAGCCTAAAGAGAGGCGTCGTCGTCCCGAGGCTCCCCCGTGCTAGGCAAGCGTCCCTCCAAGAAGCAGTCCGAACGGGCCGCCTTGCGGGACAAAGTACGGCAGAGAGGCCCGTCGGAGACGCTGGCCCCGGCCGCGCCTGATGTCCCTCTGGACCCGCTCTATGCTCACGCCACGCTGGGGGTGGCGCTGAAGGCGATCCGGGAGGCGAAGAAGCTCACCCTGCAACAGGTGACCGATGAGACCCGGGTGCGACGCGCCTACCTGGAGGCCATTGAGACCAGCCAGTTGGACCTGCTGCCCTCGCGCCCGTTCACGATCGGCTATGTACGGGCTTACGCGAACGCGCTGGGGGTCGATCCCGACGCCGCCGTCGAGCGGTTCAAGATCGACGAACCGGTGCTGGAAGAGCCGCTCCGCGCGCCGGTTGGCGTGCTGGACGATCGGGATCCGCGCGTCGCGGCCTTCCTGATCGGCGCCCTGGTGATCGTCGCGGCGATCGTGCTCTGGAATGTCGCCCAGCGGGCCATGATCGCCAATGCGCCGCCGCCGGCGCTGGCCGCCCAGGCCACGGTCGAGAAGGCCCTGCGGAGCATGAAGCCTGCCGCCATGGAGCTGGGCGCTCCCCTGCCGGCGCCCGTGGAGTCTACCACGCCGCCACCCTACGAGACCCCCGGGCTGGCGAAAGCCCTGGGGCTGGAGCCCGCGACGGATCCGACGCGCCCGAAGCCAGCGAACGAGGCGCCGAGCGTGAATCTGGCCGCCTTGCCCGCCATCTTCACGCCCTTGGGCAAGGTCTACGATGCTGGCAATCCCCAGATCAGATCGGTGGTGACCCTTCAGGCGCTGAAGCCCGTGGCCCTGATCATCCGCGGCGCCGATGGCTCGGTCTATTTCGCCCGTCAGCTGTCCAAGGGCGACGCCTTCAAGGTCCCGCAACTCGCCGGCCTGACCCTGGACGTCTCCAACGCCAACGACCTGCAGGTGTTCGTCTACGGCCAGTCCAAAGGCGTGCTGCCGGCGGCCCAGGTGCTGGTCTCCAAGCTGGCGACCCCACCGTCGGCAGCGCCTGCCGCCGCACCGAAGCCGGCCCCGAAGACGTCCACGCCTTAGATCGCGTCACAAGCGACTTGGGTTCGTCGCCGTCCCGGCCTATTTTCCGCATCGCCATGACAGCCGAAGCCCACACCAGCGTCCGCCCCTGGCGCGCCATCCACCGCCGCCCCAGCCGCAAGATCCGCGTCGGCAAGGTCGAGGTCGGCGGCGACGCCCCGATCACCGTCCAGTCGATGACCAACACGCTGACGGCCGACGCCAAGGCGACCATCGAGCAGGTGCGGCAGCTGGAGGAGGCCGGCTGCGACATCGTCCGCGTCTCCTGCCCGGACGAGGAGTCCACGGCGGCTTTCCACGCCATCGCCAAGGCCGCGACCGTGCCGCTCGTGGCCGACATCCACTTCCACTACAAGCGCGGCATCGAGGCCGCCCAGGCGGGCGCGGCCTGCCTGCGGATCAATCCCGGCAATATCGGCAATGCGTCGCGCGTTCGCGACGTGATCCAGGCCGCCCGCGACCACGGCTGTTCCATGCGGATCGGGGTCAACGCCGGGTCGCTGGAACGGGACCTGCTGGAACGCTACGGTGAGCCTTGCCCCGACGCCATGGTCGAGAGCGCGCTGCGCCACGCCCGCATCCTGCAGGACCACGACTTCCACGAATTCAAGATCAGCGTGAAGGCGTCCGACCCGTTCATGACGGTCGCCGCCTACCAGCAGCTGGCCGAGCAGATCGACTGCCCGTTGCATCTGGGCGTCACCGAGGCGGGCGCCCTGCGCACCGGTACCGTGAAGTCCTCGATCGGCATCGGCGCGATGCTTTGGGCCGGGATCGGCGACACCATTCGCGTCAGCCTGGCGGCGGATCCGGTGGAGGAGGTGAAGGTCGGGTTCGACATCCTCAAGAGCCTGGGCTTGCGCCACCGCGGCGTGAACATCATCGCCTGCCCCTCCTGCGCGCGGCAGGGCTTCAACGTGATCCAGACCGTCGAGGCCCTGGAGGCCCGGCTGGCGCACATCTCGACGCCCATGAGCCTGTCGATCATCGGTTGTGTCGTGAACGGTCCTGGCGAGGCGCTGATGACCGACCTGGGCTTCACCGGCGGCGGCAAGGGCGCCGGCATGGTCTATGTGGCCGGCAAGCAGCACCACAAGCAGGACAACGAAGGCATGGTCGATCACATCGTCGGCCTGGTCGAAGTCCGCGCCGCGGAGATCCGGGCGGCGGAGGCCGAGGCGCTACAGGCGGCGGAGTAACAATCGGATTCACAAAAGTGACGCCCGCGTCACTCTTGCGCCGAACGCCCTTCCGGGCTTAGGTGGCGCTCCAATTCTTGGGAGGGACGAATGTCCGCGGACGGCAACTGGAAGATCACCATCAACACGCCCATGGGCGCTCAGGTGGTCGACGCTGAAATCAAGACCAGCGGCGACACCTTCACCGGCACGACAGCGGGCCAGATGGGCTCGCAGGACGTGTCCGGCAAGGTCGATGGCAATACCCTGACCTGGAGCGCCGACATCACCAACCCGATGCCGATGAAGCTCGAGTTCTCGGCCACGGTCGATGGCGACGCCATGACCGGCAACGTCAAGCTCGGCATGTTCGGCAACGCCGCCCTGACTGGCGTGCGCGCCTAAGCACATCCTGCGTCGCGCAGGCGAAGGCCCGTGGGGGAAACTCTGCGGGCCTTTTACGTGGGCGCGTCCGAGGTCTCCGGGGCCATGGCGGCGAGGCCGGCAGTGGCGCTGGTCACCACGCGAGTGCGCATCTCGTCATTGTGGCGCGGCGCCGTCAGGAAGAAAGCGATCAGCGCCGCCAGCGTCAGCACCGCGATGCCGGCGATGATCGCGCCCTTGCGCTCGGTCGCGCGCGCGATCGTCATTCCAGATTCTCCGTATGCCACCAGGGCCCGTAACCCTCGGCGCGGCGGAGCGTTCCCCTCACGCGCGGCGCGGCGGGACCACGTCGGCGAAGTCGGGGAAAGCTTTCCACTTCGGCTCCAGCGGCGCGGCTCCAGCGGCCGGCGCGTATTCGGAGGGCGCTTCCAGGGTCATCCGCGGGATGTAGCGGGGGCAGTTGGGGAATATGTCGATGGGCGTCACCCTGACCAGCAGCTGGGCGCCCGGAAACGTCGCCATCCGCGGGTCGTCGGCGACAACCTCCGCCCGGCCGTTCACCCGCAGGCGTCCGGCCCGCTCGCCCATGGCGATGAACAGCAAGCCCACATGTGGGTTGGCGGCCAGGTTGCCCAGGCTCTTGAACATGCCGTTGCCGTCATAGTCCGGGAACACCAGCAGGTCGGGAGCCACAACGGCCGCGAACCCGGGAGGGCCGCCCTTGAACGAACAGTCCGGCCGACCCTCTGCATCGGCCGTGGCCAGGAAAAAGAAGCTCTGGGCGGCGATGAACGCGGTATCGGCCACGTTGAACGCCTCCCGCCGCAGTGTCGCCTCCAGCCGGTCGGCCAGGCTGCGGCTGCCAAAGGCGTCCTGAAGCTGTCGGTTGCCCGCGTGATACATGGTCATGGCCGGGTCCTCCCTGCGGCGGATCATAGCGCGGATTTGGCGCCGGGGCCGGTAGCGGCTAGAGACACGCGCCCAAAAGGACCAAACGCGTGCGTCTCCCCCAAGCCAGACTGGACCAGGTCCTCGATCGCTTTCGCCAGATCGAGGCGCGGATGGGCGCGGCCAGCGGCGGCGCGGAAATCGTGCGGCTCTCGAAGGAACACGCCGAGCTGAAGCCGGTGGCCGATGCGGTCATGGCGCTGGAGAAGGTTCGCGGTGAAGCGCCGGAGTTGCAGGAGATGCTGGAGTCCGGCGACCCGGACATGGCCGCCCTGGCCCGCGACGAACTGGAGGCGCTGAAGGAAAAACTGCCCGCACTGGAGCATGGCGTCGCGTTGCTCCTGGCGCCCAAGGATCGGGATGAGAACGCATCGGCTATCCTTGAAGTACGGGCTGGCACCGGGGGCGACGAGGCGGCCCTGTTCGCCGGCGACCTGTTCCGCATGTACTCGCGCTATGCCCAGCTCCAGGGCTGGCGGGTGGAGGTCGATAGTGTCACCGAGGGCGAGATGGGCGGCTACAAGGAAATCGTGGCCGCGATCACCGGCGACGGCGTGTTCGGCCGGCTGAAGTTCGAAAGCGGCGTCCACCGGGTGCAACGCGTGCCGGCCACTGAGGCCCAGGGCCGCATTCACACTTCGGCCGCGACGGTGGCCATCCTGCCCGAGCCCGAGGACGTGGAGATCGACATCCGCGACCAGGACCTGCGGATCGACACCTACCGCTCCTCCGGCGCCGGCGGCCAACACGTCAACAAGACCGACTCGGCGGTGCGCATCACCCACCTGCCCAGCGGCATCGTGGTGACCAGTTCCGAGAAGTCGCAGCACCAGAACCGCGCGCGGGCCATGAAGGCCCTGAAGGTGAAGCTGTACGACCAGCAGCGCGAGGCCCTGGACAGCGCCCGCGCCGACGCGCGCAAGAGCCAGGTCGGCTCCGGCGACCGCTCCGAACGCATCCGCACCTACAACTTCCCGCAGGGCCGGGTGACCGACCACCGTATCAACTTGACCCTCTACAACCTGGCCAAGGTGATGGAGGGCGAAAGCCTCGACGACGTGATCAAGCCCCTGATCGCCGAGGACCAGGCCGCGCGGCTCGCGGCGCTGGAGGATGAGTTCGGGTAAAGGTCACCCCAGGGCGTCTCCGGCACAGGGCGATCTGTCATTCCGAGGCGCTGCGCCAAGCTTGTCGAGCAGCCGCCTTTGCGCCTATTTCCCGCCTATGAGCGGACATGTCGCGGCGATCTTCCGACACCCGGTGAAGGGGTTCACGCCCGAGAGCCGGACCCATGTGGATCTGGCCCCTGGCGAGGGCGTCCCGCACGACCGCACCTATGCGGTGGAGCACGGACCGTCGGGCTTCGACCCCGATGCGCCGACCTGGGTGACCAAGCAGAAGTTCACCGTCCTGGCGGCGATCCCCCGGGTGGCGTGCGCCCGGACCAAGCTGGACGATGCCAGCGGGGTGATGACGGCCGAGGCCCCCGGACTGCCCACCTTCGCCGGCCGGCTGGCCGAGCCCGCCGGCCGCGAGGCCTTCGCCGCCTGGGTGACCGACCTGATCGGCGACGAGGCGCGCGGGCCATTGAAGGTGGTCGATGCGCGCGGCGCCTTCCGGTTCACCGACCATCCGCAGGGCCAGGTCTCGGTGATCAACATGGCCAGCGTGCGTGATCTGTCGGCGAAGATGGGCGTTGAACTCGATCCGCTGCGCTTTCGCGGCAACCTCTACGTCGAGGGCTGGCCGGCCTGGGCGGAGAACGACTGGACCGACCGGGACCTGATGGTTGGCTGGGCGCGGGCTAGGGTGTTCAAGCCGATCGTCCGCTGCGCCGCCATCGAGGTGGACCCAACCTCCGGGGTGCGCGACCAGGAGGTCGTGAAGGCGCTGTTCGACACCTACGGCCACATGCACTGCGGCATCTACATCCAGATGACCTCAGCGGGCCGCGTCGGCCTGGGCGACGCGGTGACCGAACCCCAGAAGACGAGGGCGCCAGCGTGACTTTAACCCTGGTGCAGGCCTGGAAGACGGCCAAGGCCCGGCTGGACGCCACCGGCATCGCCGGGCCGGTGATCGACGCGCGGCTGCTGGTGGAAGCCGCCGCCGACGCCACCCGCAGCGACATCATCACCGATCCGCAGCGGCTGCTGAGCGCCGAGCAGGAGGCCCGGCTGGAGGATTTCCTGACCCGCCGCGAGCGCCGGGAACCCGTCAGCCACATCCTGGGCCGCAAGGGCTTCTGGAAGATCATGCTGCGGGTGACGCCCGACGTGCTGACGCCCCGGCCAGACACCGAGACCGTGGTGGAGTATGTCCTGCGCGATTTCCCGGAGCACGCGGCCTGGAAGGTGCTGGACCTGGGGGTGGGTTCGGGGGCGATCCTGCTGGCCATCCTGGCCGAGCGGCCCGGCGCAACGGGCCTGGGGATCGACATTTCCGAGGAGGCCCTGGCGGTGGCGCGGGACAATGCCGCCAGCCTGGGCCTGGCCGGGCGGCTGGCGCTGATGCGCAGCGACTGGACCGCGCTGCTGGGCGAGGCGACCTTTGACCTGGTGGTCTCCAACCCGCCCTATATCGCCACCGAGGTGATCGAAACCCTGGAGCCGGAGGTGCGCGACCACGAACCGCGCTTGGCGCTGGAGGGCGGCGTGGACGGCCTGGACCACTATCGGATCTTGGCGCCGGAGATCCTGCGGGTGCTGAAACCCGGCGGACAGTTCGCCGTGGAGATCGGCTACGACCAGAAGGACGCGGTCGAGGCGCTGTTCCGAGATGCCGGCGCGCAGGGCGTGCACACGATGCGCGACCTCTCTGATCACGACCGGGTTGTCGCCGGGATGAAAAAGCCCTTGGAAACGTCGGCCTGACTCGCTACAGCAGTGATCGTCTCCACCCAAATTCGTCGGTGTTGCAGGTAGAAGCGTCCCCATGAAGGACGCCCGCCCGGCCCGACAGGCGCGACGCTTTCTTAACTTAAGAGGCCTCTCGCTGAAGTGCTTCCGGGCGGAAGACGGGGAACACTTACGCCTTCACAGGAATGACCGGGCAACGCCCGAACAGCCGAAGGCCAAGCCGCCGAAAAGGCGCTTAGAGAAAGACCGGACGGTTTCCGAACTATGAGAGATTTCAAGGGTATGAAGCGCCAACGCGGGCGCAACCGGGGTGGTGGCGGCAGCAGTGGCGGCAACACCAAGCCGACGCAGAACGCCAACCGTGCGTTCGATTCCAACGGACCCGAGGGCGTGAAAGTGCGCGGTAACGCCCAGCACGTTTTCGAAAAGTACCAGCAGCTGGCGCGCGACGCGAACGCCGCCGGCGACCGGGTGCTTGCCGAGAATTATCTGCAGCACGCCGAGCACTATTTCCGGCTGATCCGGGCGATCTCGCCCAACCGGCCGCCCAGCGAGATCATCGGCCGCGACCAGTTCGCCTCGGGCTATGACATCGACTTCGAGGACGAGAGCGGCCAGCCGCAAGGCGAACCCTTCGACGCCGGCGCCCCGGAACAGGTCGCTGAGCCCCGCCAGGAGAGCCGTCAGGATGGCGGCGGCGACCGTGGACAGTGGCAGGCGCGCGACGACCGCCAGCGGGATGACCGGCCCCGGGATGACCGGCCACGCGATGATCGCGCCCGCGACGACCGAGCCAGGGACGATCGTCCCCGTGATGACCGGCCCAGAGATGACCGGCCCCGTGACGACCGCCCCCGCACCGACAGCGGTCGGGAGGGTTGGCGTGACCGCGACAACGGCGCCAACAGCGGCGGCGGCAACAACCGCAACCGTAACCGCAACGATCGCCCCCGGGACGATCGGCCCCGAGAGGAGCGGCCCCGAGAGGAGCGGCCCCGTGATGACCGGCCCCGTGAGGAGCGCCCCCGTGAGGAGCGCGTCCGCGCGGAGGGCGAGGAGCCACGCCGCGAGCGCGTCGAGCGTCAGGACCGCAGCGAGCGCGTCGAACGCGATCCGCTGCCCGTAGTGCAGCCGCAGGGCGATCCGGCCCCGACGGGCCCGATGCTGCGCGACTCCGAGGGCGGCGCCAGCCATGCGCCGGCCTTCCTGCAGGCCCGTCCGGCCCCCGCGCCGGCGGCCGACGCCAGCGAGGAAAAGCCCAAGCGTCGCCGCCGCGCCCCGCGCACTTTCGAAGCGGGCGAAGGCGCTCCCCCGCCCGAGAAAGAGGAAGCCTAGGCTTCTTCCTTGCCCTTGCCCTCGCCGTTCCGGCGAGGGCAAGGCGCAAGGCCCGTTAGAAGGCGTACCCCACACCCACCCGCAGACTGCGGCCCGGCAGGGGCGCGATGTCCTTGAGAAACGACGCGTGTTCGCGGGCCTCGACGTTACCGAGATTGTGGCCGTCCATGAACAGCTTCAGGTCCGGGTCGCCCTTGATCGGGCGCACCACCAGCGAGGCGTTCAGCAGGGTGTAGCCGCCGGTCGGCGGCTCGAACGCCGCCGTGCGGTGCTGGGCCGCCACGTGGCGGACCTCGACAGTCCCGCCCCACCAGCCACCGTCGTAGACCCCGCGCGCAGCCGCCGACCACGGCGGGATGCGCACGGCTGGCCCGGCGTCGGTGTCGCCGTGGACGTAGTCGCCGGCGCCTTCCAGGCGGAAGCTGCGCTCGCCATCCTGCCAGACCGTGTAGGCCACCTTGACCTCTGTGCCGTAGAACTCAGCCCCGCCTTCGATGAACCGGAAGACCTGGAAGCCAGACGCGGCGTCAACGGTCCCGTCCGGCGTCAGGTCGATAAAGCTGCGGTAGTCCACGTAGAAGCCGTGCAGATCGAGCGTCCAGCTGCTTCGCGTGTAGTGGAGGGAGGCGTCGGCGGCATAGGAAACCTCTTTGCTGAGTGTCCCATCGCCGACCTCAAAGGCCGCCGTGGCCGGGTGAGCGCCCAGAGAGAACAATTCCTCCTCGGTGGGCGCGCGGCTGGTGCGGGAGACCGACAGCCCGAGGAACAGCCCCTCCGCCGGGCGCACAAAGGCGCCCAGCGAGCCCGACAGGTTGGTGAAGGCCCGCTCGCCCTTCAGGCTGTCCAGCTTGCGGCGGTCCACGCGCAGGCCCCCCTCCAGGCCCCAGGTCTCGCGGTCCAGCCGCTGCAGCGTGAACGCTCCGGCCTCGTCGATGTTCGTCTTCGGGATCAGGGCCTCTTCGCCGATGGCGTTGAAGTTACGATGCAGGGCCTGGAAGCCGACCGCGCCCTGCCAGCCGTCGCGATTGCCCTGGACAAGCTCCACCCGGCCCTCCTCGCCTTTGGACAGGAAGGTGGTCCCAGGATCCGGCCCCTCGAACTCGGTGTGCTTGTAGTCGGAGTAGCCGCCGGCGAACTTCAGCTTCTCGAAGGGGCCCAGGTTGATGTCGTAGCCACCGCGGGTGTCGACGCGGGTCTGGTGCAGCTCGATGTGGACGGTGTCTTCCGCCGGGCTGCCATAGTTGCTGGACGTGCGCTTGATCGCCGCGCCGCCCCAGCCCTTGTCGCCGACGTAGGAGAGCCCCGCGCCATAGGCGTCGAGCCTGGAATAGCTGTTGGGCACGTGGGTGTCGTCGCGGCTGGGGGCCGGCAGGCCCAGGCTGGCGGCCAGCCGGCGCGACAGGGGATCGACCGGGACCGCATAGGCGTCGCTCACCCGGTGGACGCCGTCGGCGGTGAAGGTCCAGTGCTCGGCGACGCCCGCCGCGACCTGGCCGGAGACCTGGCGGCCGTCGTCCACGCTCGAATAGGACGCCAGCGCCCGCCCATGGACGCCCGCCTGAAACTTCGACGCGATCCGCTCGTCGATGATGTTGACGATGCCGCCGATCGCCGAGCCGCCATAGGCCAGGGCGGAGGGCCCACGCAGCACCTCGATCCGCTCGGCCTCCTGCGGGTCGCTGGCCACCTGGTGGTCGGGCGACAGGCCGGAGGCGTCGATCTCGCCAACGCCGTTGGTCAGAACTTGCACCCGCGGTCCCGCCAGGCCACGGATCACCGGCCGGCTGGCGCCCGGGCCGAAGAACGAGGAGCGCACGCCTGGCAGGTGGGCCAGCACGTCACCCAGGCCGGCGGGGGGCGCCAGATCCAGTTCCTCGCGCTTCACGACGTTGACGCTGGTGATGGTGGACTTGAGCGACACGACGTAGGGGGCGCCGGTGACCACGACCTCTTCCAGATCCTTGGCGGCGGCGTCATCGGCGGCATGAGCCGAGGTGGCGGCGAGCGCCATGGCTCCGGCGGCAAAGAGGCAAAAGTGGGACATGGGGGCCAACCTGGGAGGACGAGGCTTGTAGAACTTCCCGACTGTTATGAAATAACATAACGTGCCGTCAAGCGGCGTCGAGTTGCCGCCCGCCCGGGATCGGAGTTAGCTGCCCAAATGGCCAACGCCTGCGACCATCATCAGCACCACGTCCACCACGGCCTGAAAGGGCCGGCGCTGGCGCGCGCCCTGACCGCGTCCGAGGCCCGCTGCGGCGCGACCGGCGAGCGGCTGACCGCCCCGCGCCGCCGCGTGCTGGAACTGCTGCTGGCCGCGGACGCGCCGATGAAAGCCTATGACCTGATCGCCGCGTTCGGCGACCGAGGCGAGCCGGCCAAGCCGCCCACGGTCTATCGGGCGCTGGAGTTCCTGGAACGCCTGGGCTTCGCCCACCGCATCGAGAGCCTGAACAGCTATGTCCCCTGCCGGATCGAGGGCGGACACGCCGCCGCCTTCCTGATCTGCGACTGCTGCGGCGAGGCGGCCGAGTTCGAACCCGACCTTGGCCCCCAGCTCGCGGCCGCCGACGCCACCGGCTATGCCGTGCGCGCCATCACCCTCGAAGCCCGCGGCCTCTGCGCCGCCTGCCGGGCCGGCTGACGCCTACCAGAAGACGTTGCGCACCACCTGGACAACGCGGCCGTTGTAGTCGTCCACCAGCAGCGCGTCGTAGCCGACGCGGACCCAGACGTAGCCAGGAGGCGGCAACGGCAGATCATAGGTCCAAGGGTCGCTGAGATAGTACTGCTGCCCGTACCAGCCGCGCGGCAGGAAGTCCCCGAAGCCCCACGTCCGCACATAGAAGCCGGTCGGCGGGCGCCAGTCGTTCCGATAGCGGTGAGTGCTGAAATAGACCGACGGATAATGTCCGCGCTCCCAGCGCCGGCGGTCGTCGTGGCGGTCTCCATCGCGACGGACCCGATCCCGGCGATCATTGTCATAGCGGCCGCCATCCCGACGGTCGCCACCGTAGCGATCCCCGTCCCGGCGATCTCCGTCGCGCCTGTTGTCATTGCGGTTCCAGTCGCGACCGTCGTTGTCACGCCGGTCGCCATCCCGGGCGGCGTTGTCATCGCGCCCCCGGCCAGGCCGATCACCCTCCGGGCGGCCGTCTGGCCCGCGCGGGTTGACCGACGCGCCGCGACCGTTCTGCACCCAGGGACCCGGCCGACCCACGGAATCACCGGGGACGCGGACTCGATCCTGCGCGCGCGGCTGAGGGGTGCGGGTAGGTTCGGGGGTGCGGGTGGGTTCGGGGGTGCGGGTAGGTTCGGGGGCGCGGGGCGGCTGCGCGGCGCGCGGGGCTTCGGACGCCCGCGGCGGCTCGGCCGGACGCGGGGCTTCACGAACCCGTTCGCTGGCGCGCCAATCGCGGCCACCACCGCCGTCGCGCTGCGGCCGATCCTGGTTCATCTCGGCGCGCGAGGGCTGGTCCTCGCGCTGCGGCCGATCTTCATCGCCGGGCGCGGCCAGAACCGGAGCCGCCTGGGCCAGAAACACAACGGCCAGGGCCGTCATCGCCATCTTCATCTGCGTCATCCGTGCGGGGCCGGACGTGGCCCGATCGTCCCTTGGCTCAGAGGATGCGCAGACCGTGGGTGAACCGGGCTTGAACGAGCGCGCGCTCGGGGTCAGCAGCTTGCGGCGCTGCAGGTGGCGAGCCGGTCCATCAGGCGGTCGGTCGCCCGTCTTGCCGCCGCTTGATCGGTCTCGGCCTGCTGGGGCGTACGGCAGGTCCGCTTTGAGATGACCGAGCCCACAGGGGTCTCGTCCGTGCAGATCAGCTTGGGCTTCTTCGGCATCTCGGGCTTGGCCGCGACGGCGGTCGCGGCGGTCGCGGGCGCCGTCGCAGGATCAGCGGCGGCCTGGGCCAGAAGCAGGCCCGCGGCAAGGGCGGCGGCGATCAGCATGGTCAGGCTCTCCGAAACACCGGCGGAGCCTGGGCCTTCAACGGCCAGCCGGCAAGCCTACTCGGGCTTGGCGGCGGCGGCGGCGGGGGCGCCCTCGGCCATTTTCGGGTCGGCCTTCACCGGCTCCATCCTGCATTTCTTCTTGGGAAGGTTCGAGCCGCTCAGCTCGACGGTGGTGCAGACCTTGCGCATCTCGGGCTTGGTGGCCGGCGGCGCCGCGGCGGCGGCCTGGGCGGGCTCGGCGCCGGCCGAGGTGGTTTCCGGGACGCCGAACAAGACCAGTGCGGAGACCGCAAAAAAACAGCATCGACAACTCTCGGACAGGATGAAGCGGATACAACCTGGATACGGATTGCGGGGTCAGCGGCAAGGTTTGATCACTGCCTGGCCCCCTGCGGCGAGATTTCAGCCCGCATTTGCGGCGAACCCCGCACCAACCGGTTGTGAAAGCCCGGAATTGGGCGAACGTCGATCTCGCCTATATCGCGTTCGTTGAACCTCGCAGGGTGGTGCGGCTGTGGACAAGGCGCCTAGCTGTGGATCATCGCGACGACGTTCACCGAAGTGGGTCGCGAATCAGGCAGGCTCTCCAGCGAATGAACGCGCCCCTTTCCATCGCTGACCGCTACCAGGCCGCCCCGGACCATCCGGAGCGCCAGTACCTGGACCTGCTGGCCGACATCCTGGCCAACGGCGTCCAGCGTGGCGACCGCACCGGCACCGGCACCCTTGGGGTGTTCGGCCGCCAGATGCGGTTCGACCTGGCCAAGGGCTTCCCGCTGCTGACCACCAAGAAGCTGCATCGCAAGTCGATCATCCTGGAGCTGCTGTGGTTCCTGCGCGGCGACACCAATGTGCGCTGGCTGCAGGAGCGCGGGGTCAGCATCTGGAACGAATGGGCCGACGACCAGGGCGAGCTGGGCCCGGTCTATGGCAAGCAGTGGCGGTCATGGACCGCGCCCGACGGCCGGGTGATCGACCAGATTTCCGCCGTGGTGCACAGCCTGCGGACCAACCCCAACAGCCGCCGCCACATCGTCTCGGCCTGGAACCCGGCCGAGGTGGAGGACATGGCGCTGCCGCCCTGCCACTGCCTGTTCCAGTTCTTCGTCGCCCCAGATGGAAAAGGGGGCGGAAAACTGAGCTGCCAGCTCTACCAACGCTCGGCCGACGTGTTCCTGGGCGTGCCGTTCAACATCGCCAGCTATGCCCTGCTGACCCTGATGGTGGCCAAGGTGACCGGCTATGAGCCCGGCGAATTCGTCCACACCCTGGGCGACGCGCACCTCTATCTGAACCACCTGGACCAGGCGCGGTTACAATTGTCACGAGAACCGGCGCCACTGCCGGTCATGCATGTGGCCGACCGCGACGACCTGTTCAGCTTCGAGTTCGAGGACTTCCAGCTGGAGGGCTACCGCCCTCACCCCGCCATCGCCGCCCCGATCGCGGTCTAGCAGGCTGTTGAAGAAGTCCGTAGCGGCGCAGGACTCGGCATGATTCACTCTGGGTGAGAGGTCGCCTGAGGTGGTTTGATGCGTGGTTCGGACGAGCGGACGGGATCGTTGTTCTCGTATGTGGACCTGGAGGCGCGGGTGCGGC
>CALQQB010000064.1 GCA_943332615.1 Phenylobacterium deserti
CGCCCGGCCGTCGATGCGCATCTCCACCGGATCGAGGCCCGGCGCGTCGTCGAGGTCTTGCCAGGTCGAGACCGGGCGGCCGGGGGTCGGCGTGGTGGCGATCAGGTGGCGCTCGCGGTTCTCGCGCAGTTTGGCCCGCAGCATGATGGTCTGGCGGAGGCAACGGCCGGCGCGCTGGTAGCCGCGCACGAGCTCAAGCAACTCCTTGGTGTCGTCGCAGGCCATCAGCAGGGCGTGCACCTTGGCCGCCGCCGCCAGGTCCATCTGCGCCAACTGGCCCAGCGCCTGCTGTTCGGCTTCGTGGAGATTGTCCGCGTCGATCATTCGAGCACTGAAACACAGCGCTACGTCAGAATCGGTCGTAGCGGGGCAGGGGTGGAGTCGTTTTCTCCTCTGCCAGGCGCTGCGCGCCTGGGAGACGGGGGGCTTTCGGGTTGACCTCCGGCTCAGTCATGGCCTTGCGCTTGGCCGCAGGGAAGCCCTGCATGGCGGGACCTTCCTGTTCGAGACGTGGCGCAGAGGGCTTCATGCCGCGCGGGTTTCGCGCGCCTCGGTGTCGCCCAGCACGGTTTCCAGAGCCGCGAACAGGGCGCGAGCGTCAATAGGCTTTGCGACATGCCCGTCCATTCCGGCGGCCAAGTACTCAACAACCTGGTGGGACATGGCGTTGGCGGTGAGCGCGATGATCGGGGTGCGGGCTCGGCCGATAGTGGCTTCCTGGCTGCGGATCGAAGTCGTCGCGGTGAGCCCATCCATCACCGGCATCTGAAGATCCATCAGGATGACGTCCCAGTTTCCGCTCGACCAAGCCTCCACGGCCTCGGCGCCATTCTCGACGATCACCGGGGCGACACCGACCTGGCCGAGCAGGGTCGCAAGCACGAGGCGGTTGCTGGCGTTGTCCTCGGCGGCCAGCACCCTTAGGTCGGGGGACTGGCGGGCAACTGGCGTTTGGGATCGGACGATCTCTCGAGCACGCGCCTCACCAACCCGGACCAGGGGCACGGTCAAAGTGAAGACGGTACCTTGGTCGGGCTGACTTTCGACGTCGATTGCGCCCCCCATCATGATCGTCAGGTCATGACATATGGCCAGGCCCAGGCCCGTGCCGCCGAAGCGCCGCGTGATGGAGGCCCCAGCCTGTTCGAACCTGTTGAAGAGTGTGGCGCGGTGCTCGGGCGCGATGCCGATGCCCGTATCGCGCACCTGGATCTGCAGGCCCCGGGCGCGGCGGCCGATCGTGACGCCGACTCTGCCACGGTCGGTGAACTTCACGGCATTAGAGACGAGGTTGCAGAGGATCTGGCGAATACGCGTCGGATCGCCCCGATAGACTCCATGAGCCTCGCCGATATCCACATCGAAGGTCAGGTCCTTCTGCCGCGCCAGCGCTTCGAAGGTGGCCTGGACACCTTGCACCAACTCGTCCAGGTCGAACTCGACGTCCTCGAGCACCAGCTTTCCGGCTTCGATCTTGGAGAAGTCGAGCACGTCGTTGAGGATTGTCAGCAGAGACTCGCCTGACTGGCGGATGATGTCCAACCGGGTGCGTTGTCCATCGGGCAAGGGATCGGCCGCCATGGCTTGAGCCATGCCCAGCACGCCGTTCAAGGGCGTGCGAATCTCGTGGCTAATCATGGCCAGGAAGTCAGGCTTCGCCCGGCTGGCCGCCAACATATCTTCCTGCAGACGCCGTGCGTCCGTTACGTCCCAGTTCGTCCCAATCAAGCGGCCCAGATCAGCGGGCCCGTTGCGCAGCAAAGTTGCAAACGCGCGGATGTAGCGAACCTCGCCATCCCGGCGGTTGATCCGGAAGTGGGTGTCGAACAGCGCGCCCGCTGCCGCCGCTGAGAGTTCCTCGACGACGCGAGCCCGGTCTTCCGGGTGAACGTATGCCTCAAAGGTTGCGAGCTTCACATCGTCCGACGGCGCCGCGCCGTAGAGATCGAACATCACCGCGTCCCAGCTGACCGCGTTGGTCGCGAATTCCCATTCCCAGATGCCCACTCCGGCTGTGCGGTTGGCGCGTGACATCCGCGCCATCAGCAGCGCCCGCTCTGCCGCGGCCGCCAGCTTCGCCGTATTATCCTGCACGTGGACGATGAAGTAGAGCGGGGCGCTGGTATCGTCGCGCACAAGCGCCACGGTGAGCCAAACCGGCACTGCACCGCCATCTTTGCGGACGTATCGCTTCTCCATAGAACACGAGCTCCGCTCGCCCGCGAAGAGCCGCGCCATGAGACTCATGTCGGTCCCAAAGTCGTCCGGATGAGTCACATCGTTGAAGGTCAGTCGGGACGACTCGGCTTGCGAATAGCCTAGGAGTTGCCGCAGCGCGGCGTTCGCCCATAACCACGCCCCCTCAAGCGAGACGAGCGCGGTTCCGACCGGGGAATGCTCCATCGCGACTGAGAACGGCCTCCCGCTGAACCCCTCACCCAGTGGAGGTGGGTTACGCATTCGGCGGTTTCCCGAGGACGTCGTTGCGAACCGAAGCTGCGATCGCCGCGACCTCGGCGATTTCAGCCTGGCCTACGCCAAGTTCTGAAAGTGTGGCGGCCAAGTTCTCGACGACGGCGTCGAAGTGGACGTCAGTCAGACCGCGCGCCACCAAGCCTGCATGGGCCCTTCGCATATCGGCGCCAGTATAGGTGTTCGGCCCCCCAAACGCCATGATGAGGAACGCTCGCTGTTTGGCCGCCTGAGCGGCCATATCGATGCCCTCGAAGTAATGCGCTATACGGGGATCAGCGAGATTTTTTGTATAGAATACATCTACGGCCGCTTTGACTGCTGAAGGGCCACCGATACGGTCATACAGTGTCATCATCCCTGGCTCCTAAACACCTAGCCGGGAAACATCCCTAGGAGCAATTTGATATCCGCTGACTCGTTTTATTCAACGGAAAATCCAGGTCCTACGTGTTGCTACGTAGATTTGGAGACAATGTTGTCCAGATCGACGTCCGTTACTGGCAATTCATTTCGTCGTGCGCGGTGTTCGCCCGCAACACAGTCACCGGCGTGAGGATCGCCGTCGATCTCAGACACTTGGAAGTCGTGGCCACGGAATCGTTCTCGTGGCGGCTGGAACAGCGGCGCAATACTCCAGCCGCCCAAGAGCCGGGGGCATGGTTGTCCGCGATCCTTGCGTCGTCCGCGCTTTTGCACGGCCTCGGTGGTTTCTCCCCGTTGGCTCAGTGCCGACACACGGACGTTCGCCCCACCGTCCCCACAACCCACCGTCCCCACAACCCACCGTCCCCACAACCCACCGTCCCCAAGGGGGATCTTGCCAATTGCCGCGATGGGGGGCGGCGGCCCCAAGGGCCCCGACCTCGCGGTGCTATATCGCAGCCGATAGCTGCGGTTCGCTGTCGTCGGCCTGGGTCCATTGACCGATCTTGGTCAGAAGCTGCCGCGGACTAATCGGCTTGGCGATGTGGTCGTCCATGCCGGCCGCGTGGCATTCGGCGATATGTACGGGCAGCGCATTGGCGCTGAGCGCCACGATCGGGGTCAGCCGATTGAGGTCGCTGTTGGCACGGATGGCGCGGGTGGCGGCCAGACCGTCCATGCCGGGCATTGTCAGGTCCATCAGGATCAGGTCGAAGGGGTCAGAGATGGCCGTGCGGACCGCCTCGGCGCCGTTGGTCGCTTCGGTGATTTCGTAGGGGAACGGTGAGAGCATAGTGCGCACGAGCTCGCGGTTCATGGCCACGTCGTCCACCACCAGTAGGCGCGCCCCGGCGCGGGCGGCTACCTTAGGGGCGTCCGCGATGGGTTCGGACGACGCCGGTTCGGCGCACGGTGCGGCTATCGTAAACCAGAACGTTGAGCCTTCGCCCGCGAGGCTCTCGACGCCAATTTCCCCGCCCATCAGCTCGACCAGGCCCTTGCTGATCGCCAGTCCCAGGCCGACGCCGCCATAGGCGCGGGTGGTGGAGCCGTCGACCTGGGAGAACTGTTGGAACAGCCGGTCGATCCGATCGGCTGGGATGCCGATGCCGCTGTCGGTCACGGCGATGCGAAGCTCCCCGCCGGCCTTGGGGCGGTAGGCCAGCATGATGGTGATCTGACCGGCCTTCGTGAACTTGATGGCGTTGCCGAGCAGGTTCAGCAGCACCTGGCGCACGCGCGCGCCGTCCGCCAGCACCGTCGCCGGCAACTCGCCCTCGACCTCGGTTTTGAGCATCAGGCCTTTCTGCTTAGCCTGCTCAGCGACCAGCGCGACGGTCTCGGCGACCAGCGCCGCCGGGGCGAAGGGATGCGGGTCCAGCGCGACGCGATCCGCCTCGAGCTTGGAGAAATCCAGGATGTCGTTGACCACCGACAGCAGCAACGCACCGCTGGTGACGATCCGGTTCACATAGGTGCGTGCATTCTCAGTGAGGTCGGGCAAATTCTCCAGCAAACCCGAAAACCCCAAGACCGCGGTCAACGGCGTGCGGATCTCGTGGCTCATGTTGGCCAGGAATTCCCTCTTGGCCTCGGTCGCAGCGCGGGCTGCGACGGCCATCACCTCAAGGGACCCAAGGGACCGGCCACGCTTCCGCAGCCGCAGTTCGGTCTTCCTGAGCGACGTGATCGACGTGTGACTCAGCAACAGATACGTCTCGGCGCCAACGTTGGCCCGCGATGCGCGCAACTCGAACCAGCGTTGCTCGGTCGGCGAATGACATGGGTACCGGCAGACGAATGGGCTTTGCTCGACGAAAAGCATACCGCTTAGTGCCGTCGCGATATGGCGCCCCAGGGCGGACCGATCGCCTCGGCAGACCTCAAGATAGTTGGCGCCTATAGCAGACCGGGGTGTCAGCAACCCATTGTCGCGGCCGAATTCAGTCCAGGCGTGGTTGACCGCGACGATCATGCCGCTCTGGTTGATCACACACACGCTACCGACCATGCTATCCAAGATCGCCTGCGCCACGTCTGCTGGTCGGGGTCCGAACGGCGCGACTTCGTCACGCGCTATCATTTCATGATCTGCGGGAATAGGGCCCGTCCCGGGCGGCGCGGCCACGAACATTGATTAATATGTTTAACCTCAACGCTGCGTTCTGAAAGTTTCACTCAAGGCGACGATCGCCAAAATTCCTCGAGCGGCATTCAGAAACGGAAAAATTCGCAAATCAATTTGTGATAAATACTTAAGTGCAGACTGTGAGAATCCATTTTTACTGCATAACAATTTCGACGTTTCTAGTCCGTGGGTGGCGCCGGCGCCGTACCGGCGGCGCGTCCTGCAAGGCATGACTATGGCGGTAAGCAACCACCTTGCGGCCCCGAAGCTGGCCGAAATCGCCACTTCACAATGACTTCTCAGGGTGGTGGCGGACCTAAGGGCTCGTTGAAGACGAGCTTCGTCACGGATTGGTTCGTGGTGCGATGCTGTCGTTCCACTGGCCGTGGAAGTCGTAGCGCTGGCGTTTGCGTTCGCCGCATCGCCGCGCAAGTGCCGTCTGCGATCAAACCGGGACGCCGCAAGCGGATCGATGAACCTGGGATCGACGTTGCGTCGTCCGGAACTCCGCATTTCTGAGCTTCGACGTCAGATCATCCGCGGCATTTGCCATGCGATGTACGGGAATATACGTAAGCAATAATCATACACGCAGAACGTTCAAAACTAAAGACACGCCCAACAATGTTGAATTATATGGGTCCTGACGACGAATGGACTGCCTACAACACGTCCTTTCAGGCCCGAGGGTTGCTATACGGGGCGTGGAATTGTGGTCCGGAACTCGCCGGCTGCAGCCTGTAGATTTGGCGGCCAGTGCAACTGGGAGACCCGAATGGATTTTCGTGATTCGGTTCTGACGGGTGAGCAAATCCGCGCCGGCCGGGCGATCGCCCGCCTTGAGCAGGCTGAACTTGCCCGTGTCTCCGGCGTAAGCCTGAAGACGATCAAGCGCCTGGAAAGCATGTGCGGACACGTCGAGGCGAACACGCGGACGGTGATGGCGATATCCGATGCATTTCGCGAACTCGGCGTGGGCTTCGATCTCCGTTTTGGAGACGGGCCGGGCGTGCGCCTTCTGCGGGACCCCGCCATTGCAGCCGAACGAGAGGTGGCATAGCCAATGCCTTTGCGGCTCCCCCTGCCCGGATCACCCGTATCCAGGCTTGTAGGCTTTGGGGAATTGGCGCTGCAACGCGGCGAAGGTTGCCCGTGATCCCGGTGTCGGGCGCCTGCTTGGCGTGCTGCGGATCGCCGCCTATGAATCCCCTGGGCAATGAGACGATCAACGGCGTCTGACTGATGACCGTCCGGATTTTCACTGCGGTGCTCGCCATGCTGGCGATGTCCGAGCCGCTTCGCCGGATCGGTCTGAGGCTGTCCGCGCGGAAGCGGGGGTTGCCATCTGATTCTGCCCAACGGGTTCCGGCCGACGACATGGCGGCGCCCGATACGGTTGACCCCTCACGGCGCGCCGTCGCCACATCGGAGCGGCAGCCCCAACTTCTGGTGGAAAGCCTTACCGACTACGCCCTCTGTATGCTGGATTCGGACGGCAGGATTCTGAGCTGGAACAGCGGCGCCGAACGCCTGAACGGGTACAGCGCCGAGGAAGCTGTCGGTCGGCATTTCTCGTCGCTCTTTACCGAAGAAGATCAGGCCGCCGACGAGCCGGCGCGCGCCCTGGCCGACGCGCTTTTGGCCGGGCGGCACATTTCCAAGGGCTGGCGAGTCGCAAAGGACGGCCGTCGCTTCCGGGCGGACGCCGTGATCAATCCGATCTACGACGCTGGAGGACTGGTGGGCTACGCCACGATCACGCGCGACGTGACCCTTCAGACGAAGCTCGACGACGAAATCCTGGCCGCCAAGGCGGCGGCGGAGACGGCCCTGGCGGCGAAGTCTGACTTCCTGGCCAATATGAGCCGTGAGATCCGAGCGCCACTCACCGGCATCCTGGGCTTCAGCGGCTTGCTAAAGGGCCTGAAGGGGCTGCCCAACATCGCCCAGACCTACATCGATCGCATCACCACCTCCGGCGAAGCGCTGCTGTCCGTGGTCAACGATATCCTGGATTTCTCAAAACTCGCGGCAGATCAGGTCGGCTTAAATCTCCACGACTTTGACCCGGTGATGTTCGTCAACGACACCGTCAAGTTGATTTCCGCCGAGGCGGCGCGAAAGGGACTCTATCTGCGGGTCGAGACCGACGCCGCGCTGCCGCGAGCGGTGAGCGCGGATGATTTGCGGGCTCGCCAGGTGCTGCTCAACCTGCTCACCAATGCGATCAAATTCACCGACGAAGGCGGTATCACCGTCCGCGCCGCCTGGTCACCCGACAACGGTGGGAGCCTGTTTGTGTCAGTTGCGGACACCGGGCGCGGCATCGCACCCGATAGGACCGGTGGCCTATTCGAGAGGTTCTCTCACGCCGAAAGTTCGGCGACCCACAAGTACGGCGGAACGGGCTTGGGTCTTGCCATCTCCAAGCAGCTGATCGAGTTGATGGGCGGGGAGATCGGGGTCGACAGCCGCGAAGGCGAAGGTTCGACATTCTGGTTCAGGATTTCCGCGTCGGCCTCGAGCGCCCTGGAGCAGACGGCGCCGCAATGGCATTGTGCGTTGGACCTTAGCGCCGTGCGCATCCTGATCGTGGACGACGTGCCGATGGTGCGTGAGTTGGTCGCGGATATGCTGAGCGACTTTGGTGCGGAACTGTCGCAAGCCACAAATGGGATTGAGGCCGTCGCCGCGGCGAATTCGGCTGAATTCGATCTGATCCTGATGGACTACCAGATGCCGCAAATGGGCGGCGTGGAGGCCACGCGGCGTATTCGCATGTCCAGCGCGTTAAACCGTAACACGCCGATCTTGGCCTTTAGCACCAATGTCCTCCCGGCTCACATCGCAGAGTGCCTGGAGGCCGGCATGAATGACCACATCGCAAAGCCGATCCTGCCGAACGACCTGTTCACAAAGGTCAAGCGATGGACGTCGAATTCGACGACAGGTGAAAAGATCCCGATGGACCCGCCGTTGCGACCCTTGGGATAGGGGCCAGCCCTCGTTGGAAGGATCCGGGTAAGTTCGTACCCGCTTGCGCCACGTGGCGCCGTCGATGTTCAAAGACCTGCGGAGATCGCCATGCGAACCAACTCCGAGACGCTCTTGACCCCGGATTTCAGCATCACCTTGGCGCGGTGAACCTCAACGGTCCGCGGGCTTAAACCGAACTCACGGGCGATGACCTTGTTTGTCTTGCCATCAAGGATGCAGCGAAACACCTCCACCTCGCGCGGCGTGAACCCTGCGAAGACCCTTCGGAAAGCGTCCATCGCTTCGTCCGACTCCGCCAACTCTTGGCCGGCCTGCAGCGCAGCCCGGATCGCGTTGATCAGAACAGCACCCTCAAACGGCTTTTCGATGAAGTTGACCGCTCCAGCCCGCATGGCTTCCACGGCGAGCGGAATGTCGCCGTGACCGGAAATCACGATGGCGACGTGACGCACCTTCTTCTGATGCAGCCTTCGAACAAGTTCGAGCCCGTCCACATCCGGCATTCGCACGTCGGTGACGACGCAGCCCACCGGCAGGTCGTCACAGTCGGCCAGAAAGGCCAGGGCGCTACTATAGGCGCGCGGGTTGAATCCGGCGGATTGAAGCTGGAAGGTCAGCGCGTGCCGGATCGCTTCGTCGTCATCGACCACATAGACGTTAGTGGATCTTGGCATCATCCTCTCCATCGCCTCGCACGACATTTAGAGTGAAGCGGAACGTCGCTCCTTCACCCTGGTTAGGGGTCGCCCAGATGCGACCGCCATGGGCTTCTATAATATTCCGCGAGATCGACAGACCCACACCCAGGCCTCCCGCCTTCGTCGTATGGAACGGCTGAAACAGCGTCGCGGCGACAGCATCGCTCAGGCCGGCTCCAGTGTCGCTTATGGAAACCTCGACCCTATCGCCGAACGCGGGCCGCGTGGCGATGACGAGCTCACGTCGGGCCGATTCAACCATGGCGTCGATCGCATTTCGCATCAGGTTCAGCACGACCTGCTGGATCTGAACCCCGTCCACAACAACGGACCTGATCGTGGGATCGAACTCGAACGTCAGCATCATACCTTCGCTCCGCACACCGACCATGGCCAGAGCCGCAGCGTCCTTCAGCAACTGGGGCAAGTCTTCGAGCTGCCGACGGCTATTGTCCTTCGCGACAAAATCGCGAAGGCGGCGAATGATCTCACCGCTTCGCTGCGTCTGCTCGTTCGCCGAGGTCAGCGCCGCCGCGATGAGGTCCTTGTCGATGGGCTCGAATTTCAGCTGACGGAGCGCGCCATCCAGGTAGCTGGCGGTCGCCGACAGCGGCTGGTTCAGTTCGTGAGCCAGGGTAGAGGCCACCTCTCCCATGGCGTTGAGACGTGAGACATGGGCGAGCTCGGACTGTGCGGCCTGAAGACGCCGCTCCGCGGTCTTCCGCTCTGAAAGATCGCGGACAAATCCGGTGAAGAAGCGCCGATCGCCGGATTGCATTTCTCCCACGGAGAGGTCCATGGGGAAGGTCGAGCCGTCGCGGCGCTGCCCCACCACGATCCGGCCGAGGCCTATGATTTTGCGGTCCCCGGTCGCCAGGTAGTTGGCAAGATAGCCGTCATGGCTCTCCCGATCGGGCCTCGGCATCAGGATACGAACATTGCGCCCGATCGCCTCCACAGCCTCCCAGCCGAACTGTACCTCGGCGGCTTTGCTGAAGGACTGGATCGAGCCCGTTTCGTCGGTGACGATCATGGCGAGGGGGACGGAATCCAGGATCGACCGGAGATGCGCATCCCTCCTCTTCAGGCCTTCGACCGCAGCTTCCGCCGTATAGTGGCTTTCCACCAGCTCCTGAATGTCGGTAACGGTCCCGCTCCAGCGCACGATGGCGCCGGCTTCGTCCAGTTGGGGCTGGGCGCGCTCAAGAAACCAGTGCGTGCCCTCTCGGCCGACAAGTCGATACCGAACCTCATAAGGCTCGCCGGCCAGGACGCCATTTCGCACCAGCTCAAGCGTGCGGGGGCGATCATCTGGATGGATCTGCTCGCTCCAGGCAAGCTCACCGCCGACGCCGGGTTCCAGACCCGTGAAATCGTACCAGCGCTGGTTGAAGAAATCGCGGCTCCCCCCCGCGTCGGCCGTCCACGCCACCACCGGCAGGGCGTTGCTGAGGGCCTGGAACATCACCTCTGAATCGGCGGCCCCCTGGCGCATGGCGTCGCGTTCGTCGGGGAAAGTGGTGCTGCTGACGACCCCGATGACCTGGCCGCGGTGGTTCAAGATGGGAAACTTTCGGGTGTGCAAAATTCCCGAATTGCCACCCGGGCGCGAGAATTTCGTCTCACCGACATCCCCCTGGCCACTCTCGATGACCCGAAGGTCGGCCGCCTCGTTCAGCGCAGCCATGTCGCGCTCGGCAAGGTCGCCGCTGGAACGTCGGCCCAGGTATTCCTCCTGGCTCAGGCCCGTGACCTCCTGAAGCGTCTTGTTGGTGTAGACGAACCGCCCGTCCAGGTTCTTCGCGTAGAGCCAGGAGCGGGTCGAATCCCCGAGGGGCTCAAGCAAGTTCAGGATTTGCCGCCATTCAGCAGGCTTCGTGAAGCACCGGGGCTCTACCTTGAGTCCAGACTTCCGCGTCCGGCGCTGGCGCGTCACTGACAGGACGCCGGCCATGCCGCTGCACAGAAGGGCGATGGCTGCCGGGGCGGCCATCCACAATGTCGTGGTGGGGGAAGCTAGGGCATTGGATTTCAGCGACGACCAGACGACACCCAACAGCAACGCGCTTGTCGTCAATGACAACAGGGCCACAGCGTGGCGCGAGACGAACCGTTGGGCGCTCATGCGGCCACGTCAACACGTTGCGATCGCGCCGCCGCGCCCCGCGACCGAGGCCGTCGTGGCTGGGCGGTGGCGAGCTGACCGATCACTCCACGACGCCGATCGCCGCACGCATCTTGCGAAGCCGGCCAAGCACACGGCCGATCTCCTCCTGGGAAGGCGCAGGCTCACTGCTGAGAAGGACAAGCGACGTGATGTGCAGTTCCAGCGCGTCGGTGTGCCAGACGCCTTTGCAGACAAGACTGTCGATCATGGCTCGGATCCCGTGCGCCGCCTCGCCAACCTCCGCGAGCTTCGCGATCCCGGCGACGTCGGCGATGTTCATGGCCGCCAGGCCCAGTTCCTTGCAGCGCGCGAACATCAAGTCTTCGCCCTGGGCATGGATAGAGACGATCTCCCGGATTTGTTCGCGAACGTAGGCCTGCAATTCGTCCTTCATCAGCAGAAGCCGCTTTTCGCAATCTGCGACGAGGGCCTCGAAGGCGATGCCTTCATTGCCTTGGACGATTTTTGCCAGGCGATTGGCCGGGACGAAAATCTTCACGGGTTTCATAGGGTTCGCCTAGCCGAAGATATTATCGATTTCATTCTGGGACATCGCGCGTTCGGGCTGGGAGATCAGCTTGATCTCCTCGGCGCGGCGTTCAGGAATTCCTTCAGGTAATGGCACCTTCTTGAATCGTCGGTCAGGGCCGCAATATCCGGGGCTGGTGACGAACTGGCGGGTGTTCCGAGCCAGCCATTCGAGGCGGCCCAGGAGCACGCCGGGCACGAGGGGCTTGGTCACCACCAGATTGACCCCGGCGTCGCGGGCTCGCATGATCTTATCGCGCGGCGTGAAACTGGTCAGAAGAACAATCGCCACAGTGTAATTCGGGCCGCCGGTGTCCGCCCGAATGTTCTCGGCGAGATCGAAGCCGTCCTGGACCGGCATCTCTCCATCGACGATGACGACGTCAAAGGCCTCGCGTACCAGGACTTGAATAGCGTCAGCGCCGCTCCGCGCCTGAGTGAGATTTCTGACGCCGAATCCCTTGAGCGTTTGAGCCAGGATGTCCAGCGACGGCTGATTGTCATCCACGATCAGCACCTTGGCGCGTTTCAGGTCGAGCCGGCTTGCGGCGCCGATTGGCCGTGCCCTGGTCCCAGCCTCTTGGGATTCATCGCTCACCGGTCCGCGAGCCCCCCGCCGAACAGAAGATCGGCTGCATCCTGGTCGAGGCCGGCTCCGCCGCCGCCGGGGCCAAGGAGCATGGGATCGACCTCGTCGTCTCGGCCGTCGAGGGTTGTCATCAACGCCGTCAGCCGCTGGCCGGCGATGTCCTGGAAGGCGCAGGCCTCGAGGATCACGCAGAGCGTCGGCTTGATCGCACACAGCGCCTGGGGGTCGCCCTTTCGGGCGTCATCGGAGTGTTGAAGCGCAAGGGTCGTGGCCGAAATGATCGTCTCGGCTGCCGCATTCAGTTCCGCGGCAATAACCCTGATCTGCGCTTCAACGCTCACCTCAGAGCTCACCGAAGACCGTCGTGAGCTTCTGCTTTAGGACCGCGAGCGTGAATGGCTTGATGATGTAGTTGTTTGCGCCGGCGTTGCGGGCGGCCACCACATTCTCGGTCTTGGCCTCTGCCGTCACCATGACAAAGGGAATCTTCGGCAGGGTCGGATCCGCGCGAATGTTGGTAAGCAACTCGAGACCCGTCATCGGGACCATGTTCCAGTCCGACAGGATGAGGCCGTATTCGTGGGTGCGGATCATTTCCAGCGCCGTTGGTCCGTCGCAGGCGTCGTCTACGTTCTGAAAACCGAGCTGCTGCAGCAAGCTGCGCACGATGCGGACCATGGTCTTGTAGTCATCAATGACCAGAACCCTCATGTTGAAGTTGAAGGCCATCGCCCTGTCGTCCCTGCGTCTGACGCCGACCCAGGCTGGGCCGGCTCTCTATGCCTGCAGCATCTCTTCCGGCCTGCTAACCAAACTCTAATATTGAGCGCAAATTTCGCTCTAGTTCAGTAGTAACCGACTAACCAATAAAGCATTTATTAGGTAAATAATGTCCCTTTGGGTGCAAAAATGGCGCTACAGAGAGCATTAATTAACTCAGACATCAATCATTATACAGATTAATAATATAGAAAATATGTATTGTCCCTACGTATACATACTTATAATAGGTATTTGGCCGATTTTCGGCGTTTAGCTTATGGCCGCATTAACCGATTTCTGGCGAACCTCCTGGCGTTCGATCCGCTCCCCGCAGATCGTGCGGGAGGACATGACTTGGACGAGCTGGTCAGCGATTTCATTGCGGAGACACGCGAGGGCTTGGAGGCGCTCGACGGCGAGCTCGTACACTTTGAGCGACACCCCGAGGATCCGGCGCTCATCGGCGGTATCTTCCGCCTCATCCATACCATCAAGGGCACCTGCGGGTTCCTGGGCCTGACGCGCCTGCAGACCGTCGCGCACGCCGCGGAAAACGTCCTGGGGGCTTTCCGCGACGGCGAGCTGGCCGTGACGCCGAATGCGGTGTCCGCCATCTTGGAAACGGTGGACGTGATCCGCGCGCTGGTTGACGCCCTAGGGGCCGAGGGCGCGGAGCCGCCTGGTGACGACAGCGGACTCATCGCACGCCTTGAGGATGCGCTGCGCGGCGACGGCGCCCCCGCGGTCGAGACTCCGACGCCTGCCGCAGAGCCCGTCGCCGCCCCGCCGCCGGCCGATACGCGCGCCCTGATAGATCGGCTAGGCGGCGACGCGACGCTGGACGCGAGCTGTGAAATGATCCTGGACGACTTGCAGGATCAGGCCTTCGGCGGCGCCTTTGCAGGATCCGACCGTGACCGACTGCAGGCGATGCTGCGCGATGGACTTTGCGCCGCGGCCCGCGGTTCGGGCGGCTCGGCCGATTTTGAGCGTCGGATCGCGACGATGGCGGAAGGCGGCGTTACAGCCGGAATGCCGCGGCGCATCCTTGACCTGGTCGCTGACGCCCTTCCGAAGCTCGAGGCTCCTCCGTCCGCCGTGGACGAACTGCTCGAAAGATTGACGGCCCGCGAGCCCATCCAGGACTCCCGTGCGCCGGCGCCAGCCGACCGAGCGCTTGCCACCGATCCGATCGCCGATGTTGCGCCGGCGATGGTCTTTGAAATGGCCGTGGAGCCGATGCCAGCAAGCGGCGCCCGCCCCGCCGCGTCGGCCGTCGCGACGCCGGCCGAAGCCGCTGCGCCGGTCGCGGCTTCCGATCGTCCGGAGGGTGACGCCGCCAACGTCAACCAGACGATCCGCGTCAGCGTCGACTCCCTCGAGCACTTGATGACCGTGGTGAGCGAACTCGTTCTGATCCGCAATCAGCTGATCCAGACCTTGCGGCTGGATCCTGAAAGCCCGTTCGCGGCGCCCCTGAACCGGCTCAATCAGGTGACCAGCGAGCTGCAGGAAGGCGTCATGACGACGCGAATGCAGCCGATCAGCGGCGCCTGGGCGAAGCTGCCCCGGCTCGTGCGGGACCTGGCGCGGGATCTCGGCAAGCAGATTGACCTGTCTATGGTCGGCCAGGAGACGGAGCTCGACCGGCAGGTGCTGGAGCTGATCAAGGATCCGCTCACGCACATGATCCGTAATGCCGTGGACCATGGGCTGGAAACGCCCGAGGAACGACGCGCCGCGGGAAAGCCCGCCGCAGGCCGGATCATGCTCGCCGCGCGGCACGAGGGCGGCGCCATCGTGATCGAGGTTGGAGACGATGGTCGGGGTCTGCCCGCGGCCAAGATCCGCGCCAAGGCGCTCGCTTCCGGCATCGTCTCGGCCGCCGATATCGAAGCCATGTCCGATGCGGACGTGCGGCGTTTCATCTTCGCGCCGGGGTTCTCGACGGCCGCACAGGTGACGGCGGTCTCCGGACGTGGCGTCGGAATGGATGTCGTGCGCACCAACATCGAAAAGATTGGCGGCGCCATCGAGCTCTCGTCCGAGGAGGGGCAGGGCACCCGTTTCACCATCCGCATCCCGCTGACCCTGACCATCGTTTCGGCGTTGATCATCGAATGCTGCGGTGAGCGGTTCGCCATGCCGCAATCGTCTGTCGTCGAGCTGGTCAGCGCCAGCGACGCGTCGGGACGCAGTATCGAATACATCGACGGAACCGCCGTCCTGCGCCTTCGCGACCGCCTGCTTCCGCTCGTGTCTCTCCAGGCGTTCCTGGGGTTAGAAGCCACGCAGACGTCCGCGAGCGAAACCTGCATCGTCGTCGCGCGTGTGGGGTCGTTCACCTTCGGCATCATCGTTGACCGGGTCTTCGACACCGAGGAGATCGTGGTGAAGCCGGTCTCGACCGTCCTGCGTCACCTGAAACTCTATTCTGGCGCGACGATCCTCGGCGACGGCTCCGTCATCCTCATCCTGGATTTCAAGGGCATTTCGGTCGAAACCGGGGCCGCCCAGGTCGCCGCGGGCGCGATGCAGAGCGATGAAGCCGCGGCTGCGGTTCATTCCGACAATCGTGCGGCAATCCTGGTTTTCCGCACCTCGGATGGCGCCCTGAAAGCGACGCCGCTCGCGACGGTTTCGCGCATCGAGGAGATCGGCCGCGAACAGCTCGAAACCGTCGATGGGCGTCACGTGATCCAATACCGCGGCCGGTTGACGCCTGTGGTCGGCATCAAGCCGGACCAGCCGCTCGCGTGGGAAGAGACCGAGCGTCGGCCCCTGTTGGTTTTTGCCCGTGAGGATCGTTCCGTCGGCCTGCTCGTGCAGGAGGTCGTCGATATCGTCGAGAGCTCGGCCATCCTGGATCTGGGTCCGGCTCGCGCCGGGGCGCTTGGCAGCCTGATCATCGATGGCGTGGCCACCGAACTGATCGACATCGCCCATGTCTGGCGCTCAGGAATGATCGAACCGGAAGTGGAGATTTCGGCCCCGGCGGCCCCGGCGGCGGCGGCGGTTGACGCCTATCCATTAGGGGACAAGCGCCTTCTGATCATCGATCCGAGCCGCTTCAGCCAGCTCATGCTGGAGCCCATGCTCCGCAAGGCGGGCTATCAGGTGACGGTCGCGGCAGACGCCAGCGCGGCCCTGGCCCTGCACGCCCGTGGCGATATCTTCAGCCTCATCCTGGCCGATAGTCCGGACAAGCCGGCGACCCGGAATCTCGTCCAGGCCCTGCGCCATGCGACGAACTGGCATCGCACGCCGTTCATGGGTCTTGGCCGCGAAAGCCTGGGTCAGAGCAGTGAACTTGCCGACGTCGCAAGCCTGATCCAGGCCGCCTCCTCCGCTTTCCATGAACCCCTGCGAGGTGCGGCATGAGCCCGCAATCCGATACCCAGACGTCTGCGGCAACGGAGGGCTTTGTTTCCGTGCGGGTAGGCTCCCAGTGGTTCGGGGTTCCTGTTCTGCGCGTGCAGGATGTCATCGACCAGACCGCGATCAACCGTGTTCCGTTGGCGCCGCCTGAGGTTGCCGGTTCGCTGAATTTGCGCGGTCGGATTGTCACGGCGATCGATCTTCGCCGCCGCTTGAAGATGGAACCGAGAACCGAAGTCGGCGGCTTCATGAGCGTCATCGTAGATCGCTCCGGCGAACTCTACGCGCTGCTGGTCGATGACATCGGCGATGTTCTGTGGATGTCCTCGGACAGCCACGAGCCGACGCCCGTCACGATGTCAGCGAACTGGCGGGGGCTTTGTGACGGCCTCTACCGGCTCGAGGGCGAGCTGCTCCTGGTCCTCAATATCGAGCAGGTCCTGACGCTCGGAGGACTTGCCCATGTCGCCTGAGCAAATCGCCACCCAGTTGCATCCCCCACGTCGCCGGGCCTCTCCCCTAACCCCCCTCAACACGTCCCCCAACGGACGCTAGAACGCCAAGGAAATCGCCATGACCACCGCCACCGCCAAGAAGCTGCCTGAAACTTTTGAGAGCGCCAACACCGACATCGAGGCCACGTTTGCGCACATCGCCGTCGCGTCGACCGCCAACGCCGTCATGATGGTCAACCGCGAGCTTGAAATCACCTATGCCAACGCCGCGACCGAAAAGCTGCTGAGCGACAACCTGGCCCTGTTCCAGAAGGCCTTCCCACAGATGGATTTCAACAATCTCATCGGGGTCTGTATCGACGGCTTCCACAAGAACCCAACGCATCAGCGCCAGATGCTTTCGCGGCCGCGGGCAACGCCGCATATCGCGGAGATCAGCGTCGGCGACCTGCGCTTTTCGCTGCGCATCAGCTCCGTTGAGACCGCGACGGGCGACTACGTCGGCAATGTGCTCGAGTGGGAAAATGTCACCGTCGCCCGGACTCAGGAAGGCATGCTGTTGGCCCTCGACAAGGCCCAGGCTGTTATCGAATTCACGCTGACCGGCGAAATTCTCAACGCGAACCAGAATTTCCTGAAGACCCTGGACTACAATCTGAATGACATCGTCGGACACCATCATTCCATGTTCGTCGATCCTGTTTCCGCCGCCTCGGCTGAGTACCGCCAATTCTGGGAAAAGCTCGGCAGGGGAGAGTTCGACGCCGGCGAATACAAGCGGATCGGGCGAGGGGGCCGGGAAGTCTGGACTGTCGCCAGCTACAATCCGATCCTCGATCGCAACGGCAAGCCGTTCAAGGTCGTCGAATATGCCACCGACATCACCGCTCAGAAGCTCCAGACCGCCAACTTCGAAGGTCAGCTCGCGGCCATCGGCAAGTCGCAGGCGGTGATCGAATTCGACATGGCCGGCAAGGTCCTGGGCGCGAATGAAAACTTCCTGTCGACGCTCGGCTATTCGCTCTCGGAGATCGTCGGCCAGCACCACAGCATGTTCGTGGATCCGGCCTACCGTCAGAGCCTCGAGTACCAGAACTTCTGGTCGAAGCTAAATCGCGGCGAATATGACGCCGCTCAGTACAAGCGCATCGGCAAGTCCGGCCAGGAAGTCTGGATCCAGGCCAGCTACAACCCGATCCTCGACCTGAACGGCAAGCCGTTCAAGGTCGTCAAATATGCCTCAGACGTGACGACCCAACGCAAGGTCGCCGAGCGCGTACAGAACATCTCCGGAATCGTCGCCTCGGCGGCTTCGGAAATGCGGGCCACGGCGGAGGCCATGGCCAAGACGGCGGCACAGGCGACAACCCAGGCCGCATCGGTGGCGTCTGCCGCTCGGGTCGCCTCGTCGAACGTGCAGACGGTGGCTGCGGCCGGAGAGGAACTGTCGGCGTCGATCAGTGAGATCGCCCGCCAGGTGACCGAGTCCACCACGATCACCCAGCGGGCTGTCGCCGAGACCGAGCGGACCAGCACCTCGATCCAGACCCTGGCCGACGCCGCGCAGAAGATCGGCAACGTCGTAACCTTGATCAACAATATCGCCGGGCAGACCAAGCTGCTGGCCTTGAATGCGACCATCGAAGCCGCGCGCGCCGGCGATGCCGGAAAGGGCTTCGCGGTCGTGGCGTCGGAGGTGAAGAGCCTGTCCGACCAGACGGCCAAGGCGACGCATGAGATCTCGTCGCAGGTCTCGGCAATGCAGGCCGCCACGGCAACCTCGGTGACAGCCATCCAGGGTATCGCCGACACGATCAACAAGGTCGCGGACATCGCCTCGGCGATCGCCAGCGCCGTGGAGGAACAGTCGGCGGCGACCGCAGAAATCTCGTCAAATGTCGTCGAGGCGGCCTCAAGCACGGAAGAGGTATCGACGAACATCAGCGGCGTGAACGAAGCGGTCGGACAGACCAGCGAGGCGTCGAGCGAACTGCTGAACGCGTCGGGCGAACTGGCGGTCCAGGCTGAAGCGCTCAGCGCGGAGATGGCAAACTTCCTCTCCAACTAGGGCTGAAGACCCGCGACCGGGCGTCGGTCGCGGGACTCTCAAGGCTCTGACCCTGTCCCGCCGCCGCGCACGGCCGCTGTCCCCCGCCTGTCACCGCGACATGGCGGGGGAGGATGGCCGTAACGCTCGATGCCGCCGCGCCTGAGGCGGCCGATCCGATCCCCCCGCCCGCGGCCGGTTTTGGCGGCGGTTGAGTCCGGACGCCGACGTGATCTTTTTTTCAGCGTTTTTCGAGGAACTGGACGATGGCTTTACGATCGAGGCGCGGGACGGCAGGCCTGCGGAATGCATCGGGCGCCGGGCGGGAAGCTCGGCCCGATCCGGCTGACAGGGCGCCGGCGGCTGGCCCGACCCGCTCGATGGCGGACATCCTGTGAGCTATCCGCAAGCGGCCTGTCCTTCGGGCGTGGGGGCGTCGGAGACCGATGGCGCCAGCATTCGCGTCATGGTCGTGGATGACTCAGCGATCGCCCGCGGGCTGATTTCACGCCAGCTGGCGACGGATCCGGCCATTGTCGTGGTCGCCACCGCGCCTCATGGGGAAGCCGCGCTCGCCGAACTCGATCGGCGGGAGGTCGATGTTGTCGTCTTGGACATCGAGATGCCGGTGATGGACGGCCTCCAGGCGTTGCCGCTCATTCTCGCCGCTCACCCCAGGGTGCGGGTGCTGATGGCCTCGACCCTGACCCGCCGCAATGCGGAAATCAGCCTGCGCGCCCTGCAGCTCGGAGCCTGCGACTACATCGCCAAGCCGGAGGGCGGTCTGGGCTCCGCCGACGAATTCAAGCGTGACCTGATCGCCAAGGTGAAGGCTTTCGCCCCTGCCGCCCGAAAGGTCGCCACACAGGTTCAGACACCCTCCAAGCCACTCATCGCACCTGCGAGCCATCCGCGACCCGGTCCCAGGACGATTCCGACCGTGCTGGCCATCGGCGCATCGACGGGCGGCCCGCCGGCGCTTCTCAAGGTCTTCGAGGCTCTGAAGGGCTCGGTCGCTCAGCCGATCTTCCTGACCCAACACATGCCGGCGACCTTCACGACGCTGCTGGCTGAACAGCTGTCCCGCGTCGGAGATCGGCCCTGTCAGGAAGGCCGGGAAGGTGAAATCGTCAGAGCCGGACACTGCTACATCGCACCTGGCGGCTGGCATATGACGGTGATGGCCGAGCGGGCCGGTCCGACGGTGCGGCTGAATCAGAACCCACCGGAAAGCTTCTGCCGCCCCGCGGTCGATCCGATGTTCCGTAGCCTGGCGGTTGTGTATGGCGCAGGCGTGCTGGGCCTGATCCTCACCGGCATGGGCGTCGATGGCGCCAAGGGCTGTGTGGCGCTCGCCGACGCCGGGGGGCGCTTTGTGGTTCAGGACGAGGCGACCAGCGTGGTGTGGGGCATGCCCGGCGCCGCCGCCGCCACCGAACGCGCCGAGCGGATCATGCCGCTCGCCGAGATAGGACCCTGGTTGTGCCGCGCCACGGCGGTGTCGGCATGATCGGCCCGGATTTCGACCACTTCTGCGCCCTGATCATGGACCGGTCCGGCCTGGTCCTGGGTCCGGAGAAAGCCTACCTGCTGCGCGGTCGACTTGATCCTATCGCGCGATCGGAAGGGATGGCGGACGTCTCCGCGTTGCTGGCGAACATTCGCAAGACCGCCTCCGAGCCCCTGATCCAGAAATGCGTCGAGGCTCTGGCCACGCACGAGTCCTCGTTCTTCCGGGACGGGGCCCCGTTCGAGGCGCTCAAGACGCAGGTCTTCCCAAGCCTGTTCGCGCGGCGTGGCGGCCAGAAGCTGCGGTTCTGGTGCGCGGCCTGCTCCAGCGGCCAGGAGCCCTATTCGCTGGCCATAGCCCTGCACGAGATGGCCGGCATGGCGGTTGTTCGAGACGTGGAAATCCTCGCGACGGACTTCTCCGAGCCGATCCTTAGCAAGGCGCGAAAGGGAATCTACAGCGATTTCGAGGTCCGGCGCGGCCTCTCGCCCGAGCGCCAGCAGCGCTGGTTCGAGCGGGACGGCGATGCCTGGCGGGTCAGCGAACAAATCCGGCGCATGGTCACCTTCCGGCACCACAATCTGCTGAAGGGCGCCTCGGGCATCGGGGTGTTTGACGTCATCTTCTGTCGGAATGTGCTGATCTATTTCGACCCGGACCGGAAACGCTTCGTGCTCGACGAGCTTGCCAAGGCGCTTGCTCCGGATGGCTCGCTGTTCCTTGGCAGCGCCGAGACGATCCTGGGCCTGACGGACAATATCGTTCAGGCGCCCGGTGCGCGCGGCCTCTACCAGAAAACCAGCCTTCAGCGGGCCAAGGCGGCGGGGTGACCAACAATGCGTATCCAGCGCAGCCACCAATCGTCTGGTCACGCAGAACGCCTCAGGGCGGAAATCACCATGGCCGCGGAGGGGCCGGTCTTGAACGGCCGCATCTGCGGCGAGGTGTGCTCGAAGACGTGCGGCGTCTGTGGCTCCACGGCCTGCCAATGCGCCTGTTCGCCGACCTGCCGGGACGCGCCGTACGCCCTTTCCAGCGATCCGGACGCCTATCCGATCGAGCCTGGGATTGCGGGTCTGGTCTACGCCATGACGCGCAGCGGCCTCTTCGAGACCTGTTGGTCCTGCGAAGGCCATCCGCACCAGGACGGGTCGCTCTGGAAGGCTCCGACCGTCTGGTTCTATTGCGAGGCGATGGTGCATGCGCGCCTGCTGGCCGACAGCATCACGCGACTTTCGCTCGACGGATGTCTAACGGCGACCTGGCAAATCGCAATCACCTATTCCGACCCCGACAATCCCAGGACCACCTTCGCCCTGGCGCCGGTGCTGTCGCACGGCGAGCGCACCTCCTTGACCGAACTGCAACGCGATATCGCCGAGATCGGCTTCGCACTTCCAGCCAGGCTTGCAGCCGCCGGCAAGGCGCTTTTGCAGGCCTGACCCTCCGCCACTCGGGACCTTTGACAACAGCTTCGGATGCGCAACGGCACACCACTTGGGTCAGGTCGCCATGAGCGGTGATACGGATCGCAACATATTCAGGGCCCTTGCGGGGATCGGGGCGGAGGAGGCGGTCGCCCGGGGCCTTGGCGCGCGTCTGCGGACCCAGGCGTCGCCCGCTGTGGTCAAGGCTCTGGCGGCCTTGTGGCTGCATTGCGCGATCGCGGCGCCGGAACGGACTCGCCAGATCTATGACGCCGCGGCGGAGGGCTACATTGGGCAGCCCGTGACCGCCGCGCCCGCGGCTGGCGGCCTAGACCCGTCACCGGAGGCCATCCCCGCCGATTTCTGGGACGCCCTCTGGGACCTTGTCGATTCACCTCGGCTGCGGCAGGGCAGCCTCAACCTGCTGGCCCGGAGCCCGGCGCTGGGCGATCTCATTTCAACGCGCGTGCAGGAACGCGCCGCAAAGACGGCCATGGCCATTCCCGGTGTCGCCGGCGCCTTCGGTCAGGGCTTTCCAAAGCCGTTCTCGCAGGACGTTCTGTCGCGGTGCTCAGAGCGGTCGCTTGGGGGGCTGTTCCATGAAAGCATCATCGCGGCAGGCCAGGACTTCGCCGTCCTCGACCGGGAATTACCGGCGCTGGCGCGATTGCAGCCGCCGCTCCCCTACCTCCATGCGCGTCTCCACCAGTGCCATCGGCTGTGGCAGATCATCGGCGGCTATCAGGCCACCAAACTGCACGACATTGCCATACTGGCCTTCCAGCTCGCGCAGTGCGGATATCCGCCCGCGGCGATGCGCCTGGGGCTCACGTTCACCCTGATCGCATTTGAGCGACCGGAGGGCGCCGGGATCATGATGCAGACCGTTCTTGATGCCTGGGTCCATGGACGCCGGACCCCTCCCTTGCTGGGCGTCAACTGGCCCACGGTATGGAGCGGTCCGCTGGAGCAGGCCCGCGCTAAACTCAATATCGCGAGCTTCGTGCCGGCCTATCCCGCTAACCTTTTTGAACAGGTCGCCCCGACGACTGTCTCGGATTCAAGCGGCCGGTAGTCGAGCGCAAGCCTCGGCAACTCTGGGGGCGGGTCGAAATTCCGGGTGGCTCAGCGGATTATTCCTGGATCGCCGGGGGCTCAGAATTGATTGCCGGGGAATATTCGCGAGCGCGACTTGGCATTTTCTCCGGCGGCTAAAGTGCGGTCGCGTCCCTGCTGATCCCGAAGTCCGTCATCGCCTGAATTTCGTACTCCAGGGCCCGGACCAGACGAGTGTCGGGCAGCCGCCTGGCGAAGACGCCGGCCAAGCGGCGGTAGTACCAGATGGTCTGCTCGCGCGTAGCTGCGAAGCGGTCGAAGATGGACGACCCGACGAACCGTATATCCGAGACAATCGACCTGGCATTGTGGAGCTTGTCGCAGGCGCACACGAGAAGCGTGTCGTCAGGCTCGTCCGCCAGGTCGCTAAGGTAGCGCTCCTTGCGCTCGAGCCACGGGGCCTTTCGGCCATGCTCGTCAGGTGCGCCATCCGTGCAGCCTTCCACGATGGCGGCGACCCGAATACCGAACCTGTCAGCCAAGGTGACAAGCTCGACGCCGCAGTCCTCGACGACGTCGTGGAGAAGTCCGGCGATGGCCTGTTCCTCATCGCCTCCGAACTCAAGCACGAGGCCCGCCACGCTGAGGGGGTGGGTAATGTAAGGAATTTGGGTTCCCTTTCGCGTCTGCCCCGCATGGGCCGACGCAGCGAACGCGACCGCGTCGTTGAACCGTTTGGATAGCATCATGCGTTAGCGATCTCCTCTGTTGGGGATCGGCGCGGCCCAGGCGTCCAAGCCCGCCGACGCAAGTTGCGACGAGGTCCAGAAGCCGATCAAGTTTAGGGGGCGCAGCAGTAGTCTGCTGCGATTGCAGCATAAGCCCGAGCCATCCGAAGTGCAACGGCGCCACCTCAGTCGGCTCCAAAAGATCGTTGCTGGGCGGCCCTCCAGGAGCGTGTTCAAGCTTGCATGCCAAGGCGGCGCGGAGTTCCCCGGGCTTCGGTGACATCCGGGCGCCTCAGCAGGGCGCGTCGCCGGGATTCGGGACAGCTTGGCGGGAAGGACTCACAAGGCGGCTTGGGCTAGCATCCGAATACAATGGACCAGATGCCTGAGGGACAGTTTCGACCGCAGAGGAAGCGCCGCGGGCCCTACGCCGGCAAGCGCGACGCCTTCATCGCGTCGGCCTCGCGCGAGATAAATCGCAAGGGGGTCAAGGGTATGACCTTCGCCGATGTCGCCGCGCCGCTGGCGGTCGTGCCGACCGCAGTCGTCTATTACTTCGCGAACAAGGAGGCCCTGGCAGAGGCCTGTTTCCTGAACGGCATCGGGCGTTTCCGCGAGATGGCGGCGGAGTCGGCTGAGATGCCGGAAGCGACCGCGCGGATCGCGGAACTGGTTCGACGCCACCTGGAGACCCGCGCTGCGATCAGGGCCGGCGACGCGCCGGAGATCGCAGCCTTCTCCGATATTCTGGCCCTCGGTTCGCAGGTCGTGAACGACGCCTATGTCGAGATGTTTCGCCAGACCCGGGTATTGCTCGACGGGGGGAGCCACACCTCGCGCAAGGAGCTGAACGGCCGCACGATGTTGATGGTGGGACAGCTGACGTGGCTCCCAACCTGGCTGCCCAACTGGCGGCGCAAGGACTTCGCGCGGATCGCCGAGCGGATGTCGGATGTCCTCGAGCGGGGGCTGGCTGCAGCGGATTCGAGCATCGACGAACTGCAACTGCCGGCCCTGGATTTTTCTGTTGCCGAGCCCCGGACGCCACGCGCGCAGTTCCTGACGGCCGCGACGGTCCTGATCAATCAGGAGGGCTACCATGGGATGTCCGTGGAACGGATCTCTGCCCGGCTGAACGTCACCAAGGGCGCCTTCTACCATCACCACGACAGCAAGGGCGACCTGGTCGAGGCCTGCTTCGAACGCACATTCGGCGTCATGTGGCGCGCCATTGACGCAGCGGAGGCGGCGGGCGGATCGGGCCTGCAGATCGTGGCGAGGCTTCTGGACGTGCTGGTCGGCCTACAGCTGTCGGACATGCCCCTCTTGCGGACCTCCGCGCTCTCGACGGTTCCCGAGACCCTGCGCGCCCAACTGATGATGGGCCTGAGGCGAATCACCATCCGGCTGGCGTCGCTTCTGTGCGACGGGATCGCGGACGGATCGATCCGGCCCGTCGACACCACGATCACCGCGCAGATGCTGACGGCCGCAATCAATGGCGCCAATGAGCTCAACCTCTGGCGCAGGGACGCCGGGTCCGACGAGGCGAGGCGAGATTACGTCCGCGCGATCCTCTGCGGGTTCGTCGCCTGACCCAACGTCCTCAGTGGACGTGCCGAAGGACCTTGCCCGGCCGGGTTCCGGTGAGTTCGTCGTTCTCCAGCTTGACCTCCCCATTGACCAGCGTGGCCCTGTAGCCGCGAGCCCTTTGGATGTAGCGCGGCGCGCCGCCGGGAAAATCGTGGACGATCTCGGGGCGAAGCTGTGTCACCCGCTCGAGGTCGATCACGTTGATGTCCGCTCGCATGCCGGGGGCCAAGACGCCCCGATCCGACAGGCCCAGCACCCGCGCTGGACCAGACGTCATCCGCCGGATGCCTTCACCCAGGCTGTAGAGCTTCCGGTCGCGGATCCAGTAGGCCAGGACGAAGGTCGTCCAGTCCGCGTCCATGATCTGCGAGACGTGGGCGCCGGCGTCGCCGAGGCTGGGGAAGATCCGCGGGCTGCGGAACAGGTCGCCCAGTTCGCCCAGGTCCTGGCAGAACATCCGGTAGTTGAAGAGGCACCGGCCGTCGCTTTCGTCGGAAAGCCGCAGGAACAGGGAGACCCAGGCCTCGCCGGTCTGTTCAAGCATCTTCGGAACGTTCTCCGAGCGCTCGGCGCGATAGTCGGGCGTCTCGCTGTCGCCCAGATAATAGACGTTTGGCAGGGGCTCCCAGCTGTCGGCCCGGCGACCTTCGGCGTCCAGGCGGGCGCGGATGTCCGGATTGCGGATCGCGGCCAGGCGGTCGGCGAGCGACAGCTTGCGCACCCCCTCCCAGGTCTCGCCCCGGAAGGGCAGCCCAGACTGCAGCCCGAACATGTAGCCCGTGCCGCGCACCTGGGTGATGGCGGTCATGTCGCGCTCGCCGATCATCTCGTCGAGGACCGCCGCGCTGGCCGCGCCTGCGCCCTTCTGCGCGCCGACGCCCCAGCTGAACAGCACCCGTGCGCCGGCGTCGGAGATGGCCTGCAAAACCTCCGGCTTGGCGCCGACGGCCTGCATCAGCCCCCCGCGCGCACCGACCGCCTTGGCGATCGCCTGCAGTTCCTCCACCGGCGCGAAGGTGCCGGGGATCGGTCGACCGTCGGGCGCCTTGTGCGGCTCATAGCGGTTGGTCGAGAAGCCCAGCGCGCCGCGGTCCATCGCCTCGGTGACGATCGCAACCATCTGCGCCAACTCATCGGCAGATGCGGTCTCGGCGAAAGACCGGTCTCCCATGACCGCGTAGCGCACCGCGCAGTGGCCGACGAGCCCCGCGACATTGATCCCCGGCTTCATTCGGTCCAGTGCGTCGAGGTAGCCGCCGTAGTCTTCCCAGGTCCAGGGCAGACCACTCAGGATCGCCTCACGCGGGATATCCTCGACGGTCTCCATCATGCCGGCGAGCAACGCCCGGTCGGAGGGCTTGCAGGGCGCGAAGGTCAGGCCGCAGTTGCCCATCAGCGCGGTGGTCACACCGTGCCAGGCGACCGGCGTCAGATCGGGGTCCCATCCGATCTGGGCGTCGAGATGGGTGTGGAGGTCGATGAAACCGGGGCACACCACATGGCCCCCGGCGTCGATCTCGCGGCGGCCGCGCGCGGTGACCTCGCCGATGGCTGAGATGACGCCGCCGTCGATGGCCACGTCGGCCGTGACGCCCTCGGCGCCGGTCCCGTCCACAACCCGTCCGCCACGGATTACGATGTCATGCATCACGGTCGCCTTTCCTGGGATACTCGTTGTTCAAACTATGCGCCTCTCTGCAAGAACATCAATGTACGAGGAGGCGTACCGAGGGGTCAGAGAGGGTGGCGGTCAGCCGGTGATCGCTCTGAGCCGCGCGCTGTACCTTTCGCTGCGATAGGTCTCGTGCGCCGCCTGGATTCGGCCCGCGCCCAAATCCGAAGTGTTGACGTCGGCGAGACGCTCCATCGATAGCGGGCCCATGTGCCGGTAGCCGCCGGCGTCCATCGCGCGGCGGACGTTGGCGATGTCGCCGTTCTGATCCCCGACCTTGCCGGATCCCGTGTAGCCGTAGCCCTCGACCATGTTGCGCGTCGAGGTCGCCTGGAAGCCGGCGCGCCAGAGGAACGTGTCGCTGGCCTGGGCGAGCACCTCCGGAGAGACCGTGAGCAGGAAGCTCTCCTGCTGCCGGATCCAGGGCTTCACCACCGAATTGGTAATGATGTAGCGCAGCCGATCGGACCGGTTGACGGCGCCGCCATGCAGGACGCGGCCGTCCATCAGCAGCACCGTGCCGGCGCGCGCCTCGAGGTTGATGGGCGGGGGAAGGCGGCCGAACATCTCGCCGGCGGCGCCGTTCGGTCGGTGGGACCCCGGGATCAGCAACGTCCCCCCGTTCACCTCGTCCACGTCCTGCAGGATGTAGATGGTGTTCATCAGCACCGGCGCCTCAGCCGTGAAGAAGGGCGCGATGAAGGATTGGTCCTGGTGCAGTCCCTGGGGGTGGCAGCCGGGATAGGAGATGTTGGCCAGGAAGCTGAAGTGGTTCCAGCCAGGCCCCATGGCTTCGTCGAGCAGCCGCTCGATCAGCGGTCCGGACTGCACCGCCGCCGGATCGAATTCCATGCAGCCCACGAACCGGTCGCCCTTGTTGACCAGGGCCCAGACGTGCTGCTGAGCCGCACTCAGGTGCGCCAGACCCAGCGCGCGTTCCGCGGCCGCCTGGTCGGCGACCCGGTCTTGCAGCCAGGCGCACTGCTCGGCTGACAGCCCGTCCTCGATCAGGCAGTAGCCCCACAGGTGGAGGTCGCGGCGAAGGCGGGTGATGTCCTTGGTCGCCTGCGGCAGGTCCTTGTCCGCCCAGTCCGGATGCTTTCGGGCGACAGTCGTGTCGTAGTAGCGCCCTGCGCCCCATTCCAGGGACTCCCCGGCCTGCGGGACCTTCATCCAGGGATTGTGCCGCATCAACGAGCGATAGGGCTCGCCGGACGCCAGATAGTCGCGATAGGGCAGCGGGTCATCTGCGGACGCGTCTTTGATCGCCGCTTCGGTGAATTCTCGGGGCGTCACCATCGCTGGCCTCCAGGCGTTTCCGCTCAGATACTTATCGTTCAAATTTGCGATGCCTGAAGGGATGGGTCAACCGGTAGAAGCCATACTTCGCTCTCAGATCGGCATTGACCCGGGTTCCTGATTTCATACTCTCGTTATGCCTGATGGGCGCGTTGCCGTCCGGGCGGCTTTTGGGAGTGAGCGACAATGAGTTTTGCGACGCCACTGGCCATCTCCGGCCCCCTCCGCAAGCCGGCCCAGATGCTGGCCGATCAGGAATACGGCGGCCACAGCTCGATCCACGACGATGCCAAGGCTTCGGAGCTGGGGTTCCGGGCGGGCCCCATCGAGGGACCGACCCATTTCAGCCTCTTCCCGCCGCTTCTCGCGCGGATCTGGGGCGACGCGTGGTTCGAACGCGGATGCCTGTCGGCCCACTACCAGAACATGGTGGTCGAGGGAGAGTCCGTGCGGGCGTTCGCCGAGATTCCAGCCGATGGGGTCCGGGAAACCCGGGTCTGGGCCGAAAAGGCCGATGGAACCCTCGTGCTCGAGGCCAGCGCCAGCCTGGGTCCTGACTTCGGGCCAACCTTGCTGGAGCAACGCATGGCCAGGCTGCGGCCGCCCGGACCGCTGGTCATCCTGGAAAAGCTCCGGGTGGGCATGACCGGGGCCGAGGATGAGGTCGTCCGCATGCAGGCTGACCAGAACATGGGCCGGCTCTATCCCTTCAGCCTGAACCAGAAGCTGGCCGTGATTACCGAGACGTCGCCCTGGTATTCCGACGACAAGGCCTCGCCCTGGGGGCGTGTCCAGCGGAGGGATGGGTGACGTTTTAGACCGGAGGGATGGGTGACAGGTTTGGGTCCGTCTTGCCGTCGCCGCGAGCGGCGACGGCA
>CALQQB010000065.1 GCA_943332615.1 Phenylobacterium deserti
AGGCCATCAGCAGGGCGTGCACCTTGGCCGCCGCCGCCAGGTCCATCTGCGCCAACTGGCCCAGCGCCTGCTGTTCGGCTTCGTGGAGATTGTCCGCGTCGATCATGCGCAGCAGTGAAACACAGCGGTACGTCAGAATCGGTCGTAGCAGTGGGGTGGGTGGTGCGAATATGTCCGGTGGTCCCGTCGCCAGATTGCGTCAGTCGGGGAAGAGGATCGGCTCATAGTCCATCGCCCCGTGCAGGACATGGATCACCACCACCTTGCCTGTCCTAACGCGGTAGAAAATGAGGTAGCGGCCGTGGACTCGGCGTCTGATCCCGCTGGATTCGTAGCGAGGAACCAGCTGATAGCGCTCGGGCAGATCGCCGAGTTCGAGGCATTCTTCCCGCAATTCGAGGATGAAGCTCAGCGCCCGCCGAGGGTCGCCGGCCGCGATCGTGTCGCCGATCGCCTCCAGGTCGCGCTCGGCCTCGTCCGAGAGCTCGACGATCATTCCTTCGGCGGCGACATGGCGCGATACTTGGCTTGCAGGCGATCGAAGACCTCGTCTGCCGGGCTGGTCCGACCCGCGTCAGCGTCGGTCAATCCGCGTTCAATCGAACGGTCGAGGGCCGAGAGTCGGGCTTCCCGTTCCTGCACCAGGCGCACGCCCTCGCGAAGAACTTCGCTCTTGGAGTTGTATCGGCCGGTCTCCACGAGGCGGCTGACGAAACTCTCCAGTTGGGAGCCGAGGTCGGCACTGATCATGGCAATCCTCCGTCGAGTTGGAACGTAGGTCTCTTATCAACTATTATCAAGTTCCGAGCCCCGCCTCCAGCGGATCGGCCAGGGGTTGGTTCAGGCGCACCTCTCTTCGGGAGTGCGGCGCGAGTCTGACCCGCGGTGCGGTTCCATGGGGACAATACGGAATTCGGCCGCCACGTGGTGGGGGACGTGAAGCGGGAGCCCGCATCGTCGCCGAAATGAAAAGGGCCGCGGATCTCTCCGCGGCCCGATCCACATCAGCTTTCGCCGATCAGCACTTGTAATACATGTCGAATTCCACCGGGTGCGGGTGGAGCGCGAGGCGCATGACCTCTTCCATCTTCAGCTCGATGTAGGCGTCGATGAACTCGTCATTCATGACGCCGCCGGCCTTCAGGAACCCGCGGTCCTTGTCGAGGTTCTCAAGAGCTTCCTTCAGTGAGCCGCAGACTTCCGGGATCTTCTTCTGCTCGCGCGGCGGCAGGTCGTAGAGGTTCTTGTCGGCCGGTGCGCCCGGGTCGATCTGGTTGATGATGCCGTCGATGCCGGCCATCAGCAGGGCGGTGAAGGTGAGGTAGGGGTTGCCCATCGGGTCAGGGAAGCGGGCTTCCAGGCGCTTGCCCTTGGGGCTGTCCACGTGCGGGATGCGGATCGAGGCCGAGCGGTTGCGGGCCGAGTAGGCCAGCTTCACCGGGGCTTCGTAGCCGGGCACCAGGCGCTTGTAGGAGTTGGTGGTCGAGTTCGAGAAGGCGTTGATCGCCTTGGCGTGCTTGATGATCCCGCCGATGTACCAGAGGCACATCTGGCTGAGGCCGGCGTACTTGTCGCCGGCGAACAGCGGCTTGCCGTCGCCCCAGATCGACTGGTGAACGTGCATGCCCGAACCGTTGTCGCCGAACATCGGCTTGGCCATGAAGGTCGCGGTCTTGCCGTAGGCGTGGGCGACGTTGTGGATCACGTACTTGTAGAGCTGCAGGCGGTCGGCCATGACGATCATGGTGTCGAACTTCAGGCCCAGCTCGTGCTGCGCCGGGGCCACCTCGTGGTGGTGCTTCTCGGGCTTCATGCCCAGCTCGCCCATCACCGCCAGCATCTCGCCGCGCAGGTCCTGGGCGCTATCGACCGGGTTCACCGGGAAGTAGCCGCCCTTGGGGCCGGGCCGGTGGCCCATGTTGCCTTCCGGATAGGCCTTGCCCGACGAGACCGGCAGTTCGGTCGAGTCGTAGGAGAAGCGGGTGTCGTGCGGGGCAGTGTTCCACTGCACGTCGTCGAAGATGAAGAACTCGGCTTCGGGGCCGAAGTAGACCGTGTCGCCGATGCCCGAGGCCTTCACGAAGTTGAGCGCCGCCTTGGCGATCGAGCGCGGGTCGCGGTCGTACGGGGTGCCGGTGTCCGGGTTCACGACGTCGCAGAACAGCGCCATCGTGGTCTGCTGGTAGAAGGGGTCGATGATCGCCGAGTCCAGGTCGGGACGCAGCTTCATGTCACTTTCATTGATGGCCTTCCAGCCGGCGATGGACGAGCCGTCGAACATGGTGCCGTCGGTCAGGAAATCGTCATCGACCAGGTCGATGTCGAAGGTCACATGCTGCATCTTGCCGCGCAGATCGGTGAAGCGGACGTCGACGTATTTGACGTCCTTCTCCTTGATCTGGTTCAGGATGTCCTTGGCGGTGGTCATGGCGAAGATCCCCTTCTTGACGCTTGATTAGATTGCGATGTTCTTAGATGGCTATGGGGCCGGTCTCGCCGGTGCGGATGCGCACCACCTCGAGGATCTCGGAAATGAAGATCTTGCCGTCGCCGATGCGGCCGGTGCGCGCCGCCCCGGCGATCGCCTCCAGCGCACGGTCCAGCTGATCGTCGGCGACCACGACCTCGATCTTGATCTTGGGCAGGAAGTCCACGACGTACTCCGCGCCGCGGTAGAGTTCCGTCTGCCCCTTCTGCCGTCCGTAGCCCTTGGCCTCGATCACGGTCATGCCCTGGACGCCCAGCTCCTGCAGGGCCTCCTTCACCTCGTCGAGTTTGAAGGGCTTGATGACGGCTTCAATCTTTTTCATGCGTGGCGACCCAGCACGGCCCCCCAAGGCGCCACAAGCTTCGAACGGTTGCTTGCCGCTGGGGCCGGCTGGGAAAATGGATGAGTGCCTAAAAAGTGGGCGTCAAGAGATCGAAAAACGATCACACGGGAAATCCCCTTGTGAGCGGGTTTTCGGCCCCCAGGATCACGGACAACGTCGCAGGAGGCGGCTTCGAAATGGACGAACGGACCCCGGTGCTCATCGGAGCGGGCCAATTCACCTACAGGGGCGATCCCGCGAAATCGCCGTCGCCGACGAGTCTGCTGAAGATTGCGGCGGATCTGGCCGCAGATGACGCAGGAATCAGCGCTCGCGGCCTGGCTGGCCTCGACAGCATCGTGGTGGCCCCCTCGGCGATCGCCATGCCCGGCGGTTCGCGCAGTCGCGGCGCGCCCTTCTCCAGCAACGCTGCGGCGCAGCTGGGCGCGATGGTGGGGGCAAAGCCCCATTGGGCGGCGCTTTCGGCAAATGGCGGCAACAGCTCGCAGTACATGATCAACACGCTGGCGGAGCGGATCGCGCGAGGCGAGACGGAGCTCGGCCTGGCGATCGGCTGCGAAGTGCTGGGTTCGGTCGCCAAGCGAATGGCCAGGGACGTCGGCTTTGAGGACTGGCTGGAGGCGGAGGACCTTTCGCTGGATGCGCCGCCGATCATTGGCGACACCCGGCCAGGGGTCAGCCCCTATGAGGCGCGTCACGGCCTGGATCGGCCGATCAACATCTATCCGATCTTCGAGAACGCCCTCCGGGCCCGGGACCGCCGCTCGCTGGCCGACCACGCCATTCGGATGGGCAAGCTGTTCGAACGTTTCACCCAGGTGGCGGCGCAAAACCCCCATGCCTGGTTCCCAACGGCCCGCTCGGGGGAGGACCTGACGACGGTCAGCGACCGCAACCGGATGATCGGGTTTCCGTACCCCAAGCTCCTGAACGCCATCATGGAGGTCGACCAATCGGCCGGCGTGCTGCTCGCCAGCGTGAAGAAGGCCCGCGAGCTGGGCGTGCCGGAATCGAAGTGGGTCTACCTGCACGGCTGCGCCGACGCCCACGACATCTGGCATGTGCTGGAGCGCCAGGATTTTCACTCCAGCCCGGCCATGCGCCTTACAGGCCAGCGCGCCTTCGAAATGGCCGGTATCCGCGCCGACGACCTCAGGTACATCGACCTCTATTCGTGCTTCCCGTCGGCGGTGCAGGTGGGCGCGGAGGAATTGGGGCTGTCGGTCGACGATCCGCGCGGCTTCACGGTAACCGGCGGACTGCCCTACGCGGGCGGGCCGGGGAACAACTACGCCATGCATTCGGCGGTGACGATGGTGCAGAAACTGCGCGATGCGCCGGGCGCCTACGGCCTGGTCACCGCCAACGGCTGGTACCTCACCAAGCAGTCCACCGGCATCTACGCCACGACGCCGCCGACCAAACCCTTCGAGCGAGAGGCCCCGGCGGTCCTCCAGCGCCAGATCGACGCCCTGCCGCATCCGGAGGTCATCGAACAGCCACAGGGTGCGGGCACGATCGAGACCTACACGGTGGTGCACAAGCGCGAGGGACCCTTCATGGGGATCGTCGTCGGCCGCGACGCGAACGGGCGCCGCTTCGTCGCCAACACGCCCCATCATCCATCGACGCTTGCCAGCCTGGAAGCGAGCGAGCAGATCGGGCGTACCGGTCAGGTGACTCAGGCCGGCGACCTCAACATCTTCACCCCGGACTGACCCAGCATGGCCCGCCTCTACCTGATCCGTCACGGCCGCCCGTCGGCCACCTGGGGCGGCCATGATGACGATCCGGGCCTGGACGAGGCGGGCGACGCCCAAGCCCGGGCGGCCCGCGACTGGCTGCTGTCGCGTCCGGCGGGCGAACGGCCGACGCTGGTCGTGAGTTCGCCGCTCCGCCGCTGCCGCGAGACCGCCCAGCCGACCGCCGAGGCCCTGGGCGTCACCGCCGAGATCGACGTGGCCGTGGGCGAGATTCCGACGCCCAAGGCGCTGACCGCCGAGCAGCGCGGCCCCTGGCTCCGCGAGGCTTTCCAGGGGACGTGGAAGGCGATCCAGGGTGACTTCGACTACGATCTCTGGCGGGGCGAGATCGCCGCCTCGCTGCTGGCGCGAGGCAACACCGCGGTGTTCTCCCACTACGTCGCGATCAACGCGGTGGTCTCGAAGCTCAAGGGCGTGGACGAGGTGCTGGCGTTCCGGCCCGACCATTGCTCCATCACCGTGCTGGAGACCGACGGGACCACGCTCACCCTGGTCGAACAGGGCCCCGAGGCTTCGACGGGGGTCCTTTGACCCCACGCCCGATCCTCACCGTCGCCGAGATGCGCGCCGCCGACAGCGCCGCCATTGCCGCGGGGACGCCGGGGATCGAACTGATGGAGCGGGCCGGGCTGGCCGTGGCTGACGCCGTGGCCCAGCGCTTCCTGGCCCAGCCGACGCTGGTGCTCTGCGGTCCGGGGAACAATGGCGGCGACGGCTATGTGGTCGCCCGGCTGCTGAAGGCGCGAGGCTGGCCCGTCGAGGTCCGCAGGCTGGGTGACCCGGCCACCGACGACGCCAAGGCCGCCGCCGCCCGCTGGGACGGCCCGACCAAGGCCCTGACCGGCCCCCTCGGCCAATCCCTCGTGATCGACGCCCTGTTCGGCGCCGGCCTGGCGCGCGCGCTCGATGGCGCCGCCGCCGGCGCCGCGACCCAGCTGGCCAGCCGGCCGGAACGCGTCGTCGCCATCGACGTTCCCAGCGGCCTGCCTGGTGACACCGGCCTACCGATAGGTCCCGCCGTCTGCGCCGGCCTCACGGTCACCTTCCACGCCCGCAAGCCTGCCCATGTGCTGGAGCCCGGCCGCGCGCTGTGCGGAGAGGTGGTGGTGGCCGATATCGGCCTGGGGGACACACTGTCCAGGACCCTGGAGAATGGCCCGGAACTTTGGCTGCCGCGCTTCCCTTGGCCATCCGCCACCTCGCACAAGCACGCGCGTGGCCGCCTGATCGTGATCAGCGGCGACGCCTGGAGCACCGGCGCCGCCCGGCTGGCCGCCCGCGCCGGCCTGCGGATCGGCGCGGGCCTGGTCACCATCTATTCACCCCAGGAGGCCCTGGCAGCCAACGCCGCCCACCTGGAGGCGGTGATGCTGAAGCCCTTCGACACCGACCTGGAGCTGGAGCAGGCCGGCGACACCGTGGACGCCGCCGTCATCGGGCCCGCCGCCGGGGTCACCGAGACCACGCTGCTGAACACCCTGGCCTTGGCTCGCACCGGCGCGGCCCTGGTGATCGACGCGGACGCCATCACCGTGTTCCGCGACGACCCGGAGGAGTTGTTCTCCGTCCTCGACCGCGATGACGTCCTCACCCCGCATCCGGGCGAGTTCGAGCGGCTGTTCCCGGGGCTGCTGAAGGGCTCCGCCAACCGCATCGAGGCCGCGCGCAAGGCGGCGGAGAAGGCCGGGGCGGTGGTGTTGCTGAAAGGCCCTGACACCGTCATCGCCGCACCTGACGGCCGCGCGGCCGTGAACCTCAACGGCTCGCCCTGGCTGGCCACCGCCGGCTCCGGCGATGTGCTGGCCGGGTTCATCGCCGGCCTGATCGCGCAGGGCATGGACAGCTTCATGGCCGCCTGCGCCGGGGCCTGGATCCACGCCGAGGCCGGCGAGTTGCACGGCCCGGGCCTGATCTCCGAAGACCTGCCCGGCCTCGCCCCCGCCGTGCTGCGCCGCCTCTACGACGAGCGCTGAGCCCTATTCGAACAGCTCGGCGCGCACGCCCCGCGCCATCGCCGCCAGGATCTCCACCGCCAGGTCGTCCAGCTGCGACCCCTGGCGATAGTCGCCCCCCGCGGCCAGCCGCGCGCGGCCGTCCTTCAGCAGCTGCGCGGCCGCGGCCTCCGTGTAGGGCTTTGCCGAATCGTAGATCGCCACCGGATGCCCGCCATGGTCGGTCATCACCCGCATCACCGGGATGTCGGTCAGCCCGTCGCCGAAGAAGGCGATACGCTCGAACGGGGCCGGGCGGTCGCGGTCGGCCTGGACGGCATTGATGGCCTCGTTGTCCCACTCGTCCAGCGTCCACTTGTTGATGCGGAACAGGTACTGGGTCTTGCCGGTGTAGTTGATCGCCAGCGCCGCACCGACCGCGTCCTGGTGGCGGTTGAACATGAAGGCCGAGGCGTAGATCCGCTCGAACCAGGGCGCGATCGGCGAGCCTTCGATCAGCTCGCGGTTGCCGGATGAGATGATGAAGTGGCGCAGGTCCAGGCCCAGCGCCTCGGCACGCGCATTCTGGCGGCTGAACCAGCCTTCCACGCCGGGGAACAGCGGCAGGTTCGCACCGCGTTTGCGCCAGCTGTCCAGGCTGAGCTCCAGGCCCTTCTCGCGGGCTTTCTCGAGCATCAGGTGCATGTAGGCCAGGATGCTGTCGCCGCGCTGCGCCTCGGCCAGCACCTTCACCTCGGCCCAGAAGTCGGCGTGGGCCATCCCAAGTTCGTCGGGGATGAAGGCGTGCTCCTGCATGTTGCCCGGCGCGAGCGTGCCGTCGAAATCGTAGGCGAAGACGGCGAGGGGACGGCGCATGGCCGTCCTCAGTAGCGCTGCAGGCCGAAGCTGGAAACAGGGGTCGCGCATCCTCCAACCACCAATGGGGCAAAGGGTCGCCCCGGCCCCGCGACGGGAGGCGGGGGCCGGGGCGCACGGCGGCGGTTGTCGGGGAACAGGGCCGCCGCCGTGTTTGTGTCCGTGGCTTGTGGGAGATGCGCGGACCCTGCAGATACGTGGCCTCCCAACCCAAGGATGCAGGCTGGCCAGCCGTGGCGGCGCTTTTTTCAAATGTTTTTTGGCCGCTCGCGCAGGATGCTTACCGCCGGGGCGGCGCAGCCTGGAACCGAAGCCCAAGGCAAAGGTTTCACTCAGGTCCGCCACAAAGGCGACAAACGCCGGATCGAAGACGTGGCTAACATTGAGGGCGTCCGCAACATCCAGAACAACCTGCGGGTCCGCGCACCGGACCGCTGGACCCTGTTCTAGATTCGGAAGCCAAAAAATTGGGGGCGGGTCTCAAGGGCCATGAGTAAACCAGTCATCGTGGAAATTCCGCACGAGTTGGGGCGGACCGAAGCGCGTCGGCGAATCGACTCGGGGCTCGGACAGCTGATCGAACAGATCGGCAGCGTCGGCGAGTTGACCCACGCGTGGGAGGGCGACCTGCTGCGGTTTTCGCTCCAGGCGATCGGCCAGACGGTTACCGGGACGATCGCCATCGAGGAGCGGATCGTGCGCCTGGAGATCCAGCTGCCGGGGATTTTCGCGATGGTCGCCAACAAGGTGAAGGGCCGTCTGCGCGATGAGGCTCAACTGTTGCTGCAGGGGCCACGCGGGCGCTGATCCGGGCGCGGCCAAGGCAACCGTTTGGCAGCTCAGGGGTTCTTGCGGGGACGCTTTCGAGGAGTACCCCATGGCCCACAAACATCCCCAGGACGAGACGCAGCCCCCGGCGCCTAAGGACGAAACGATCGAGATGATCGCCGTCGAGCCGAGGGCCGCGGACGAGCCGCGCAGTTTCCAGACCCCCTCCACCCGGCCCGTCGATGCGCCGGCCGACGGCGAGACCTACGACCACCTGGCGATCCGCGAGGCCCAGGCCGAGGACCGTCAGGAAGCCCTCCTGGACGAGGCCCTCGAAGAGACGTTCCCGGGGTCCGATCCGATCAGCCCCAAGCGCATCATCTGATCGCCGCGAACGCGGCCCTGCGGCGACGCAGGGTCGCGGCCGGCAGACATCGCGCGCCGCAGGAACGTCCCCCGCTCAGAGGGCGAAGGTGAAGCCGCCGTTCACCGGATAGACCTGCCCGGTGATCCAGCTCGAGGCGTCGGACGCCAGGAACTGCACCATGTTGGCGATGTCGTCCGGACGCCCGGGGCGGCGGATGATGTACTTTTCCAGGGTGCGCTTGAGCCGCTCGGGATCGCCGTTCAGCGTCCGCTCGACAGCGGGGGTCGCCGTCAGGGCGATGGCGATGGAATTGGCGGTGATGCCGTAGCGGCCCAGCGAGCGGGCGGCGGAGCGCATGAAGCCTGCGGCCCCGGCCTTGGCGCCGGCGTAGATTTCCAGGCCGGCATCGCCCCAGCGGCTGGCGTCGGAAATCACCGTGATGATCCGCCCCGGCGCCTGGCGTTGCAGCATGCCCGGGATCACCGCGGCGGTGCAGTTCATCACGCCGTACAGGTTGACGCCGATGAAGCTGTTCCAGACTTCCGGGCCGGTCTCCCAGAACGGCTTGCCGAGGTCGGCGGAGGGATTGGCCCCGGCGTTGCCCGCATTGTTGACCAGGATGCCGATGGCGCCGAGGTCGGCGGCGGCCTGCGCGACCATCGCCTTGACCGCGGCGTGGTCCGAGACGTCGCATTGCAGCGCCAGCGCCTTGCCGCCGGCCGCGCGGATTTCCTCGGCCACGGCCTCGGCGCGATCCAACACGTAGTCGTTGACCACGACGCCGCCGCTGCCCAGCGCATCGGCCAGTTGCAGAGCGACCTGTCGTCCAACGCCTTGGCCGGCGCCGGTGACAAGGGCGATCCGGCCGCCCAGGTCGAGGATATCGGTCATGCGGTTCCTCCCATGATTTCCATGCGCAGCTTGCGCGTCCCCGAGCCGTAACGGGCTGACGTTGGGGAGGGCGAGCGCGCTCGAGGCTAGGGGAAAGTCGGAGCCTGTGGCGCGGGGCGCGTCGGGGCGCCGCGGCCCTGGCCGAGATCGGGAGCCTTTTGTAATTACAATTCTATAATTATATGAATGCTATGACGAGCGTCCGATTTGAATGGGACGAGGCCAAGAACCTTTCAAATCAGCGCAAGCATGATGGTGTGAGCTTCGAGGACGCCCGGCAGGTATTCAACGATCCGCTGCACGTCTCGGTGCTGGATCGCATCGAGGGCGGCGAACAAAGGTGGCAGACCGTCGGGGCGGTCCAGGGCGCCCTGATCCTCCTGGTGGCGCACGCGGTCACAGAGGAAGACGCCGATGGCGGATCGGTTGAGATCATTCGCCAGCACGACGGGCCACGCCGCGAGAGAGGCGACACTATGAAGACGAAGCTTGATTACCCCAGGGCGGCAACGCTACCGGCGCCGACCGATGCGCAGCGCGATCACCTGGCCAAGCTGGCGGCGCTGCCTGATGGCTCGATCGATACCAGCGACATCCCCGAGCTGTCCGAAGAGGCGTGGAGCGCCGGCGTCCGAGGGCGCTTCTACCGGCCCGTAAAACAGCAGATCACCGCCCGCGTGGACGCCGACGTGCTGGATTGGCTCAAGTCGCAGGGGAGGGGATATCAGAGCCGCCTGAACGCCATTCTGCGCCGGGAAATGCTGGCTTCGCTTAAGTCGGCGCGCCGGGGTTAGGGCTCTCGGTCTGACCGGCGCACTACGGTGGCAGCGTGCTAACCTCAGGCTCGGCGTCGGTGACAGGAACAGCAATCCTGGCGGGGCCGAGTTTAGCACACTGCCACCGCAATCGGTTCGTCGTCGGGCACGCATCCGGTGGATGCTCTCGCCTGGCGCGTGTTCCAGCTTGGCAAGCTTCAAGATTGCAGGCTTAGCTGCCATAGGATCAACTGTCCGGGGGGACGACGACCATGGCCACCGTCATTGCGGGCAACGTCGCGATCGACATGAACGATCCGGCCATCGGGGCGCTGGCGGACGGCGCGGCGACAGCGGCCACAGCCAGTTACGTCGCCCTCCAGACTGGGCTCTTCCTAGACGAATTCCGAGGTGCGTTTCTGTATGACGCGTTCGGCAACTTGGCCGGTGGCACGCTCAATTCCTGGCGCGAAACCTACAACGGACAGCTGCTGTTCGACGTCAGCGGCGCCTCGGTTCCCGTCTCGACCTTCCTGTCGTGGGTGGCCACAGACGCCAACATCACGGCCGTTTCGACGATCCTGGCCGGTGACGATAGCGTCGTCGGATCGCAATTCAGCGACATCCTCACCGGCTGGGCCGGCAATGACGTGATCGTCGCGGGGGACGGCGAGGACCGGATCAACAGCGGGTCGGGCAACGACACCGTCAACGGCAATGCCGGCAACGACACGATCCAGGAGGTCTCCGGGATCAACTACCTGCGCGGCGACGAAGGCAACGACTCCATTGTCGGCGGCAACGGCTTTGACGACATCAATGGCAACACGGGCAACGACACCATCAATGCCGGCTCCGGCGACTCCTGGGCCGTCGGGGGCAAAGACAACGACAGCTTGGCCGGAGGCACGGGCCAGAACCTCGTCTACGGCAATTTGGGCAATGACACCTGCGATGGTGGCGGAGGGAACGACATCGTCCGCGGCGGCCAGGACAACGACGTTTGCCTTGGCGGCGCCGGCGACGATTTCGTCTCGGGCGACAAGGGCTCTGACACCATGACCGGTGGGACCGGAGCCGACAGCTTCCACACCTTCGGCGATGCGGGCCTGGACCGCGTCACCGATTTCAGTCGAGCCCAAGGCGACCGGGTGCAACTCGACCCGGGCACGGTGTTCGCGGTCAGCCAGGTCGGGGCCGACACCGTCATCGACATGACCGGCGGCGGCCAGATGATCTTGGTCGGCGTCTCGATGACCTCTCTCACGCCGGGCTGGATTTTCGGGGCGTAAGCGGCCCAACGGACACAGACGGTGCGCCGCCCGATCGAAAATGGCGCGTTTCGCTACTTTCCGGGCCGCGAAAAGACGCCCAACAATGGCGAAGCTTGATGGCCATGACGAGGGTTATACCGAGCAGCTGGTGACGTGATCGGTGGTTGCGGCGCTTTCCTCCAGGCCTCGGAGTGAACTGGGCCGCCACTCAATGAGATTAGCGCGATGGCCAACTGGCTCAACCATGCGCCAGAAGCCCGCGCGGGCATTGACCTCAGCGACCGCAAAGCTGTGTTCAGGCCCCTGGCGCGCCTCATGGAACAACACCTTGGTGAAGCTTCGGCGACCGATCCATCTCGGTTGGCTTGGCTCCACCTCCATTCAGCCAATACGGAACGGGCCCTGGAAGTTGCGGAGCTTGGCCTCGAACGTGAGCCTGGAAACCTCTTCTGCGAGAACCTGGTCGACAAATTGACGACCTAGCCGCTCCGCAGGTTGGCTATCGTCTACCCCTTCAACGCCTCATACGCCTCCAGCGCCGCGATCCACTCCGCTTCGGCGGCGTCCAGCGCCGCCTGGGCGGCCTGGCGCCGCCGGCCCAGGTCGGCGGCCTTGGCGGCGTCGGCGAAGGCGGCGGGATCGGCGAGGGCGCGGTCGATCATGGCGACGACTTCGGTGGCCTTGCCCAGCGCCGCCTCGGAGGCCTCGGCGCGGCGGCGCGCGGTGCCGGTGGGGAGCTTAGCCTTCGCCATGGGCGGCGGCGGGGGCGGGGGCGCGACCGGCTCGGCGGCCTTCACCTGGGTCGGGCTGCGGGCGGCCATACGGGCCTTTTCCAGGACGAAGGCGGCGTAGTCGGCCATGTCCCCGTCGAAGGGCTCGATGCCGCCATCGGCGGCCAGCCACAGCCGGTCGGCCACCAGCTCCATCAGCGAGCGGTCGTGGGTGATCAGGATCACCGCGCCCTCATAGTCGTTGAGCGCGTCCAGCAGGGCGCGGCGACTGTCGATGTCCAGGTGGTTGGTCGGTTCGTCGAGGATCAGGAGGTGCGGCGCCTCCATGGCCACCAGGTTCAGCAGCAGGCGCGCCCGTTCGCCGCCGGAGAGGTTGGCGACGGTGGTGTCGACCTTCTCGTAGCTCAGGCCGAACTGCGCCAGCCGCGAGCGTCGCTTGGCCTCCGACTCCTCCGGCAGGATGCGGCGGATGATCTCCAGCGGCGTATCCGTGGGGTCCATCGCCTCGATCTGGTGCTGGTGGAACCAGCCGACCTTGAGCCGGGGCGAGCGGTGCAGCGTGCCGGACTCCGTGGTCAGGGCGCCGGCCACCAGCTTGGCGAAGGTGGACTTGCCGGCGCCGTTGACGCCCAGCAGGCCGATGCGGTCGTCGATGTCGAGCCTAAGGTCCATGCGCCGCAGGATCGGCGGGCCGCCATAGCCGACCGCCGCGTTCTCCAGCCGCAGCAGCGGCGGGGCCAGGGGGCGTTCGGGGGAGGGCAGGACGAAGGGCGTCACCCGCTCCTCGATCACGGCCGACACCGGCGGCAGCTTGGCGATCATCTTCAGGCGCGACTGGGCCTGGGTGGCCTTCGACGCCTTGGCGCGGAAGCGGTCGACGAAGGATTGCAGGTGCTCGCGGCGGGCTTCGATCTTGACCCGGTTAGCTTCCTGCAGCCGCAGCTTTTCGCCGAGCCCGCGCTCGAAGTCGTCGTAGCCGCCGGTCCAGAGGGTGAGTTGCCCATCCTTCAGATGCAGGATGTGGTCGCAGGAATTGTTCAGCAGCTCGCGGTCGTGGCTGATCACGATGGTGGTGTGCGGATACTTCTGGAGGCGGGCTTCGAGCCAGAGCGCGCCTTCCAGGTCGAGGTAGTTGGTGGGCTCGTCCAGCAGCAACAGGTCGGGCTCGGCGAACAGGGCGGCCGCCAGCGCCACGCGCATCCGCCAGCCGCCGGAGAACTCGGACATGGGACGGGAAAGGTCGGCCTGGGTGAAGCCCAGGCCCGCGAGGATCTCGGCGGCGCGGGAGGGCGCGCGGTCGGCGTCGATGTCGATCAGCCGGGCATAGATGTCGCCCAGGTCTTCAGGTTCGGCGGTCTCCAGGGCCTGAAGCAGATCATGGCGTTCGACATCGGCTTCCAGCACGGTGTCCAGCAGGCTGACCGCCGTGGCGGGGTGTTCCTGGTCTACCGAGCCGATGCGGGCCTTCTTCGGCACGCCGATCTCGCCGCCACCGGGATGCAGCTCGCCGAGGATGACTTTGAACAGCGTGGACTTGCCCACGCCGTTCCTGCCCACGAGGCCAACCTTGGCGTCCTTGGGCAGGGTGACCGTGGCCCGGTCGAAGAAGCGGCGCCCCCAGGCGTCGAGGACAAGGTCGGTGATCTGAAGCATGGGGGGGTTCCGTTGGGCGCGCCTCGTAGCAGACCCGCCGGCCCCCGTCATGTGACGGTTTGCGGCGCCCTGACGTCACCGCGTGCGCTGCGGCGCCTTGGCGATCGCCGTTCGGGAAGCTATAGAGCGCGCCACTCGCGCCTGGCGCGGGATTTCCCAACCCCTCCGCAATTTGAGAGCCCATGACTGAACGCACCTTCTCGATCATCAAGCCCGACGCCACGCGGCGTAACCTGACCGGCAAGGTCAATGCGGTGATCGAGGACGCCGGCCTGCGCATCGTGGCGCAACGCCGGATCCAGATGACCGAGGCCCAGGCCAAGACATTCTACGAAGTCCACGCCGAGCGCCCGTTCTATGGCGAACTGGTGGCGTTCATGATGTCGGCCCCGGTCGTGGTCCAGGTCCTGGAAGGCGACAACGCCGTCGCCAAGTACCGCGAAGTGATGGGCGCCACCAACCCGGCCCAGGCCGCGGCGGGCACCATCCGCGCGCTCTATGCCGAAAGCGTCGGCGAGAATTCGGTCCACGGATCGGACAGCCTCGAGAACGCCAAGCTGGAGATGGCGCAATTCTTCACCGAGGCCGACATCGTCGGCTGAGGCCAGCCCGCATCGTCACCGAGGCCGGCGTCGTCGGCCGACGTGAACCACCAACTCGTTTCCGCTAGCGGGGGTTTTCCCGCATCGATTTTGAAGCAGACGCATAAATGAGCATGAGAGAAAGCAAGGTCCTCCCTGGCTTCTCCGGTCGCCTCGCCGCACAGGCCGAAGCCCGGAAAGCCCTCCTCGAAAAATTCAAGCCCAAGCCGACCGTGGTCGCCGAGGTCCTTGAGACTCGCGAGCAGAAGAAGGCCCGCGAACTTGAAGATGTGCGCGCCAAGCGCGCCTCCGATAAGGAAGCCGCCCGCCTCGCCAAGGAAAAGGCCGTGGAAATGGCCCGCCTCGCGATCGAGAACGACGAAGAGCTGATGCTCCAGTTGAAGCGCGAGGACCGCAAGGCCCGCAAAGCCCAGGCCAAGACCGAAGCCCGCGGCAAGCGCGAGCAGAAGTCCCAGATGCGGCGGACCGGCTAGCCCGTGCACCTTCGCTGAAGATTTGGCGGGCTGAGGCCTGGACTTCCGCTCATCTCGGCGAATGCCGGGACCCAGATCTCTTAGTTGGAGGGTGGACGAGAGACGCGCGGCGTTCTTAGAATCCGCCTTCACGCCATTCCATCTGGGTCCCGGCATTCGCCGGGATGAGCGGTACTGGGGACGGACCTTCGCTACAGCTTGACCGGCTGCCCGTGCGGGGTGCGGCGATAGGCTTGCGCCCACGCCGCCTTGCGCGCGGCCAGCTCGGCCGGTTGCGCCAGGGCGCGGCCGGCGACCAGCCCTTCCAGCGCGGCGACCCAGTGGTCGTAGTATCGGGACCCGTTGTCGTCGGGGTCGCGCGCCAGTTCGACTGACAGCGCCGCGGCCCATTCGGGCCAGGTAAAGGCGCCGCCTTCGTGCAGTTTCAGCGTCAAGGCGAAGGCCTGCGCCTGCCAGGGCTCGGCGAACACCGGGCCCTCGGCGTCACGCGGCAGGCGGGGGAGGGCGTGCAGGTCAGGCGCGCTCAAGATAGGGCTCCCACAGGTCCAGCCGCACACTGTCGCGCGCCGGCGCGTCGGGACCCCACAGCTCCCGAGCCGCAAAGACCACGGTGTAGAGGTGGCGCGGGTCCTCGCCCAGGCCGTGGGCATTGCTGTCCGGCAGAACGTGGGCGCCGTGCCGCCGTTCGATCACGCCCAGATGGCCGCGCGCGTAGCGGGGCAGGCGGGTGTGGCCTGGCGGGTTCATCTGTTTCGCGCGCACCTGGTCGCCCGGCTGAAAGGCCGGCGGCGCGGTGACCTCGCGCAGATAGGACGACGGCCGGGTCATCGCCTCGGTCACATCGGCCGCGGCGAGGCGGGGCGTGCCCCGGGCCGATCCGGGCGCGGCCTGGCCTGAGGCGATTTCCCGCGACGTCACCAGAGTGGCCTTCAGCAGCAGGGTCGACAGGCCGGCGAACCACTTCTGATAATAGCTCATCGACAGATAGTCGGGCCCGGGGATCAGTTCGCGTTCATGGCGGCCGACGTCGATGTTGCCGCGGGTGGGCGAGGCGATGGTCATGGCATGGACGCGACCCTCCCAGCGATGGTGGAACACCGGCTCGTCGGCCTCGATAGGAGTGGGGCCCAGGCCGTGCATCCCGCCCATGTCATGGACACCGTTCACAGCCGGGTCGTCCCGATCATGCCGTCGCGGGTGACCAGGGCGGCCAGGGCCGCCTCATCCAGTCCGTCGGTTCCCGCCGGCCGCTGCGGGATCACCAGGTAGCGGATCTCGGCGGTGGAATCCCAGACCTGAACCTCAGTGTCTTCCGGCAGCACGGTCCCGAACTCGGCCAGAACGCCGCGCGGGTCGATCACGGCGCGCGAGCGGTAGGCCGGCGACTTGTACCAGACCGGCGGCAGGCCCAGCACCGGCCACGGGTAGCAGGAGCACAGGGTGCAGACGACGAGGTTGTGGACGCCTGGTGCGTTCTCCACCGCCACCATGTGCTCGCCCTGGCGGCCGGTGAAATCCAGCTCCGCGATCGCGGCGGTGGCGTCGGCGCGCAGGCGTTCGAGATAGGCTGGATCGCTCCAGGCCTTCGCCACCACCCGGGCGCCGTTGCGCGGACCCACCTTGGTCTCGAAGTGATCGACGATGGCATCCAGCGCGGCCGGATCGACCAGACCCTTTTCCACCAGCACCGACTCCAGCGCCTTCACCCGCAGCGCCATGTCGGAGGGCGGGTCCTGTTCATGATCGTGGTCATGGTCGTGATGATCGTGCGCCATGGACCAGATGTAGGGCCAAGCCGGGCCGGGCGTAAGAGTGGGCGTGACCGATGGGGCGCTTGCTGCAATCATCGCCTCCGGGTCTGCCGTCGGCAGGTCCGGATTTTTGCTTTCATCGCGATCTGGATCGCGGGGAAGAGGAGGCCGCCATGGACGGGCCGCACCTGATCTACTTCTCCGACCCGATGTGCTCCTGGTGCTACGGGTTCTCGCCGGTGATCGAGCAGGTCCGCCGGGCCTACGGCGACGCGCTGCCGATTCGCGTCGTGATGGGGGGGCTGAGGCCGGGCAGCGAGACCCCGATGACCCCGGACCGGGCCAGGGAACTCGCCGGTCATTGGACCCACGTTCACGAGGCCTCTGGCCTGCCGTTCGACCCGGCGGCGATCAACCGCGAGGGCTTCGTCTACGACACCGACCCGGCCGCGCGCGCCGTGGTGGTGGTCCGGCGCGAGGGCCAGGACGTGGCGCTACGCTATCTGGGGGCCGCCCAGCGCGCCTTCTACGCGGAGGGCCGGGACGTCACCTCCGGCGCGGTGCTGGCCGATATGGCGGCTGACTTCGGCCTCGACCGTGACCGCTTCCTGGCCGACTGGGCGGACGAGGCGGCCAAGACCGAGACCTGGAACGACTACGGCGTCTCCCAGCGCGCCGGCGTCACCGGCTTCCCGACCCTGGTCGGCGGCCCCAACGCCGAGGGCGTCTATGGCGTCGTCACCCGCGGCTACGCACCCGCCGAACAGGTGCTGGCGATTCTCAGAGACTGGATTTCGCGGATCGCCGCCTAGAGCGAACGGCGGTTCACTTGAACCGCCGTTCGCTCTAGACTCTTGCTTGGAAAATAGACCCTTCGTCGCGCCGAGACTGATCCAACCTAAGCGCCGAATGGTCTAGGGCGCGGTCATCCTGGGCGGCGGGGCCTTGCCCAACTCCATGATCAGCTTGGTCAGCAGGTAGAGCCTGGGTGTCAGCGTGGTCAGGTCGAGAAACTCCTTCTCGGAGTGGAAGTCGCCGCCGACCGGGCCGAGGCCATCCAGAGCCGGAACGCCGGCCTCGGCCGCCAGGGCCGACTCGGAGGCGCCGCCGTTGCCGGCGCGTCCCAGGGTCCGGCCAAGGCCCGCGTAGATCGCCTCGGCGCGGGCCGCCAGCGCGTCGGTGCCGGCATTGTTCGGCAGCGGCGGGAAGGAGGTCTGGCGCGTGACGGTGACCTTGGTGTCCGGGATCGCCGTGGTCCTGGCGCTGGTCTCCATGGCCCCGATCACCTTTTCGGCGTCGGCCTTGTCGCGCACCCGCAGGCTGAAGGTCGCCGAAGCGTCTTCCGGGATGATGTTGTTGCGCGCCCCGGCGCTGAGCAGCGTCAGGTTCAGGGTCATGCCATCGCCGGTCTTCGGGAACGCTTCGACAGCCCACAGCTGATGGATCAGTTCCTCGGCCGCGTTGCGTCCGTCCTGCGGCGCGACGCCGGCGTGGGCGGCGCGGCCCTTCACGGAGATGCCGATCACGGTCGAGCCCTTGCGCCAGACGGTCACCGCGTCCGGCGGGTCGCCCGGCTCCATGTTGAGCTCGACGTCGGCGTCCTTGATCAGCCGGTCGATCAGCGCGCGCGTCCCCGGTGAGCCGCGCTCCTCCGAACTCTCGATGAGAAGGGTGATCTGCTTGAAATCCTTGAACCCCAGGTCGTGCAGGATCTGCAGCGCGTAGACCGCCTCGACCACGCCGCCCTTCTCGTCGGAGACGCCCGGGCCGGTCGCCCGGTCGCCGGAGATCCTGAACGGCCACTTCGCCACCGTGCCGGGGCCGAACACCGTGTCCAGGTGGGCGATGATCAGGATGCGGCCCTTGCCGGTCCCCGTCTGGGTGGCGACGATGTTTTCGGGCAGGCCGTCGATCTCGGCCTTCACAGTCTCGATGCTCATGCCCAGAGCCTTCAGCCGGGGAATCAGAACCTCGGCGACCCTCCGGCCGCCCTCTACGTCGCCCGTGCCGGAATCGAGATTGACCACCTGCTCCAGCAGCTTCAGCTGCTCGGCCCGAGCGCCTTCCGCCGCGGCCCAGATTTTCGCATCCCGCGCCGGAAGTTTCCCCGCCGACAGCGCCGGCCCCGCCGCGCCGAGCATCAATATCGCCAGTCCCGTCGCCGCCCGCCGCATCATGCTTCGCTCCCGCATCATGCCGGCACTTTGACCAGACCGTCGCGGGCCTGTCACGGCCGCCCGCCATTGTGGGGTGACACAGTGCGACGCGGGCAGGCGCCCGACGCCAAGTTGTGCGTCAATTATCAACAACGCTTGCAGCCGCGCCAAGGGCGGGATGGAGTGTTCGACCGGCCTCTGGGGAGAGGCGATTGGTAGTGTTTTCTGGGGGCTTAGAATGAGCGGCGTCTATTTTAGTCTGGCTGGCGGTAATTTCTCACAGGACTGGTCGAACACCAGTCTGATCACGACGGACGACAATTGGGCCGGTGTCCCCAGCGTCGTCGGCTACCGCGGAGATGACATCACCGGCTCGACGGGCGTCGATCCGCGCACCCTGACCGGCGACGGCACGATCACGGTCGATGTCAACGCCAACCAGACCAATCCCAACACGTTTTCCACCGGCGGGGTGGCTGAGTTCAACATCGCCAACCCGACCATCGCCCTGAACGGATCGGGGACTGCGGATGCGCCGAATATCGTCCTGTTCATGGACGCCACGGGCCGCAAGAACCTCAATGTCCAGCTGGACGTTCGCGACCTGGACGCCTCCACGGACAACGCGATCCAGCCGTTCAACATCCAGTACCGGGTCGGCGAGACCGGCGCCTGGACCAACGTGTCCGGCGGCTACCTTGCCGACGCCACGACCGGTCCAACCCTTGCCACCCTGGTCACCCACGTCTCGGTCGATCTGCCGGCGGCCGCGAACGGCCAGGGCCAGCTGCAGATCCGCATGATGACCACCAACGCGGCCGGCAACGACGAATGGATCGGCCTCGACAACATCGTCGTCACCAGTGACGCCATGGTCGGCTCGACGGTCACGGTCGCAAATGTCTCGATCACTGAGGGCGACGCCGGCGATCAGCTGCTGACCTTTACGGTCACCCGCAGCAACGCCGACGGAGCCTTTACGCTCGACTACGCCACCCAGGACGGCACGGCGACGGCGGTCAGCGACTACAACGCCGCCGCAGGAACGCTCAGCTTCACCGTGGGGGGGGCCGATCAGCCAGACGGTGTCTGTGGTGATCCATGGCGACGCGACGGTGGAGCCGAACGAGGCCTTCAACCTGCTGCTGTCCAACCTGGTCAGCACCACGAGCACGGCCAGCCTGCTGACCACCTCGGCGACCGGCACGATCACCAATGACGACTTCACGGTTGTCGCCATTCACGACATCCAGGGCGCTGGCCACACCTCGCCGTTCAACGGCCAGCATGTGGTCACCTCCGGCATTGTCACGGCGATCGACACCACGGGCGCTCGCGGCTTCTGGATCCAGGACCCGAACCCCGACGCCAATGTCGCGACCTCGGAAGCGGTCTTCGTCTTCACCGGCTCTCTGCCCACGGTCGCCGTCGGCGACCGCGTGCGTGTCGAGGGCAACGTCAACGAGTTCAAGGGCTCCGATCCGAATAACCTGACGGTCACCGAGATCGACGCTCCGGTGATCAGCGTGCTGTCGAGCGGCAACCCGCTGCCGGCGGCGATCATCCTGGGGACCGGCGGCCGGCTGGTTCCGACCGAGGTGATCGACAATGACAACTTCACCGTCTTCGACCCCAACCAGGACGCCATCGACTTCTACGAGTCACTGGAAGGCATGCGGGTCACCGTGCCGGACGCCCAGGCGACCGCGCCGACCCTGACCAACACCACCTGGATCGTCGCAAACCAGGGCGCCAATGCCACCGGCATGAACGCGGCCGGCGGGATCACCATCTCGGCCGGGGACTTCAATCCGGAGCGGGTGCAGATCTTTTTCGACAGCGGCGTCTCGCCCGCCAGCGTGAAGCCCAGCGCGGCCACCGGTGACCATCTCGGCGACGTTACTGGAATCCTGCACTACTTCGGCGGCGACTATGAGCTGCTGCCGACGTCCATCGGCTCCACTGGCAGTGGCCCCATCGTCCTGCCGCAGGAGGTGACCACGCTCCGAGGCGATGTGGACCACATCACCATCGGCGCCTTCAACGTCGAGAATCTCGATCCCTTCGATCCGCAGGCGAAGGTCGATGCCCTGGCCGCCAACATCCGCTTCAACCTCGGCTCGCCTGATATCGTGGGACTGGAAGAGGTGCAGGACGCCGACGGCGCGGGTGCGGGAACCAACTATTCCGGCGCCGCCAGCGCCCAGAAGCTGATCGACGCCATCATCGCCGGCGGCGGCCCGCACTATCTCTACGTCGAGGTCGCCCCCACCGCGAACAACACCACGGGCGGCGAGCCGAACGGCAATATCCGCCAGGGTTACCTCTACAACCCCGACCGCGTGGGCTTCGTCTCGGTCAGCCAGATCACCGACACGACGCCGGGCAACGGGGACGCCTATCTCAATAGCCGCAAGCCGCTGGTCGGCGTGTTCACCTTCAATGGCGAGACGATCACCCTGATCGATCTGCACAACACCTCTCGGGGTGGCAGCGACGCCCTGTTTGGCCTGGACCAGCCAGCCTTGAACGCCGGGGACGCGCGCCGGGTCGACCAGACGTCCTTCGTGAAGTCTTATGTCGAGGGCCTGGTCGCCGCCGATCCCCACGCCAAGGTCGTGGTGCTGGGCGACTTCAACGCCTTCCAGTTCGAGACCTCGCTCACCCAACTGGAAAGCGGCGGCGCGCTGACCAACCTCACCAACCTGCTGCCGGTCAACGAGCGGTATTCCTATAATTTCGACGGTAACAACCAGCAGCTCGACCACATGCTGGCCTCGCCGGAGCTCTATTTGAGCGCGCAGTTCGACATCGTCCACGTCAACGCCAACCAGGCGGTGGTGAACCAGACGACCGACCACGACGGCTCGGTCTCGCGCTTCTTCGTCAATTCCGGCCCGGTCGCCAATGCCGACGCGGCCACGACCACCGAGAACGCCTCTGTCACCATCAATGTGCTCGGCAACGACACCGATCCGAACGTCGGTGACAGCCTGACCCTGCTGGGGGTTTCGGCCACCGCGCTGGGGGGCCACGTCTCGATCGTCAACGGCAAAGCGGTCTACGTGGCCGACGCCGACGCCTTCGACCTGCTGAACCAGACCACCAGCGTGGTCGACAGCTTCACCTACCAGGTCAAGGACAGCCATGGTGCGGTCAGCACCGGCACGGTCAATGTCACGGTGAAGGGGACCTTCGACGCCCCGGTCCGCAACGGGAGCGGCGGGAACGACACGCTCAACGGCTCTCAGCTGGAAGACACCATCAACGGCCTGGGCGGCAACGACAAGCTGAACGGGATGGTCGGGGCCGATGTGCTGAACGGTGGGGCGGGCAACGACACCCTCACCGGCGGCGCGGGTATCGACAGGTTCATCTTCACGGGCGCTTTCGGCAAGGACGTGGTCACCGACTTCGAGGGCCGGGACATCATCCAGCTCGACGCCGCCAAGTTCGCGGACTTCGCTTCGGTGCTCAGCCATGCGGCGCAGGCCGGTTTGAACACCGTGATCACCCTCGATGCGGCCAATAGCATCACCTTGCAGAACGTGACCCTCGGCAGCCTCAACGCCGGTGAGTTCGTGTTCATCTGACGGATGCTAATGAGGGCGGTGGCGTCTATGCCGCCGCCCTGCCGTCTTGCGCCGGGCGTCGGCGCACGCGATATCGAGGGTAAGCGCGGACGCGCGTCGTCCGCCTGTGTTTCAAGAAGGACTTTCCATGCACGATCCCGTGACCACTGCCCTGGGCCTCGTGCCGATGGTCGTCGAGCAGACGAGCCGGGGCGAGCGGGCCTATGACATCTTCTCGCGTCTTCTCAAGGACCGGATCATCTTTCTGGCCGGCCCCGTCGAGGACGGCATGGCCGCGCTGATCTGCGCCCAGCTGCTTCACCTCGAAGCCGAGAACCCGAAGAAAGAAATCCAGATGTACATCAACTCCCCAGGCGGAGTGGTGACGTCCGGTCTCGCGATCTACGACACCATGCAATACATCAAGAGCCCGGTGGTCACGCTCTGCCTTGGCATGGCGGCCTCCATGGGCTCGTTCCTGCTGATGGCCGGCCAGAAGGGTAGCCGTATCGCGCTGCCGAACTCGCGGATCATGGTTCACCAGCCGTCGGGCGGCTACTCGGGCAAGGCGCAGGACATCCGCCGCCACGCCGAGGACATCATCAAGACCAAGCGCCGGCTGAACGAGATCTACGCCAAGCACACCGGCCAGCCGATCGAAGTGGTCGAAGAGACCCTCGACCGCGACCACTTCATGACCGCCGAAGAGGCCCGTGACTGGGGCTTGGTGGACAAGGTCTGGGAAAATCGCGACGGCGACGACTAACCGCTCGGACGGCCCGCATACCCTGGTGGTGGGCGTCCGCGCCGACCGCCCCTTGAGCGTGATCGGCCAGACCGAGCCCTGGAGGGCTAAGCCGTAAGCCGTGCGATCACCACGGCCAGCAGCTGCGCACGGCCGGCCTCGCCCGTCATATCGATCCGTACGAAGTCGCGTCCGTCGTCGGCACGCACATCTGCGAACAGGCCCTTAGGGTCCTCGTGGACGTGCAGGAATGCCCGGCTCTTGCGGTAGAACGTCCCGCGCGCCTTTTCCTTCAGCCCCTCCAGCCTGCGAATCTGCGCCAGAAGGGGTTCGAGCTCATCCAGCGTGGCGGGCGTCGCGTGCTTCATGGCCGGGCGGTGAAGACCTTGAAATAGGGCTCCTCGGCGATCGCCAGCATCTCGGTGTCGCCATCGCTGTCGCCATAGGCCGCGCGGACCCTTAGGGCCTCGCCATACTCCGCCCGCAACCGCACGACCTTTTCCGGGCCCCGGTTGTTGGGTGAGGCGAAGGCGCCCGTGATCCGGTCGCGGCTGTCGTAAGCCAGGGGGGTCCCCAGGATGTCGTCGGCGCCCAGGCCGCGCGCGAAGGGTGCCACCACCACGGTGGGGGAGGCGGTGACGATGATCAGGCGCACCGGCTCGCCGCGCCACCGCTTCCAGGCCGCGACAGCATCCGGACGCAGCAGGCTGCGAGAGGTTTCCTCCGCGAAAGCGCGCGTGTCGGCCTCCAGGCGCTCGCGGCTCACCCCGCCCAGGAACACCCTGGTCGCGTGCTCCTTGATCAGCCCGCGGTCCCGGTGGAACAGGTAGGCGATCGCCGCGGGGATCAGGCGGACCGCGCCCAGCGCCCAGGCCAACGGTGGCGTCCGCCACTTCAGGAACGCCGTATAACTGTCACGCACCGTCATGGTGCCATCGAAGTCGAAGGCCACAATGGGCGGCTCGGGACCCTCAATCACATCGATGGCCGGTAACTCACGCTCTTGTGCCATCTCGGCGCGTTTCCCATTTGCTAAGGCGTGGCGCCTACGGTTCAGGCGAGGCATCGCACATTGTCGCGATGATGTGCGAAGGCTTGTGATCCCGGCGCGGATCGGGGAATGTCAAGACTTGGACAATCCGCGGCGCGTATTCTGCAGTGTCTGGGCTGAAGCGCCCCGGTACGCGGCTCGCCAAACCATCGGCCGGCCCCGTCTAACGAGTGAGATGAAACCATGACCAAGGCAGCCAGCGGAGACTCTAAGAGCACGCTTTACTGCTCTTTCTGCGGCAAGAGCCAGCACGAGGTCCGCAAGTTGATCGCGGGCCCGACGGTGTTCATCTGCGATGAATGCGTTGAATTGTGCATGGATATCATCCGCGAAGAACACAAGATTTCCTTCGTCAAATCCAAGGATGGCGTCCCGACGCCGAAGGAAATCCGTGAGGTCCTGGACGATTACGTGATCGGGCAAGATCACGCCAAGAAGGTTCTCGCGGTCGCGGTTCACAACCACTACAAGCGCCTGAACCACGCGACCAAGAATAACGACGTCGAACTGGGCAAGGCCAACATCCTGCTGATCGGTCCGACGGGCACCGGCAAGACGCTGCTGGCCCAGACCCTGGCCCGAATCATCGACGTGCCGTTCACCGTTGCTGACGCAACGACGCTCACCGAAGCCGGTTATGTGGGCGAGGATGTCGAGAACATCATTCTGAAGCTGCTGCAGTCGGCCGACTACAACGTCGAGCGCGCGCAGCGCGGCATCGTCTACATCGACGAGGTCGATAAGATCAGCCGGAAGTCCGATAATCCCTCCATCACGAGGGACGTCTCGGGCGAAGGCGTGCAGCAGGCGCTGCTGAAGATCATGGAGGGCACTGTCGCCTCCGTGCCGCCTCAGGGCGGGCGCAAGCATCCGCAGCAGGAGTTCCTGCAGGTCGATACCACCAACATCCTGTTCATCTGCGGCGGAGCCTTCTCCGGCCTGGAGAAGATCATCTCCGCACGCGGGCAGGGCACCTCGGTCGGCTTCGGCGCCAAGGTCTCCGATCCGGACGACCGCCGCACCGGCGAGGTGTTCCGCCAGGTGGAGCCGGACGATCTGCTGCGCTTCGGCCTGATCCCGGAATTCGTCGGCCGCCTGCCGGTGATCGCGACCCTGGACGACCTCGACGAGAAGGCCCTGGTGAAGATCCTCACCGAGCCGAAGAACGCCTTCGTGAAGCAGTACTGCCGCCTCTTCGAGATGGAGAACGTCGGCCTCACCTTCACCGACGACGCCCTGAACGCCGTGGCGCGCAAGGCCATCCTGCGGAAGACCGGCGCGCGGGGCCTGCGCTCGATCCTCGAGAGCATCCTGCTCGAGACCATGTACGAGCTGCCGACCTACGACGGCGTCGAAGAGGTGGTGGTCAATGCCGAGGTCGTCGAAGGCCGGGCGCAGCCGCTGATCATCTACGCGGAGCGTCGCGACAAGGGCGGCGCGGCCTAGGCCCAGGGAGGCTCGATTGACCATTCGAGCCGTCCTCGCAGCGACAATCCTGCTTGCCGCCGGCCCCGTCGGGTCCGTGCCGGCATGGGCGCAGGCGCTTGTGCTCGCACCCGCCAAAGACTGCAGCGCGCGTACAGCCAAGCCGGCTGAACCTGGCGAGGTCGCGGCCGATCCCGCGGCGTTCGCCGGCCAATGCGTGAAGCTTGAGGGCTGGTGGAAGGACATCGCCTTCTACCCCACGCGCGCCGAGGCGGCCGGGGTCGATTCGCTCTCGATCATCCTGCTCGATAATCGCCGCGTCGGCCTCTACCTCCCGGCGAAAGATCTCGCGGTCGCGCCGGAGGGCCCGAAGCTGGCGACGGTGATCGGTACCGTCGGCGGGGCCTGCGCGAGGCTGCCCGCGGCCGTGACCACCGCCGACACCGGCTACTGCCACTATAAGGGCGGCGCCTACATGGCGGTGACGCGGATCAGCCTGGCCAAGTAGGCTGGCTGAGAACCGGCGCCACATGTTTGCGGCGGGCGTCTGTGCGAAACCCTTGAGACAAACGGCGGTATTTCCTATTTGAGCGGTCGTGTTCGGCCCAAGCCTTCCCGCCGCACGCCGCGTCCTTTCATCGAAAGCCAACGTATCGGCGACGATGAGACGCAGTGTCGCGGCAGGTTCCTGCGTCCCTTGAAAGGGCTTGGCAACCATACACATAAATCATCGGTTCATCCGCCGGGCTGGCGGACGGGCCGTCCGACTCAAGCGCATCGTTTGAGTGACCACGGTCCGAAGGGCCAAGTCCGGCGTTTACCAGGCTGGCCAGGAGTTAGAGCATCATGTCCGAGATCAAGGTCCTGCCCATCCTGCCGCTGCGGGACATCGTGGTCTTTCCGCACCAGCCGGTGCCGCTGTTCGTCGGTCGCGAGAAGTCGGTCCGCGCCCTCGAAGAGGCCATGCGCACCGAGGGCAAGCAGATCCTGCTGGCCACGCAAAGGGATAAGGACGACGACGATCCGTCGCCCAACGCCATCTATGACGTGGGGGTCGTCGCCACCATCCTGCAGCTTCTGAAGCTGCCCGACGGCACCGTGAAGGTGCTGGTGGAAGGCAAGGCGCGCGCCGGCGTCACCAAGTTCACCAGCTCCGGCGAGTTCTACGAAGCCGAGATCGCCATGGTCCAGGAGGACGGCGCGGGGTCGCCCGAGGCCGAGGCGCTGTCGCGTGCGGTGATCGAGCAGTTCGAAAACTACGTGAAGCTGAACAAGAAGGTCCCGCCGGAAGCCCTGGCGGCGATCCCGCAGATCGACAATCCGAGCGAGCTGGCCGACCGCATCGCCGGCCACCTCAGCGTCAAGATCGCCGAGAAGCAGCAGCTGCTCGAAGTCTTCAATGTCGTGAAGCGCCTGGAGAAGGTCTACGCCCTGATGGAGGGCGAAATTTCGGTCATGCAGACCGAGAAGAAGATCCGGAACCGCGTGAAGCGGCAGATGGAGAAGACCCAGCGCGAGTACTATCTGAACGAGCAGATGAAGGCGATCCAGCGCGAGCTGGGCGAACAGGACGACCACCGCGACGAGCTGATCGAGCTCGAGAAGCGGATCAAGAAGACCAAGCTCTCCAAGGAAGCCCGCACCAAGGCCGATGCGGAGCTGAAGAAGCTGCGCAGCATGAGCCCGATGTCGGCGGAATCGTCGGTTGTCCGGAACTACCTGGACTGGCTGCTGTCGATCCCGTGGGGCAAGGGCAAGATCAAGCCGATCGACCTGCAGAAGGCCGAGGACATCCTCAACGAGGACCACTACGGGCTGGATAAGGTCAAGGAGCGGATTCTGGAGTACCTGGCGGTGCAAAGCCGCGTGGGGTCGCTCAAGGGCCCGATCCTGTGCCTGGTCGGCCCTCCTGGCGTCGGCAAGACCTCGCTGGGCCGCTCTATCGCCAAGGCCACGCAGCGCGAGTTCGTCCGGGTGTCCCTGGGCGGCGTGCGCGACGAGGCCGAGATCCGCGGCCACCGGCGTACCTACATCGGCTCGATGCCCGGCAAGATCATCCAGTCGATGAAGAAGGCCAAGTCGACCAACGCCTTCTTCCTGCTGGACGAGATCGACAAGATGGGCAGCGACTGGCGGGGCGACCCGTCCTCGGCCCTGCTCGAGGTGCTGGACCCGTCGCAGAACTCCACGTTCGGCGACCATTACCTGGAGGTGGACTACGACCTGTCACCGGTGATGTTCGTCACCACGGCCAACTCTCTCAACATGCCCCAGCCGTTGCTGGACCGCATGGAGATCATCCGGATCCCCGGCTACACCGAGGACGAGAAGCTGGAGATCGCCAAGCGGCACATCCTGCCGAAGGTGACCAAGGACCACGGCCTCACGCCGGAAGAGTTCGTGGTGCCGGAAGCCGCCATCCG
>CALQQB010000066.1 GCA_943332615.1 Phenylobacterium deserti
CGGGCCCGATGAACGCCTCGCGCGGATCGCCAAGGCGCAAGGGCTGATGCGCAAGCTGGGATTCTCGGCCCTGCTGGTCGAGCCCGGCTCCAGCTTGGTCTACTTCACCGGCGTCCACTGGAGCCGCAGCGAGCGACTGACCTGCGCCATCATCCCGGCCGAAGGGCCGATCGGCGTGGTCACGCCCTTCTTCGAAGAGCCCTCGGTTCGCGAGACCCTGGCGGTGCCCGCCGAGGTGCGCACCTGGCAGGAGCATGAGGACCCGTTGGCCCTGGTCGCCGGCTGGCTGCGCGACCGCAAGGCCGGTGCGGTGGTGGGTATCGAGGAAACCAACCGCTTCTTCATCCCCGACGGCCTGAAGCGGAACCTGCCCGGCGCGACCCTGAAGAACGCCGCCGCCGTGGTCCGCGGCTGTCGGATGATCAAGTCACCTGCCGAGATCGCCCTCATGCAGCGGGCCAGCGACATCACCATGGCCGCTTACCGCTACACGATCCCGCGGATTGAGGCTGGCATGCGGCCCGCCGACATTGGCGCCATCATGAATCGCGCCACCGTGGCCCTGGGCGGCGACCCGGAGTTCGCCCTGATCCTGCTGGGGGAGGCGGCCTCCTATCCCCACGGCTCGGGCAAGCCGCAGGCTGTGACGGCCGGCGAGGTGGTGCTGATGGACTGCGGTTGCACCGTTGCAGGCTATCAGTCCGACATCTCCCGCACCCTGGTGTTCGGCGAACCGACCGCGAAGCAGCGGCTGGTCTGGAGCCAGGTGCAGAGGGGCCAGCAGATCGCGTTCGCGGCGGCGAAGGTGGGCGCCGCCGCTGGCAGCGTCGATGACGCCGCGCGCAGTTACTACGTCTCTCTCGGCTACGGTCCCGACTACAAGCTGCCGGGGCTGTCGCATCGCACTGGCCACGGCATCGGACTCGACGGCCACGAACCGGTGAACCTGGTGAAGGGGGAGATGACCAAGCTGGCCCCCGGCATGTGCTTTTCCGACGAGCCGGGGCTGTACCTGCCCGGCGAGTTCGGCGTCCGGCTGGAGGACTGCTTCCATATGACCGAGGCAGGGCCAGTCTGGTTCTCACAGCCTTCGAAGTCGATCGAGGCGCCCGTTTAGCCGCGCTTCCCCGGAGGGAGACGGGCGGCGCAGGATATCTGCGAGCGGGCGGTCAGCGCTTGGGAGCCTTCGGCGGGATTCCCGGCACGGCCGAGGTCAGCATGTATGGCGATACAAGCGCAGCAAGCGGCGCCCTCTTCATCCAGGCCGTCAGCGCCTTACGGTCGTCCGGCGCTGCGGCCGATGGCAAGGTGTTGTTGCGGACCATCACCACAGCTCCCTTGGGCACATTCATCGGTTTGATCCAGGGCACCAGCAGCTGGCCGTTCCATAGCCTGGCGTCGGCCTGCAGGAAGTTGTTCTCGATCGTGGCCCGGATCGGCATGTTCACCGTGATGCCGTGGAAGGACGGGCCGAACGCCACGTTGCCCTCGACCCAGAGCAGATCGTAGCCCTGCGCGCTGTCGCTCAGGAAAATGAACTGCGCCGGGATGCCGTCGCCGCGCTCTAGCCGGTTCCCCCGGATGACGACGTTGGTGATCGGGACCGTCTGGTCGGCCGCGATCAGTTGGATGGCGTCGCGGTGCAGGGGCTCGCCGCGAAAGTTGGTGAAGCTGTTCCCCTCGATCCGCACGTCGCCTAGCACGCCGAGCTGGATGGCGTCTGCTGGATTGTCGGTGAAGCTGTTGCCGAGGACGTTGAGACCGCGCACCCTGATCGCGCCGACGCCGTTGGAGCCGCCCCGGAAGCGGCTATTGAGGACGCTGACCCAGTCCGCCGGGTCGGCGTTGAGGCATTCGCGGAACTGGATGCCGGCTTTCGGCGTCGAGAAGTCCATGTCATCGAGCGTCACGCGCGCGCAGGGGCCGTCTCGGCCGTTGAACTGCATCAGCGTATGCACCGCGAAGCCAACGAACCGCACGCCCTCGATACCGGAGGCGAAGAACCAGCCGGAGCGCGGGTCCGGCTCAATCGATGCGCCAGGTTCAGCGACGATCTTGACTCCCGGCGCGGCCTTGCTGATCCCCGCGAACGGGCCGGTGATCGGGCCGGACACGCTGATCTCGTCGCCGGGTCGGGCAGCCTTCCAGACCGCGGTGAGGTTTGCCTGGGTCGCGGTCAATGTTGCGGCGTCGGCCGACCAGGCGGCGGCCAGCAGGGCAAGGGTCACGGCGCCGACGATGCGGAACATGGTGGTCTTCTAAGCAGCCACTACGCGCCCTGCAAGGGGCGGACAGGCGCGCCTCTACGCTGCGCCGCCGACGTTGAGACGTAGGGCTCAAACTCCGTAATACGCCCGATACCACGCCACGAACCGTTCGACGCCCACCTCCACAGACGTGCTGGGCGCGTAGTCCAGCACCGCGCGCGTCTCGGCCGTGTCGGCCTCGGTGCTCGCCACGTCGCCGGGCTGCATGGGCATGAGGTTGAGCCTGGCCTTCACCCCCAGCTTCTCTTCCAGCACCTCAATGTAGCGCATCAACTCCACCCGGCGGCTGGCGCCCAGGTTCAGGATGCGCCAGGGGGCGGCGCTGGTCGCGGGGTCGGGGCGTGTGGCGTCCCAGGCGAGGTTGGCCACGGGCGGGCGGTCCAACGCGGCGACCAGGCCGTCGACGATGTCCTCCACATAGGTGAAGTCGCGGGACATCTTGCCCTCGCCGTACACGTCGATGGGCTGCTGCCTCAGCATGGCGTCGGTGAATTTGAAGAGCGCCATGTCCGGTCGTCCCCAGGGCCCGTAGACCGTGAAAAACCGGAACCCGGTCGATGGAATGCCAAACAGGTGGGCGTAGGAATGGGCCATCGCCTCGTTGGCGGCCTTGGTGGCGGCGTAAAGGGTGATCGGATGGACCGCCGCGTCGTGGACGTTGAACGGCAGGTTGGCGTGGTTGCCGTAGATCGAGCTGGTCGAGGCGTAGAGCAGGTGCGCCGGCGGGTGGGCGCGGCAGCCTTCCAGGATGTTCAGGAAGCCTACGACGTTAGAGTCCACGTAGGTCTCGGGGCTCTCCAGGCTGTAGCGGACGCCGGCCTGGGCGGCGAGGTTGACCACGCTGACGGGCTTCACCTCGGCGAACAGCGCGGGCACACCCTCGCGGTCGGCAAGATCCAGCTTCACGTGCCGATAGCCCTGGTAGCCCTCGAGGATCGCCCGGCGGGCGGCCTTGAGCGTGGGATCGTAGTAGCTGTTGAGGTTGTCCAGCCCGACCACCGTCTCACCGCGCTCCAGCAGGCGGCGACTGAGGTGGAAGCCGATGAAGCCGGCCGAGCCGGTGACCAGGATCGTCACGCCGAGACCTTTCGGGGAGCCCGCGCCAACGTGCGCGCCGCGATCCTTAGGCGGCGTTGTCTTGCAAGTCGATTAGCGGCCCAGGCCCACGACCTCGCCCAGCGGGGCGGCATGGGCGGCGTCGGCCAGGGCGGCCTTGCGGGCGGCGATGACTTCGCCGGCGCGGGCCTGCGACAGCATCGGGAACAGGCCGCAGAGCAGGGCGACCATCAGGCCCAGCCGGCCTTCGCGCCAACCGCCACGCACGACGTAGCCCTTGAGGAACGCGCCCACACCGGACACCGCGCTCATGACGGCGCCGGAGCGGCGGCCGCTGTCGGCGAGGTCCTCGGCCTGGAGGGCGGCGAGGCGGTTCATGCGCTCGACCAGGCCGCTGACATCGCGGCCGACCGTCCGGCGAATGGCGCCCTTCAGAGCGCCCCCCGAGCGGCCGGCGATCACCGCCGGCGCGTTCAGGCGGCGAGGCGACCAGGTCTTAAGGCCGCGCTTGTAGAGCCGGGCGTCGGCGCGGGTGCTGAGACTTCCGGCCCAGCCCTCTCGGACGAGGGTTTCGCCGACAAAATTGTCGATCGGCAACTCGTACCAGTCGCCGTCGCGGTGCATTTGCAACACGCAGCGGATTTCCCATGCGAGATGGGCGTCGATCAGGTCTTCGGCTTCGACTTCCAGGATCCAGTCGCCGGAGCAGGCTTCGGCGCCGGCGGCCTTGCGTTGGCTTTCGAGTGGGAAGATGCCGTCGATGATCACAGCTCCGGCGCGGCGGGCTATCTCGCGGGAGCGGTCGGTGCAGCGGTCGGCGACGACGACGATCTCGTCACAGAACGACAGCTTGCGCAGGCATTCGGCGAGCCGAGCATCCTGGTTCTGCACGCAAACGAAGGCAGAAAGCCTGATCACGCCGTTTCGCTCCCACCCCGACCGGGTCCGTCAGGAAGTAAGACGCCGCCCTGGGGAAGCGCCCCCCAGTCCAAGCTTCACCATTTTGTCAGAATGCGCCGGCGAGTCGCAGGCCGACGGTTCGGGGCCGCTGGGGCGTGACCTGGCGGACCTGGCCGAAGCTGAACGGGTTGCCGTAGGCGAAGGTGTCGCTGTCGCTGTTGGTGGGGTTGGTGACATAGACGCTGACCCGCCAGACGTCGCTGGCCACCTCGGCGGCCAGGCGAGCGCGCAGATAGTGGGTCATCTGCGGCGCGAGGCTGGTGTCGAAGTTGAGGCCTGTGGGCCCCACATAGTTCGCCTCGCCCACCAGGCGCAGGGTCAGCTTGGCGTTGAGCGGATACTGATAGACCGCCAGGATCCCGCCGGAGCGCTTCGGGACGCCCGGCAGGGCGCCCACCACGGCCGCGCCCGGGAGCGCGAAGTCGGGGTTGGCGTTCCTGATCCTGGAGTCCGAAAGCAGGCCGTTCAGACGCAGGGTGAGGCCGAAGGCGAAGTCGTAGGCCACCTCGGCCTCGAGCCCGCGGATGCTGGCGTCGCCCACATTGGCCGTATAGGCGAGGCCAGAGGGTCGGTACTGGTCGGTCTGGATCTTAGTCCAGTCGTCGTAGTAGGCGGCGGCGCGCACAGTCAGGCGGCCGTCGAACCGTTTGAGCTTGGCTCCCAACTCGTAGTTGCGCAGACGGTCGGGAGCGAACTGCGTGCGGTTGTCGCGGATCTGCAGGAACCCCGAGGAGTTGAAGCCGCCGGGCCGGTAGCCTTCCGTGACCAGGGCGTAGACCAGGTCGCCGGTCGCGAACGCCTTCTGGACCGAAATCTTCGGCGAGAAGCCGTTGAAGGCGCGTGCGCGATCGAAGGCGCGGGGGCCGAACGGCTGGACCACGACGATGTCGGCCGTGGTGTGTACGTCGCTCTGGAAGACGCGCCCGCCCACGGTGGCGCTCCAGCCGCGGCCGAGCTTGTAGGATCCCTCGCCGTAGAGGGCGAACTCGGTCAGCCGGTCCTTGCGCGCCTCAGTATAGGCCGTGGTCACCATCGGCCCGACCGACAGAATGCCCAGGATCGACGACGACCTTTCCACGGTCCTGGCGCCATAGGCGCCCACCAGCCAGTCGAACCGGCCGCTCCCCGGCGAGCGGATCACCAGGTCCTGGACCAGCATGTTGACCTGGGAGGCCTCAGTGTAGACGCCTAGGTCCTCCTGCCGCACGGCGAAGAGGGCGCCGATGATCGTCGATGCGTCATATTGGCTCGAGAAAACGTGGTGCACGTAGCTCAGCGAGGACTGCACGCGGGCCCAGCCTAGGTCGCCCTGCAGCGTGCCGCCCACATAGGAGAAGTCGTTCTTGTGCGCCTCACGCACCTGGTTGGCCCGGTCGCCGGGCGCGGCCCCGCCGCCCTGGCCGTCTTCTATGGGCATGCGCGCCGTCGTCGTCAGGCCGGTGGTCACGTACTGGGTGTCGTCGGAGCGCAGGCTCTGGGTGGCCACCAGCCCGTCGAAGCGCCAAACGTCGCTGATCTGGACCCGCAGCGCGAGGCGGCCGCCGTAGCGCCGCGTCTGGTCGACGTTGGTGATCCGCAGGCTGGCGTTGTCGAGATAGCCGCCCTCGACGTCGTCGTAAGCGACGAGCCGAAGCGCGATGCGGTCGCGGACCAGGGGCAGGCTGGCGAAACCGTCGATCTCGTGGCTGCGATCGCCGCCCCGGGTGGTGGCGATCAGCGCCGAGCCGCCGAACTCGGCCCGCGCCAGGTCGGGCTTGCGGGTGATGATCCGGAAGATACCGGCGACGGCGCCAGAGCCGTAGAGCGCGCCCTGGGGCCCGCGCATTACCTCGATCCGTTCCACGTCCACCAGGCGCAGGTCGGGATCGGGGGCGTTGTAGTTGATCGGGGCGTCGTCGAGGTAGGTCGAGACCGTCGAGCGTGCGCGCCCGGTGAACGCGCCGTCGGACAGGCCGCGGATCAGCAGCTTGTCTCGGCCCGGGCCGAGGTTGGTGGTGATCACGCCGGCCAGCTGGCCCACGCTTTGGCCCACGTCGCTGGCTCCGGTGGCGGCCACCTGCTCCCGGGAAATGGCGCTGACGCCGGCTGGCAGCCGGTCCAGGGCGACGGGGCGTTTGGTTGCGGTGACCACCACCTCGGCGACCAGGGACTGGGTCTGGACGGTTTCGCGGGTCGCCGGCGCGGCCTGGGGTTGGGCCTGGGGGGTGATCCGCACTGTGCGCGCGTCGATGATGCGATAGGCGCAGGGCGCCCCGGTCAGCAGGCGGGCGAGCGCGTCGTCCAGGGTGTAGCTGCCGGACAGCTTGGTGCGGCCGCCGGGACCGCAGGCGGAGGTGCCGAGGATGGAGATATTGGCCTGGACGCCCAGGTCGATCAGGGCGTCGGCGTAGGACCGGGCCGGGATGGCGACGCGCAGGCGCGGTTCGGCAGCGTCAGCGCGCCCCGCCAAGGAGGCGAGGGCGATGCCGCCCAGCACAGTCGTCAGAGGCCAACCGCGCCTCGCTATGGCTCCACATCCTCATCAGCGGCCGCTCGACGCGCCATCGCGCCGCAAGACCAACTCCGCGCCGGAACGTACCGCGCTTACGGGAACCAGCAAGGCCAGACGACGGATTACCGCATCCTGGCTGTCGAGGATCAGCACACCGGAGATCGGCGTGGCGGCCAGGGCGGGGTCCTCAATGCGGATCGGCGTGGCGAACTGCTGGTTCAAGTCGGCCACCACTTCGCTCAAAGGCTGTCCCCGATAGACCAATCGACCGGAGCGCCAGCCCAGCACATCCTGCGCCTGGGCTGCGACGACCCGGGCCGCCGGCGCGCCTTCCACATGCTCTAGGCGCTGGCCCGGGTGGAGGCGATAGGCCTTGCCGGACACGCTCTCGACCGGCCGGACCTCGACCGCGCCCTCGGCGACCGTCACCGACAGCTTGCCGTCGCGGCGGCGCACGTCGAACTGGGTGCCGACGTCCCAGATCGTGCGGTCGCCGGCGGCGATCATGAACGGCCGGCGCGAATCATGGGCGACGGAGAACACGGCCTGGCCTTCGTCCAGGCTCACCCGCCGGGCGTCGCGCGCCAGTGTCACCGAGAGGCGGGTGCCGGCGTTGAGGTCGATCCGCGAGCCATCGGCAAGCTGGACCGAGCGCCGCTCCCCCTTGGCGGTGACGTAGGTCTCGGTCCCAGGCGCGGAGGTCACGGCCGGGACGACGACGACCGCCACCGCGGCGGCTGCGGCCAGGCCGCCCATGGCCAGCACGGCGCGGCGACCGACCGGCGCCGGCGTGACCCGGCGGCGAGCCAGGGCCTCGGCGACATCAAGCCCCCGGGCGGCGTAGGTCTGAGAGACTTCGAGCGTGGCATCGAAGGCGCCGACGTTGTCGGGGGCGGCGCAGAGCCAGGCGTCAAACATCGCGGCCTCGGTTTCCTCGAGGTCTCCGGCTTCCAGCCGCACGACCCATGCCGCCGCGTCGCCGCGTCGCGCATCGTCGCCAAATCGCAAAATCTTGCTCATGCGTCTGCCCCAAGCCGCCGCGTGCGACAGCCCGTTGACTGCGTAGACGCCACCGCGGGGCGCCACCCCCACCTCGATCGACGCAATTTATGGCAGGTCATTCGCCAAGCCTTGCGGTCAGCGCCTTCAGCGCCGCCGAAATGTGCTTTTCGACGGACTTGACCGAGATGCCCATGACCCGGGCGGTGTCGGCGTGGCTGCGGCCTTCCAGCTTGTGGAGGCGAAAGGCGCGCTGCATCTGCGGCGGCAGGTCGGCCACCGCCTCGACAAGCTGGCGCAGGCGCTGGCGCGAGGCGGCCACGTCGTCGGCGGGCGCCTCTTTGGCGACGTCCTCGCCAGCGATCGAGACGTGGGCGGTGATCCGCCAGGCGGCGTCACGGGCGACCGTGCGGGCTTCGCCGCGGGCGCGATCCAGAATGACGTTGGTGGCGATGCGGTAGATCAGGGCCACCGGGTTCTCGGCGGTGATCTCCTGATCGCGGGTGGCGATCTTGACGTAGAGCTCTTGGGCGAGGTCCTCGGCCACCATCGGCGACCCTGTGCGGGCGGCGAAGAAGCGGACCAGGTTCGCGCGGCGCTCCAGGTAGATTTCAAGCAGGGGATCGGTGGGCGCCTTGGGCGCGCCGGGCTCTGCCATGATGCTCATGCGCCGCGGTCCGCACCCTGGCGGGAGGCCGGGGCGGTCGCGGGGCAGGGCGGACGAGGGCTGTGCATGACGCGTGACCGTAGGACCTGAGCCACAGATGCCGCAATCCGCCCCGCGCGCCAACTTCGGCGATGCCGCGGGCGGGGGGCAAGCCTCTGTCGCGGCGTCTTGCGTTCGATGTCATGGTTAATGGCGCCGGTTGCGGCGGCCGTTGCATGGGGTGTGATATCACGGCGTGCGGGTCGCGGGGGAGCGGCCCGCACGTCCACTTTCGGCGCCGATTCGCGCGGCGCCGATTCGCGATTTGGGCGCCGCGATTCGGGTCGCGGCTCGGCGCCAATTGCTGACGCGCGCGTTGAACCAGCAGGCCCGCGCTGTATCCGCAGGCGAATGTGATCGACCCGAAATGTCGAACGATGTTCTGTTGGCCCACGGTATGCAGACCGGCTTTCAGCATCTAAGAGATTAGTCTCGCCGATGTGCCGTTTTGGGGCCCAAGGAGCAGTCGTCTATGAGCCGCAGCAATGTGCCGGGACTCGAGCCCGCACCGACGAAGAACGCGAAACTGGTTCAGTGGGTTCGCGACATCGCCGAGCTGGCCCAGCCGGACCGCGTGGTCTGGTGCGACGGATCGCAGGACGAATGGAACCGCCTGACCGCGGAGCTGGTCGAGTCTGGGACGCTGAAAGCGCTCAACCCCGAGAAGCGCCCCAACTCGTTCTACGCCGCCTCCGATCCGCGCGACGTGGCGCGGGTGGAGAGCCGCACCTTCATCTGCTCGCAGGATCCCGAGGACGCCGGCCCGACCAACAACTGGCTCGACCCCAACGAGATGCGCGCCGACCTGAAGGACCTGTTCAAGGGCGTGATGCGCGGCCGGACCCTGTATGTGGTGCCGTTCTGCATGGGCCCGCTGGGCTCGAAGATCAGCCAGCTGGGCGTCGAGATCACCGACAGCGCCTATGTCGTCACCTCGATGCGGATCATGACCCGCATGGGTCAGGCGGCGCTGGAGGAGATGGGCGAGCACGGCGATTTCGTGCCGGCGGTCCACACGGTGGGCATGCCCCTGGTTGACGGCGTCAAGGACGTGGCCTGGCCTTGCAACGAGATCAAATACATCGTCCATTTCCCCGAGACCCGGGAGATCTGGTCCTACGGCTCCGGCTATGGCGGCAACGCCCTGCTGGGCAAGAAGTGCTTCGCGCTGCGCATCGCCTCGGTGATGGCCCGCGACGAGGGCTGGTTCGCCGAGCACATGCTGATCCTGAAGCTCACCTCGCCGGCCGGTGAGGCGAAGTTCATCGCCGCCGCCTTCCCGAGCGCCTGCGGCAAGACCAATATGGCGATGCTGCAGCCGACCCTGGCGGGTTGGAAAGCTGAGACCATCGGCGACGACATCTGCTGGATGCGTTTCGGCGACGACGGTCGTCTGTATGCGATCAACCCGGAGGCCGGGTTCTTCGGCGTGGCGCCGGGCACCGGGATCGAGACCAACAAGAACGCCATTGAGGCGCTGTGGGGCAATTCGATCTTCACCAACGTGGCGCTCACCGAGGACGGCGACGTCTGGTGGGAAGGCCTGACGCCGGAAGCCCCGGAGCGGCTCACCGACTGGCGCGGCCAGCCCTGGACCCGCGGCTCGGACACCCCGGCCGCCCACCCGAACGCCCGCTTCACCGTGCCGGCCAACCAGACCCCGGTGATCGCGCCGGAATGGGAAGACCCGGCCGGCGTGCCGATCTCGGCCATCCTGTTCGGCGGCCGTCGCGCCTCGGCGGTGCCGCTGGTGACCGAAGCCCGCACCTGGGCGCACGGCGTGTTTATGGCCTCCAACGTGGCCTCGGAAGGCACGGCCGCGGCCGAGAATGCCATCGGAAGCCTGCGCCGCGACCCGTTCGCGATGCTGCCGTTCTGCGGCTACAACATGGGCGACTATTTCGGCCACTGGCTGAAGATGGGCGAGCGAGCGGGCGCCAAGCTGCCCCGCATCTACTTCGTGAACTGGTTCCGTAAGGACGAGGGCGGCAAGTTCGTCTGGCCGGGCTATGGCGAGAACAGCCGCGTCCTGAAGTGGATCTTCGAGCGCCTGGACGGCAAGGCCGACGCCGTGGACACGCCGATCGGCCGGGTGCCGACCCGCGCCAGCCTTGACCTCTCCGGCCTGGACCTGGGCGAGCCGGCGCTGAACCTGCTGCTGACCGTCGATCCGGCGATCTGGACCCAGGAAGCCGCCCTGATCCCCGAGTTCTACGAGGGCTTCGGCGACCACATGCCTCAGGCGCTGTGGGACGAGTACGAGGCTTTGAAAGGGCGGCTGGCGGATGCGGCCGCGCCGGAGAAAGTGGTCGCGGCGGAGTAGTGGAGGCGGCCCGCCTGCCTCTCCCACTTCGCGGGAAAGGAACCGATGGCCCTTAGCCCCCCGCCACCATCCGCAGGTTCGGCGGGACGGCTGGCTTTTCGCCGCGGACCTGGGCGACGAGGTCGAACAGGGCCTTGCGGACGTGCTCCACGTTGCCGGTCTCGACGATGGCGGCGAGGTCTTCCAGGTGGCTTGAGGTGACCCGCAGGGCGGAGTTGGTCACCACCTCAAGCACCTTGGGCGCCGCCGGCAGGGACGTCTCGGTCTCGTCCAGCAGGGTCTCGGACAGCTTCTCGCCAGGGCGCAGGCCGACAATCTCGATCTCGATATCACGGCCAGGGACGCCGCCGCTGAGAGCGATCATCTGGCGGGCCAGATCCATGATCGATACCGGCTCGCCCATCTCCAGCAGGAACAGGCGCGAATCCCGCCGGGCGTCTTCGTGACAGGTCGCCGTGGCGTGCAGCACCAGCTGAGCCGCCTCTGGGATGGTCATGAAGAAGCGGGTCATGTCGGGGTGGGTGACGGTCACCGGGCCGCCGCGCTCGATCTGCGACTTGAAGATCGGCACCACCGAGCCGGATGAGCCCAGGACGTTGCCGAAGCGCACGGCGGAGAAGCGGGTGTCGCTTTCGTTGGGGGTCTGCTGAGCCTGGATGACCGCCTCGGCCATGCGCTTGGTCGCGCCCATGACGTTGGTGGGATCGACGGCCTTGTCGGTGGAGATCAGCACCATCTGTCCGGCGCCGGCGGCCTTGGCGGCCTCGCAGACGTTCCAGGTGCCGATGACATTGGTGAGCACGCCCTCGGCGGGGTTCCGCTCGACCATCGAAACGTGTTTGAGGGCCGCGGCGTGGAACACCAGATCCGGCCTCTCGCGCACGAAGGCGGCGGTGAGGCGCGGGGCGTGACGCACGTCGCAGAGGACCGACTTCAGCCCGATGTGCGGGAAGGTCTCGCGCATCTCGCGCTCGATCTCGAACAGCGCGGTCTCGGAAAAGTCTAAGAGGATCAACTGACCGCAGCCGAACGTCGCCACCTGGCGGCACAGCTCGGAGCCGATGGAGCCGCCGGCCCCGGTGATCAGCACCCGACGGCCGCGGATCAGTCGGCCGACGGCGCCGCGGTCCAGTTCGATCGGCTCACGGGCCAGTAGTTCCTCGATGCGGATGTCGCGCATCGGCATCAGAGTCAGGCCCTCATGCAGCGGCAGCTCGACGATGGAGGGCAGGCGCAGCAGGCGGATGCCGTCGTTCTTCAGCTGGCCCAGCAGGTCGGCCGTCAAGCCCTTCAGCTTGCCCGGCTCTTCGAGGAACAGGATGGCGCGCGGATAGCGGTTCCAGCGGCGCAGGTCGGTCAGCGCCTCGTCCAGGCGGTCGATGGACTCGATGATGCAGACGCCGCGCACCTGGGAGCCCACGTCGCGCCGGTCGGTGCCGACGATGCCCACGGGGTTGAAACTGCGGTCGTGGCTGCGCGCGATGTCGCGCAGGTAGGTATCGGCCAGGGACGGGGGACCGATCAGCAGCAGCGCCGGCGCCTGGCCGCGGTCCGGCAGCATTTTCCGTGGCGAGAAGGTTTCCAGCGCATGCTCATGCAGGGCGCGCCGCAGGATCCGGACGCCCATGCAGGTGACCATCTGGAACAGCGGCGCCATGACCAGCGTCGAGCGGGGCAGGCCCTGGGCCCGATTCAGCACGAAGACCGCCAGCAGAAATACGCCCACCGTCAGCACTGCCGAGCGGCCCAGCACCAGGGCGTCGGGGATCGACACATAGCGCCACGGCGACAACTCGCTGCGGAACATCACGGCGAAGACGCCGGCGATCGCCGCGTAGAGGGACGCGAGTTGCACGAAGTTGAGCGCGCCGGCCTGGCCGAACCCCAGCTGCGGCTGGGTCGGGGCGACGAAGAAGGCCAGGGCGAAGGCCACGCCGGCCAGCAGGATATCGAAGACGACGGTCTGGGCCCGGACAGCCATCCGCTCCATGCCTCGTACTCCGCTCACAGCGCCTGATTCCCGTACATAGCCGCCATCTCTATCCCTTGAAGCCTTGGGTCGCCGGCGGCCAGCAAAACTTGAGAACTCGGAGTGTTTCCGCAGCAGTAGCTCCGAAAGCTGGTCGAACTCTCTGTTTGGCGGACGCTGGAAACTGGAACCTTGCGTCCCTGGAGGCCATGGAAAAAAGCCGCCGCGAGACCGCGACGGCTTTTCTGCAACCCGACGGTTAACGACTGGTTTCTACCAGACGACCTTGATGCCGCCGACGATGCGGCTGTCGTAGATCGAACCGAACTTGTGTTCGTCGGTGTCGATGTAGCGGACGTCCAGGCCGATGTGGTCGGTGAGCGCGTAGCCGACGCCAACATTCCAGGTCGCATAGTCCCCCGGACCCTTGACCTGCTGGTAGCCCAGCGCGCCGGAAACCGTGAACTTGGTGTCGCCGATCGGCAGGGCGCCGTTCACTTCGTAGTAGGTGGCGTCGCCGGTCTTCCCGAAGAACTCCGGCGAGTAGAAGAACGCCGCGCCGATGGTGGCCGGGCCGACCGCCGTCGAGGCGCCGATCTTGGCTTCGAAATAGTCTTCGTTCGAGCCCTTCGGCTGGCTGGTGTAGCCGTAGTAAAGAACGCTGATGTCGAAGTTGACGGCGCCCAGGGTCGGCTTGATGCCGGCGTAGAAGTCGAACTCGGCGTCGGTGCTATTGCCGAAGTCGACGTTCGAAACCCAGACGCCCGCATAGCCGATGGAGCCGATGGTGGCATCGACACCTCCGAAGATCGACGGATCCTCATTGGTCTGGCTGATGCCACGGAAGACGTAGTCGGTATTGGCCCCGACATTGAAGGCGAGTTTGAAGGCGGGCGCGTCTTCAGCGTGCGCGGCCCCGGCGAGCGCGATTGAGCCAACAGCGGCGACCATCGCGAGTTTCAGAGTTTTCATTGTTTTTATCCCCTCTCAGTCCGCCCAGCCGGACCCGGCGAGCGCGGTCATGGTCTTATGCCGGGCCTCCAGATCAACGCGGGGGACCGGGCCTGACAAAGCCCGCGCCTGCCTGCCCGATATTTGGGCGGCAATGCGGCGCGGCGCCCGCGGATTGAGCAATGTAACGCTTAACGAGTTGTCAACGCGCGACCAGCGGCGCGAAGCCCAGGTGCGACCCGGCGTCGACCAGCAACGTCTCGCCGGTCACGTGGCGCGAGGCCCGCGACGCGAGGAAGACAGCGGCCGCGGCGATGTCGTCGGCGCTAGACGCGACCTTCAGGGGCGAATTTGCGGCGGCGTTGGCGCGCACCCGGTCGGCGCCCGCCTCGCCGATGCCCTTGCCGAACCACGGCGTGTCGATGAAGCCGGGGCAGACCGCGTTGACCCGGATCTTGGGCGCCAGCGCCCGGGCCAGCGACAGGGTCATGGTGTTCAGCGCGCCCTTGGAGGCGGCGTAGGGGATGGAAGAGCCGATGCCGGCCACCCCGGCGATGGACGAAGTATTGACCACCGCGCCGGGCTGCGGCGCCGCCTCCAGCAAAGCGCGGCAGGCGCGAACCATCTGATAGGGCCCGACGACGTTGACGGCGTAGAGCTTCTGGAAGTCCTCGGCGGTCACGCCCTCCAGGTCGGCGTGATTGTTGAAGGTGGTCGTGCCGGCGTTGTTGAACAGGGCGTCGATGCGGCCGAACCGCTGGGCTGCCGCGGCGATCGCGCGGCAGTCGGCGTCCTGGGCCACATCGCCCTGCACCAGCACGGTCTCGGCGCCCTGAGCCTGGCAGAGGCGGGCAGTTTCCTCGGCCTCCTCGCGGCTGCGGGCGTAGTTGATGATCACGGCCTTGGCGCCCTGGGCGGCGGTTTCGATTGCCACCGCGCGGCCGAGGCCGGTGGAGGCCCCGGTCACCACCACTACGAAGTCCTGATACTGGCCGGCCATCCGATCCCTCCCGTCTGTTGTTAGGGACCCTACTAGCGGGTAAAGCCGCCGGCATGGAAGAGATCCGTCTCACCCAGCTGGGCCACGTGGCGCCGGGCTTCGACAGCCCGCAGGCCGCCGTGCTGGAGCGCGTGCCCAATCCGCACCCGGATACGGCCTATCTGGTCCGCTTCGCCGCGCCGGAGTTCACCTCCCTTTGTCCGGTGACCGGACAGCCGGATTTCGCGCACCTGGTGATCGACTACGTGCCCGCCGACTGGCTGGTGGAGTCAAAGTCGCTGAAGCTCTACCTGGGCGCCTTCCGCAATCACGGCGCCTTCCACGAGGACTGCACGGTGGCCATCGGCCGCCGGCTGGTGGCCGAACTTGCCCCGCAATGGCTCAGGATCGGCGGCTACTGGTATCCGCGCGGCGGCATTCCGATCGACGTGTTCTGGCAGAGCGGCCCCAGTCCGCCAGGACTGTGGCTGCCAGACCAGGGCGTCGCGCCCTATCGCGGCCGTGGCTGAGACCGGCGCGGGCGTCCACGAGGCCAGGTCCGCGGAGATCGCAAAGGGCCAGACCTAGGCGGAAGCCGCCCTTCGCCGGGTCCTCAGCGCCGCACCGGCCAGGCCGAAGCCCCCGATCAACAGCGCCCAGGTCGATGGCTCCGGCACGCCCACTGCCGTCAGACCGACCAGGTCGCCGCTGCCCAGCGTGCCGATCAGCGTCGCCCCGCCGCTCGCCAGATTGACGGAATAGAACTTGCTGCCAATGTTGAAATACCCACCGCCCGTCGCGCCCGAGATGTCGAACCCGACCTCGTCATCCGTGGTCAGCGCCACGCCCAGGGAACCGACGCCGACATAGAGCCCGCCGTTGGGGCTGGTCGCGCGCAGCAGCTGGTCGCCTGAGGCGTCCAGCCCGTAGAGCGTGGTCGTCGTGGCCCCCGCGAAGCTTCGCGTATAGGCGGACCCCACGATGTCGAACCCACCGCTGATCGCGGTGTCGGTGAGCGTCACCGCGCTGCCCGGATTGATGCGCAGATTCTGATCCGTGTCGCCGATGAACCGCAGTCGATCGACCGTCGGGTTAAAGTCTATGCCATAGCTGGCGCCCGTGAGGCCCACCCCGATGTTGCCGACCAGGTTCGCCCCATAGTTCGCGCCGACCAGGCTTAGCCGGTAGAGGTTTCCGCTGTTGGCGACAGAATACAGCGTCCGATTGGCTGGGCGCAGGTCCAGGCCGGTGAGCACATCGCTTCCTAGGCCGCTGATCCCCCGCGACGAGGCCACCGTACCCGGGGTCGCCGAGTCGAAGGTCACGATCCTGTGGTCGGTGGTCAGTCCGAAGATCAGCTCGGCCTGAGCCAGGCTAGGAACCAGCCCCGCCGCCAGAGCCAACCCCACCACGCCAGATGAAATCCGCATCGCGCCCTCCCGGTATTCGTTGAGAACCCGTTTCCCAGTGGAAACTCGCATTCACCGAACACGGTATGTCGCAACGTCAGGGTTGCAATCGGACTCCCCTGACGGGCGAGTGCCCGGCCCTGGCGACGTCGGGCGCCGGCGCTCACGCTCGCCACTGAAACACCTCGCCGAGCCCTACACCGAACACCTGGGCGATGCGGAAGGCGGCGTCGAGCGAGGGGGAATATTTGCCGGCCTCGATGGCGGCGATGGTCTGGCGCGTCATGCCGATGCGTTCGGCGAGTTCGGACTGGGTCATCTCGCCGTGCTCGAAGCGCAGCCGGCGGATGTGGTTGGCGATGGGTGAGGGCGTGGGCATCGTGTCAGCCGCCCCCTTGGAACATGACGATCTGGCGGAACATGACGATCTGGGCGACGGCCACGGTCAGCACCGCGACCACCACGTCGAGCAGCACGAAGTTCAGCAGGTCCGGGGTCGGGTGGCCGAAGTGGGCTGGCGCGAACAGGCTGAGTACGGACACCAGCAGCACGTAGTAGCCGACGGTGTGTGAGCGGGCGAGGATGGCGGTCTCCCGCTCGTCGCGCGGGGCGCGGCTGTGCCGAGGTGTCGTGCGCGCCGCCCAGATATTCAGCCCTACCTGCAGCACCACCAGCGCCATCACGCTGTGCGCCAGCAGGTAGAGCGCGCGATGTCCCCGCCCATCGACCCAACCCACGGCGATCGGGCCGAAATAGGCGCCGAAGCAGAGCAGCACGGTCACGACGGTGATCCAGGCGGACTTTTCGCGGAAGGACATGGCAGCGACCTCGATGCAAAGGATGCTCGACGGGATGTAAAAGATATTTTACATAATGTTCGGGTTTCTTGTCATCCCATAGCGGCTTCGCCCAGCGACGGGAAGCCGAGTCTGAGCCATAGGAGATCTCCATGAGACGATCCGTCCCGAGCGCCCTGGCCGTGGCCCTCGTCCTCGCCGCGGCGGCGCCGAGCGCCCAAGCCCAACACCGGATGCCGGCCCCGGCGCCCGCGCCGTCAGGCGAGAGCCTGCAAGGCGACCAGGAGTCGTGGATCAACGACCCGCATATGCATGCATTCTACGCCGCCGCCGTGGCCGCCTGCGCCAAGGGCGCGGCGGAGGCTGACGTGCCGGCGTTCGAGACGAGGTCCTTCGCGATCTTCCGCGACTTCGGCGCCTCGCGCGGCATGCGACCGGAAGCCATGCAGGATCACCTGAAGCTGATCCCCCGCCAAGTCATCCAGATCGCCAAAGAGGACCCCCACGTCCTCGACACCTACGACACTTTCGTGGCCGCGCTGTTCGGGCCGAAGTGAGGGAAGCGTCGTCCTAGACGCCGGTCCAGCGGGTCACCAGCCCCGCCACGTCCGGCCGTTCGCGCTCCATCGGCGGTTCGCGCGGTGTGCCGATCAGGACGACGCCCGCGACGCGTTCGCCCTCGGTGAGGCCCAGGATCGCGGTGGCCTCGGCGTCGTAGCTGTACCAGTCGGTGATCCAGTTGGCGCCGAAGCCGCTGGCCTGGGCGGCGTAGAGCAGGGTCGCGCAGACGGCGCCGGCGGAGAGCTGTTGTTCCCATGCCGGGATCGCGGCCGGCCGGGGCGAGGACACCACCACCACGGCCAGGGGCGGCATCTTCAGCTTGGCCAGCTTGGCGGCGAGTTGCGGGTCGCCGCGCTGTTGCGAGAGGCCTTCCAGCCGCGCGGCGAAGGCGGCCTTGCCGGCGCCCTCCAGGACGATGAACCGCCAGGGGGCGAGCTTGCCGTGGTCGGGGACCCGGGCAGCCAGGCGCAGCAGGTCGTCGAGCTGGGCGGTGTCGGGGGCGGGCTCGGCCAGGGTGACGGCCGAGGCGGAGCGGCGCAGGGCCAGGAACGCCAGCACCTGCGGCTGGGCATGGACGGGCAGGGCGGCGCCGAACACCGGCGTGGGGGGGAGGGAAGAGGTCACGGCTTGGATCTAAGACGCCCGACCTTGGAAACCAATGGGCTTGGGCGTATATACAGGTATCTACGAAGGGAAGATCGCATGCCCACCGTCACAAGCCGCGTCTTCCGGAGCGGGAACAGCGAAGCCGTCCGGCTGCCTAAGGATGTCGCTTTCGGTCGCGACATCGAGGTGACGATCGTTCGCTCGGGCGATGTGCTGACCATCACCCCGAAACGCCCGACGGTCGCAGAGATGCTGCGCAAGCTGGACGAACTGCCGGTCCCCAACGACATTGAGGAACGAGACGCGGACATCTGGCCTGAACGGCCCGGCCTCTAGCTTGATCTTCGTCCTCGACACCAGTGTCGCCATCCACCTTCGGGACCGCCACGCGGCTATCTCGGCGCGTGTCTCGGCGCTGGAGGGCGACCTTTGTCTATCGGTGATGACACGCATCGAACTCGAAGGCGGCATCGTGCGCTATCCTGACCAAGCCGCGGTGAGACGCGAGAGGCTCAATGCCCTGCTCGCCACATTGCCGACGCTGGCTTTCGATGACGCTGCGGCGGATCGCTACCGTGAGATCGTGGAGGCCCTGGGCTTCTCGCGGCCTCGGATCATCGATCGGATGATCGCGGCGCAGGCGCTCGTGCATCAGGCGAGCGTCGTTACGACGAACGGTAGGGATTTTACCGACGTGCCCGGCCTAAAGGTCCTGGCCTGGTGACCAAACCCGCCTGGTTGCGTGCGCACGGCAAGCCCTGGGTGCGGGGCCCCGGACGCGAGGTCTATGACAACCCCTGGATCCGGTTGACCGAGTTCGCAGCGACGGCGCCAACGGGACATCCGGCGCAGTATGGGCTGGTGGGGTTCAAGAACCACGCGATCGCCATCCTGCCGCTGTTCGAGGACGGGACCACGGTGCTGATCGGCCAGCACCGGCTGCCGGCGGGGGACTACAGCTGGGAGATTCCCGAGGGCGGCGGGCCGGTGGGGATTGATCCGCTGGAGAGCGCCCGGCGCGAACTGGCCGAGGAAACCGGCCTGCAGGCGGCGGAGTGGCGCGAGGTGCTGCGGGTGCAGCTGTCGAACTCCGTGACCGACGAGCGGGCCTTCGGATATCTGGCCCTGGGCCTCGCGCCGGCTGGCGATTTGCACTACGCCGACGACACCGAGGCCCTCGAAAAGGTGCGCGTGCCGTATCGCGAGGCGCTGGCCGCCGCCATGGCCGGCGACCTTCCGGACATGCTGACAGTGGCGATGCTGCTGAAGGCTTACCATATGGCCAGGGAGGGAACGTTGCCTGCGGACCTTGCGCGGGCGATGATAGGACAGGGAAACGCCCCATGGGCCGGGAGGAATTCATGAGCCAGCGCCTGGAGGTGGTCGATGCCACCCAGCCGCCGCCCGTCTGGGCCGCCCTGCGCAACGAGGCCGAAGCCGCGGCCCGCTCGGAAGCCGCGCTAGCCAGCCTGGTGGCCGCCGTCATCCTGAACCACGACAGCCTGGGTGACGCGCTGAGCTATCAGCTGGCCCGCAAGCTGGGCGACCAGGAACTGCGGGCGATGAGCCTGCGTGACACCATCGAGGAGGCCTATGAGGTCCAGCCCTCGATCGTGGAGACGGCGGAGTACGACCTGAAGGCGGTGTTCGAGCGCGACCCGGCCTGCAAGGGCTATGTGCAGCCGTTCCTGTTCTTCAAGGGGTTCCTGGCGCTGCAGACGCACCGCGTGTCGCACTGGCTGTGGAACGAGGGCCGCGAGACGATGGCCTTCTATGTGCAAAGCCGGATGAGCGAACTGTTCCAGGTGGACATCCACCCGGCGACCCGGATCGGCCGTGGCGTGTTCATCGACCACGGCACCGGCATCGTGATCGGCGAGACGGCGGTGGTGGGCGACGACGTCTCGATGCTGCACGGCGTGACCCTGGGCGGCACCGGGGCCGATCGCGGCGACCGTCACCCGAAGGTGGGCAAGGGCGTGCTGCTGGGCGCGGGCGCCAAGGTGCTGGGCAATATCAGGATCGGCGACTACGCCAAGGTCGCGTCCGGCTCGGTGGTGCTGAAGGACGTGCCGGCCGGTTGCACCGCCGCCGGCGTGCCCGCGCGGCTGGTCAATTGCCCCACCTGCGACGAGCCGGCGAGGAGCATGGACCACACTCTTGCCGATGCTGTGTATGACTACGTGATCTGAGGTTTCCCCAACGCGGCCCTTTCGATAGGTTCGCGCCGATTTGGTGACCCGCATTCCAGGAGCCTTGGCGTGGACGAACGAGCTATCCGCAAAGTCGAAGGCTATCTGCGTGGCACGTTCGCCAACGCGCGCATCGCATTGGTCCCGCGCCCCAAGCAGAAGGACTCCGCCGAGGTCTATGTCGGCGAGGAGTTCATCGGGGTGGTGTTCGAGGACGAGGACGGCGACGGCTCGTACGTCTTCAACATGTCGATCCTGGCCGAAGACCTGCCCTGACCTAGGCGGGCTTAGCGGATCTGCACGACCTTAAGGCTGCCGGCGGGCAGGGGGCTGAACGACGGCGCCGGGCGGGAGGTGTCCAGCCAGGCCGCCCAGTCGCGGCGGGGCAGGATCACGATCTGGCGATGGTGGTAGGGGGCGATGTCCGGGCCCGGTTCACCGGTAAGCAGGGTGAAGCGGTCGTCGCGGATCAGGCCGGCGATGGCCAGGAAGCCGCCGTCCGCGGCTTCGAATGACCATTTCGACTTCGGCGCCTTGGCGCCGGTGAACTCGAAGAAGCCGCTGGCCGGGACCAGGCAGCGGCCGCGGCCGAACGTGCGCCCCTCCGAGCGGAAGTTGATGATCGGCCCCCGCGGCCCGGGAAACCCCCAGCGCAGCTGGCTGAGGTGGGCCCCGCCGTCGAGGCCGGTAAGCAGATAGGCCGGATCTGTCGGGCGGATCGACGCCCGGGGCTCGACGTTCGGCGCGCCGCCGGCCCAGGTCAGGGGCATCTCCAGCTGGCTGAACGCCGCCAGGATGTCGGTGAGAGAGTTCTCGAACCGGAACTCATTGCACATGGCGTAGTTTTCCTACGATCCGAACGGGATCGGGTTGCCGTAGGTAATATCCAGCATCACGCCGCGCCCCGGATGATCCGGCGCGCCTGGAAGGGCGGGATGATGGCGGTGATGTGGGCGGCCCAGCGCAGGCGGGCGTCCTGCCGCATCGGCCCGGCGACGCTCTCCAGGTCGAAGAGGCCGGGGCGGGAGCCGCGCAGCAGTCGCTTGACCAGCACCTCGTCGGTGTCGGTCTCGACGATCACCACATGGCCCAGCATGTCGGGGGAGGGCGGGGTGCGCTGGTCCTCGAAATAGATCAGGGCGCCGTCGTCGGCGACGCCGCGCATGGAGTGCCCGGCCACCCGCAGCGCCCGGGCCTGGTCGGTGCCGCCGGGCGGGATCGGGGCCAGTTCGGCAGGGTCGTCGCCGGTGGCGAACAGCACCGTGCCCTCGGGATTGGCGCCCACCCGGCCGATCACCGGGACCAGCCCGTTGGCCGCCGCCGGCTGGATCGCGCCCGCCGCGTCATACAGCCACTCCGCCCCGACCCCGAAGGCCACGGCGTATTCCTTGGCGCGGCGGTAGGAGAAGGGGGCGTTGCCGTTCTCGTTGGAGGCGTAGGTGTTGCGGCTCCAGCCGAAGGCGTCGGCGGCGGCGGCCGCGGTCTCGAACCCGCGATCGACCCGCGCCTGGCGCAGCCGCTGAGCCCGTCCGTCCATGCCGGCAACCGATGTCATGAACAGTGGATAATCTACAGAATGCTCTTGCACAAGCGGTGTATCTTTTCTACATATCAACGTATGAAACCAACATATCCCATCCGCTACGTCAAAATCGGTCGTAGCCTTCCCATGCCGACGGCGCGCCGTCCCGGCCGGTCGCGGGACGCGGCGCATGTGGCGGCGGTCCTGGCGGCCGGCGGCTATCGCGCGCTGAACACATGAGTGGGCGCGACGAAGCCGCGGCTCTGGTGGCCGGCGCGCTCAGCCGCCGCACGCCCGACGCGCGGGGCCGGTTCCTGCGCGAACTGCTGGCCCACACGGCGGCCGGGCTGGTGGTGATCGAGGGCGAGGCGCAGGCGTCGGAGGCGGTCTACCGCCTGGCCGACGCGGTGGTGGCGCGGGGATGTCGCCTATGAGGGACCCCGCACGCGCCGCCCGCGACCGCTTGATCCGCGCTGAACGTCAGGCCCGGGCGCAGGCGCAGGCCGCCCAGGTGGCCGACGGCGTCGCCGAGACGGTCGCCCTGTCACGCCGCCGGGGCGCGGCGATCGTCGAAGCGCATGCGGCCGGCAGCAAGCGCCCGCAGCCCTACCGCCGCCAGAGCGGGCTGGAATGGCTGGCCGGCAAGGGGCGGATCGACCCGGCGGCGAAGGCGGCCGGCGAGCGCTATGGCGCGGCCTACCGGCGGGTGAAGCAGGAGGCGGCGATCCCCTCGACCCTGGACTTGAAGCCGCGCGGCGGTCTCCGCCCCGAGCCGCCGCTGGCGCACCTGCTGGCGCACGGCGAGGCCACGGCGGTGGCGCGGCGCAAGCTGACCGAGTTCCGCCTGCGGCTCAGCCGCCAGCCCGACCTGGTGGCCGCCTGCGACCTGGTCTGCGGCGAGGAGCAGACGCCGCGCGAAGCGGCCGTGGGCGAGCGCGACGCCGGCCGTATCGAGGCCGTGCTGAAGGTGGCCCTCGACATCCTGGCGGCGCGGGGGTGAATCCCGAAATCGGAGGTCGGGGGTCGCCCCTCAGTCGCGGACGCGGACCAGCATCTTGCCGGCGTTGCGGCCCTCGAACAGGCCGATGAGCGCTTCGGGGGCGCGTTCGAAGCCGTCGAGAACGGTTTCCTGGTACTTGATCTGTCCGGACTTCAGCCAGGCGGTCATGTCGGTCTCGAACCGCTCGCGCAGGTGCGGGAAGTCGCTGGCCACGAAGCCTTCCATCCGCACGCGGCCGTAGATCAGGTTGAACAGGTTGCGCACGCCCTCGCCGCCGCCGTTATAGGTCGAGATCATCCCGCAGACGGGGATGCGGCCGCGAACGTTCATGCGCGGCAGCGCGGCGTCGAGATGCGCCCCGCCGACGTTTTCGAAGTAGACGTCGATGCCCTTGGGGGTCGCCGCTTCCAGGGCCGGGGCCAGGTCGCTGGTCTTGTAGTTGATCACCGCGTCCAGGCCGGCGACGTCGCGCAGCCAGGCGGCCTTGTCGTCCGAGCCGGTCGAGCCGACCACATAGCAGCCCTTGAGCTTGGCGATCTGGGCCACGACCGAACCGACCGCGCCGCCGGCGGTCGAGACGAACACCTGTTCCCCGTCCTTCAGCGCGCCCACCTCGAGCAGGCCGCCATAGGCGGTGATGCCGGTGCCGCCCAGGGCATGCATGTAGACCGTCAGCGGCAGGTCGGGGTCCGGCTTCAGCACCAGCAGGCCACGGCCGTCGGACACGAACCGCTCCTGCATGCCGGCCCCGTGGCGCACCAGATCCCCCTCGCGGAATCCGGCATGGCGCGACTGCGCCACCCGCGCGATGCCGCCGCCCAGCAGCGGCCGGTCCAGCGGCTGGTCGGCGTTCAGCCGCGGACGCATGTAGGGATCCACCGACATCAGCACGGTTTCGAGCTGCACCTCGCCTTCGCCGGCGTCGGGCGTGTTCACAGCGACGACGGCGAAGTCCGCATCGACGGGCACGCCATTCGGACGGCGGACGAGGTGGATCTGGCGGCTCTCGGTCATGGGTCGGCGGCTTTCGTCTGCGGGCGGCGGCGGGGCGCGCTGTGGGCTAGCGGATAGGCGGTTTGTGAAGTCCCGTCATCGAAATCAGCCCAGCGCCTTGGCCAGCCGCAGCCACAGTTGCTGGTCGAAGTCCTTGTCCGGGGCGGCCTGGCCCATGCGGACGACGATCAACCGGCGGCTTGGCACGACGTAGAGCTTGCGGTCGAGGGCGCCCAGGGCCGCGACCAGGTCGGCCGGGGCGGCGGGGATCAGCGGACCTTCGGTGCGCAGCGCGCGGGGGCGGAGGGTCACGGCGCTGCCGTTCAGCCACCACAGGCGGCCGTAGGCGGGGTTGGTCGCGGTGCGGGCGAACAGCGCCTTGAGGCCCGCCTCGGACACGATCCGGCGGCCATCGGCGGCCCGGCCGCCATCCAGCACCAGCTGGCCGAACCGGGCGGTGTCGCGCGGGCTGGTGACCAGGCCGGTGGGATTGCCCACGTCGGCCATCGCGGCGGGGCGCTTGCGCCAGGCGGTGTCGTTCATCCCGGCCGGGCCGGTCAGCCAGGCGGTGCTCAGGGTCTCCAGCGGCTGGCCCGCCGCGGCGGCCAGCACCCGCTTGGTCACCGCATAGGCCGGGGTGTTGTAGAGGAAGGTCGAGCCGGCGGGCGCGGCCCAGGTGAGGGCCTCGGTCAGACCCGACGCCATGGTCAGCAGGTGGATCACCCGGATCGCGCGTTCCTGGTCGGGCGCGGCGCGAGACCACCCGGCGCCGACGTAATCGGAGACGGGTTTCTCGACATCGACCAGGCCCTTGTCGATGGCGATGGCGACCAGCACGGCCACGAAGCTCTTCTGCTGGGAGGCGACATCCTCCAGCAGGGCGCCATCGGCCGTGGTCTCATAGGCCAGCGTGGCGCGGAACTGGGCGGCGTCGGCCGGCGGCGGCCAGTTGCGCTCGACCAGGGTCTTGCGGTCGCGGACCACCAGGAAGCCGGTGGTGTTCTGGCTCTGCGCGTAGTCGAGCACGGCCTGGAGGGGCGCGGGCAGCGGCGCGGCGCGCGCCGGAGCGGCGGCCAGCGCGCCGGCGCCGGCGAGCAGGGTGCGGCGGGAAAGGGGGGTGGTCATTGAGGGCCCTGGGGCGGGAAGGGGAAGCGGGCTCCAACGCTACACGAAATGCCCAGGTCTACTCAGGCTGTCCGCGACATGACCCCGCAATCCGTCGCCCCCTTGAGCGATGATCCCCTCGTCAGCTTGCCTGGCGGACCGGACCCCGCGTCGCTTACCAACGCCCCCGCCGCCGGCACGAGGCGGGCGCTGGCTGTGGCGCGGGCCAGGACGGTTCCGGCGAGGTCGGTCAGCCTGCTTTCCAGGAAGGCGATGCTCTTGCCGGCCTGCACCACCTGGCCTTCGCCGTAGACCGGCCCCGGCCGCGCGGGCGCCAGGAAGCTGACGTGCATCTCGATGGTGGGCGTGAACAGCCGGCCCTCGGAATAGAGGAACATCGCCGGGCCCATGGTGTCGTCGAGCATGGCGGCCAGGAACCCGCCCTGGATGTAGCCCGCGGGGTTGGTAAACGCCTCGAGGGCCTCGAAACGGATGCGGACCCAGCCGTCCGCCGGCCGGGCATCGACGAGCTCCCAGCCCAACAGCGCGGCGCAGGACGGGCGGGGCAGGCCGTCGAGTGCGGTCGAAACAGGCATGATGTGGTCCTTGGTTCCGAACCGACTTACCGCCAGACTGCTGACAGCATGGTGGCGGGAGCCGCCCTTGACGGGAATCTCAAGGGGGGTGAGGTGCGGGGCATGAAACGTCTGCCCCTCGCTTTGCTCGCCGCCGCCCTGATCGCCGGCCCCGCCGCCGCCCAAACTCCTGCTGGAGCGGGCCTCGCCGCCGGCGCGCTCGCCGCGCGCGACAAGGCGCTCTCCGACACCACCGGCTGGGACGTGGTCGAATCCCTGACCACCGAGGTCGGTGCGCGTCCGGTGGGCTCGCCGGCCATGCAGCGCGCCCGCGACTGGGGCGTGGCCAAGCTGAAGCAACTGGGCTTCGAGAACGTCCATGTGGAGAGCTTCACCACCTCGGCCTGGTCGCGCGGGCCGGAGAGCGCAGAGGTGGTCGGGCCCTTCCCGCAGAAGCTGGCGATCCTCGGCATCGGCGGCTCGTCGCCCACGCCGGCGGGCGGGATCACCGCGCCGATCGCACTGTTCACCAGCTATCAGGCCATGCTCGACCAGCCGGTGGGCGCGCTGAAGGGCAAGATCGCCGTGGTCACCCAGGCCATGGCTCGCACCCAGGACGGGTCAAGCTATGGCTCGGTGGGGGTGCAGCGCAGGGCCGGGCCCGTGGAAGCCGCGAAGCGCGGGGCGGTCGGCTATCTGATCCGCTCGCTTTCGACAGATGACACGCGCCTGCCCCATACCGGCGCCGGGAGCCCGGGCGGCATCCCGGCCGCCGCGCTGTCCACCGTCGACGCCAGCCTGCTGGAGCGCATGGTGGCCCGCGGCAAGCCGGTGATTGTTCACCTGGAGATGGCCTCCAGCGTGAACCCGGCCGCCGAGGCCTGGAACATCGTCGGCGAGATCAGGGGCCGCGAGGCGGCGGACGAGGTCATCGTGGTCGGCGGCCACCTCGACAGCTGGGACCCGGGCACGGGCGCGATCGATGACGGCGTCGGCGTCGCCATCGCCACGGCGTCGGCCAGGCTTGCCGGCCAGATGGGCAAGCCGCGGCGCACGATCCGCGTGGTGATGTGGGGCTCGGAGGAACAGAGCGGCTCGGGCGAGGCCTACGCCGCCGCGCACAAGACCGAGGCGGCCAAGATCATCGTCGCCGGCGAGAGCGACTCAGGCTCGGGCCGCATCTGGACCCTCTCGACGCCGCCGGCCGCCTACGGCCACCCCGCCATGGTCGCTTTCCGGGCGACGCTGCCGGCCCTGAAGGTTGCGTTCAACGGCGCGCCGCCCCGTTTCGGCGGCTCGGATATCGCAGGCCTGATGGGGTTCAAGGTGCCGTTCGTGGATTTCAACCAAGACGCCAGCCGCTATTTCGACCTGCACCACTCGGCCGACGACACCCTGGACAAGATCGACCCGGCGGACGTGGCGCAGAACGTCGCGGTCTGGTCGGCGTTTCTCTATGTGGTCGCCAACTCCGACGTGGATTTCCGGCCCAAGCCCTGACCGCCGGGCCGGACATGAGAATCGTCAAGGTGGCCCGCCTGATCGTGCGCTAGAGTACAGACATGCCCAACGGCGCATCTACGTCGCACCTCTATCTGCCGAAGCTCGTCGCCGTGTTCGCGGAAGGCTATTCGCTGGCCGCCCTGCGCCGGGACGCGGCGGCCGGGCTGACGGTCGCGATCATCGCGCTGCCGCTGTCGATGGCCATCGCCGTCGCCTCGGGCGTGCCGCCGGAGCGTGGGATCTATTCCGCGATCATCGGCGGGTTCCTGGTCTCGGCGCTGGGAGGCAGCCGGTATCAGA
>CALQQB010000067.1 GCA_943332615.1 Phenylobacterium deserti
CCGTGTGTGGACGCCCCGATGGATGCAAGGGGTTTTTCGAGAGCTGAGCGCGCAGGTTCAGGTGCTTCCGTGTGTCCGGCCTGTTTGATGCGGCCGTTCACTGCCGCTGGCCTGTATGGAGATCGCGGATCGGGTCCATCCCGCTTTGGCGCGCTCGAGGCGCTTGGACGTTTCACTGGTTTTCCCGACCCCGTCTTCTGACCGTTGCGCCATACCTCTCGTCTGACCTTCCCTGCTTCCCTGACCGCCTCGGACCGCGACGGGCCTTACACCGCCGCGGCCGGAGCTCTGTAGGTCCCGCCGTGCGCCATCAGCGCCCAGACGATCCTCGCCATCTTGTTGGCCAGCGCCACGGTGACCAGCATGCGCGGCTTCCTTGCCAGCATGCCGATCAGCCACGGGCTGGCTCGCGATCCCTCGCGTGAGGCGGTCTTCGCCGCCGAGCTGGCGCCCAGGATCAGCAGCCGTCGCAAGCTGCGCTCGCCCATCTTGGTTGTCCGGCCCAGCCGTTCCTTGCCGCCGCTGGAGTGCTGCCTCGGCGTGAGCCCCAGCCAGGCGGCAAAGTCGCGACCTCGTCGGAAGGTGCTCGCGTCAGGCGCCAGCGCCACCATCGCGGTGGCGACGACAGGCCCGACACCCGGGATCGTCATCAGCCGCCTGGCGAGCGGATCGGCCTTGGCCCTGGCGGCGATCTCGCGATCCAGCACAGCGATCTTCGCCTGGATCGCCTGCAGGCTGTCGGCGATCACCGCCAGCACCGGGCGCGCCTCGTGCGGCAGGTCGGACGCGGGATCGGCGACCAGGTCGATGAGCTTGCCCACGTGCCCGGCGCCCTGCCGCACGATGAAGCCAAACTCCATCAGGTGGCCCCGTAGCGCGTTGATCAACTGGGTCCGCTGGCGGACCAGCAGGTCGCGCGTGCGGAAGACCACGGCCGCGCCCTGAGCCTGGGCGCTCTTCGGCGTGACGAAGCGCATGGTCGGCCGCTGCGCCGCCTCGCAGATCGCCTCCGCGTCGGCCATGTCGTTCTTCTGCCGCTTCACGAACGGCTTCACATAGGCCGGCGCGATCAGCTTGGTCTCATGGCCCAGCGCGGCGATCTCGCGGGCCCAGTAGTGGGCGCTGGCGCAGGCTTCCATCGCCACCAGACACTTCGGCTGCCCGGCGAAGAACGCCAGCAACGCGTCTCGCCTCAGCTTCTTCCGAAAAACCACGCCGCCCGACGCATCGGCGCCATGCGCCTGCAAGACCGTCTTCGCCAGATCCAGCCCAATTGTGCTAACTTCACCCACGGACGCCTCCTTTGCAGTGGTGTTTTCAACACCTCCACTTTGGCACTCAGATGCCGTCAGGGGGCGTCCACCCCATCGCTCGTGGGGATCCGGCAATCGCAATCCACGGTCCTGTCGGTCCTTTGCCGCGAGGCCAGAGTCAAAATCCGCCCCCTCTGCGGGGATCTCAACGTTCTCATACATAAACGCATATCTCATGTATGAAATCGTCGATCTACGCAGTGCTTAGATTTGGCTACATTGGGATTGTCCAGACGGACAGCCCCGCTCCACCGGGGTTCCCCAAAAAGACCCCAAGGTGTGCGCCATGACTTTCATCCGCTTCGAACGCGCGCTCGACCAATTCGCCCCGACCTTCCTGCTGGCCCTCGGCCTGCTGGCCGCCTTCGCGTCCGCCGGCCTGGGCGCCTGACCGTTCAGACCCGGATCCCAGCCAACGGGGGAATCAGCCTTCCCCCCATCGCTGAGGTTCCGGAGGTCTGCTTTTGCAGCCGCCCGGCGAACACCTGGCCAGCCCTATTTCGCCGCCACCGGTAACGCGACCTCGTTGCGGCGCATCGGGGGCAGGGTCCACGGCGGGTCGTAGAACCACACCACCGCTGGCCCAGTGACCTTCCAGCCCATGGCGGCGGCCTTGTCGGTCAGCTCCTTGTTGCGCGCGGCCACGGCGGTCCGGCCCGCAAGGCCGGAGAAACGCAGGACCGCAAACTGCTCAGCCGGCAGTTCCACGATCCGGACGTCCGGATTGTTGGGCGTAGGCAGGGTGGCGCGCGTGTACTTGGCCGGCATGAAGAACTGCACGCGCCAGGATCCGTCGGCGGCCGGCTCCTGGGCGACCGGGGCGGTCATGGCGATCTTCTCGGCCTTGGCCTGGGCGACCGGTGCGGTCATCGCGATCGGGGTCTTCCCCGTGTTGCCGCCAAAAATGTAGCCGGCGATCGCCTGGAATCCCTTATTGCGCGCCGACACTTCATCGCCGCGCACGGTGGTCTCCGCGGCCAGACGGGGCCCATAGCGGCGCAGCTCCACGGCCCCGTCCCTTTGCAGCACTGTGTAGGCGGGCTGTTCGGTCGCGGCGCGGGCCAGCTCCGGCGTGAGTGTGGCGCCGGTCACGCTGGCGATCAGGGCGGCCAGCTTCAGTGCGGTCATTGAAATCTCCAGGGTCCGGCGGGGAGGGGCGCGGCCGAAGGCGTCCTGAGCGTTGCCCCCAGCCGCTTGCCCGAGGGATATGGGCGCCGTGGACGCTCCAAACAATGCCACTAAGCCGAGGGTGCGCCGGACCGCCCGGCTTCGAATTCGGCGTCGTCTTTCCGCATCTGAACGTCTGGCCAGGCCCGCTCCCCGGAGCCGGTCCCCGACGTCCGCGTATTGGCCCGAACCCCACGAGGAGAAGCGACCCTTCTTTGAGCTTCCGAGCGTCTGCTTCCGGGCGTGCTGCCGTGCAGCGTCATGCGCCAAAGGCCAACCTCACTCCGGTCTTGCGCGCCGAAGTGAGGCGGTCCTGTTCGCTGTCAGGTCTTCGGGGCAGGCGCTGCAGGCGCGGCTGGCGGGGTGTCGGACATAGTGCTCCAGGTGATCTTCCAAGAACCGTCCGACTGCTGCTTGTAGCCCATCAACCAGTTGCCGTTCTCCGTGGTCGGTTTCTTCGTCTTCGGGTCGGTGGACGTGCGGGCATAGGTCGAATGCCAGACCGCCATGTCCCCAGACGAGGCCACCTCAACGGTCTCATTGCTCACGGCCAGCTTCGCCGCCGGATCGGCCATCTGCGTCTTCGTGTCGGCAAGGTCCGCATCCACCCCGACGACGTCGGGCTGCCCGTGGTACATGAACACCACGCCCGCAGCGTCGTGACCGACGGCCTTGACCGCGTCGCGGGCGTTGAAGTCGGTGATCACCTGGTCTGCGTCGGCCTTCACAACATCGGCCACCTTGGCGATGTCTACGGCGGGTTTGGCTGGCGCTGGCGCATTGCACCCGGCGAGCGAGACGGCGGCGGCAAGTGCGACGACCCCGCCCAGGAGCATCTTGTTGTTCATGAATTCGTCCCCCGGTGTCCCGCGAGAATTGCACATGCGATCGCGGTGGCTCCTCACCTGAGTGACAACCAGCTTCGAACGCTCGGCAATCTGCGCATATGATCTCGGGTGGTCGCAAATGCGCAGTGCGCCATATTCCAAGGCCTAGCCGACCCAAACCCACGTCGCCCGCCACCCTGCAGGGCGGCTGAGCCTGGGAATGACCGCTTACCCCCCCCATCTGAGACGTTCAGAACGTCCGCTTGTTGGCGATGCGGCCATCGTAATCCACGGTCCCGCCGGTCCATGGCCGCGCGGGCGCCAAGCGTCAGATTTTATCCACTAGAGGTAGGCCAACGCGTGCCCGGCCCAGTCGTTCAGCAGCAGACCCAGGGTCCCCGCCAGCACCGATACCGAGAACAGGATCTTCACGCTCGTCTCCGCGTCCATCAGCAATATCGCTGTTACTTGCGGAGATAGAATTAAGCGGCTGCGTACGCCACGACCGTTTGCGCAGACCTGTTCTGCGTGTTTGGCGGGAGCGGGGCTTCCCCTCCCCGTTTCGAGGAGGGCGGGACCGCGCCCGCTCACATCCCCTGCGCGATCAGCCCGGCCAGCAGCTTGTCCGGCGAGATCGGATAGTCCCGCACCCGCACGCCACAGGCGTTGTAGACCGCGTTGGCCACCGCCGCCCCGGCGCCGGAGTTGCCCAGTTCACCCACGCCCTTGATGCCCATCGGGTTGGCCTTGTCGTCCACCTCGTCGAGGATGATGGCTTCCACCTCGCCGATGTCGGCCTGCACCGGCACCAGGTACTGGGCCAGGTCCTGGTTCAGCAGCGATCCGTAGCGGACGTCCACGGGATTGGCCTCAGTCAGCGCCGAGGCCGCGCCCCAGATCATCCCGCCGGTCAGCTGGCTGCGGGCGGTCTTGGCGTTGATGATCCGGCCGGCGGCGAACACCCCCAGCATGCGGCGCACCCGCACCTCGCCGGTGATCGGGTCGACGCCGACCTCGACGTAGTGCGCGCCATAGGTCTGGGTGCTCCATTCGCGGGCGTCGGCGGCGGGGCGAATCTCGCCTTCCACGGCGATCCCCGCCGGCGCGGCGCGCTGGATCAGGTCCGACAGCGTCTCCGAGCGATTGGAGATGGCCACCACGCCGTCCTGGAAGGTCACCTCGTCCGGCGAGCCGCCGTGCAGCGGCGAGCCCGGATCGCCGACCGCCAGCGCCGCGATCGCCTTGCGCAGGTTCATGCCCGCCATCAGTGCGGCCGAACCGGCCGTCGCCGCGCCGAACTGGCCACCGGAGCCGGGGGCCGGCGGCATTTCCGAATCGCCGATCTCCACCCGCACCTGGCCCAGCGGCACGCCCAGGGTCTCGGCGGCGATCTGGGCCAGCACCGTGTAGGTGCCGGTGCCGATGTCGGTCATCCCCTGGCGCACCACGATGGTGCCGTCCGGCTCCACCGAGAAGCCGCACTTGGCGGGCAGCAGGAAGTTGCCACGGATGGCGGCGGCCATGCCCATGCCGACCAGCCAGCGGCCGTCGCGCACCAGGCCGGGGGTCGGCAGGCGCCGATCCCAGCCAAACAGCTGTGCGCCTTCCTTCAGGCAGCGCACCATCTGGCGCATCGAGAACGGCCGCCCGTTCTCCGGATCGACCGGCGGCTCGTTTTTGATCCGCAGTTCCACCGGATCGAGGCCCAGCTTCTCGGCCAGCTCGTCCATGGCGCATTCCAGGCTCATGGTGCCGGACGCCTCGCCCGGCGCGCGCATCGGCCCGGCCACCGGCAGGTCCAGCCGCACCAGCCGGTGCCCGGTCAGCCGGTTCGGCGCGGCATAGAGGGCGCGGGCGAAGTTCGAGGCGTGCTCGGTAAAGTTTCCGTTCCGGTTGCAGTGCGTCCAGGTCATCATCGAGAAGGCGTCGAGGGTCCCGTCCTTCTTCGCCCCCAGGCGCACACGCTGGACCGTCGCCGGCCGGTGGATGGTCGCGTTCATCATCTGCTGGCGGGTGAAGGCGACCTTCACCGGCCGTCCCAGCGCCCGGGCCGCCAGCGCCGCCAGGGCCAGGTCGTCATAGGTCCCGCCCTTGCCGCCGAAACCGCCGCCGATGTAGCGGGTCAGCAGGTGGACGTCGTCACGGCCGATGCCCAGGGTCTCGGCCAGGCCGTGCTGCGCCGGCTTCACCATCTGGATCGAGGTGTGGACGATGCACTTCTCGCCCTCCCACCACGCCAGGGTGGCGCAGGGCTCCATCTGGCAGTGGTTCTGGATCGGCGTGGACCAGGTTTCGTCGAGCTGCACCTCGGCGGCGGTGAACCCGCTCGCGAAGTCGCCGATCTCGACGTCCTGCTCGCCGGGCGGCTGGCCGGCGTCTTCCAGGCGGGCGCGGAAGTCCACGTCGGGCGTCTCGGCGGCGTAGGTCAGCTTCACCAGGTGCGAGGCTGAGACCGCATTCTCCAGGGTGTCGGCGACCACGAAGGCTACGGGCTGGCCGAAGTAGGCGACCTTGTCGTTTTCCAGGGCCGGGTTGGAGCCCGCGGTGCTGCGCGGATGGGCCTTGGCGCCACGCGGCGGCTGGGCGGGCACGTTGAAGTGGGTCCAGACCGCCAGCACGCCGGGCGCGGCCTCGGCCTCGGCGATGTCGGCCCCGGTCAGCCGGCCGGTGGCGATCTCGGCGCCGATCATCACGCCATAGGCCGGCGGCGAGGGCGGCTGCACCTCATAGGCGTAGGGCGCGGTGCCGGTGACCTTCAGCGGGCCTTCGTAGCGATCCACCGGCTTGCCGATCAGGCCGGAGCGGTTGGTGGAAACCGGATTGGGCGCGGCCCAGTCGTGGACGGAGGTCATCAGCCCCTCCCCTTTACTTCGCTGATCGCGGCGGCCGTCAGGCGCGCCACCAGGGGAACCTTGAAGTCGTTGCGCCCGAGGGAGCTCGCCCCCTCCAGCTCCTTTGCGATCGCCTCGGCGGGCGACGCGCCGGCGGCCAGCGCCGCCTCGGCCGCCGCGGCGCGCCAGGGCTTGTGGGCGACCATGCCCAGCGCCACCTGCCCGCCAGCCACCGCCACGCTGGCCAGGCCGCCGGCGTAGGACGCCCGGTCGCGGACCTTGCGATAGAGCTGCCCGCCCGCCGGCGGCGGCGGCAGCACCACGGCGGTGATCAGCTCGCCGGGAATCAGTTCGGTCTCGATCTGCGGCGTCTCGCCCGGCAACCGGTGAAGGTCGGCGACCGGCAGGGTGCGCGTGTCACCCGAGGGCGAGACCAGTTCCACCCGCGCGCCCAGCGCCACCAGCGCCACTGACATGTCCGACGGATGGGTGGCGATGCAGTGCGGGCTGGCGCCGAAGATCGCGGCGTTGCGGTTCAGCCCCTCCAGCGCGCTGCAGCCGGAGCCGGGCGCGCGCTTGTTGCAGGGCTTGGAGGTGTCGTAGAAATAGGCGCAGCGGGTCCGCTGCAGCAGGTTGCCACCCACCGTGGCCTTGTTGCGCAGCTGCGGCGAGCCGCCCGCCACGATGGCCTCGGAGAGCACAGGATAGCGCGCCCGAATCTCGGCGTTGGCCGCCACGTCGCTGTTGGTCGCCGCCGCCCCGAGGCTCAGGCCCCCCTCGGCCGTCGCCGCGATCGCCGCCATCGGCAGGCGGCTGACGTCGATCAGGTGCGTCGGCCGCTCGATGTCGAGCTTCATCAGGTCCAGCAGGTTGGTGCCGCCGGCGATAAACCGGGCGCCCCGGGTCAGGGCCGCCGCCTTGGCCGCGCCGGCCGCGCTCGTTGCGCGCTCGTAGGTGAACGGCCTCATGCCCCAAACCCTTGCAGAGATTGGGCCTCCCGGGCCTGCTTGATGGCTTCGATGATCTGCGGATAGGCGGTGCAGCGGCAGATGTTGCCGCTCATCCGCTCGCGGATCTCCGCCTCGCTGAACACCGGCGCCGCGCCGGGCGGCGTCTCCTGGCTGGGGACGCCAGCGTCCAGCTCCCGCAGCATGCCCAGGGTCGAGCAGATCTGCCCCGGGGTGCAGTAGCCGCACTGGAAGGCGTCCTGGTTCAGGAACGCGACCTGCACCGGGTGCAGCTTGTCCGCCGTGCCGACGCCCTCGATCGAGGTTACCTCGTCGCCATCGTGCATCACCGCCAGCGACAGGCACGAGTTGATTCGCACGCCGTTGACCAGGACCGTGCAGGCCCCGCACTGGCCGTGGTCACAGCCCTTCTTCGCGCCGGTGAGCTTCAGATGCTCGCGCAGCATGTCCAGCAGGGTCATGCGCGGATCAAGATCCAGCGCCCGCATGTCCCCGTTCACGGTGATCGTTGTCCGCAAACCCACCCTCCCGAAATAACTGGCCGCACAACCGGCGGCGCTTTGAATTCTGCCTAAAGTCTAGCGAGACCTACGCTTCCCCAGGGGCAAGCGCGGTCACCGACAGGGCGTGGACCGGTCCGGCCAGCTCATCGGCGAGCGCGTGATAGACCATGCGCTGACGGGCCACCTTGTTCGCCCCGGTGAAAGCCGACGCCTCGATCGTCACGTTGAAATGGCTCTCGCCGCCTTCCCGCGCGCCAGCATGGCCTGAATGCCGAGCGGAGTCATCGACGACGTCGAGCCGAATGGGCTCGAAGGCCGCCTGAAGCTTGTCTTGGATGGCATCAAATATGGCGCCCATTGCGGCGATCTTCAATTCTTGTTCGGAAGTTTCTGGCCCTCATAATTGGGCCATGGCCGGCGCGTTTCAATACAAACCCAGATTCGTCGATATCCGCGTCCGTCCGCCCTCCGTTGAGGAGGATCGCACGGCCGAGGACGTCAACGCCTTGAAGCCCGGGGAGCGGGCTTGCGACAACCCCGGCTGTCGGCTGGCGGCGACGGCGCGCGCGCCCAAGGCCCGCGACATGCTGAACGAGCACTACTGGTTCTGCCAGCCGCACGCGGCCGAGTACAATCGCAACTGGAACTTCTTCGCGGGGCTGAGCGACGCCGAGATCCGGCGGCGACAGACCGACGAACTGATGACCGGCGGCCGGCCCACCTGGGACATGAAGGCCGGGCGGATGAGCCGCGAGGCGGCCGCCTTCGCGGCCAAGTTCGGCTCTGGAAAGGCTCAGCCCGGCTACCGCGACCCGTTCAACATGTTCGGCGGCGGCGGCCACAGCGCCAGGAAGCCCGAGGCCGAGAGCCGCAACCTGGGCAAGATCGAGCGCAACGCCCTGGCCGACCTCGACCTGGACGTCAATGCCGACGGCCCCGCCATCCGCACCCGCTACACCGAACTCGTCCGCCGTCTGCACCCCGACGCCAACAACGGCGACCGCTCCGGCGAGAACCGGCTGCAGCGGGTAATCCGGGCGTACCAGAGCCTGCGCAAGGCGGGGATGGTCTAGATCTGGGCGGGATTTACCTCGTCCAGGTGACGCAGGCGTGAGAAGGCGGCGACGGAGCCGACGATCACCAGCATCATCGCGCCAGGAACAAGGATCGCAGAGCGCGGGCCGATGGCGTGGGCCAGGACGCCATAGAACACCGCCCCAGCCGGGGCGCCGCCCATCAGGCCCAGCGTAAAGATTGAGATGATCCGGGCCATCTTGTCCGGCGGCGCATACTGCTGGACCAACCCCCGGCCCAGGGTCATGGCCACGCCACCGCCCAGTCCCCAGACGAAGTTCAGCCCGCACAGCAGCCAGAACGGCATGGCGATGGAGCAGGCGAGCAGCACCAGCGCTCCGGTCGCCAGCGCGCACAGGTAGACGATGCCCTTGCGCCGCACGTGGCCGAAGCGGGCCAGGGCCATCGCGGAGATCGTCGACCCAAGCCAGAAGAGCAGATTGAAGATGCCCAGCGCCTGGGCGATCTCCGTCCGGGCATGGCCGCTGAGGTCGGCCGGGAAGTAGTTCTGTACAATCAGCGGCAGCAGCACCGCGAAGGCGCCCATGAAGCACATGCCCATGCCAGTGGCGCAGACAATCACCGGAAGGATCACGGGCGACGCCAAAGCGGCGCTGATTCCACCGCCGATCTCTCCGGCCATGAACCGCAGGACGCTACCCTCGCGGATGCGATGCGGGCCCGCGGGCCGCGGCCGGATGCCCGTCGCGGCGGCCGCGGCGGCCACCATCAGGCCCCCCTGTCCGAACAGCAGGGCCGGGATGCCCAGCAGCGGCGCCAGGGTCGCGATGCCCATGCCGAGGATCTGGGCGGCGAACTGGGCAAGGGAGGCGAAGGTCACGGCCTGTTGCACGCCGCCGGGCGCCACACGGGTCAGCAGCGAGTCGCGGGCCGGCCCAACGAAGGCGCCAATGGTCCCGATGCTGAGCGCATAGCCAATCACCAAGCCATAGGAGAGCTGGCCGGCAGTGACGCAGACGCCCAGGACCGCGAATGCTAGGCCGGACACGGCGCAGCCGAGAATCACCGTCCGCCTCGTGTCGCTTCGATCCGCGACAAAGCCGCCGACCAGGATCAGCAGCACGGTGGGCAGCTGCAGGCACATCTGGGCGAGCCCAAAGCGGATCTCGTCCTCCCGCAAGATCACCCGCACCAGATAGGGGAACAGCACCATCTGCAGCCCGAAGGCCAGAAACCATGCGCCATGCGTGAACAGGTAGCTGGCGAACCCTGTCGGGCGGGCTGTCACCGCTGGCGCGGTAGCGTCACTCACGGCCATGAAGATTTCCCGGAATCGTCAAATCGCCGAGCCGCGCACGGCTGGACCGAACACGCTGTTGTAGCCAGCGGAACTGTCCGCGCCAGTTCCTTGTCACTAGACCACTCGTCGCCGAAGTTGGTTCAGGCTCTGCGCGACGAAGGGTCTATTCTTAGGCAAGAGTCTTGAGCATTCGGCGGTTCAAGTGAACCGTCGAATGCTCTGGCGGGGCCGCCGTCTGCGGGTTCGATCAGGGCGCGATGTGCGCCGCGGTCAGCTCCACCCGCGCCGCCTCGACCTCCGCCTGGAACGCCGGCTTGGTCATCAGGCGATCGACCAACACATTGCCCAGCACCTGTCCGGCGTCGATGTCGAGACGATAGTGGACGCCGCAGTAGAGCCGGCTCTCGGCGTAGTCGCTGGCCCGCGCCAGGATGATCTGGGCGTTACCGGGGATCAGGTTGGCGAGCACCGCGGCGGCCGCATAGCCCATGGTGGCGTGGCCGCTGGGATAGCTGTTCTTGCGGTCGTGGCCGTCGTCGCAGACGTCGAGCGCCTTGTCGTTCAGGAACGGCCGCTCTCGCTCGAAATAGGCCTTGGCCTTCTTGGCTGCGACGCTGTCCTCGTTGCGCAGGTCGGCGAACAGCTTCGCGGTGGCCGGGAACCCCTTCAGGTCGAAGGCCGGGCCCAGGACGTCGGCGATCGAGGTCACGTCCTCCACCTCATCGTCATGTTTGGCCTGTTCCAGTCGTTCCGGCGTCCGCGCCGCCGCCAGGCGGTGCAGCTCCGCCCGGCCCTCCGCCGCGGCCGGGGCGTCGTCCCGGGGCGGCGGCGGCAGGATGAGGGCCGGGTCCAGGTCGGCCGGCTGCAGGAACTTCGACGTCGCCGCCGGCTTGACCGGGACCTGGGCCGGAGCCTGGGCGACCGCGGGCGGCGCCAGGCCGATGAGGAGCAGTCCGGCCAGGGCGGCGGCGGCGAGGTTGCGGGTCATGGGCGGCCTCAGAAGCTGTAGCGGGCGGAGACCTGCACGCTGCGGCCGGGTTGGTAGAAGTAAAGATCGGTGGCCGAGAGCGTGTTGAACGTCTTGCCGCCCTGGTTGACCTTCAACAGGTCATTGGAGTCAAAGATGTTGTAGACAGCGCCCTCCAGACGGACCGGACCCAGGTATCGGACGACGGTAAGGTCCACCTGATTGTAGGGCTTGACCCGGAAGTTCGACGGCTCGTTCTCCGCCCCCCACTGCTCGCCGACGTACTTCTCGGTGAGCGAGACCGACCAGTCCTGCGGCTTCCAGATGACGCCCACCGCGGCCGTGGACTTGGGTGCGTTGGCGATCTGGTTTCCACCCGTGAGAGTCACAGTGGTCCCGTTGATCGTCGTCGAGCCGCTCTTGGCCTTGGCGCTATTGATCGAACCGTTGGCGAAGACGAAGAGCTGCGGCTGCACTGCGAAGGTCACCTGGGCTTCGACGCCTTTGTAGATTGCGCCACCCAGATTGTAGAACAGCGTCTCCCCACCGACGCCGGCGATCGACTGCTGCTTGTTCTTGAACTGGATGTAGTAGACGTCGCCGTCGAAGGTCACCCGGCCGCCATGGAAAACCGTGCCCAGCTGGTAGTTCTTGCTTTCCTGCGGCTTCAGGTCTGAGGCGTTCGGCTTCTGCACCTGCAGCGTTCCGAGCGCCGGGATCAGGAAGCCGGTAGCGTACTGGGCATAGGCGGACCAGTTCTCGGCGACCTTGTAGTTGGCGGTGAGGAAATAGAGCGTCTTGGTGAAGGTGGCCGACGCGTTGAGCGCCGTACCCGAGCTCTGGTTCACCAGCGCGTCGACGTTGCGCTTGAAGTGGACGTATTTGATGCCGGGCGTGACCGTCAGTTGCGGGGTCACGTTCCACTCGACGTCCACGAACGGCTGGTACTGATCCCAGTCGGAGCCCTGCACATAGTTCACGTTGGACGCCGCGCCGCGATTGCAGACCACGCCGGGCTGCAGGGTCGGGCACTTGAGGTTCAACTCGGGCAGGTTGGTATTGAGGTCGTAGTTGTAGCGGCTGCGCTTGGACTTCGAGGTCTCCAGCCACACGCCGGCCTTTATGGCGCCGAAAGGCATATCCTGCGTCACGCGGAAGATGTCGCCGTAGACGTGATAGTAGTTGAGTTTGGTGTAGCCGGGGATGTGACCGGCCGGGAGGTTCTTGTCGGCCGCTGCCGTGCCAGTGATGTCGACCGGCGAGAGGGTATGGTTTGAATAGTAATAGGTGTAGGCCGTGTTTTCGACATGGGTCGTCTCGGAGACTTCGCCACTCAGCCGCGCGTAGCTCAGGCTCGTGTGCTTCTTGACCGTATTGTAGTCCTTGAAGAACGGCGTGGCTGGATCGTTGTTAAGAGCGAAGTGCTTGCCGAACTTCACCACCTGCGCGAGCGTCAAGCCATTGTTGTCGTTCTGAAAAATCGTCGTGTAGTTGTAGGTCGAGTAGAGGGTGGCGCTCCAGCCGTCCGTGATCGGGACCACGATGCGCACCATGGCGTTTGCGCCCTTGGAGTCGCTCTCCGTCAGCGCGCCGTCGCTGCGCAGGGCCGACACGTTCACCGTCGCGCGCGTCCCGTTCAGGGCGTCGATCGCGCCGGTGTTCAGGCGACCCACCACCTGGGCGCTGTTGTCCGTGCCATAGAGCGCCGAGACCGAGCCGCCGAACATGTCGGCGACCTGGGGCGAGAACAGGTTGATCGACCCCCCGAAGTTGGCCTGGCCCAGTTGGCTGGCCGCCCCCGGACCGCGGTCGACCACCACCGCGCCGATCGTCGGGGCCGGGAAGAACGACGTGGAATGGTGGGTCGGGTCGTTGGTGTCGCCGAACGGAATGCCGTCGTAGGTGACGTTGTATTCGCCGTCCTTGAAACCCCTCAGGGTGGTCTTGCTTTCCGAGAAGCCTGGGCCGTTGAAGGCGCTGCCCGAGATGCTGGGGGCCAGCAGGACCACCTGGGTGAAGTCACCGGTCTGGGGAATGAACTGGTCGATCGCCTCGCGGGTGATGATCGACTGTGGCTGAGTCGCCTCGAGCGAAGCCTTGACGGGCGCGGTGGTCAGGACCGGGGCGGCCCCGACAACGGTCAACTCCTCGACGCGCGTGCCGTAGTCCGCCGTTTCGGCGGGCGGGACCACCTCGTCGTCACCGGCGGCGAGGGCCGGTGTCCAGGCCGCGGCCAAGGCGAGAGCGGACGCGGCCGCAAACACAGCGCGTCGTGCGCCCCCGGACGGGAGCGTCGAATGTCGTGACATAGGCAATAGTCCCCGCGCTTCGGGGATCCGCGAGAGAGACGCAGATGTCCGTCCAAAGCTTCAGCGTCGCTAATAAAGCTGTCCCGCGACGGTTTCTGTGCAGCCTGGATTCGGATTTGTGATGGACCTGCGGGGGTTTTGTGACACCCCCTCAGCGGGCGTCCGAACTCAACGCAAACCCCTCGTACCCGTTTGCCGCCACCGCGTTGCACTTATCCCGATAGACCGGGAAGCCGCCGATGTAGGGCATGAACACGCGCGGTTTGCCCGGCACGTTGGCGCCGAGATACCAGGAGTTACCGAGGGGATAGATCGTGGTGTCGGCCACCTCGTTGACGTGAGCGACCCATTCGTCCTGGGCCGCGGCGGTGGCCTCGATGGCGCCCAGCTGGCGTTGGCCCAGGTACTGGATGCAGTCGCTGATCCACTCGACGTGCTGCTCGATGGCGACAGCCATGTTGCACAGCACCGACGGGCTGCCCGGACCGGTGACGATGAACAGGTTCGGGAAGCCGGCGATCATCAGGCCGAGATAGGTGCGCGGGCCCGCCGCCCAGTGGTCGGTCAGCGTCTGGCCACCCCGCCCCTGGATATCGATCTTGCCCAGCGCTCCGGTCATGGCGTCGAAGCCGATGGCGTAGACGATAGCGTCGGCGGCATAGTCCTGCGCCGAGGTCTTTACGCCCGTGGCGGTGATCGCCTCGATCGCCTCGTCCCGCAGGTCCACCAGGCTGACGTTGTCGCGGTTGAAGGTGGCGTAGTAGTCGGTATCGACGCACAGGCGCTTCGAGCCGATCGGGAACGACTTCGGCGCCAGCTTCTCGGCGGTTGCCGGGTCCTTGACGATTCCGCGGATTTTCTCGCGCACGAACTCGGCGGCGGTGTCATTGGCCGTGGTGTCGGTAATCAGATCGGTGAAGGCGCCCAGCAGCGCGAAGCCGCCGATCTGCCAGCGCCGCTCGTACTCCGCGCGTCGCTGCTCCGGCGTGGCTTCCAGCGCCGGCTGCTCGCCCTGGGCGACCATGCGGATACCGAACCCCGTCTCGCGCGCCTCGGCGCGATACTGTGCACGGTTCGCCGCCCAGTCGGCCACGACCGCCGGGTCGCGCGGCCCATTGTAGGCCGGGACGCTGAAGTTGGGGGTGCGCTGGAAGATGGTGACGTGATCGGCCTGTGCGGCGATTTGAGGGATCGACTGGATCGCCGAAGAGCCGGTGCCAATGACGGCGACCCGCTGGCCCGTGAAGTCGACGCCCTCCTTCGGCCAGCGACCGGTATGCCAGGTCGGGCCCTTGAAGGTTTCGGCGCCCGGGAAGGCCGGCTCGTTGGCGACCGACAGGCAGCCGGTGGCCATGATGCAGTAGCGGGCGGTGACGACCTCCCCGCGGTCGTTGGTGACCGTCCAGCGGCTGGTCGCCTCGTCGAAGCGGGCGGCGGTGACGCGGGTCTCGAACTGGAGATCGCGGCGCAGGTCGAAGCGGTCGGCGACGTGGTTTAGGTACTTCAGAAGCTCCGGCTGGGTGGCGTAGCGCTCGCTCCACACCCACTCTTCGTCGAGCTCGGGCGAGAACGAGTAGGAGTATTCCTGGCTCTCGATATCGACGCGGGCGCCCGGATAGCGGTTCCAGTACCAGGTGCCGCCGACACCGGTCCCGGCCTCGTACACTCGGGCGCTCAGGCCCTGCTGCCGCAGCCGATGCAGCATGTAGAGGCCGGAAAACCCAGCCCCGACGATCACCGCGTCGAGGGACATTTCGCCTGCCATCGTTCCGCTCCCGTATCCTTGTTGCCAGGACGATACCGGACTTCCACGCCGCTGGGAGGCCCCGACGTGGCGTAAGCCGCGCGCATGCGTCACAGTCGCTGGTAAAACACCCCCGGGAGGTCCCGTCGATGTCGCTTCGCCGCCTGTTCTGCGCCGTGTCCACCGTCGTTCTGCTGGGGGCCCCCGCCCTCGCCGCACCGGCGCCGCCGAAGAGCGTCGAACTCTACGCCATGGACTGCGGCCGGCTGGCGATCGCCAACGCCGACATGTTCGCCGACGATGGGGCCTACAAGGGCGTGGCCAAGAACATGGTCGTGCCGTGCTATCTGATCCGCCATCCAAAGGGCGATCTGGTTTGGGACACCGGCCTGCCCCAGGCCGCGGCGCCGGCCAGCGGCGCCCCGGTCACCCGCAAGCTGACCGACCAGCTCAAGGACCTGGACCTGACGCCGGCGGATATAGAGTACCTCTCCGTCTCGCACAGCCACTTCGACCACATCGGCAACGCCGGGCTCTTTGCCGGCTCGACATGGATCGTCGATCCCGCCGAGCGGGCCTTCGCCTTCACGCCCGCGGCCCGGGCCAGCACCCAGAACTTCGCCGCCTATTCCGCGCTGGAGGGCTCCAAGACCGTGCTGATCGAACAGCCGAGCTACGACGTGTTCGGCGACAAGTCGGTGGTGATCTACAAGGCGCCCGGCCACACACCGGGGCATACGGTGCTGCTGGTGCGGACCAAGCGCTCCGGGGCCGTGATCCTGGCCGGCGACATGTGGCACATCGCCGAAAGCCGCGTGGCGCGCCGCGTGCCGCGGTTCAACTTCAACCGCGAACAGACGCTGAAGAGCATGGACCTGGTCGAGAACCTGGCCGCCGACACCAAGGCCAAGGTGATCCGCGAACACGTGCCGGAAGACTTCGACACCCTGCCGGTCTTTCCGAAGGCGCTGAAGTAGGCCGCGTGAGGCCGCTGGGTCAGGCCGCCAGCGAGCGCCAAGCTACATAGGCCGCCGTGGCAATGACCATCAGGGCGAAGACCCGTCGGGCCACATCAGCGTGGCCTACCAGGGCGCGGGCGACCGGCGCGCCGGCGATCGCCCCGACAGCGCCGCCACCCACCAGGGCGGCGAACACCGGCCAGTCGATCTGGCCCGAGGCCGCATAGCTCGCACTGGTCGCCGCGCCGAACAGGGCGACGGACACCAGGGACGAGGCTGCGGCGTGGGCCAGCGTCATTCCCGTTGCGGCCATCAGGCCGGGCACGATGAGGAACCCGCCGCCGATGCCGAAGAAGCCGGCCGCCAGGCCGGTAAGCAGGCCCAAGGGTGCGAGCTTCAAGGTCAGCCCGGCCGTCAGATGGACGCCAGGATCACCGGCGGCCTTCTTTGGCAGCAGCATGGACCCGCCGATCAGCGCCATGGCGCCGGCGAACCAAAGGATCAGGACGGCGCCATCCACCTGCTTGGCGAGATGCGCGCCGACCAGCGATCCTGCGAGGCCGGCGCCGCCGAACACCAAGGCGCACGGCCACTTCACGCGGCCGGCCCGGGCCTGGACGGAGAGACCGACCAGGGCGTTGACCGCCACCGCCGCCGCCGAGGTGCCGATGGCCACGTGCGGGTCGCGCACCCCAACGACGTAGAGCAGCAGCGGCGTCGCCAGCACCGATCCGCCCCCGCCGAACACCGTCAGCAACAGGCCGATCAGCGCGCCGCTGAGCACGGCCGCGAGCAGGGGCAGGATGGTCTCCACCGGCGTCAGGCCTCCGCGCGCCGGTTCCAGGGCGCCAGCGCCAGCAGCCGGGCCATGCCGCAGAATCCGGTCGCCCCGGCGAACGCCAGGCCAGCGCCCACGAAGGCGGAGACGCCGAGGAAGGCGGGATGCACCATCACGCCCAGGACGACGCCCAGCAACACCAGGGCGCCAGCGCCGATCTGCACCTGGCGCATGATCTCCAGCGGCGCCTTGCTGTCGTCCACGACCGGCAGCCCTGCGGCCGCCCAGGCATCGACGCCGCCGCTGAGCACGAACGCGGCCCCCTCCACCGCGGCGGCCAGTCGGTTGCAGTTGGCGCCGGTGCGCATGCCGGTCTTGCAGGTGAAGACCACGTCCTTGCCTGGCTCGATCTTCAGGTGAGCCTGCTCGAAGGCGGCCAGCGGACGGGACAGGGCGCCGCGCACGTGGCGGCGCGCGAACTCATCCGGCTCGCGGATGTCGATGAGCACCGCGCGGTGCGCCTTCAGGCGTTCGGCGACGTCGCCAGGGGTAAGGGCGGTCAGGGTCGAGGTCATGGGTGCGCCTTCATGTCGGGGGGGCAGAAGATCTCGGCGAGGGTCGCCACCACCTTCAGCGCGGCGGGATCGTCGATCCGGTAGCGCACGGTCTGGGCTTCGCGGCGGGTGGCCACGACGCCCTCCTCCCGCAGCACCGCGAGGTGCTGCGACAGGGCCGACTGCGAGAGGCCGACCAGGGGAAGGAGTTCCCCGACCGAGCGCTCGCCGTCCGCGAGTTGGCACAGGATCATCAGCCGCCGCTCGTTGCCGAGCGCGCGCAACAGCTTGGCGGCCGCCGCGGCGCTGGCCTCGAAACGGGAGATGTCGAAGGTCGAGAGATCGAACATGTCGCCAGTATATTAGAGATTGCTAATTTAGCAACTACTAATATTATGGCCACTTCAAAGGAGGCCTCCGGCCATGCTCCCCCGCGTTCAGACGTTCTTCGATCCAGCCACCTCGACCGCCACCTACCTCGTTTCCGATCCCTCGACCGGCGCCGCGGCGGTCATCGATCCGGTGCTCGACTTCGAACCGAAGGCCGCACGCCTTTCAACAACCTCGGCCGATGCCATCCTGCAGGCGGTTCGCGACCAGGGCCTGAGCCTGGCCTATGTGCTCGAGACCCACGCCCATGCCGACCACCTGTCCGCCGCCGACTACATCCGCCGGACCACCGGGGCAAAGGTGGCGATCGGCGAACGCATCACCGAGGTGCAGAAGCAGTTCATTCCGATGTTCGAGGCCGACGATGTGACTGCTGACGGCCGGGCGTTCGACCATCTGCTGCGGGACGGCGAGACGCTGCCGCTGGGCGAACTTGAGGTGAGGGTCATGTCCACGCCTGGACACACGCCGGCCTGCGTCTCCTACATCGTCGGCGACGCCGCCTTCATCGGCGACACCCTGTTCATGCCGGACTACGGTTCCGCCCGCGCCGACTTCCCGGGCGGCGACGCCACGGCCCTCTACCGTTCGATCCGCCGAATCCTGGACCTGCCGCCGCAAACCCGGCTGCATGTCGGCCACGACTATCTGCCGGCCGGGCGCACCGAAAACGCCTGGGAAACGACCGTAGCCGAGCAGCGGGCCCGCAATGTCCACGTCCATGACGGGATCGACGAAGCCGGGTTCGTGGCTATGCGCACAGCCCGCGACGCCACCCTGGCGCCGCCCGTCCTGATTCTGCCCTCCCTGCAGGTGAACATCCGCGCCGGCGCCATGCCGCCGGCTAGTCCGGCCGGGCGGGTTTTCCTGCGGCTCCCGGTGACCACGGGCTGACGCGGGCATCGCCCTGGGTCTAAGCTCCGGTCCATGCGTCCCTCAGAGGCGCGCGGGCGAGGATTTCATGGGCGAACTGATCAGCGGCGCGCGGCGCCTCGACATCGGCGATATGCAGGATCGCGCCGCCCGCGCGGCCAGCGGACTGGCGAGCCTGGGGATCGGCAGGGGCGACGTGATCGCCCTCTATCTGCGCAACGACTTCCCGTTCTTCGAGGCCAGCGCCGCGGCAGGCCTGCTGGGCGCCTATCCGACCCCCGTCAATTGGCACTACACGGTCGCGGAGGCGCGCTACCTGTTCGAGAATTCCGGCGCCAAGGCGATCGTGATCCATGCCGACCTGATCGCCCCGATCCGCGACGCGCTACCACCCGGGGTGCCGGTGCTGGTCGTGCCCACCCCGCCCGAGATCGCCAGCGCCTACGGCGTGTCGGCGGAGGCGTCCCAGGCGCCGGCGGGCTATGAGACCTGGAACACCTGGCTCGAAGGCTTCTCGCCCCTGGTCGCCACGGGCATCGAGGCCCCGGGCACGATCATCTACACCTCGGGCACCACCGGCCACCCGAAGGGCGTGCGCCGGTCGCCGCCGACGCCCGAACAGGCCGCGCTGACGGCGACCCTGCTCGGTCGCGCCTTCGGGTTCAGCGGGTTCGGGCCACCCGCCGAGATCGTCACCGTCGTCACGGGGCCGATGTATCACTCCGCGCCCAACGCCTACGGGCTGGCGTCGGCCCGGCTGGGCGCGACCGTGATCTTGCAGCCCCGGTTCGAGGCGGAAGATCTGCTCAGGCAGATCGAGGCGTTTCGGGTCACCCACCTGCACATGGTGCCGATCATGTTCAACCGGCTGCTGAAGCTGCCCGCCGCCGTGCGGGGCCGGCACGACCTCTCCTCGCTGAAATTCGTGGTGCATGCGGCTGCGCCCTGCCCGCCGCCGATCAAGCGCGAGATGATCGAGTGGTGGGGCCCGGTGATCACCGAGTACTACGGCTCCACCGAAGTCTCGGCCGTGACCTTCTGCACCTCTGAGGAGTGGCTGGCGCACCCCGGCACCGTCGGCCGGTCCTGGCCCGAGTCTGACGTCCGGGTGATCGGTCCCGACGGCGCGACGCTGCCGCACGGCGAGGTCGGCGAGGTGGTGGCCCGCACCCGAGGGATCAGCGATTTCACCTATCATGGCGACGACCAGAAACGCCGCGACAGCGAGAAGGCCGGCCTGATCGCGCCCGGCGACATCGGCTATTTCGACAAGGACGGGTTCCTCTATCTCTGCGACCGGGCCAAGGACATGATCATCTCCGGCGGGGTGAACATCTATCCGGCCGAGATCGAGGCGGAGCTGCTGAAGATGCCCGGCGTCGCCGACTGCGCGGTGTTCGGCATCCCCGACGAGGAGTACGGCGAGGCGATCTGCGCGGTGGTCCAGCCGAACCCCGACGCCACCCTGGACGAGGCGAGCGTTAAGGCGTGGCTGCGCGGCCAGGTGGCCGGCTACAAGGTCCCCAAACGGGTGGATCTGGCCGCTGAACTGCCTCGCGAGGACTCCGGAAAGATCTTCAAGCGCAAGCTGCGCGAGCCGTTCTGGGCCGGGCTGGACCGGCGGATCTGACGCTCCAAAGCAACGCGCGGATGCACCACGCTGCATCGCGACGCGACTTCCCGCACCGCTTCAACGCGCCTCTTATGGAAGCGTGGAATGTAGAGGCTTCTGCATACAAAAATGTCTCTAGCGACGATTCTCGCCGACCCGGTCACCTGGTCGATCGTCTTCACCAGCTACGGGGTTGTCACCGGCGTTGTCGCGCTGCTGCAACGACGCCGGGTGACGAACGCCCCTAAGCGGGCTCTGCCTCAGTGGGCATCCGCTCGGTATCCACGGCGGCCTGGAGATGCGGCGGGTAGCGCGAGCCGCTGACCGTTTCGCCGTTCACCGCGGCGTCCACCTTGGCCATGATCTCATCCGACAGCGTGACCGCCGCCGCCGCCGCACCCTCGCGCATGTGCGCCGGGCTGGTGGTGCCGGGGATCGGGACGATGATCTCGTCCTTCTGGAGCAGCCAGGCCAGGCACAGCTGGGCCGGCGTGCAGCCGGCCTCGTCGGCGATGGCCTTGAAGGCGGCATAGAGCTTCAGGTTCGCCGTCAGCGCCTCGCCCTGGAAGCGCGGCATGGGCTTCCTGATATCGCCGTCCTCGAACTTCGAGGGATCCTGGCCCTCGCCGGCCAGGAAGCCGCGACCCACCGGCGAGAAGGCCACGAAGGCCACGCCCAGCTCCCGGCAGGCGTCCAGCACCGCGATCTCCGGATTGCGGGTCCAGGGCGAGTACTCGGTCTGCAGCGCCGTGATCGGGTGGGTGGCATGGGCGCGGCGGAGCGTCGGGGCGGAGACTTCCGACAGCCCGATCGTGCGGATCTTGCCCGCCTGCACCAGGTCGGCCAGGGCGCCGACGCTGTCCTCGATCGGCACCTTCCGGTCCCAGCGGTGCAGATAGTAAAGGTCGATGACGTCGGTCTTCAGCCGACGCAGGCTGACCTCGCACAGCGCCTTGATGGTCTCCGGCCGCCCGTCGATGCCGCGCTGGGTTCCGGTGGCGTCGGTGATGCCGCACTTGGACGCCAGCGTGAACTTCGACCGATGCGGGCTCAACACCTCACCCACCAGGGTCTCGTTGTGGCCCAGGCCATAGACCGCGGCGGTGTCGAAGAAGGTGTAGCCGGCGTCCAGCGCGCCCAGCAGCACCTCTTCCGCCTGCGCCCGGGGCGGCGGCGAACCATAGGCGTGGCTGAGGCTCATGCAGCCCAGGCCGATGGCCGACACCTCGAACGGACCGATCCGACGTTGCTGCATGTTGGGCTCCTGTTTGCGGGCTGGGAGAAACGGCGCCGGGGGTGCGGGCGTCAACCCCGGTCTAAATGGCGAAGGTGTCGGGCTTAGGCCGCCTTCGCCCACGCCGCCTCGAACCACGGGACCAGCCGCCGGATCGCGTCCTCGATCTCCGGCGTGGAGACCGCGAAGCTGAGGCGGATGAAGCGGTGGCCGTCGACGGGGTCGAAGTCGATGCCGGGCGCTGTGGCGACGCCGGTGTCGGTCAGCAGCTGCTTGCAGAACCCCAGGCTGTCGTCGGTCAAACCGCCGACGTCGGCGTAGATGTAGAAGGCGCCGTCGGGCGGGGCGATGTTTTCCAGGCCCAGCCGGGGCAGGGCCGCCAGCAGTAGTTCGCGGTTGCGGCGGTAGGTGGCGAGGTGGCCCTCGAGCTCGTCGCGGCAGTCCATGGCCACCAGGGCGGCGTGCTGGGCCAGCGAGGGCGCCGTCAGGAACAGGGCGCCCATGTAGGCCACGGCGCGCGACGCTTCCGCCGGTGGCACGATCAGCCAGCCGAGCCGCCAGCCGGCCATGCTGAAGTACTTCGAGAAGCTGTTCACGATCACCGCGTCGGGCGCGAACTCCAGCATCGAGTGGGTCGGCTGGTCATAGGTCAGGCCGTGGTAGATCTCGTCGGAGACGATGCGGATGCCGCGTTCGGCGCAGACCCGGGCGATGGCCGCCAGCTCTTCGGCCGGAATGATCGTGCCGGTGGGGTTGGCGGGGCTGGCCAGGATGACGCCGGCTGGCGCGGGATCCAGGGCGGCCAGGGTCGCGGCCGTCAGCTGAAACCGCGTCTCGGCCCCGCAGGCGATTTCCAGCGGGACCAGGTTCAGGGCCTTGGCTGTGTTGCGGTAGGCGACGTAGCCCGGCCGGGCGACGGCGATCACGTCACCGGGCTGGAATGTCGCCGACAGCGCGATCACCAGGGCCGGCGATGCGCCGCAGGTGAGCGTGATCTGGCCCGGCTTCACCGTCACGCCATAGGTCTCGGCGTAGTGGCGGCAGATGCGAGCCTTCAGCGGCGCGCTCTCCCAGTAGCCCATGGGCTCGGCGTCGAGCACGGCGTGCGCTGCGGCAATGGCCGCCTTCGGCGCGCCGGTCGAGGGCTGGCCGAACTCCATGTGCAGGATGTGGCGGCCCTGCGCCTTCAGCCGATGCGCCAGCCCGCTGATGGAGATGGCATGGAAGGGATCGATCTTCGCCGTCATGTCCCCGCCCCTAGCCGCTGCGGACGTGGGCGCCAAGCAGCTTGACCGCAAGCGCGGCTGACGCGAAGTCGGACGCAGAGTCGGATACGACCTGGGGGGAAACGACTATGGCATCCACCGACGCCGGCGCGGGCAGCGCCTCGACCCGACGTGTCCTGGCGGCCAGCTGGGTCGGCACGGCGGTCGAGACCTACGACTTCTACATCTACGGCACGGCGGCCTCGCTGGTGTTCGGGCCGTTGTTCTTTCCGACCAGCGCGCCCTCCGCGCAACTGCTGTTCAGCTATGCGACGTTTGCCGTGGCGTTCATCGCCCGGCCGGTGGGCGGGGCGTTCTTCGGCCACTTCGGTGACCGCATCGGGCGGAAATCGACGCTGGTCGCCTCGCTGCTGCTGATGGGCGTCTCGACGGTGCTGGTGGCGTTCCTGCCGGGGTACGAGACCCTGGGCTGGTGGGCGCCGGCGCTGTTGTGCCTGCTGCGGTTCGGCCAGGGCCTGGGGTTGGGCGGCGAGTGGGGCGGCGCGGTGCTGCTGGCGGTGGAGAACGCGCCGCCGGGCCGGCGGGGCCGGTTCGGCTCCATCCCGCTGCTGGGCGCGCCGACCGGGTTCCTGCTGGCCAACGGGCTGTTCCTGATCCTGGGCCTGTTCCTGACGCCCGACGAGTTCAAGGCCTGGGGCTGGCGGCTGCCGTTTGGCGCCAGCATCATCCTGGTGGGCATCGGCCTGTGGATCCGCCTTCGGATCGGCGAGACGCCGGCCTTCAAGAAGGTCCTGGAGGCGGCCGACCCCAGCCATGTGCCGGCCGCCGAGGTCTTCAAGCGCCACCCGCTGCCGCTGCTGGGCGCGACCTTGGCGGTGATCGCCTGTTTCGCGATCTTCTACATCTCCACCACCTTTGCCCTGGGCTACGGCGTGGGCGCGCTGAAATACGACCGGGAAGCCTTCCTGGGCGCGCAGCTGCTGGCGATGCTGTTCATGGCCGGCGGCATCGTGGCGGCGGGGATCGCGGCGGACCGCAGCACGCCCCGGCATGTGCTGATCGTCGGCTGCCTCGGGACGGTGATCGTGGGCGCCGCGATGGGCGCGATGGTGGTGGCCGGATCGCTGACCCTGGTCTGGGCCTGGATGGCGGCGGCGCTGCTGATGATGGGCCTGGTCTATGGGCCGCTGGGTTCGTACCTGCCCAGCCTGTTCCCGCCCCGGGTGCGCTACACCGGCGTCTCGCTGGCCTTCAACATCGGCGGCATCCTGGGCGGGGGACTGGCCCCCATCGTGGCCCAGAAGCTGTCGGAGACCGGCGGCGCGGCGCCGGTCGGCGCCTACCTCGCCGCCGCCGCCGTGCTGAGCCTCTGCGGCCTGATCCCGCTGAAGGCCCGCTACAGCGAATAAACTCCGCTCATTTGGGGGCCGCCGCCGGGGGCGTGTAGAGTTCGATGGGGTTGCCTTCGGGGTCGGCGATGAAATAGGCGCCGGGCGCGACCAGGCGGGCGGGGACGCCCTGGGTCGCCAGCCAGTCGGCCAGGGCCTTGGAATCCGGCACGCGCAGGATCAGGCGACCGGCCGTCGAGGGGCCGGGTTTGCGCTGGGGCGAGGCCAGCAGGGCGAGGATGGCGCTCTGGGGCCCGGCGCCCTCGAAGCCCATGATGTACTCGTAGACCTTGCCGTCGCGGTTGTAGGTGCGGACCACCTTCATGCCGAGCCTGGTCTCGTACCAGGCCTTCTGCGCCTCCAGGTCGATGCTGTTCCAGCCCCAGCCAGAGATGTTCCCGGGCGCCAGGTTGGCCGGCGGCGCGGCCAGCGCGGTCCCGGCCAGCCCCATCCCGGCCAGCATCGCGGCCGCAAGGCCGATCGTTGCGATCTTCATGGTCTCTTCCCCTCAAGTTTCTTTATGCGTCAGACCGTTTCTTTATGCGTCAGACGGTTTCTTTATGCGTCAGACCGGCGTTTCGCCGGCGACGGTGGTGCGGTGCATGACGCGGCGGTGGCCGTCGTAGCCGCCGAGGGCGTTGTGCATGGTGCAGCGATTATCCCAGATCACCACCATGCCCGCGCTCCAGACGTGGCGGTAGATGAACGTGTCCTGGGTCAGGTGCTTGAACAGCTCGCCCAGCAGCGGATCGCCCTGGTCGGGCGTCATCCCCTCGATCCCGACCGTGTAGACCGGAGAGACGAACAGCGCTTTTCGCCCGGTGACCGGATGGGTGCGAACCAGCGGGTGGGCATGGGTCTTGTCGGCCTCGGGGCTGACGATGATCGGCATGGAGCGCTGGTCGAGCTCGCGGGAATACTGGCTCTTGGGACCGTAGGCGCGGGTCGCCGAATGGACGGCCTTCAGGGGCGCCAGTCTGGCCTTGGCAGCCTCGTCGAGCGCCTCATAGGCGCGGGTCGCATCGCAGTAGAGGGTGTCGCCGCCGACCGGCGGGATAATCTCCGAGCGCAGGATGGTGGCGGCCGGCGGCTGGGGCTGGAAGCTCCAGTCGGAGTGCCAGTTTCCACCGAACGGCGTCAGCTTTTCGTCCGGCTCGCGGCGGACTTCCAGCACGTTCGGACGGCCCGGCATCGGCGCCACATAGGGGTCGTCGCCGAACCGACCGATCTGCAGAGTGAAGGCTTCCAGCTCGTCCAGGCTGAGCGGCTGGTCGGGGAAGCTGAGCACCCCATGCGCCGCCCAGGCGGCCTTGACCTCGGCCAGCACGGGGTCGGCCAAGGGCTTTCGAAGGTCCAGTCCGGTCACTTCAGCGCCGAAGCCGCTGGCCTCCGGCCGGACCTTCAGGGTGGCGTAGTCCGAAACCTCTACCGACATCGGCGTCTCTCCCATGGTCTTTCGGCGCCCGGTCTCTTTCAGGCGCCCGGTCTTTGTTCAGGGGCTCAGTCTTTTTCAGGCGCTCAGTCTTTTTCAGGCGCTCAGGGCGGCACGATAGGTCGCGAGGTCGAAATAGTCGCGCCAGACCTTGATCTGGCCGCCGCTCATCTCGAACACCCCGCAGCAGGGCAGATCCACACGCTTGTCGCCGACCCGGGTGCGGTCGATTCGTTCGGCGATGACCACGTCGCCTTGAGCCACAATGTTGAGGATCTCCCAGGTGGTGGCCGACCAGTCCTTGGCGAAGGCGGCGATGAACCCCTGCACGTTCGCGCGGCCCGCCACGGCGCGCGCCGGGATATTGTGATACACGCCGTCCTCGGTGAAGAAGGCAGCGAGTTCGGCGGCGTCCAACCTCGACCACGCCGCGATGAAGTCCCGGATCACCTGTTCGTTGCTCGCCATGTCGCGGTTCCCGTCCCTGTGCCCGGCGTTCGATCAGGAGCGTCGCCGGTTGCGCCAACAATGAAACACCTGTTTGCGTCACGCCCGGCAAGCCTGTAATCGAACCCGGCCATGGCCGCATTCGACACCACAGAAGACAAGCTGATCGCGCTGACGCCGGACCGGGAGATCGACGCCCGCACCGAATTCGGTGTGGATTTCGACTTCAAATGCCCGGCTTTCACCGAACGTGACAGCCACGTGCCGGACATCGACCCGGCCTACAAGTTCGACCCCGAGACGACGCGGGCGATTCTCGCCGGCTTCGCCCGCGACCGCCGCGTGATGGTCCAGGGCTATCACGGCACGGGCAAGTCGACCCATATCGAGCAGGTGGCCGCCCACCTCAACTGGCCGCTGATCCGGGTGAACCTGGACAGCCACGTCAGCCGCATCGACCTGGTCGGCAAGGACGCCATCGTCCTCAAGGACGGCAAGCAGATCACCGAATTCCGCGAAGGCATGCTGCCCTGGGCCATCCAGCGGCCGATCGCCCTGGTGTTCGACGAGTATGACGCCGGCCGCCCGGACGTGATGTTCGTGATCCAGCGGGTGCTGGAGGCGCAGGGCAAGCTGACCCTGCTGGACCAGAACCGCGTGATCCAGCCGAACAAGTGGTTCCGCCTGTTCTCCACGACCAACACCATCGGCCTGGGCGACACCACGGGGCTCTATCACGGCACCCAGCAGATCAATCAGGGCCAGATGGACCGCTGGTCGATCGTCACCACGCTGAACTACCTGGCCCACGATGTGGAAGCCGAGATCGTGCTGTCCAAGTCGCCGTCCTACCACACGACCGAGGGCAAGCGGACGATCAACGCCATGGTCCGCGTCGCCGACATGACCCGCAACGCCTTCATGAACGGCGACATCTCCACGGTGATGAGCCCGCGCACGGTGATCACCTGGGCCCAGAACGCCGAGATCTTCGGCGGCGACATCGGGCTGGCGTTCCGGATGACCTTCCTGAACAAGTGCGACGAGCTGGAACGCGGCACGGTGGCCGAGTTCTATCAGCGCGCGTTCGGCACGGACCTGCCAGAGAGCACGGCGCGGGTGCGGGTGGCGTAGCGGTCGCTTCGACGGGATACCCGGGGCCAGCGCCGGACGTGGCGCGCCTGGGGCCGCAACGCCGATTTTAGCCATGAACCCACACGAAAAAGGGCTCCCGAAGGAGCCCTCATACGGTGCTCGCGGTTGGGTGGGATCAGAAGCCCAGGCCGGCGGAGCCGACGGCGGCGATGAGGCCGAGGATCATCAGGAAGGCCGGGGCGATCTTGTCGAGCGAGCGTTCGAAGGTCG
>CALQQB010000068.1 GCA_943332615.1 Phenylobacterium deserti
TCCACGCCCTTCAGCAACTGACGCGCCTCGTCGCCCTCGGGATCGAACGCCTGGATCCTTGCGCCCTTGTCCTGCAGCGCCGGGATAATGCTCAGCGACGGGGCGTCGCGCATGTCGTCGGTGTTGGGCTTGAAGGTGAGGCCCAGGATGCCGACCGTCTTGCCCTTCACGTCGCCGTCCAGCGCCTTGATCACCTTGCGCGCCATGGCCCGCTTGCGCTCGTCGTTGACCTTGATGGTGGTCTCGATGAGCTCGACGGGGGAGCCGGCGTCGCGCGCGGTGCGGACGAGGGCGATGGTGTCCTTCGGGAAGCAGGAGCCGCCGTAGCCGGGACCCGCGTTGAGGAATTTGCCGCCGATCCGGCCGTCCAGGCCGATGCCCTTGGCCACCTGCTGGACGTCGGCCCCCACCGCCTCGCAGAGGTCGGCCATCTCGTTGATGTAGGTGATCTTCAACGCCAGGAAGGCGTTGGCGGCATATTTGATCAGCTCGCTGGTGCGGCGGCTGGTGAACAGGATCGGCGTCTCGTTCAGGTATAGCGGCCGGTACAGCTCGCGCATCACCGTCTGGGCGCGCTCGTCCTGGGTGCCGACCACCACCCGGTCGGGCCGCTTGAAGTCCTCGATCGCCGCGCCTTCGCGCAGGAACTCGGGGTTGGACACCACCACCACGTCGGCGTCGGGCCGCACGCGCTTGAAGATCGCCTCGATCTCGTCGCCGGTGCCGACCGGAACGGTGGACTTGGTCACGATGACGGTGAAGCCGTCCACCAGGCCCGCGATCTCCTCGGCGGCGGCGTAGACGTAGGACAGGTCCGCATAGCCGTCGCCGCGCCGCGACGGCGTGCCGACGCCGATGAACACCGCGTCCGCGTTGCGCACCGCCTCCGCGTCGGTGGAGAAGAACAGGCGGCCGGCCTTGACGTTCTGCGCCACCAGCAGGTCCAGGCCCGGCTCGTAGATCGGGATGCCGCCGGACTTCAGCTGCTCGATCTTGCCGGCGTCCTTGTCGATGCAGGTCACCGTGTGGCCGAAGTCGGCGAAGCACGCCCCGCTGACGAGGCCAACATAGCCGGTCCCGATCATCGCCACGCGCATCAGTCACTCCCTCAAAGGCCGCGCCATTCACCACGGGCGCGACTGCGCCGCAACCAGGACGGCACACCGTGCTGCGCTGCAGCAAGACGCGGGCCGCATAGCGAGCAGCTATGGATCATGATATGCCTCAACAGATCATGACGAAGCCCATCCAAATTCGGAACGAGGACGTGGTGCGCGATGTGCGCGAGGCCGCGGCTCTGACGGGCCTTTCGATCACGAAGGTCGTGGCGGAAGGGGCGCGCCTCGTTGCCGAACGAGCCCGCCATGTCCGGTCCCCGGAAGAGCGGCGGCGGGAGGTGGATCGGATCATTGCGGAGTTCCGCGCATTGCCGAAGACCGGGCAAACGCTGACGGACGACGATCTCTACGACGAGTACGGTCTGCCGAAGTGATGGTCGTCGATGCCTCGGCGATCCTGGCCGTCCTGCTGGAGGAGCCAGATGGCGAGAGGTTTCGGATCGCCCTGGAGAGCCGCCCCTCTCTGATCTCACCGGTGAACTACTGGGAAGTCCTCGCCGCTGCGCACAGGACAGCGCGCGAGCCCGGCGCCAACCGGGCCATGAACGCCGTCTCTTCGCTGGGCGTCGAGGTCGCCGAAATCGGACGCTTGGACGCCCACCTTGCCTATGCTGCGTTCGCGCGGTGGGGGAAAGGTCAAGGCGGGCCTCTGAACCTCGGCGACTGCTTCGCCTACGCCCTGGCCCAGCGCGAGGGCGATGGCCTGCTGTTCAAGGGCGACGACTTCCCGAAGACCGACGTGAGATCGGCGCTCTGACGAGCCGCGCGATGACGAAGACCTGCGAGCGGACCTGCCCGATGCCCGCCATGGGGGGTTAGCGGACCTGGGCCCACGAGTTCAACGAACGAAGTCGATGTCGGGATGTAGCGGCGACGGTCCGCGAAGGAGCGGCTGTTCCACACCCCTTAGATGCTGGTCAAAAAAGGCGGCGATATAGGCGCGTTGGGTGGCCAAAGAGCGTTGGGCGTCGACTGTCCCGAGCGCGACCCGGGTAACTGCTCCGGGAAGAAACACCTTCCGTTGGAGCTGCGGCGCCACGGTCTGGTAGTCGGTGAACGTAAAATGTTCGCCCTCTGGCATGTAGAGGTCGAGCTTCCACCCTTTCGAGTTAGTCCAGAACCTCTGCCAGTCTGGAGCGTAAAGGTGCGTGTGAGGGCGAGTAGCCCCACCGCTCGCGCCTGCTCCGATCAGCATGAACGGTCGATCCAGCCCACGACTGACCACCTCGCCGAACTGCCTCTTGCTCATCCGGTAGGCCATGCTGCCGTCGAGGTTCACTCCAGCGTCGATCCTCGGGTCCGCCAGCATTGCTTCAGCGGCAGTGAAGCCTCCAGCGGAATGGCCGAATATGCCAAGCCGATCGAGGTCCAGGGCGGCCCCGAGGCCAGAAGGGGTAGGCCTGGCCTGTGCGTCTGGATCTCCGCCGGAGGCAAGGATTTGCAATTGGTCCATCACGAACCGGACGTCCTGAACGCGCGTGGCGATCAGCGGCTTCAGGATCCCTCCCTCAATCTTTGGAAGCGACCGGACCGCGAGCCGCCCATCCGGAAATTCGACCTCGCTGGCCTCGTGCGTGTGATCGATCGCGACGACGACGTAGCCGCGGCTGGCGAGATCCTCGACGAGAGTGGTCCCTAAGGCTCGCGGAAGGCTTCCGCCCGGCGAGTAGATGATGACCGGGAAGCGACCGGAAGCAGGTTGTGCATCCAACCATGCGTTGGTTCTTACTGTCCGGACGTCTACGCGCTCCGCAAGACCGATTGGCTTGAGCGTAGTTTGAGCAAAGTGCGCCGCCGCGCCCGGTCGCATATAGGGAGCCAGAGCTCGCCCCGGCGCTGGAGTCGCAGGATACCAGATACTCACCATCAACTCGCGCGTCCGGTCGGCGACCCAGGGGTCCTTGCGCCCAGTGTCAACCAGATGCAGTTCGGTCACCCCTACGGCGAAACTGCCAGTTGGCGGCGTGAGCGCGAATCGGACTGGGAGTCTCTCAACGAACGCGATGCCCGAGGCTCGCAATCCGGAGTAGACGCCGAAGGCGGGCAGCGCGACCAAGGCAAGCGCCACTGTCCAGAGCACGGCTCGCCGCGATGGGAGCTTCATACGGCGATGTTCCTGTCGATACGCAAGACGATTGCGAGACCACGTTAACCGGACTCACTCAAGGTCGGCTATGGGTCGAAAGCGGTCTTCGATCGCCGCCTCACCGCAGGCCCTGGATCGCTGTCGAACGCCGTCGCCGTCCGCCTCAGATCTCCTGGTTGTATTTGCCCACCTGGGACTTCCGCGCCAGGCGCGGCTTTACCTCTTCGTGGAACAGGCGGCGCATGTCGTCGCCCGACCGGGTGCTCTCGACCACCACCACCAGTTCCGGCTTGTTGGACGAGGCGCGCACCAGGACCCAGGAGCCGTCCTCCAGCGCGACCCGGACGCCGTTGACGGTGATCAGGTCGACGATCCTGCGGCCCAGGATCGTGCCGCCGGCGTCGCGGAACGCGGTGTATTCGGCGACGATCTCGTCAACCACGCCGTACTTCACCTCATCGGCACAATGCGGGCTCATGCTGAGCGAGGTGAAGGCCACCGGCAGCGCCTTCTTCAGGTCGCTGAGCTTCTTGCCCGGATTGCGGTCCAGCATCGACAGGATCGCCGCCGCCGCCACCAGCCCGTCGTCGTAGCCGCGCCCGATCGGCGGGTTCATGAAGAAGTGGCCGGACTTCTCGAACCCGGCGAGCGCACCCAGCTCGGCGGTCTTGCGTTTGATGTAGCTGTGGCCGGTCTTCCAGTAGACGGTCTTGGCGCCGTTCTTCTTCAGCACTTCGTCGGTGGCGAACAGGCCGGTGGACTTCACATCGACCACGAAGGTGGCGTCCTTGTGCAGCTCTGACAGGTCGCGGGCCAGTATCAGGCCGATCTTGTCGGCGAAGATCTCCTCGCCCTCGTCGTCCACCACCCCGCAGCGGTCGCCGTCGCCGTCGAAGCCCAGGGCCAGGTCGGCATTGTGAATCTTCACCGCCTCGGACATGGCGCGCAGCATGATGCTGTCTTCGGGGTTGGGGTTGTAACGCGGGAAATTGTAGTCGAGGTCGCAGTCCATCTCGACGATCACCGCCACGCCCATCCGAGCCAGGGCCTTGGGCGCGAAGGCGCCGGCGGTGCCATTGCCGCAGGCGGCCACCACCACCAGCGGGCGGGTCAGGTTCAGCTTGTCGGCGGCGTCCTCGATGTAGCGTTCAGCCACGCCCGGTACGTGGGTCAGCGAGCCGCCGGGTCGGGCCTCGCCGCGGCCCTCCAGCACGATCTCTTTCAGCCGGCCCATCTCGTCGGGGCCAAAGGTCAGCGGGCGCTGGGCGCCCATCTTGACGCCAGTCCAGCCGTTCTCGTTGTGGCTGGCGGTGACCATGGCCACGCAGGGGCAGTCCAGGTCGAATTGGGCGAAATAGGCCATCGGCGAGACCGCCAGGCCGATATCCAGCACCTCGCAGCCCGCCTGCAACAGGCCCAGGGTCAGGGCCTGCTTGATTGACAGCGAGTAGGATCGGTAGTCGTGGCCGACGACGATGCGCTTGTGGCCCATCTCGTGGATCAGGGTCCCCAGGCCCAGGCCCAGCGCCTCGATGCCCAGCAGGTTGATCTCCGGCCCGAACAGCCAGCGCGCATCATACTCCCGGAAGCCCGTGGTCTTCACCAGCGGGTGGGTCTCGTACTCGAGGGTGTTGGGCAGAAGATCGGCGCGGGGACGGGGTAGCATGGGGACTCCGTGGGGGCGGCGTGTCGAGCGTGTGTTTAGCCTCGATAGGGCCCTGCCCGCCACCGAAGGCTTAACGCGGCAAGTCTGTTCCTCTGTGAGGTCGATTTTGCGGCCTACATCACCCCGGCGCGCAGCAGGTCGTGGACATGGAGGATGCCGACAGGCTTGTCGTCCTCTACCACGAACAGGACGGTCACGGCCGGCAGCGGGTCGCTCATCAGGGCCAGGGCCTGTGCCGCCAGTGTGCTGGGTGAGACGGACTTTTTCGGGCCTGACGTCATGACTTCGCCGGCGGTGTGCTCTAGCAGGCCGTCGATGTGGCGGCGCAGGTCGCCGTCGGTGATGACGCCGACCAGCCGCCCCGCCGCATCCGTCACACCGACAATTCCCCAGCGCTTCTCCGTCATGACCAGCAGGGCCTCGCGCATAGGCGTTTCGCCGAAAACCAGCGGCAATTCGCTGAAACCGTGCATCAGATCGCCAGTTGTCCGCAGCATGGCGCCCAGCTTGCCGCCGGGATGCAGGACGCCGAAATCCTGTGGCCGGAACCCGCGGCGCTCCAGCAGCGCCACGGCCAGGGCGTCGCCCAGGGCCATCTGCAGGGTGGTCGAGGTGGTGGGCGCGTTCACCGCGTCGGCCGCCTCCGGCGCGTCGGGAAGCTGCAGGACGATGGCCGCTGCACGGCCCAGCGCGCTGTCGGCGGCGGCGGTCACCGCGATCAGCGGGATCGCGAACCGCTTGGCGTAGGCCAGGATATCGGCCAGCTCGCGGGTCTCGCCGGTCTTGGAGAGCGCCAGGATCACGTCGCCGGCGCCGATCATGCCCAGGTCGCCGTGGCTGGCCTCGCTGGGATGCACGAACATCGCCGCCGAGCCGGTGGAGGCCAGGGTCGCGGCGATCTTGCGCGCCACGTGGCCGGACTTGCCCATCCCCGTGCAGACGATGCGGCCCGGTGTCGGGCCTTCTTGCGCCGCGAACAGCGCTTCGACCGCGTCCGCGAACGCGCCGTCCAACCCGGCTGCCAGACGGTTGAGCGCGTCAGCTTCGGTTTCCAGCACTCGCCGGCCGACGGCTATGGTGTGCTCCATGTTGGGTGACGCTGGGCTCATTTGTTGGGGGCGATCGCGTCGTTCTGGATGTTGCGGACGGCGTCGCGGGCCTGGTCTACGCGTTTCTGGGCGGCCTCGGTCTCGCGGCGCATGGCGTCCTGCATCGCGGCGGCGCGCTGCACGGGGGGGTGACCAAAAGGCGCGGGCGAGCGATCGCCCAGGCCTTGCGGCCAGACCAGGGCCATGGCGATCACCGCGATGGCGGCCAGGCCCAGCAGCGGCAGATAGAGATGGTCGCGCATAGACTTCACTATAGCCCGCGCCGCGCGGGGGAGGAAACCTTGACGGGTCGGCCCTCGGCGCCCTAGCCCGGCGGTCCCCCTTGCGAAGGAGCGTCCGCCTTGCCCACCCTGATCTTGCTGCGCCACGGCCAGAGCGAGTGGAACCTGGCCGACCGCTTCACCGGCTGGGTGGACGTCGATCTGACCCCGAAGGGCGAGGCCGAGGCCACCAAGGGTGGCGAGCTGATCAAGGCCGCTGGCCTCTCCATCGACCGCTGCTTTACCTCGGTGCTGACGCGCGCCATCCGCACGTCGTGGCTCGCCTTGCACAGCGCGGGACAGGCGTTCGTGCCGGAGGTGAAGGACTGGCGGCTGAACGAGCGCCACTACGGCGGCCTGACCGGCCTCAACAAGGCCGAGACCGCCGCCGAGCACGGCGAGGCCCAGGTGAAGGTGTGGCGCCGCTCCTACGACGTGCCGCCGCCGGAGCTGGCGCCGGGCGGCGAGTTCGATTTCCGCCGGGACCGCCGCTATGCCGGGCTGGACCTGCCCACTACCGAGAGTCTGAAGACCACCCTGATCCGCGTGCAGCCCTACTGGGACGCCGAGCTCGTCCCGTGCCTGCGGGCCGGCGAAACCCTGCTGGTGGCGGCGCACGGCAACTCGCTGCGCGCGATCGTGAAGCTGCTGTTCAACGTGGCGGACGACGCCATCGTCGGCGTGGAGATTCCCACCTCGAACCCCTTGGTGATCGAACTGGACGCCGCCCTGAAGCCGACGGCGGCTCGCTATCTCGACGAAAGCCGCGCCACGGTGCTGCCGCCGATCTGAACTTCTCTCCTCCCCCGAGCGCCGCAGGCGCGAAGAGAGGGACGGGATAAAGGGGTGGGCCGGCTGGGATGACTCCGAATGGTGGCCCAAAGGCCCTCGGGCGGCCCCCAGTCGGATGGTTCTCGGGCCGCCATCAGGCGCACCTGCCTCTCACGCGCCGGTCCACCCCTCTATCCTCTCCCTCTCCATTCGCTGCGCTCACGGGGGGAGGGGGTGCTACATCGCCCCTGCCAACGCCTCCGCCAGATCCCCCCGCCGCTCCACGCGCACGCTCTCCAGCCCCAGCCACGCCGCCATCCGCCTCAGCTCATCGGCCAGCTTCATCGGCGTCACCTCGGTGGCCCACGGCTCGGCGTGCGCCGACTGCACGATCAGCACGCCGGCCTTGCGGTCGGACTTCAGGTCCACGCGGGCGGTAAGCGCGTCTCCCTCCAGAAACGGCAGGACGTAGTAGCCGTGCTGGCGCTTCTCGGCGGGTACATAAATCTCGATCCGATAGCGCACGCCGAACATCCGCTCGGTGCGTTCGCGGAACCAGATCAGGTTGTCGAATGGCGAGAGCAGGGCGGCGCCCTCGATCTTCCGGGGCCAGCGGGCGGCGGGGTCAAGGTAGGCCGGTTCGCGCCAGCCCTTCACCGTCACTGGCAGCAGCCCGCCCATCTCGACCAGTTCAGCAAGGCGCGCCCGGGTGTCCTCCACCGGCATACGGAAATAGTCGCGCAGGTCACGCGCCGTCCCGATCCCCATGGCGCGGGCGGCGATCATCAGCAGTCGGCGCTGGGCTTCGTCGCGGGGCGGCGTGGGCGCGTCATGGATCGCCTTGGGCAGCACCTTGTGCGGCAGGCCATAGACCCGTTCAAAAGTCCCGCGCCGAGTGGCGGTGGTGAGTTCGCCGGTCCAGAACAGGCCCTCGACCGCGCGCTTGCCCTCGCTCCAGCCCCACCAGCCGCCCGCGCCCTTGTGGCCCATCTCCAAATCCGAGGCGGAGAGCTGGCCGCGTTGGGTGAACTCCGCCAGCACCGTGTCCACGAAGTCGCGCCGCTCCCGCAGGAAACGGGAAATGCCCGACCAGGCGCCTACACCCTCCTGGGCGTCCTGCATCCGCCAGCGCAGCAGCGGCTGTGAGGCCAGAGGCAGCAGCGAAGCCTCGTGTCCCCAGTACTCGAACAGCGGCCGCTTCTTTGCCCAGGCGACATCCTCCAGCAAGGCGCGGGGATAGGCGCCCAGCCGTGAGAAGGCCGGCAGGTAGTGCGTGCGCGAGACGACATTCACCGAGTCGATCTGAACTACGCCCAGCCGTTCGATCAGCTTCACAAGCTGGCGGCGGCCGACCGGGCCCTCCCGCGTGCCGCCGAATCCCTGGGCGGCGAGGGCGATGCGTCGGGCCTCGCCGGCGGTCAGGATATCTTTCATGCGGGCCCCTGCGGAATCGGGACCCGCACGCTAGCGGGACTGCCTTAGGTTAACGAACAAATAATGAACCATATTCTGGAGGCCAATGGTTAACGCTCAGGTCACACTCTCGGAGAGCGTGGAACATTCAGGCACTCCGGGCGCCCGCATCGCCGCGCCAACGTGCGGTCATCGCTCCAGCCGGCCATCCTTCAGGGCGGCGGGCTCGAAGGTGTAGAGGACGTCGGGATCCGGCGCCGGAACGTCCTTGGCGATGGCCTCGGGGGCCAGGGTCTTCAGGAGGTGCCGCAGGATGTTGGCGCGGGCGAGCGACTTCCTGTCGGTGTGGACCACGATCCACGGCGCCTCGGCAGTGTGGGTGCGGGCCAGCATGTCGTCGCGGGCCTGGGAATAGGCCTTCCATTTCACCTCCGCGACGGCGTCCAGCGGACTGACCTTCAGCGCCTTCAGCGGGTTCTCGCGTCGCGCCTTGAGCCGCCGGGCCTGTTCGTCGCGGGAAATGTCCAGCCAGACCTTCACGATCCGCAGGCCCGAGCCCAGCAGCATCCGCTCGAACACCGGCGCATCGCGCAGGAAGGTCTCCTGCTCGTCGGGGGTGGCGAAGTCCATCACCCGCTCGACGCCGCTGCGATTGTACCAGGACCGGTTCAGGATCACGACCTCGCCGGCCGACGGCAGGCATTCGACATAGCGCTGGAAATACCACTCGGTTCGCTCGCGCTCATCGGGCTTGGCGAGCGCGATGGCGCGGGTGTGGCGCACGCTGAGGTGCTCGACGATCCGCCGGATGGAACCGTCCTTCCCCGCCGCGTCGCGGCCTTCGAAGATGATCAGGTCCTTCAGGCCGTTCTCGATGGCGTGCTGCTGGTAGCGCACCAGAGCGATCTGCAGCGGGATCAGCTTGTCGTCGGATTTTGACATGGGCTCATAATGCTCGGGATTGCTAAGAGGGGCCATGATCCGGCTGTTCGTCCCCCATAACCTCGCGCCGGGCGCGGGGTTCGACCTCGACGAGGGCCAGAGCCGCTACCTTGCTGCGGTGATGCGCCAGGCCGTCGGCGATGCGGTCGCGGTGTTCAACGGCCGCGACGGGGAGTGGCGGGCGACGCTGGCCAGCGTCGGCAAGCGGTCGGTGCGCCTGACCGTCCTGTCGCAAACCCGGCCACAGCATGTTGGGCCCGACCTCGACCTGATCATCGCCCTGGTGAAACGCGCACGGCTGGAGACTATCGTCGAGAAGGCGGCGGAACTCGGCGCGCGCCGGGTCCGGCCGGTGATCACCGAACGCACCAACGCCGACCATACCCGTGTCGACCGCCTGCGGGCCATCGCGACCGAGGCCTCCGAACAGACCGGTCGGCTGGACGTGCCACAGGTGTTCGAGCCGATGAAACTGGAGACGCTGCTGGCCGACTGGGACCCGGGCCGACGGCTGCTGTTCTGCGACGAGGCGGGCGACGCCCAGCCGGTGTTGAAGGCCGGACTTTTCGACGAGAAATGTAGTATTTTAGTAGGACCAGAAGGTGGGTTTTCCACTCGGGAACGAGACCATCTGCGCAGCCTGCCCTACGCCACGCCGGCCACGCTCGGCCCCCGCATCCTGCGCGCCGACACGGCCGCGATCAGTGCGCTGACCCTCTGGCAGGCGGCGGTCGGCGACTGGCGCTAGTCGTCCTCGAAAACGCTGTCCTCGGCCGCATCGGTCACGCTCTGGAACTCGATGCGGTAGCCGTCCGGATCGTCCAGCCCGGTCACCCACATGCCGTTGCCGACCTCGGGTTGGGATGCGTCCAACCCCTTGGCCAGGGCGTCACGCCAGATGGCGATGGCATCGGTGCAAGTGAAATAGATCGTCACACCCTCGCCGACCCGGCCGTCCGGCGCCCAGGCGTCCTGCCCCTTGCGGCGAAACTGCTGCAGCATGATCGTGGCCCCGCCCAGCTTCATCGAACACCAGCGCAGGACCCCGCGGTCGTCCCAGCGTTTGTCGATCTCGAAGCCGAGGCCATCGATGTAGAACGCGGTCGAAGCCTTCATGTCGACCACCCGGAAATAGGGCACGGCCTCTTTGACGTTGGCGTCCATTGGCCCTCCGGCGCGGTGATAAGGCCCAGGCTTACCCTTGCCTGCCCCATCGTGACAGGCCGGACTTGAGCTTGCCGGATTTGCGCCCACCTATCTGAACGGCGTAAGGACGCGGGCCGTCCGGGGAGGTTCGGGCGGCGACGGCGTGCGGCCGGGAGAATGTAGATGGCCGAAGTCGCCTGCGACGATCGACCCCTGGTGTTTGAAGACCTGGTGTCCTGGATGGCTGACGGCGCGAAGCCCGCCAGCGAATGGCGATGTGGCGCCGAACACGAGAAGTTCGTCTTCCGCATCGCCGACCATGCGCCGGTCCCCTATGAGCCCGGCGGCATCAAGGCGTTGCTTGACGGCCTGGTCCGCTTCGGCTGGACACCGGTGGTGGAAGGCGGCCACGTCATCGCCCTGGAGCGCGGCAAGGCCAACGTCAGCCTGGAGCCCGGCGGCCAGTTCGAGCTTTCCGGCGCGCCGCTCGAAACCGTTCATGACATCTGTGAAGAGACCGGCCAGCACCTCTCCGAGGTGAAGGCGGTCGCCGACGAACTGGGACTAGGATTCCTGGGCCTGGGTTTCACCCCGATCTGGCGCCGCGACCAGGTGCCGGTCATGCCCAAGGGCCGCTACAAGATCATGCGCGAGTACATGCCCAAGGTGGGCGGTCTCGGCCTCGACATGATGTTCCGCACCTGCACGGTGCAGGCCAACCTCGATTTCGGCTCCGAGGCCGACATGGTCGCGAAGTTCCGCACCAGCCTGGCCCTGCAGCCGATCTGTACCGCCCTGTTTGCCAACTCGCCCTTCATCGAAGGCAAGCCGTCCGGCTTCGTCTCCGCCCGCGCCAACGTGTGGACCGACACCGACCCCGACCGCACGGGCATGCTGGATTTCGTGTTCAAGGACGGCTTCGGCTTCGAGACCTACGCCCGCTACGCCCTGCAGGTGCCGATGTATTTCGCCAAGCGCGGCGACCGCTACATCGACCTGTCCGGCCGCTCCTTCGCCGAGTTCATGGACGGCAAGTTGGCCGAGATGCCGGGCCAGCGCCCGACCATCAAGGATTGGGCCGACCACACCACCACCCTGTTCCCCGAGGTCCGCCTCAAGAAGTACCTGGAGATGCGCGGCGCTGACGCCGGGCCGTGGAGCCGCCTCTGCGCGCTGCCGGCGCTGTGGATGGGCATCTTCTACGACAGCGCCGCCCTGGCGGCCGCCTGGGACCTCTGCAAGGACTGGAAGATCGAGGACCACGAACGCCTGCGCGCCGACGTGGCCCGCTACGGCCTGAAGGCGAAGATTGCCGGCCGCACGGTGCAGGACGTGGCGATCGACATGGTCGCCATTGCCCGACAGGGCCTGAAGAACCGCAACCGCCTGTCCGCCGGAATGGTGGACGAGACCGGCTATCTCTCGGAGCTGGAGCAGATCGCCGAGACCGGCGTGACCCCGGCGGAACGGCTGCTGGAACTCTACAACACCCGCTGGGCCGGCGACGCCGGTCGGGTGTTTGACGACTTCGCTTACTAGCGTGAGCGCCGGTCCCACCGAAAACGCGCCGCGCCATCGCTCTGCGGCGTAAATGTTGGATGCCTCGATCATTTCGAGGCATTGGCTTATCCGAACCGGGTGGTGGGCGGCTTGACGATGAGCGCGCCGTCCGGTGACGCTTGCCCGGAGTGGGCGGGCCCGCGCGAGGGGTGATATGCCGGATCTTCCGAAGTACGCGCATTGGGTGGCGGAACGCCGTTTCCTGGTGGACGGGCGCAGCATGCCGGCGTTGGACGATTCCGCGGCGCGGCGGATCGAGGATCTCTACATCGACGGTGGGCGCCTGCGCCTGCGCAAGATCATCATGCCCGGCGGGGTCGATCTCGAATTCAAGCTGGCCAAGAAGTACGCGCCGGACAATCCGCTGATCGGGCCGATGACCAACCTCTACTTGACCGCCGAGGAGTACGCCGTTTTTTCGGTCCTGCCCGGCGCCAGACTCGCCAAGCGCCGGCACAAGGTCGGAGCCTTCGTCGTGGACGTGTTCGAGGACGGCCTGAAGGGCTTGGTGCTGGCCGAGTGCGAAGCCAGCAACCGCATGGCCGCCATGGCCTTCGACGTCCCGAAGTGGTGCGTGCGCGAAGTCACCAACGAGATGGAATACACCGGCTGGCGCCTGGCCCAGCAGCAGTCAGTGCCGGGCTAGCTGACCCCACCCTCCGGACCTGGCACGTTGGCGGGCCAGTGCTCGCGTTGGGACGCGCCGGACCCTGAATCGGTGTGCGGCACCGCCTGATCGACATCCACATCGATGTGGCGCGGGTTCACCGCCGCGTCGTCCACCGCATGGACCTCGACGATGTTCGGGTAGAAAGCGACCCGGCCCTCGATCTGCGCCATGGCCGGGTAGGGCGTCTCGTATGTCCAGACCGCGTTCTCGGCTATCCGGCCGTCCAGGCTGAGCGTGAAGTAGCTCGCGTCGCCCTTGAACGGGCAGTGGGTCGAGCGGTCGGTGCGCGCCAGCACCTCCATCGAGACATCCTGGCGCGGGAAGTAGATCACCTGCGGATAGGTCGACTCTTGCAGCACCAGGGCGTCGGCGCTGTCGGCGATCACATGGCCCTCGTATCTGGCGCGCCAGCGGGTGGCGGCCGGGGTGATGGTGATCGGGTGGTCGGGTCCGGGGATCTTCATGACTTGCTCCATGCCTTGGGGCTCAAACGTGCGACGGACCTTACGGCTCCGGGGCACGGGCTTGCTTGTGCGGGCGGGCTCCGCGTGATCATCTCCCCATAAAATCAGGCCTGAAGCGCGAACGATCCTAAAGGGTCGCCGCCGCCGCGGGTGCTTGGGGACCGTCTCTGTATGGATATCGTTTTTATCGCCGGCATCATCATTACGCTGGTGACCGCCATTCCCGTGGTGATGCAGCTTCGCACCCACCCGAAGGGGCTGGTGATCCTGTTCTTCGCCGAGATGTGGGAACGCTTCTCCTACTATGGAATGCGCGGCCTGCTGATTTTCTACCTGACCCAGCACTTCCTGTTCGACGACAAGACCGCCCAGGCCCAGTACGGCGCCTACACCTCGCTGGTCTATCTGCTGCCGCTGGTGGGCGGGTTCCTCGCCGACCAGTTCCTGGGCACGCGCAAGGCGATCGCGTTCGGGGCGCTGCTGCTGGTGGCCGGGCACCTGACCATGGCCTTCGAAGGCAAGCCGGTCACCCAGGTGCTGGAGTATCAGAACGCCAAGTACGAGTTCGTGGTCATCGGCCGCGGTGACGCGCGCGAGGTGAAGCTGAAAGTGGGCGAGGGGCTTTACGCCTATGGACCGTCGGCGGACGGCGGGCTGGAGATCAAGGGGATGCCGGCCGGCGCTGCGTTGCCAGCTGTGCTGGCGAAGGGCGCCTATGAGCTGACCACGCGCGACGACACGCCGATCTTCAAGAACGTCCTCTACCTGGCGCTGGCCTTGATCATCATGGGCGTCGGCTTCCTGAAGGCGAACATCTCCTCGCTCGTGGGCCAGCTCTATCCGCAGGGCGATCCCAGGCGCGATCCGGGCTTCACCCTCTACTACTACGGGATCAACCTGGGTTCGTTCTGGGCGGGCATCGCCTGCGGTTGGTTGGGGCAGAACCTCGGCTGGAACTGGGGCTTCGGCGCCGCCGGCGTGGGGATGTTGGCAGGCTTCGTGGTCTTCACGCTGGGCAAGCCGCTGCTGCAGGGCAAGGGCGAGCCGCCGAATCCGGTGAAGCTGGCGGCCCCGATGGTGGGCCCGCTGACCCTTGAGCACCTGCTGTACCTGGGCGGCCTGGCCGGCGTGGCCCTGGTCTGGTTCCTGGTGCAGCGCAACGCCGTGGTGGGCTACCTGCTGGCCGCCGGGTCCGTCGTGACCCTAAGCTACCTGGGCGTCTTCATGGCCACCAAATGCACCAAGGAGGAGCGTCAGCGGATGATGCTGGCCCTGGTGCTGGTGGCCGGCGCGGTGGTGTTCTGGACCCTGTTCGAGCAGGCCGGCTCGTCTCTCAACCAGTTCGCCGAGCGCAATACCGACCTGACCATCGGCTTCGGGCAATCGTTCACCCCGGCCCAGACCCAGTCGTTCAATCCGGGCTTCATCCTGCTGTTCGCGCCGATCTTCTCGGCCATCTGGGCGTTTCTGGGCTCACGCCGCATGGACCCCAACCCGGCTATCAAGTTCGGCCTGGGGCTGACCCAGGTGGCGCTGGGCTTCTTCGTCCTGGTGCTGGGCGCGCAGTTCGCCGGGCCCGACTTCCGGGTGCCGGTGGTGTTCCTGGTGCTGGCCTACCTGCTGCACACCACGGGCGAGCTCTGCGTCTCGCCGGTGGGCCTGTCACAGATGACCAAGCTGGCGCCGCCGGCCGTAGTCGCTACCATCATGGCCACCTGGTTCCTGGCCTCGTCCTGGGCCCAGTGGGTCGGCGGCCTGATCGCCCAGATGACCGCCAGCGAGACGGTGGCCGGCCAGGTGCTGGATCCAGGCAAGGCGCTGGCGACCTATGTGGAAGTCTTCAAGCTGATTGGCTTCTGGGGCCTGGGCGCGGGCGTGCTGATGCTCGTCGCCTCGCCGATCCTCAAGAAATGGGCCCACGGCGCCAGCGATACCTACCCGACCCCGGTCGAGCCGCCGGTCGATGGCGAGCGCCAGACAGTTCCGAGCTAGAGCCGCTTAGCCAAAGGTTTTGCGGACCCGCAGGAACGTGCCGCCCGGCGTCTGGTTGGTGCGCTTGCCGTCGATCGAGCTGGGCTGTCCGCCGGCCGTGCGCAGGCCCGGGTGGATGTAGAAGACATCGTGCAGGTTTCGCCGCGTCAGGTTCGGCAGCTCCAGCCGGATGTTGAGGTCGGGCCGCGGCTTGTACTCGACGAACGGCTTTATGTAGGTGTTGAGCTTAAATTCCTCGACCAGGTTGTAGCGGTAGTAGCTCTCGCGAAAGCCGCCGAAGACATCCGCGCCCCAGGTGATCTTGTAGCGCGGCATGTCGTAGGTGAAGGTGGCGCTCCAATCGAGCCGGCGTAGCCCAGACTGGAAGCGCGTCTCGCCCGTGGTCGGGTCGGTGACGCGGCTCCAGCGCTTGGTGACATTGCCCTTCAGCACCGCGCCCTTCAGGCCCACCTCGTCGAACGGCAGGGTCAGGTCCATGACGATGACGTCGCGGGTCCCGTCGCCGATGTTCTCGGGCCGGTCGAAGGTCGAGGTCCCGGTGGTCACTGGGCCGCGGTCGATCACGTCGCTGAGCTCGAGGTGGCGGTAGGTCAGCACCACCGACCCCGCCTTCCAGAACCCGTGCTCCACGGCGATCTCGCCCACCCAGTCCTGGCCGGGGTCGAGGTCGGGATTGCCGGCGGAGATTCCGCCTGCCGAGTTGAGGCCGCCGGAGGCCACGAAGTCCCCGAAGTTCAGCTGGTCCACCTCGCGCTCCACCCGCAGGCGCACCTGGGTCAGTTCGCTGGGCGCCCAGGTCACCGCCACTCTCGGCTTCAGGTAGCGCAAGGTCTTTTCCAGGACCACGTCGCCGTCGGAGCTGATGGTCGAGGTCTCGTAACGCAGGCCCGCGTCCACGGTCCAATGGGCGAACGGTCGCCAGGTGGCCTTGGCGAACACCTCGCTCCGGTCCTCCTCCACCTGCACATTGGCGGCCGGCAGGGTGATGCGGGCGCCGTCCACGCTGAGCCGGGTGGCGCTGTCGAGGGTGTTGCGTGCGCTCTCGCCGCCGGCTTCCAGCGACAGTTTCGGACCCACGCGATATTTCACCACCGCCCGCCCGATGGTCTCGACGGTGTCGCGGTCCACGGTGAACAGGTTGGTCGAGGTGTCGGTGAACAGGTTGGTCACCAGCCGGTCGCGGGATTGGCGCAGGCCGACGATCTCGACGTCCCAGGGCTCGCCGAACTTGCGCGTGTAGCGGGCGCCGATCTCGGTCTCGTCCTGCGCCTGCAGGAAGACGTTCTGCTCGCGCGTCGCCGGCGTCGTGAAGATGTGGGTCAGCTCTTCGCTCTTGAAGCTGTCGGTGTTCAGCCGGCCGTTGAGCCTGAGCGCGCCACCCAGCACCGGCCCTTCGACCGCACCTGTCCCATTGTAGAAGATGCCGTCGCCTTCGCCGTCATAGCCGGTCAGAACGGGCGCCTTCCCCTCGGTGAAGCGCACGCCCTTTCCCGCGCCGGTCCCGTCATCGAGCCCACGGCCGGCGCGGGCCGACAACTCCCACTTGATGTCGCCCACGGCGCCGGAGGCTTCGGTGCGCAACTGCCCGAGGTCTCGTCCGTCATCCAGATGGTTGTCGGCGACGGCCAGGAGGACGCGCAGCCCCCCGTCCTTCTTCAGGACCACATTGGCCAGGACGGTCTTGCCCTGCATGTCGATGCCCGGCGCGCCGCCGCGGATCACGTCGATGCGCTCGACCTTGCCGGCCGGCACGCGGAACAGGATGTCCTGCAGGCTGTCAGCCTTGCTGGCCGGGCGCTGGCCATCGATCAGCACATTGCCCGCCGCGCCCTCGAAGCCGCGCACCGAGGCGCCATTGTCGAGGCTGAACCCGGGGATGCGGTTCAGCATGTCCACCGCCGTGGAAGGCTGCTGGGCCGCGAAGAACTCGGGGCCATAGCTGGTGACGTCCTGCTGCGCCGGCGCGACCGCGGCGGCGGCCTGCGCCAGGAGGCTCACGATCAGCATGCAGGCACTCTCCCCAATGGGGATGCACGTGGCGTGTCGCGCTCGCTCCACGCCAATTAAATGCCGGTAACCTGGATTAAATTGCTGAAATCTTGCCGATGTTCAGATTGACGCCTGTAAGATCTAAGCCTCGGGCGGCGCTCGGAAATATGCGCGTGGCGAGGGCTCGCGCGTCGAATTCACACTGAAACAGGCTATAGGTCTCGTGGGGCATATGCTTCGGGGAGAACCAATTTGTCCAAGTCGAAAACCAGCACGGCCGTCGGTCTGGCCCTCGCCTTCGCCCTGTCCAACGTCACCGTCGCCTGGTCGCAGGCCGCGGCCCCTGCCAAGCCGTCGTTCCCCCCTGGCCCCGACTACGCCGGCGTCGCGGGATCGGCGGCGGAGAACGTCCGCATCACCGCGCTCTGCGGCAAGAACCGCAACGCCGCCGACGGCTATGCCCCACCCCCGGCCTTCGCCGGCCAGACCCGTGCGCCGAAGGCCCAGGCCCGCCAGCCCTTCGATGTCGAGGTGGTGGCCAGGATCGACCGGCCCTGGGGCCTGGCCATGCTGCCGGACGGCCGGGCGCTGGTCACGCTCCGCGCCGGCGGCATGCGGATCATCGACAAGGCCGGGGTTGTGTCAGAGCTCCTGGCCAATGTGCCCGCCATCCAGAACGCCCGGCTGGCGGCGATGTACGACGTCAGTCTGGACCGCGACTTCGCCCGGAACCGCACGCTCTATTTCGGCTACGTCACCCGCGCCAGCGCGACGGACGCCGCCGCCATCGGCCGCATCGCCAGTGCGAAGCTGAGCGCCGACAGCAAGGGCCTGGAGGACGTGAAGACCCTCCGCGAAGGGCCCGATATCCTGCCCCGCCGCATCGTCCAGGCCCCGGACGGCACGCTGCTGATCCCCTCGGCGGTGATCGATAGCGGCGGACCCAATCCGCAGTCGCTGCAGAGCCAACTGGGCAAGATCCTGCGGATCAACACCGATGGTTCGATCCCGAAGAACAATCCGTTCCTGAAGGACAAGACCGCCAACCCGGCGCTCTATGCGCTGGGCTTCCGTGACGTGCATGGCGCCGCCTTCGATCCGAAGACTGGCAAGCTGTGGGTGGCCGAGAACACGCCGATGGGCGGCGACGAGCTCGACCTCATCAAGCCCGGCGGCAACTACGGATTCCCTGTCATCAGCTATGGCCGTGAGAACGGCGGCGGCATGATTAACGGCGGCAAGAGCGCCCAGGCCGGGATGGAACAGCCCGTCTACTACTGGAACCCCTCGATCGCGCCGGGCAGCCTGATGTTCTACACCGGCAAGGCCCTGCCCGGCTGGACGGGCAGCGTCTTCGTGGGCGGTCTGTCGGGCGAGCAACTGGTCCGCCTGGAAATGAAGAACGGCAAGGTGGCGGCCGAGGAGAAGCTGCTGATGGATCGATGCGTGCGAATGAAGTCGGTGGCGCAAGGCCCGGACGGCCTGATCTACGTGACGACCGACGAGCCGAAAGACGCCGAACTGCTGCGGCTGGTTCCGAAGACGAAGGGCTAGGCCGGGGGGTCATTTTGTTGCCTCGTAGAATTCCCAAGTCAGATGGCTTCTGATTGAAACGCCGTGCTGAGCAGGGGGCCCGCAGGGATGGCCGCAGCCCGTGCGGTCAGCAGAGTGCGCCAGACCGGATATGCGGCGACACCCCGTTGTGGACTCTCCCGGCCGGGGTCGCCGGCGGCTCGCGATCCGGCGCGGCGAGCGTTCGGTGCTTGCTTAGGTCTGGTGACGGCCCCATGCATGGCGCCATGACCTCCGACAATCGATCACAGTTGACGCTTCTGCTAGGCTTCGCCCTGCTCGTCGTGATGATCCTGGGGTCGGTCTGGCTCGCTGATCAGCAAAAGCAAAGTTTCGCGCTGGTCCGTCATACGCTGGAAGTGGAGAGCCGGATCTCCACGGTATTGTCTGATTTACAGGACGCCGAGACTGGCCAGCGCGGCTTTTTACTCACCGGTCAGAAAGATTATCTTAAGCCCTATGAGGCCGCGATCAGCCGCATAGACGGGGATATAGAAGCCCTGGCTGCGGCGACGGCCGACAATCCGCGCCAGCAGACCTCAATGCAAACCCTGCGCGGCCTGGCCGCTGCCAGACAGGAGCGCCTACGCCAGGCTATCGCGCTCTACCGGACCGGCGATCGGGCCGGCGCGACCGAATCCCAGCGGCTTGCCTTCGGTGATGCCCTGACGGGTCAGATCCGCGGCGTGGTGATGACGATGAAGGCGGAGGAGACCAGGTTGCTCCACGCCAGCGAGCTCACAACCGTACGCCAGGCGAGGCTCGCCCAGGCTGGCCTCGTCGTGAACGGCGTGGTGATCCTGATCCTGGTCTTCATCACCTTTCGCCAGGCGCACACCCGGCTCGCGCTCGCCGTCGTATCGGCGGCGGAGCTCAAGTCCTCCAACGCCGACCTGCTGGCGTCGGCCGCCGACCTCAAGGTGGCGAACGCCTCCCTGAAGGAGGAGCTGGGAACCCGCGAGGCGGCCGAGGCCCAAGTCCGGCAGATGCAAAAAATGGAGAGCATCGGTCAGCTGACCGGCGGCATCGCCCACGACTTCAATAATATGCTGTCGATCGTCATCGGCTCGCTCGACATCGCCAAGCGCCGCCTCGACACCGACCGGGCCCGCGCCTTGGTCTGCATCGACAACGCCCTTGAGGGCGCCCATCGCGCCGCGTTGCTGACCGCGCGCCTGCTGGCCTTCTCGCGCCAGCTGCCGCTGGAACCCCGGGCGCTCGACGTCAACAAGCTGGTGGGCGGCATGTCGGATATGCTGCGCCACACCATCGGTGAGCACCTGCGGATCGAGACGGTGATGGCGGGTGGCCTCTGGCGCGCCTTCGTCGATCCGGGCCAGCTCGAGAACGCGATCCTGAACCTGGTGATCAATGCCCGCGACGCCATGCCCGACGGCGGGCGACTGACGGTGGAGACTTCGAACGCGCACCTCGACGACGCCTATGCCTCCGCCAACGCGGAAGCCGACGCCGGCCAATATGTGCTGCTCTCGGTGACCGACACCGGCGTCGGAATGCCCGACGACGTCATCGACCGCGTGTTCGACCCGTTCTTCACCACCAAGGGCGTCGGCAAGGGCACGGGGCTGGGCCTTTCCCAGGTGCATGGCTTCGTCAAGCAATCTGGCGGCCATGTGAAAATCTACTCCGAGCCCGGCATCGGGACGACGGTGAAGCTCTATCTACCCCGCCTCAGCGGCGCCGAGACGGGAGTGGAGGGCGATGCGGCGGTGCCTAGTGCGGCGTCCGCCCAGGCCAAGGCCGGCGAGGTGATCCTGGTGGTCGAAGACGACGAGAAGATCCGCTTCCTGTCGGTCGAAGCCCTGCGCGACTTCGGTTACACCATCGTCCAGGCGGGCGATGCCTCCCAGGCTCTGGCGGTCCTGGCGGTGACGCCGCACGTGGATCTGCTGTTCACCGACATCGTGATGCCGGACATGAATGGCCGCCAGCTCGCCGACCGGGCCCGGGAATCACGCCCCGACTTGAAGGTGCTCTACACGACCGGCTTCACGAAGAACGCCGTGGTCCACAACGGGGTTCTGGATCCCGGCGTGGCCCTGATCTCCAAGCCCTTCACCATCGACCAGCTGGCCATCAAGGTGCGCCTGGTGCTGGACGGCGCGGGGATCAACCGGGCGAGGTAAGCAGCCGGCGCCACCCTCCACAGATGACGACGCTGACCCCAGCGCGATGGCGCCTCGATTTTCGGCTGCAGCCGATCACTCAAGACGCTTGCCTGAAGATAGACCCTTGGTCGCGCTGAGCCTGATCCAACTTCAGCGACGAATGGTCTAAGGTCGCCGACGGAGGCGATATGCGGGGATATCCTTACGCGTTCTACGTGGCGCTGGATGGCAACGGCGCCAATGGCCTGGAAGGCATGGCCGGCATGTGCCTGTTCCTCTACGATCCGGCCACGGAACGCTATGCCTGGAAGGTCCGCTATTACGACGGGATCGCCGCCGGCCACGCCTGCTCGGTCGATCCGACGGGCCGGGTGGGCTTCCTGGGCAACGCCGGCCAGCACCTGCACTTCTTCGACGCTGAGACCCTGGAGGAGACGGCGCGTGTCTCCACCCTGCGGTTCGAGACGCCGGACACTTCGCTGCAGGGCAGCACGCATCTGGCCTGGCTTGGCGACGACGCCTTCATCACCGCCATCGGCCGCCACTTCTGGCGCTTCAGCCTCGACGACCTGGAGAACCCAGAGCGGCTGGAACCGCACCGGGTCGCCCTGCCCCATGCCATGAAGCTGACCGCCTCGGGCCGGCGGCTCTGCTACGGGTCGATGGACGATCCCAGCCGAGGCCGGCGCGGCGAGGCCCGGCACGTGGGCGTGCGTGACATGCAGACAGGCGACGTGCAGGTGATCAAGCTGCCGGCCACCTGCTGGCACATCCTGCCGCATCCGAACGAGGAACTGTTCTACGCGATCTCCTTCCGCGTCGCGCCTATGGACCGAACCGACTTCCACGAATGGGGAATGGCCTACCTCAAGGAGTATGTGTTCGAGATCGACGCCGAACGCGGGGTGGTGTTGCGCCACTGGGCGACGGGCCGTGAGACGCCGGCGCATATCAATTCCGACATCACGCTGTCGGACAGTGAGCTGATCTTCTGTAATGGCGGTAGCCAATCGATCCTGTTTCTGGACCTGAAGGGGTTCGCGAAGCACCGGATGATCGACGAGCGCCCTGACGCCGCAGCGCTGGCGCAGCGGCCCCGCGAGGTGGCGACCCAGGCCTATGACGTGCTGCAGCGGGGCAACCTGTTCGGCAATTCCCAGCACATCCTGGGCGCGCTCCGGGTCAGCCGGTTCTCGTTGCTGGATTCGGTCTATGCCTGCCAGTTGTCGAAGGACCAGAAGTTCCTGTTCACCGCCAACCGCGGCCTGAACCACATCACCGTCTACGACTATCCGTCGAACACGATCCGGCTGCGCGCGCCGATGCCGGACATCCAGGACTTCGTGCCCGGGCTGTCACCGATGGCCGACCCTCGGCTGGGGTTCCATCATGGGGCGCTGGTGAGCTGACGCTCGGTCTCCAGCAGGACGCTCACAGCCTCTACGCATTTGCGGAAGTTCCGCGGGATCAAGGTGCTGATCAGCATTTCCACCGCGATCGACGCGGGTCCGCGCCACACGACCGGCAGGGTGGCGAGCGCGGCAGGATCGATGTCCAGCTGTCCCTCGAACGTGACGCGCGCGCCCCGACCGCCCATGGCGGACTCGAAGCGGGTGACGCCCTTGCAATCGATGGCTTCGGCCATGAAAAACGGCTCGATCCGCCATTTGCAGGCGCCCAGGTCGGCGGCCCATTCGGCGTGGTCCAGCCAGCCCAGCATGTCGCGGGTGACCACGCCGTCCAGTGCGGCCGGCAGGGCGGGGGTCACGCGCCACTCATTGACCAGGCTGGCGGCGCCATCGGGCCGGTCGAGACGGGCGGTGGTGATGACGGTATCGACGTTTTCCAGATTTGGGCCCACCTCGGCCATCCAGTCGCGCACGCCCAGCGCCACCCGCTCCGGCGGATGGCGCACACCCACCAGGCACCGGAACGCCTTCATGCGGCCCACCCTTCGCTGAAACGCCTTTCGGACGCCGCCAGCGCCAGTCGCGCGACGTGGACATCCCGGTGGAGGCGCATGCCGGCGCGCGTCTCGCGCGATATGTGACGGCCGGCGGCCAGCCAGGCCGTCGCCTCGGCCAGAGCCTGGCGCGCCGGGCGTGGACGGTAGCCCAGGGCGGCGGCCCGGTCGTGGCTGTACCAGTAGAACCGCCCGACCATCCGGGCCTGGGCGCGCGTGGCGAGCGGCGCGGCGCCGGTGATCCGGGCGCGGGCCTCCTCGGCGACGGCCAGGGCGTAACAGGCGACCGCGCTGGCTTCCCCGCGCGGCGGTGGCGCGCCGGCAAGCTCGGCGACCAGGCCGTGAATCTCGGCCCAGCGCAGATTCTCCGATCCCAGGACATAGCGCTGGCCCGGCTCGCCGTATGCCGCCAGCAGGACATGGCCCATGGCGACGTCGTGGACGGAGACGATGTTGCAGCCTCCGGCCCAGCTTAGCTTCAGCGGATCGGCCAGGTAGCTGGTGACGACGCCGTTGGAGGGACCCAGCGACGCGCCGAACGGGCCGACGCTCATGGTCGGGCAGGCGAAGACGATCTCGACGCCGAGCTGACGCGCCGCCTCGAGGGCCTCGCGTTCCTGGCTGATCTTGGCCAGGACATAGGCGGGCTCTTCCGCGTCATCCTCCGCGCGGGCGGTCTCATCGCGGACCTCAGGTCGATAGGACGCGCCAAGGGTCACCGAGGACGAGGTCATCACCACCCGGCGCACGTTTGAGGCCGCGGCCGCGGCCAGCACATTGCGGCTGCCTTCGACGGCGGTGCGGGTCATTTCAGCCGGTTCGTGGCCCCAGTAGCTGAAGGGCACGGCGGTGTGGAAGACCAGATCCTGGCCGCTGGCCGCCGCCGCCAGTGACGGGGCGTCGAGGACATCGCCACGGACCAATGCGACGGGGAGCCCCGCGAGGCCGGCCAGATCCGCGTCCGGACGTACGACGCCGGTCACGTCCAGCCCTTGCCGCAGCAGTTCGCGTATGATGTTGGCGCCGAGCAGGCCGTTGGCGCCGGTGACCAGCGCCCTCACCGTTCACCTCCTGAATCGACCCGAGCCGCATGGCGCAGGTCGCTGAGCAGGACCGTCAAGGCCTGTCCCACGGGGCCAGGCTCAGGCGGGCCGGAGGACTGGAAGTGGCGGAAGCCGTCGCTGTCGATCTTCACGGGCTCCGGCGTGGCGCCAGGCCCCTTACCCAGCACCCGCTTGACCATGGCCGAGAGATCGAACCCGCCCTCCGGCGTGAACCGCCTCACCGCGTCGGCGACCCGCTCCACCGGCAGAGCTTCTGCCTGCGAGGCCTCGGTCCAGGGCCTTCCGATGCGCACGTCGCGGCCTTCAGCCACCGCCTCCAGATTGGCGAACGTGCGCTGGAAGAAGCGGCCATAGGCCTCCGTCACCAGGGCGGCCTTCATGTCCGCGGTGATCTGGCTGTCGATGGCGGCCCACAGCGGCGGCAGCGCGAAGTGCTGCCGCCCCCAGATGGTCACCAGGGTGTCGTCGCCCAGCGCCTCGAAGGTAACGATCCCGTCGTCTGCGATGGCCGAGCCGTTCTCGCTCCTGACGGTCTTCCAGAACATCCGCTGGCGGCGCGGGCCGTAGTCCATGGTCTCGATCTTTGTGACGTCGATGGTCACACCGCCGCCCAGCGCCGTGTAGTTCGGCTGCGGCAGGTAGAGGTTTCGCTCCACCTGGCGGGTAACCCGGCCCGTGTCGTCCCGCGCCGTCGCCAGAGCGCGGCCACCGGCATAGTCGTTCATGAACTGGATGGTGCGGTGGATCGGAACGGCGTCCGTGAAGGCCTCGAACGGCAGGGGAATGCGCCGGGCGCCGTCGAACAGCACCGCCCCATCGTCGAAACGCCAGCGCACCCCACCCGAGTCCGCGGCCACGCCGCGCAGCAGCTCGGTCTGCGGCAGCAGTTCGCCGGCGATGGCGTCGTACTGGGCGCCGGTCACCGCGTCAGGGTCGATGTTCAGCGGGGCATCGGACTGGCGGAGCAGGTCCTTGGCCGCGACCACGCCCCAGGCCTCACCGACCTTTTCCAGCTCGCCCGCCGCCAGGTTGACCAGGGACAGTAACGCCGCGCCCTCCTCGCCGGTTGGACCCGCCGAGGCGACGTCGGCCAGGGACCGGTTCAGCCAGTCGTTGGCCGGGTGGCGGAAGGGGAAAAGCTCGCGATCAACATGCTGCAACACCGGTCGGATCGCCCGGTCGGCGGTCACGAAGCCGCGTCGCACAGCGGTGGAGGCCACGAGGGCGGGGGCGGGGTTCACCCATCCTGGATAGACATCGACGGATCCCAGTATGGCCAGGTCCGGCGTCGATCGCACGGCCCGCAGCGATGTCGCCGCGAGCGCCGAGACGAAGGGGTCCAGCCCCATCTTCAAAGCGCCCACATAGTCGGCGAGCGCCGGGTCCGAGGCGGCGATGACGGTATCGGTGGCCAGTGGGATCGGGCGACGCCCGCCCGCCTGGCCGTGCCCGCTGACCACGGCGTCGATCAAGGCGAAATGGACCGGCGCCGCGGCCAGCAGTTGGGCCACGACGTCGCCGACGTCGAGGCGGTAGCGGTAGTGATAGTCCTTGTCGGTCCTCGGCAGGACACTGAGCAGGGTCGAAAGGGTGAGGGCATAGCCGTCGTCGTCGTCGGTGCGATTGGCCGAGAACACCAGCCGCAGGTCGGCGTCGCGCCAGGCCCGCGACAGGTCGGTGTCGGCCAGCGGACCCCACGAAGGGAAGGCGCCGGGCTCCGCGTCCTCCGAGAGGTCGATGACGTCATAGGGCCAGCCAGCCGGCGTCTCATACCGATAGCCCAGCAGGTCGGCGGCGACGAAGACATCCCGGTTTTCGAGCCACAGCGCGGCGGTGGCGCGGGTCGAACCCACGGCGACGTCGGTGACGCCGAGATCCAACAGGACGTCGAGCAGCTGTTCCACAAGGCGCGGATTGGTGCGCGCCGGCGAGTCGGCCGCGAAGCCGTCCAGCGCGGGGACCACGATCGCCGAGCAGGCGCCGCGTTCCGCCAGCGCCTGGGCGATGCGGGGCGCCATGGCCTCGCGGAAGCCGGAAAGCGACAGTGCCCTGTCCAACAGGACCGCGCCGTCGGTTTTCCCGTCGTGAGCGATGGCGACGACGCCCGGCATGGCAGGCCTAGGGAAGTACGGTCAGGCGCACACGCACCACCATCTCGTCGAAGCCGGAGATCGCCACATTGGCCAGGTAGCGGCCGCCGGGCAGGAAAGCTTCCGGGTCCAACCTGGCCATCACGGCGATCGTCTGGTCCTCACCCGCCCCCAATGAGAGCGAGGGCGGCTCCACCACCACCCCGGCGCCCACCTCGCCCGAGGGGCCGGAGAAGTTGCTGGTGATGAAGCCTAGATCGACCGGCCGGTCGTGCGGGTTGCTGAGCAGGAACTCGCCCGTCGCCACGCCGCCCAGGACTCCCGAGATCTCCAGGTCCTGGATCGGGCTGACTCTATCGCTCGATACCTTGGCGAGATCCAGCTTTACCCCAGCCTTCCTCGCCAGCGCCGAGGCGAAATCGACGGCGATACCGACGGCGTCGGCGGGGTAGCGCACCGCCTCCTCCGCCGCGAGCTTGGCGTAGGCGGCGGCGGCGGCCTGGCCCGTCGAGCGGCCCTGGCCGAAGTCGGAGAGGATACGGCTGTAAGCCTGCACCGCCGCAAGCCGCTGGGTCGCCCAGCGCCGCGCAAGCTCCGCGCTGATCTCGCCCAGGGAGATGCTGTCTCCCGCCATCAGCAGCAGCTGCAGCA
>CALQQB010000069.1 GCA_943332615.1 Phenylobacterium deserti
CTCCACGCTCCAGCGACGGCGCCGCTCCGGACCCATCAACGTCACCTGGGTCATGCCGCACAGCTATGAGCGCTCATAAGGACTCCTTACGAGCACAGCATCCCAACCTCACCCCGCCGGCGCTAGGCGGCCCTCACCGGAGGCGTACGCGGCGGACGGCGAGCGCTTCCGCTGGGCGATGCTGCGGTCGACGGACCGGGCGTTCGTGGGCGCCGTGGGGTTCAACAGCCTGGGGGCATGCTCGGAGCTCGCCTACCACATGAGGCCGGAGTTCTGGGGGCGGGGCCTGATGGCTGAAGCGGCCGGCGCCGCCCTGGCCTGGTTGCAAGGCCGCGCCGGCGCGGAGATCGTGGAGGCCTTCGTCGATCCTGAGAACCTGGCCTCGGTCCGGGTTGCCGAGCGCTTGGGCCTGCGGATGACAGGGGAGGTCGTGGACGCCGCAGCTCGCTACACCAGGGTCTTTTCGCGCTAGGTTCGCACCGAACGGGAGAGTTCCATGAAGCTTCGCCTCGCCGGCCCTCGCTCAGCGACGCCGTGCGAAAGCTCGCCGCCCACCCGCCCACATCCTGGGCCTCCACGGCCGGGGCAGGTGGTGCGCGGGCGCGGGTGGACGGGCCAACGCCCCCTCCACCACTTCGTGGTCCCCCTCCCCCGCTATCGCGGGTCAGGAACTACCGGTCCTTTTCCCGCTCGCCGATCGCCGCCTGGGCTGCCGCCAGCCGGGCGATGGGCACGCGGTAGGGCGAGCAGCTGACGTAGTCCAGGCCTACGCTCTCACAGAAGGCGATGCTGGCCGGGTCGCCGCCGTGTTCGCCGCAGATGCCCAGCTTGACGTCGGGGCGGGCCGCCCGGCCGCGCTCGGCGGCGATGCGGATCAGGTCGCCGACGCCTTCCTGGTCGAGGCTGACGAAGGGGTCCTTCTCGAAGATGCCCTTGTCGATATAGGCGTTCAGGAACCGGCCACTGTCGTCGCGGCTGATGCCGAACGTGGTCTGGGTCAGGTCGTTGGTGCCGAAGGAGAAGAACTCGGCGTGCTCGGCCAGGTCGCCGGCGCGGATACAGGCACGGGGCAGCTCGACCATGGTGCCGACCATGTACTGGATCGGCGACTTGTGCTCATCCAGCACCTGACGCGCGACCCGGTCGGTGAGCTGGCGCAGGAAGGCCATCTCCTCCCCCTTGGCGACCAGCGGGTGCATGATCTCCGGGATCGGGGCCGGGCGGCCCTGGGCGGCCACTTCGCAGGCGGCCTCGATGATGGCGCGCACCTGCATCTCGTAGATCTCGGGGTAGGACACCCCCAGCCGGCAGCCGCGGTGACCCAGCATGGGGTTCACCTCGTGCAGTTCCTGGGCGCGCCTGAGCAGCTTGGCGGGGTCCAGGCCGGTGGCTTTCGCGACCGCCTCCACCTCTTCCTCGTTGTGCGGCAGGAACTCGTGCAGCGGCGGATCCAGCAGGCGGATAGTGACCGGCAGGCCTTCCATGATCTTGAACAGCTCGACGAAATCCTGGCGCTGCATCGGCAGGATCTTGGCCAGGGCGAGTTTCCGACCGGCCGCGTCATCGGCCAGGATCATCTCGCGCACGGCGGCGATCCTCGCGGGGTCGAAGAACATGTGCTCGGTGCGGCAAAGTCCAATGCCCTCGGCACCGAACTGGCGCGCGGTCTGGGCGTCCAGCGCCGTCTCGGCGTTGGCGCGCACCTTCAGGCGGCGGCTTTCGTCGGCCCAGCCCATCAGGATGCCGAAGTCGCCGCTGAGCTCGGGCTCGATCATCTTGACGACGCCGGCCAGCACCTCGCCGGTCGAGCCGTCGATGGTGACGACGTCGTATTCGCGCACGGTCTTGCCGCGCGCCCGGAACTCGCGAAGCCGCATGTCGATGTGGATCTCGCCGGCGCCGCTGACGCAAGGGCGGCCCATGCCGCGCGCGACCACGGCGGCGTGGCTGGTCATACCGCCGCGGGCGGTGACGATACCGCGGGCGGCGTCCATGCCACGGATGTCTTCCGGCGAGGTCTCCTCGCGCACCAGGATCACCGCCTCGCCGGCGCTGCCCAGCTTCTCGGCTTCCTCGGCGGTGAACACCACCTTGCCGGTGGCCGCGCCAGGCGAGGCCGGCAGGCCGGAGGCGATCACGTCACGGGGGCTGGAGGGGTCGATGGTGGGGTGCAGCAGCTGGTCCAGCGACGACGGCTCGACGCGCATCACCGCCTCGGCGTGGGTGATCAGGCCCTCGCTGGCCAGGTCGACGGCGATCCGCAGCGCCGCCTTGGCGGTGCGCTTGCCGTTGCGGGTCTGCAGCATGTAGAGCCGCCCGCGCTCGACCGTGAACTCGATATCCTGCATGTCGCGGTAGTGGGTTTCGAGCCTCTCGACCACCGCCTTGAACTGCAGGAAGACCTCCGGCAGCGCCTCCTCCATCGAGGGGTTCACGTCCCCCATCTCCTCGCGCGCGATCTTGGTCAGCGGCTGCGGGGTGCGGATGCCGGCGACCACGTCCTCGCCCTGGGCGTTGATCAGGAATTCGCCGTAGAGCCGGTTGTCGCCAGTGGACGGGTTGCGGGTGAAGGCGACGCCCGTGGCCGACCCGTCGCCCATGTTGCCGAACACCATCGACTGGATGTTCACCGCGGTGCCCCAGCTCTCGGGGATGTCGTGCATGCGGCGGTAGAACTTGGCCCGGTCGTTCATCCAACTGGCGAACACGGCGCCCACCGCGCCCCATAGCTGTTCGTGGGGGTCCTGCGGGAACGGCTTGCCCAGCTCGTCCTCGACCAGTTTCTTGTAGTCGGCGACGATGGCTTCCCAGTGCTCGGCGCTGAGGCCGGTGTCGACGTAGATCTCCAGGCGGTCCTTATGGTCGTCGAGAATCTCTTCGAACTGGTGGTGGTCCAGGCTGAGCACCACGGCCGAGTACATCTGGATGAAGCGGCGATAGCTGTCGAAGGCGAAGCGGCGGTCGCCGGACAGCTTGGCCAGCCCTTCGACGGTCTGGTCGTTCAGGCCCAGGTTCAGGACCGTGTCCATCATCCCCGGCATCGACGCGCGCGCGCCGGAGCGCACCGAGACCAGCAGCGGGTTGGCCGCGTCGCCGAAGGTCTTGGCGGTGATCTGTTCGACGGTCTTCAGGCCGACGGCGACCTGGTCCTTCAGGTCGGCGGGATAGGCCTTGGCGTTGTCGTAGTAGTGGTTGCAGGCCTGGGTGGTGATGGTGAAGCCCGGGGGCACGGGAAGTCCAAGAGCGCTCATCTCGGCGAGATTCGCGCCCTTGCCGCCCAGCAGGTCCTTCATGGACGCGTCGCCGTCGGCCTTGCCGCCGCCGAAGGCATAGACCCAGCGCGTCTTCACCATCGTATCGGCCATTCCGTCGTCCTTCAGCTAGCCCGTAACCTGGGAGAAATCCGCCACCTGTCCCATGGCGTCTTTGACCTTCGCCAAAAGGCGCAGGCGATTGTCGCGTTCACTCTCTACGGTGGAATTCACTAACACCTTGTCGAAGAAGGCGTCGACGGGCGCGCGGAGGGTGGCAAGCGCGCGCATGGCGCCTTCGAAGTCCTCAGCCGCCAGCGCCGGCGCCAGCCTGGCGTCCACCTCCGCGACGGCAGCAATGAGGGCGGCCTCTTCGGGCGGTGCGTTCGCGAGTGATGCGGGAGCGCCGCTGGGCAGGGCGCCCTTCTTCTCCTCGGCCTTGAGGATGTTCACGGCGCGCTTGTAGCCGGCCAGCAGGTTCTTGCCGTCCTCAGTGGTGAGGAATGAACCGAGGGCCTGGACGCGGGCCACGATGCGGACGAGGTCGTCGTCGCCGAGCGCGAAAACGGCATCGACGAGGTCGTGGCGTTGGCCTTCGTCGCGGAGTTGGACTTTCAGGCGGTCCGCGAAGAAGGCGAGCAGGTCCTCGGAAGCGAAGCGGCGAAGCGGCAGGCGCAGCCCTGAGCCGAGCACGATCCGGATCACGCCCAAGGCGGAACGGCGCAAGGCAAAAGGATCGCGCGAGCCGGTGGGCTTCTCGTCAATGCCGAAGAAACTGACCAGCGTGTCGAGCTTGTCCGCCAGCGCGACGGTGATCGCCACCGGGACGATCGGGATCGCATCGGCCGGCCCCTGTGGCTTGTAGTGATCCCGGATGGCCTCAACGACCTCGACCGCCTGCCCCTCAGCGTGGGCGTAGTAGCCGCCCATGATGCCTTGCAGTTCCGGGAACTCTCCGACAACGCCCGTTCCCAGGTCCGCCTTGGCCAGTCGCGCGGCCAGCGTGGCCTGGGCGACGTCAGCCCTCACGAGCGGAGCCAACTCACCTGCCAACGCCGCGATCCGCTCGACCCGCTCGTACATCGTCCCAAGCTTGGCGTGGAAGGTCACGCCTTTCAGCTTCTCGAGCCGATCCTCAAGCTTCGTCTTCCGGTCCTCGTCCCAGAAGAACCGGGCGTCCGCCAGCCGGGCCCGCAGGACCTTGGCGTTGCCGAGTGCGATGGTCTTGCCGCCGTCGGTGGCGTCGATGTTGGCGACCGTCACGAAGTGCGGGGCCAGCTTGCCCGTCTCCGGATTGCGCACGGCGAAGAAGCGCTGGTGGACGCGCATGGAGGTGCGGATCACCTCCGGCGGCAGGTCCAGAAAGTCCGGGTCCATGTCGCCCAGCACCGGGACCGGCCATTCGACCAGCCCGGCCACTTCGTCCAGCAGCCCCTGATCCTCGACCAGTTCCAGGTTGCGGGCAAAGCAGAGCGTCTTGGCGGCTTCCAGGATGCGGGTCTTCCGCTCTTCCACGTCGAGGACGACGAAATGCTTGTCCAGCTGCTCGGCGTAGGCGTCGAAGTCGCGCGCCTTGAACGGCTGGCCCGAGCCCATGAACCGGTGACCCCCGGTGGTGTCGCCGCTGGGGATGCCGTCGATCTGGAAGGGCACGACCTCGCCGTCGAACACGCAGAGGATGCGCCGCAGCGGCCGCACCCAGCGCAGCTTGCTGACCCCCGAGGTCATCGACTTTGGCCAGGGGAAGCCGCGCACGATGGCCTCGACCATCTCGGCCACGATCTCCGGCGTCGGCCGGCCGGGCTTGTGCAGGTGGGCGAACCAGACGCCGTCGCGCTCGGTCAGCTGGTCGCGGGTCAGGCCGGTCTTGCGCAGGAAGCCGTCGAGCGCCTGCTCCGGCGCATTGGTGCGGGGGCCCTTCAGCTCTTCGTGGCGATCCTTCTGCGCCGCCGGCAGCCCCTCGGCCACCAGGGTGAGGCGCCGCGAGCCGGCGAAGGTCTTCAGCGCCTCGGGCAGCAGGCCTTCGGCGGCGAGGCGCTCGCGGGCCATGCGCTCAAGATCGCGCGCGGCGTTCACCTGCATGCGCGCCGGGATTTCTTCGGAGAGGAGTTCGAGCAGAAGCTGCGGCATGATCAGGCGTTCCCGCCTTCGCTGGCCACCCAGGCCTCGGCGCACATCTTACAGAGGTCGCGGATGCGGCCGATGTAGCTCTGGCGTTCGGCGACGGCGATGGCGCCGCGGGCATCCATGATGTTGAACAGGTGGCTGGCCTTCAGCACGTGGTCGTAGGCCGGCAGCGCCAGCGGCTGGCCCTGGCGGCCCTTCATGGCGAGGATGCGCGGGACCTCGCGCTCCATGTCCTCGAACTGGCGTTTGCAGGTCTCGACATCGGCGACTTCCAGCTCGAAGGCGGAGAACTGCTGCTCGTTGGGCAGGTAGATGTCGCCGTAGGTGAACTGGTCGTTGAAGCGCAGGTCGTAGACGTTTTCCTTGTCCTGCAGGTAGAGGCTCAGCCGCTCCAGGCCGATGGTCAGCTCGCCCGCCACCGGGAACACGTCCAGGCCGCCCACCTGCTGGAAGTAGGTGAACTGGGTGATCTCCATCCCGTCGCACCAGACTTCCCAGCCCAGGCCCCAGGCGCCGACCGTGGGATTCTCCCAGTCATCCTCGACGAAACGGATGTCATGGACCTTGGGATCGATGCCGATCGCCTCCAGGCAGCCGAGGTAGAGCTCCTGCAGGTTCGGGGGGTTGGGCTTCAGGATCACCTGGTACTGGTGGTGCTGGTGCAGGCGGTTGGGGTTCTCGCCATAGCGCCCGTCGGCGGGCCGGCGGGAGGGCTGGACGTAGGCCACCTTCCACGGCTTGGGGCCCAAGGTGCGCAGCACGGTCATCGGCGAGAGGGTGCCCGCCCCCACTTCCACGTCGTAGGGCTGCAGAATCGCACAGCCCTGCTGGCTCCAATAGTCATGGAGTTTCAGGATAAGGCCCTGAAATGACAATGGTTGTTTGGACATCGGGGGCTGTTGTTCGCAGGCGCAAAAAAAGTCGGCGGACCATAGGGCCCGCCGACCTTCGCTTCAACAGCCGAAACGGCGACTCTCCGACGTCACTAGTTCCCGCGCGCGCCGGTGCGCCTGCCCGCGTTCGACAGCGGCTGGCCATACTTGGCGCGGTTCTCGGCGGTGTCCGGCACCGGGCCGTTGGTCACGACGATGTTGCTGAAGGTGGTGGTGGCGGCCACGTCGGTCGTGGTCGTCGTCGCCGCCGGGGTCTCAACCGTCGAGGTGGCGGACACGATTGGGGCCGCCGGCATCGGCTCGACGGGGGTGGTGGCAGTCGCCCACGGCAACGCGGCGACGGGCACGATCACCTTGGTCCTGTATTGCTTGTCGTCGGACGGCGAGTGGGCGCCGTTCCAGTCGCCCGTGACCGAGCCGGGGGTCGGCGTGGCGGTCTGGCGTTGCGCATGGGCCGCGGCGCCCAGGATGGCAATGGCGGCGGAGGCGATTGTGAGGGTGGCAAGGTTCATCGTCAGTACTCCTGAGGGTGGGCGATCCTTCGCCCCGTCCCCGATGTGCTGACGCTGTACGGTTCGGCTGGCGGTTGGTTCCCGCCAGCCTCCCGATTTGCCTACTGTTTCGCGGGCGGTGCGGCGGCCGGAGCCGGCTCAGCAGCAGGGGCCGGCGGGTCCACCGCGCCCTGGCCGGCGATCAGCACATGGTCGACGACGTGCACCAGGCCGCTTCCCGTCTTGATGTCGGCTTGCACGATGGTGGCGCCGTCCACCTTCAGCACGCCGCCCTCGTCGCTGCCGTCGAGCAGGATGTTGTCCTGCAGGCCCGACGGGATCGGGCGCTTGACGCCTTTGATATTCGAGGACGGCCAGGGGAGGTTGATGATGTGGTGCAGGATGAAGCGCTGCATCGCCGCATTGTCGGCGGTCAGCTTCGCCAGGTCTGCGGCCGGCATGGCCGCGAAGGCCGCGTCGGTGGGGACGAAGACCGTCAGGTTGGTGTTGGTCTTCAACAGGCCGGTCAGGTTGGTGTCGGCCAGCGCCTTGGTGAAGACCGTGAACTGGCCGTTGAGCTTCAGCGTATCGACCAGGTCGCCGTTCATGACGACCGGCTTGGCCAGGCTGGCCACCGAGGCCGCCATGGGGGCAGCCGCGGCCGGGGCGGGAGCCTGGGCAAGGGCCGGGGCCGGGGCCGAGATCAGGGCGAGGGCGGCGGCGGCGAGGAGGAGACGGGTCGGCGACATTCAGGTTCCTTGTGGCTCTCTGGGTGGCTCTCTGGAGCGGCGGCCCCTGCTGTAAGGCTGCCGGGATGTACGACACATGACTGCGCGGGAGACGCCGGCCTAGTTTCCCAGGATCACAGCGTCGTGACACTAGGCGCGGAAAGCGCTGGATTTACGACGGTCTGCGCGCAGGTCAAGCACCGCTTGACCCCGCCCATCCCCTCTGCGTGCTGCAATTGAAGGCGTCGCCGCTGTTCGACGCCTAAGAAATAGGCGCGCCTTGGGCTTCTTGACCAATGCGTCATCCCGGCGCGGCGCCCGCCGCCATCCCGCGACATAGCGTCGGCCCGACCGGGGCTTCGGGAGTCTTCAGCCACGGTCATTGTGCAATTCGAGGGGTGGGGCCCGCCCTCAGGGCCGGACGCGGAGCGAGCGGATGAAACTCATCATGGCGATCGTCAAGCCATTCAAGCTGGACGACGTGCGCGAAGCGCTCGTCGGGGCCGGTGTGGAGGGTCTGACGGTGTCGGAGGTCAAGGGATATGGCCGGCAAAAGGGCCAGACCGAGATCTATCGGGGGGCGGAGTACCAGATCAATTTCCTGCCCAAGGTGAAGCTGGAGGCTGTCGTCGACGACGCGGCCGCCGCCAAGGCGGTGGAGGCCATCAAGGCCGCAGCCGCCACCGGCAAGATCGGCGACGGAAAGATCTTCGTCCTCGACGTCTCGGAGGCCGTGCGCATCCGGACGGGCGAGACGGGCGCCGCGGCGCTCTAGCGAACGGGACCAGGGAACATGTTCATGAAATTATTTGGAAAACAGCGGCTCGCGGGACTGATGCTCGCCGCCGCCATGGTCGGGGCGCCGCTCGTCGGCATCGCCCAGACGCCGGCCTCCGCGCCGGCCGCCGCCGCGCCGGCCCCTGAGGCCGCCGCTCCGGCGGCGACGCCGGCTCCCGACGCCGCCGCGCCCGTCGCCGCGGCCGCGGCTCCGGCCGTCATCGAGGCGCCCAAACAGACCGTCGACAAGGGCGACACCACCTGGATGATGGTCTCGTCGATCCTGGTGCTGCTGATGATCATTCCGGGCCTGGCGCTGTTCTACGGCGGCCTGGTTCGCCAGAAGAACATGCTGTCGATGCTGATGCAGACGTCCACCGTCTGCGTCATCGGCATGATGGCCTGGGTCCTCTACGGCTACAGCTTCGCCTTCACCAGCGGCGGCAGCCACGACCTGTTCGTGGGCGGCTTTGACCGGCTGTTCCTGAAGGGCGTGACGCCGGCGTCGCTGGTGGCGACCTTCTCGACTGGGGTCTACATCCCCGAACTGGTCTTCATCTGCTTCCAGATGACCTTCGCCTGCATCACCGCCTGCCTCGTGCTGGGCGGCGTGGCCGAGCGGATGAAGTTCGCGGCCTGCGTGATCTTCGCGGTCCTGTGGCCCCTGCTCTCCTACTATCCGCTGGCCCACATGGTCTGGTGGTGGCCGGGCCCTGACACCATCGCAACCCACCCGAAGGACGCGGTCGCGGCCGGGCTGCTGTGGGGCTGGGGCGCTATCGACTTCGCGGGCGGCACCGTGGTGCACATCAACGCCGGCGTCGCCGCGCTCATGGGCTGCCTGATCCTCGGCCCCCGCAAGGGCTTCCGCCAGGAGCCGATGCAACCCCACTCGCTGACGCTGACCCTGGTCGGCGCGGGCCTCCTGTGGTTCGGCTGGTTCGGCTTCAACGCCGGGTCCAACCTGGAGGCCAACGGCTACGCCGCGCTGGCCATGATCAACACCTTCATCGCCACCGCCGCGGCGGGCTTCTCCTGGGCGATGACGGAGTGGGTGACGCGCAAGAAGGCCTCGCTGCTCGGCATGGCCTCCGGTCTGGTCGCCGGCCTGGTCGCCGTCACCCCGGCCGCCGGCTTCGCCGGCCCGGTCGGAGCCCTGGCTCTGGGCCTGATCGTGTCGCCGATATGCATCTTCTTCTGCTCGGTCGTGAAGAACCTGTTCAAGTACGACGACAGCCTGGACGCCTTTGGCATCCACGCCATCGGCGGCATCGTGGGCGCACTCTCCACCGGTATCCTGGTGTCGGCCGCCCTCGGCGGCGCGGGCATCGTGGACTACGCGACCTGCGCGGCGGACGGCGACATCTCCACCTGCGATGCCCTGGCCAGCTACACCATGATGGGCCAGTTCATCACCCAGCTTAAGGCGGTCGGGGTCTCGGTGGTCTGGTCGGCGATCGCCTCCAGCATCGTCTTCTACATCATCAAGTTCACCGTCGGCCTCAAGGCCTCGGCGGAGGCGGAAGAAGAAGGCCTCGACATCGTCGAACACGGCGAACGGGCCTACCACTCGTAAGCTCTCTGGGAGAGCGGGTCCGGCGCGAGCCGGGCGCCAGCGGGGTACAGACGGGGGTCCTTCGGGGCCCCCGTTTTCGTTTGGGGCTAGCCCCAGGGTCCGCCAAGTCGGCAGCGCCGCACCCACCAGCGGGGCTCCATGGCCTCAATCCGCTCGGCAAGGCCCTCGGCGCTGATGTCGTCGGCGCAGAGGGCGAAGCAGGTTCCGCCCGACCCTGACACCCGGGCCAGCAGCGTCTCCGGCTCATCGCGCAAGGTCGCCAGCACGGCGCCGACCTCCGGGGCCACCGTGATCGCCGGGGCCTCCAGGTCGTTGGACTGGGTCGCCAGCCACGCCGCCAGCTCTTGCGGGCTCTCAAAGGCCTCCGGCATCCGAGGCGGGGTCACGTCGCCGAAGCGGCCGGCAGCGTCGAGCGCGCGATAGACGCTTGGTGTCGAGACCGGCACGCCAGGGTTCACCAGCACCGCGTGCAGTTCCGGCAGGCCCGGCGCGGGGCTGAGGCGCTCGCCCCGGCCCTCCGCCATCACCGGCCGGCCCCAGAGGCACGCCGCCCCGTCCGCGCCCAGGCTGGCCGCGCAGGCCTCCAGGCGAGCGTCGTCGAAGCCGGGCGCGAACACATCACGGATCAGCCGCAGGGCCGCGCCCGCGTCGCTAGACCCACCGCCCAGGCCGGCGGCCACCGGCAGCTGCTTGTCGAGCGAGAAGGCCAGCTCCTCCATCGGCCGGCCCAGCTCGGCCACGAAGGCGCGGACCGCGCGGAGGATCAGATTGTCGGACTCGCGGCCAACGGCGCCGGCGAAAGGGCCAGTGACGCTGACGCGCCCCTCCCCCGGTTTCACCGAGATGCGGTCGCCCAGGTCGGCGAACACCATCAGGCTGCAGATAGGGTGGTAGCCGTCGCCCCCCGCCGATCCAGAATTGGGCCCGCCCACGTGCAGGAACAGGTTCACCTTCGCCGGTGCGAAGGCCTCGGCCATCCTACTGGCCGGCCAGCTTTGGCGCGGGTCCGACCCCCGAGGCCAGCTTCTTCTCGACGTCGGCCTTGATCTTGTCGTCCGGCTTCAGGGTCAGCACGCGGCGCCACTGAAACCCGGCCTCGTCCTTGCGGCCGACCATCCAGTAGGCGTCGCCCAGGTGGTTGTTGATCTCCGGGTCGCCGGCTTCCAGCTCAACCGCCTGCTCCAAAATCTCGACGGCCTTCTTGAAATTACCCAGCCGATAGTGGGCCCAGCCCAGGCTATCCACGATGGCGCCGGAGCGCGGGTTGGCGGCCACGGCTTTCTCGACCATGCCCATGGCTTCCTGCAGCCGCTCGCCACGGTCTATCCAGGCATAGCCCAGGTAGTTCAGCAGCTCCGCCTCGTCCGGGCGCATGACCAGCGCCTTGGTCAGGTCGGCTTCCGCCTCTTTCCAGTGGCCGCTGCGCTCATAGGCCTGGCCGCGGGCGTAGTAGAGCGGCCACGACGCATTGCCCTTGGCCTCGGAGATCAGGCCGTTCAGCAGGCCGATCGCTTCGTCGAAGCTCTCATTGGCCCGTAGCAGATCCGCCAGGGTCAACCGGCCCTCAGGGTCACCGGTGGCCGCCGCGGCACGGGCCAGCTTCAGCGCGCCGGCCTTGTCGCCCGCGCTCTGGTGGCTCCAGGCCAGCTTGGCCTGGGCGGCGGGGAACTCAGCCGTGCCGGGCTTGGGCTTCTCATAGGCGGCGCGTGCGCCCTCGGTGTCGCCGCCAGACTGCAGCAGATCGCCCAGCATCAGCCAGGCGTCGTTGCGCGTCGGGTCCAGCCGCAGCGACAGCCGCAGATAGGCCAGCCCGATCTGGTCCTGCTTGGCGGTGATCATCGAGGCGGCCGGGGCCAGCAAGGCGAAGGCGGCGCCTTCCTTGATGGTCGGCGCAGGCGGCGCGGGCTTTTTGGCGGCGGCGCGGGCGCGGGCGGCCTTCATCGTCAGGTTCGCGGGGTTGCGCCGCAGGGCCGCGTCATAGAGCGCCACCGCGTCATCCCGACGGCCGCGCCGCTCGAGGAAGCCGCCATACCCGCCCACCGCGATGTCGCTTGGAGCGCCGCTGGAGGTCAGCGCCTTGAAGTCAGTCTCGGCCTCGTCATAGCGCTTGGCGCGCTCGAAAAGGTTCGCCTGGCCCAGCTGGCCAAAATAGTCGACGCCGGAGTCGCCGCGCAGCTGCGGGCGCACGATGGCGCCCTCCATGTCGCCGGCGGCCGCCGAGATCCACGGGCCAAGCAGGGCGGCGGAGGCGCGGTGCGGGAAGCCGATGCCGTCGGACCCCAGGGCCTCCTTGGCCAGCTTGGGCTTGTTGTCGGCGATCGCGGCCACGACCTTGGCCAGCCGGCCCAGCCGCTTGCCGGGTTCCGAGGCGTTGGGGCCATCGGGGGCCAGCAGGGCGGCCTTGTCGATGTCGCCGGCCATCAGCGCTGCGGTGAAGGCGCGCTCAGCCACGGCCGGGTCGCCGCCGCTCTGGGCGCGGGCGATGTCGAGGAACTTGGCGGCCTCGCTGTTGCGCCCCTGGGTCAGGGCGGCGCTGCCGGCCAGGAACATGCCGTAGGCGCTGTCGGCGGCGGCCGGCGCGGCCGGGTCAGACCCGAGCTTCGACGTGGAAGCGGTGGTGGCGCAGGCCCCCAGCAGCAGGAGCGGGGCACAGGCGAGAAGGAGACGACGACGCATCGGAAGACTCTGGGCGCGCGGCGACCGCGCCGCAAGATGGCCAGTGGTCACACGCGAATATGGCGCTCACATGTTGGGGTAATTCGGCCCGTCCCCGCCCTGCGGTGTGGTCCAGGTGATGTTCTGCGACGGGTCCTTGATATCGCAGGTCTTGCAGTGGACGCAGTTCTGGAAGTTGATCTGGAACTTCGGATTGTTCCCCGCCTCGTCGTACAGCACCTCGTAGACCCCGGCCGGGCAGTAGAGCCGCGCGGGCTCTCCGAACTTCGGCAGGTTGGTCCCGATGGGGATGGCGGCGTCGGTGAGCTTCAGGTGGGCCGGCTGGTTCTCGTCGTGGTTGGTCGAGGACAGGAACACCGAGCTGAGCTTGTCAAAGCTGAACACCCCGTCCGGCTTCGGATAGACGATCGGCTTGAAGTCCTTGGCCAGGCCCGTGGCCTCAGCGTCGGTCTTGCCGTGCTTGAGCGTGCCCACGAACGAGAACCCGCCCAGCAGGTTGCCGATCATCGCATCGGCGCCCCCCAGCAACAGCCCCGGGATCGTGCCCAGCTTCGACCACAGCGGCTTGAAGTTGCGGACCGCCTTCAACTCCTTGGCCACCCATGAGCGGTCGTAGGCGTCCTGGTAGGCGGTGAGCTCGTCGCCGGACCGGCCCGCCTGGATCGCCTCGAAGGCGGCCTCGGCAGCCATCATCCCGCTCTTCACGGCGTTGTGGCTGCCCTTTATCCGCGGCACGTTGACCATCCCCGCCGAACAGCCCAGCAGCGCCCCGCCCGGGAAGGCCAGCTTCGGCACCGACTGGAACCCGCCCTCGGTGATCGCGCGTGCGCCATATGAGATGCGCTGGCCGCCTTCCAGGAAGGGCTTGATCGAGGGATGGGTCTTGAAGCGCTGGAACTCGTCAAAGGGCGAGATCCAGGGGTTGGCGTAGTTCAGGTGCACCACGAAGCCGATGGCCACGTAGTTATCCCCGAAGTGGTACATGAAGCTGCCGCCGCCGGTCTTGTTGTCCAGAGGCCAGCCGAAAGTGTGCTGGGTCATGCCGGAGTGGAAGGCGGCGTCAGGAACCTTCCACAGCTCCTTGATCCCGATACCGAATTTCTGCGGTTCCTTGCCCTCGGACAGGTTGAATTTCGCCAGCAGCAGCTTGGCCAGCGAGCCGCGCACGCCTTCGCCGATCAGCACGTACTTGCCGTGCAGCTCCATGCCCGGCTCGTAGGCCGCGGTCGGCAGCCCATCCTTGCCCAGGCCGGCCACCCCGGCGACGACGCCCTTCACCGAGCCATCGGCGGCGAACACCAGGTCCGAGGCCGCGAAACCGGGATAGATTTCCACCCCCAGGCCCTCGGCATAGGTCCCCATCCAGCGGCAGACGTTGCCAAGGCTGGCGATGTAGTTGCCGTGGTTCAGCATCCATTTCGGGAAGGGCAGCCAGCTGATGTCCAGCTCGCCCTGGGGTCCAAGCATCAGGAACCGGTCCTTGGTGACCGCCGTCTCCAGCGGCACGCCCAGGGCTTTCCAGTCGGGAAGCAGCTCGGAGATGCCCTTGGGGTCGATCACGGCGCCCGAAAGGATATGAGCGCCGACCTCCGAGCCCTTTTCGAGCACCGCCACGGTGAGGTTCGCATCGAGCTGCTTCAGCCGGATCGCCGCGGCAAGGCCCGATGGCCCCGCGCCGACGATGACGACATCGTACTCCATCGCTTCCCGTTCGACGGCTTCGCTCATCCCAGGCTCCCCTTCGCCCGGCGCCCAAGTTCGCGCCGATGGTCTCTTGTGGTCTTATCGGAATGTCACCTAGTGACGGTCAAGCAAAACGGGGGAAAACGCATGCGTGTGATGGTTCTGGCGGGCGCGATCGCGCTTCTTGCGACCCAGGCTGAGGCCGCCACCCGGTGGATCGGGAGCTGGGGCGCCTCGCCCGCCCCGCCGATGGCGGCGGCCCCGGGCGTCGATGCGCGGCGGCTCAGCCCGGCGTTCAACGACCAGACCGTGGTCCAGGTGGTGCGGCTCTCGGCCGGCGGCGCCCGCCTGCGCATCCGCTTCACCAACGAGTATGGGGCGAAGGTCCTCAGTCTCGGCGCGGCGCGCGTGGCCCTCGTCGGCCCCGACGGCGCGACGATCGCCGGCAGCGATCGGCCAGTGACCTTCGCGGGCGCGGCGTCCGCAAGCGTGCCACCGGGCGCGCCGATGCTCAGCGACCCGATCGCGCTGCCGACCAAGGCGCTGGCCCGCCTGCGGATCAGCCTCTACCTGCCTGGCGAAACCGGCCCCTGCACCTGCCACGCCAATGGCAACGAAGCGCCCCGCGTCGCCGCCGGCGACGCGACGGCCAGGGATGTTCCCGCCGGCCCGCCCGCCGACTTCCGCGCCTTCCTCTCCGGCGTGGATGTGGAGGCCGCCCAACCGGCCCGGGTGATCGTGGCGTTCGGCGACTCCATCACCGACGGCTATCGATCGACCCAGGGCGCTGACCGTCGCTGGCCAGACCGGCTGGCCGAGCGCCTTGCCGAACGACGCGCCGGTCGGCTCGTCGGCGTCGTCAACGCCGGTATCGGCGGCAACCGGGTGCTGAGCGACGGCTCTGTCGCCAGCATGGGCCAGAGCGCCCTGACCCGCTTCGACCGCGACGTGCTCTCCGTGCCCGGCGTGACCGACATGATCCTGCTGGAAGGGGTGAACGACCTGGGGCTCGGCGGCCGTGCTGGAACCGCGCCCATGGCCGAAGCAATGATCCTGGGCTATCGCCAGCTTATCGACCGCGCCCATGCCCGGGGTCTGCGGATCATCGGCGCGACCATCCTGCCCTACGAGGGCGCCGCCTATTTCACGGCGGCCGGAGAGGCCGCGCGACAGACCCTCAACGCCTGGATCCGCAAGCCCGGCAATTTCGACGCCGTCATCGACCTCGACGCCGCCACCCGCGACCCGGCCAGGCCGTCGAAGCTTCGGGCCGACTGGCAGTCTGGGGACTGGCTGCACCCCAACGACGCTGGCTACCGGGGTATGGCCGAAGCGGTGGACTTAGGCCTGTTCCGCTAGCGCTGCCCACCCGTCACAACCTTCACCCGCCGGCCAGGCGCCAGCGGCTCGCCGGGCTGCAGGCCGTTCAGCATGAGGAACCGCTCCAGCCGGTCGCCGCCGGCCATCTTCGCGGCGAGGCTCTCGCTGGTGTCGCCTCGCCGCACGGTGGCGATGGAGATGCGCATCGGGCCAACGGTCGCGGCCTCGCGCTCTGAGAGCCGGCGGAAGCTGTCGTACATGGGGTCGAACACCCCGCCCTGCCCCGCCGGCGCGATGGTCGCGAAGTGGTAGGCCTTGTCGCCGCCCGTGGCATAGGCCGCGACGACCACCTCGACCGGGCCGCTGCGCGTCTCAACGCGGGCGGGCAGGATCACGGCGTCCAGGCCGTTGATGGTCGTTCGCACCAGGCGGCCCATCTCGATCGGCGCAGACCCCGTGACGCCGCGCAGCACCTGGGCGGCGTAGTCCTCCAGCCGGGCGGGCGAGGCGCGGCCGCTGGCGAACTCGCCGCGCATCCCGTTCGGCCCGCTGATCCGCACGGCATCGGCGGCGTTGGCCAGCTGGAAGCCCGGCGGGGCCGTGAAGGCGACGCGCAGGCGCGCATGGGTGAAGGCGGCGCCGCTGACATAGCCCTCGTCCGGGTCGTCGCCATAGGTCAGGCCGTCCAGGGCCGTCAGGAAGCTATCCGTGTTCAGCCCCAAGCGATCGCCCGGATCGTCGGCGGCGACCTGCTGGGCGGCGCGGCGGATGCGGTCGCCGGTCAGCGGGTGGGTGCTGGCCCAGGCCGGGCCGGAACGGCCGGTGCGACCGCTGACCCGAGCAGTGAAGGCGTCCTCCCGTCGCAGGGCGTCCAGCACGTCGGTCAGGCCGCGCGGCGCATAGCCCGCGACCGGCAGGTAGCGCAGCGACAGGCTGTCGGCCTCGTACTCCTGGCTGCGCGAGTAGCTGAGCGTGCCCAGCTTGGCGGCGCGGCCGGCCACCGCGCCCACCACGTCCGACTTGGCCACCGCGCCCACCAGCGCCGCGGCCAGCCCGGTCAGCGCCTCGTTGTTCTGCTGGCGCTGGGCATGGCGGGCGGCGACGTGGCCGACTTCATGGCCCAGCACCGCCGCCAGTTCCGCCTCGGAGTTGAGAATGCCCAACAAGCCCCTGGTCACATAGACGTAGCAGCCCGGCGGCGTGGTGAAGGCGTTCACGACCTCAGCGTTCACGATGGTAAAGGTGCAGCGCCCGGCCAGGCCCGCCGCCGCCGCCATCCGCTCGCCGACCCTGCTCACATAGGCCGACTGCGGGCCCTGGTAGGCGCCGCCCACGCTCCGCAGCACCTCGCCCTGCTGCGCCCGATCCGCCTGAGCGCGTGTGACCTGGGCTTCGGCCGACAGGGCCAGGAGCGCCATAGCGACACCGCCGAATAGGAACCGCAAACCCATCTGGCCCTTCCGTGGCTGACAAGCCGACCGCTTCGGGCCAAGAGTGGACCAAGCCTCTTCCGGAGTGAACCACCGCCGTGACGGTCCCAAGCTACCCATTGGGCGATCCTTCCGCCAGCCGTCTTGCCGAAAGCCTGCTGGCCTTCTGGGCGGACGGGGGCGTGGACGCCATGCTGCTGGACGAGGCGGTCGATCGCATCGAGGCCGGGCGCATCCTGCCGCCCGTGCGCCCGGCGCCGGCCGCGCCGCCCCCTGCCGCCGGTCGCGCCAGCGCCGGCCAGCCCGATGTCTCCGCCGCAGTCGCCCAGGCGCAGGCCCTGGCCGCCGCCGCGGGCGACCTGGACGCCCTGGTCGCCGCCATCGCCGGCTTCGAGGGCTGCCCCCTGCGGTACGAGGGCGCCGCCACCCAGCCGGTGGTCTATCGCGGCGATCCCAGGGCCCCGCTGATGGTGATCGGTGAAGGCCCGGGCACCGACGAGGACATCCAGGGCCAACCCTTCGTCGGCCGCGCCGGCAAGCTGCTGGACCGCATGCTGGGCGCCGCGGGGGTCAGCGACCGCGTCCTGATCACCAACACCGTGTTCTGGCGGCCGCCCGGCAACCGCACGCCGACGCCAGCCGAACAGGCGATCTGCGCCCCGTTCCTCGAACGGATCATCGCCCTGGTGCAACCCCGGATGCTGCTGATGGTGGGCGCGGCCTCGGCCAAGTCGCTGCTGAAGCAGGAGGACGGCATTCTCAAGCTGCGGGGCCGCTGGTTCGACTGGCGCTCGGCTGACGGAACCCTGGAACTGCCCAGCTTGCCCACATTGCACCCCGCCTTCCTGCTGCGGCAGCCCGGCGCGAAAAAGAATGCGTGGAAGGATCTGCTGACTCTGACCGAAAGGCTTGATCGTCCCGACCGGCCCCTCTAGCTTCGCCGCTTGGGACTCGAGAAAAGGGACCACGCTCAACCTGGTGTTAGTACAGGCGCGTGGATATGACGGCATGACGCTCCAAAAGCGCCTGCGCGTCGGGGTATTGTCCCTCGTCGCCGCCGCCTCGTTCGCCACCCTCGCGGTGGCGGCTGAGTCGCCGAAGGCCCTCTCCGAACCCGACGCCCGCGCCTATGCCGCCGCCTTCCAGGCAATGGATGAGGGCGATTTCCTGGGCGCGGAGCTGCAGGCCGCCGAGATTCAGGACAAGTCGCTCACCGGCTACCTATCCTACCAGGCCCTGATGCACCCCTCGGCGCACAAGGCCTCGTTCGACGAGCTGTCCGGCTGGCTGTTGAAGTTCAAGGACCTGCCGCTGGCCGAGAAGGTGTTCTCGCTGGCGGCCAAGCGCAAACCCGCCGACGCCATTGGCCCGCCGCTGCCGGAAGTCGCCGGCGCCGACGGCGCCCGCAGCGAGGCCAGCAAGCCCGCGCGCGAAGCCTTCTATTCCGGCGACCCGTCCGCAGCCTTCCAGCTGGCCTCCCGCGTTGGCGACGGCTGGATCGCCGGCCTCTCGGCGTGGCGCCTGCAGGACTATCACCAAGCCCGGGACTATTTCAGCCAAGTCGCCGGCGACGACGGCAAGGACGCCTGGCTGCGCTCGGCCGGCGCCTATTGGGCGGCCCGCTCGTCCGTAGCGCTGGGCGACGCCGCCGCGGCCACTCAGTTCCTGCGGCTGGCGGCAGAAACCCCGCAGACCTTCTACGGCATGATCGCCGAGCGGCAGGTGCGGATGATCTCCGCCTCGACCGCGCCGACCGGTCGTCTCACCCTCGCCGCCTACCGCGCCCCGGACCTGGAGCTGGGCCGCTTCGTGCAGGACGATCCCCGCGCCCACCGCGCCGCCGCCCTCATGCAGATCGGCCGCCCGGACGAGGCCCGCCAGGAGCTGCGCGCCGGTCTGGCCATGTCGCGCACCAGCGATGAGCGCAAAGCCTGGAACGGCCTGATCGCGGCCATGGGCGGATCGTCCAGCGGGCGCGCCGCCTATGCCGGCCTCGGTGAGTATCAGACCCCGGCGCTGGAGCCGAAGGACGGTTTCACAGTCGATCGCGCCCTGGTCTACGCCATCGTGCGCCAGGAAAGCGCCTTCAACCCCGCCGCCATGAGCCACGCAGGCGCCTATGGCCTGATGCAGGTGATCCCGTCGTCGGCGACGCTGGCCACCGGTGACAAGCGCTACCGCCAGAAGCCCAGACTGCTGCTCGAACCGGCCACCAACCTGCGCGTGGGCCAGGACTATATCGGCTACCTGATGACCCGCGGCGTCGGTAACGACCTGCTGCGCGTGGTGGCGGCTTACAACGCCGGTCCCGGCGCGGTGCTGAAGACCATCGGCATGGTCGGCGACGAGGACCCGCTGCTGATCATCGAGTGCCTGCCGGCGCTGGAGACCCGCGACTACGTCGAGAAGGTCATGGCCGGCTACTGGACCTACCGGCGGATGTTCGGCTCGGAGACCCGGTCGCTCGACGCCCTGGCCGGCGGGGCCCGGCGTATCGAGGCCAGCCTCGACCTAGCCTATCCGCTGACCCCCCAATCCCCACTTGGGCAGCCCCAGCTGGCGGCGCAGCCCCTGGATATCGATGCCATCCTGCGCGGCGTGGACACGGGCGGCCTCGACTAGGACGCCGACCGGGCCGGGTTTCAGGAAGCCGCCGCCCGCAAGTCCCGCCACCAGCGCCGGCTTCGCGCCCGCCGCCAGGTGCGCGTTCAGCGCCCCGATCCAGCCGTCCCGCAACCGCAGCTCCGCCGGCAGCACCATCAGCAGATGCGCGCGCGCGGCCTTCGCCGCCGCCGGGATCGTGGAATGGGGCTCGGCCCCGGTTTCCTCGCACAGCGCCTCGATGCCCGGCCGATCGGCCCGCGCCACGATCAGCACCTGGCGAACCACGCCGTCCACCGCCCCGGCCGTGAGCTGGGCCAGCAGGCCCGGGAGGCCCGCGTCGCCGGGCCGGGCGTCGATGATCACGGTGAGCATCCCTGCCCTATAGCCGAGTTTGGGATGCCGTCGCAGAGCGCTATTTGTTCTTGTTTTGTTTCGGTCGAAACGCTAGCCGTGGCGGATGTCAGGCTTCACCTCCCAGATTCCAACGGTGCGCGGTCGCGGCGCCCGCTCCAACGCCTCGGGGCGGTTCGAGACCGCGGTGCGCGAGGCTTTCGACGACGGCTGGACGGCCGAGGACGCCGAACCACAGCAGATCGTGACCACGGTCAGCGCCGAGAAGGCCAAGGTGATCATCAGCCGCAACGACAGCCCCGACGTCGGTTTCTCGGCCTCGATCAATCCGTACCGCGGCTGCGAGCACGGCTGCATCTACTGCTACGCCCGGCCCGCCCACGCCTACATGGGCCTGTCACCCGGACTCGATTTCGAGACCAGGCTGTTCTTCAAGCCCGAGGCGGCGAAGCTGCTGGACGCTGAGCTGCGCTCGCCCCGCTACAGGCCCGAGTTCATCCACATCGGCGGCAATACCGACCCCTACCAGCCGCAGGAACGCACCCTGCACATCACCCGCGGCCTGATCGAGGTTTTGGTCCGCTTCCACCATCCGTTCTCGCTGATCACCAAGTCGGCGCTGGTGGTCCGCGACCTCGATCTCCTGGCGCCGGCCGCCGCCGAGGGGCTGGTCCGGGTGGCGGTGTCGGTCACCACCCTGGACCGCAAACTGGCCCGCTCGATGGAGCCCCGCGCCGCCACGCCCGAGAAGCGTATCGAGGCCATCCGGCGTCTGACCGCCGAGGGCGTGCCAGTGACTGTAATGTTCGCCCCCGCCATCCCCGGCCTCAACGACCACGAGCTGGAAACGGTGCTGGAGCGCGCCGCCGAAGCCGGGGCCAGCGGCGCCGGCTATGTGGCCTTGCGCTTGCCGCGCGAGATCAAGGACCTGTTCCGCGAGTGGCTGGAGAGCGATCACCCGGATCGCGCCCGCCACGTGATGTCGCTGATCCGCCAGATCCGCGGCGGCAAGGACTACGACGCCGAGTGGGGCTCAAGGATGCAGGGTTCGGGGCCGGTGGCTGACTTGCTCAAAGTCCGCTTCCAGGCCGCGCGGAAACGCTACGGCCTCGACCAGCCCTGGGCGCCGCTGGACATGGGCAACTTCCGGGTTCCGCCGAAGACGGGGGACCAGATCGATCTGTTTGGGGAAGGCTTATGAAGGCTGGTCCTCAAGTCCCTCCCCCGATTAGTCGGGGGAGGAACTTGGCGGCGGCTACCTCGAGAACACCCCCACCAGCTCCACGTGCGGCGACCACAGGAACTGGTCCACGGGGAGCAGGCGCTCCAGCTTGAACCCGGCGTCGATCAATGCCCGCGCATCTCGCGCGAAGGTCGCCGGGTTACAGGAGACGCCGATGACGCGGGCGACCTTGGAGGCGGCCAGTTCTCGGGTCTGTTCCAGGGCGCCGGCGCGGGGCGGGTCGAAGACGGCCACGTCGGTGTGGCGCAGGTCGTGGGCCAGTAGAGGTCGGCGGACCAGGTCGCGGGGCTCGGCGGTGACGCCCTTCAGGCCAGGCGCGGTGGCCAGCGCGGCCATCAGGGCGGAGACGGCCGGCTGGTCGGAGTCGGCGGCATGGGTCGGCGCGATCTCGGCCAGGCGGAACGTGAAGGCTCCCACGCCACAGAAGAGGTCGGTGATCCGGTTGGCGCCGGCGGCGGCCTCGACCGCGAACGCCGCCATCGCCGCCTCGGCGGCCGGCACGGCCTGCAGGAACGCGCCTGCCGGCAGGGCGACGGTGGCTTTGCCGATCCGGATGGTCGGCATACGCGACACATAGGCCGCCTCGCCGGCCAGGGTGACGCGGGCGAAGTCGCCCTCGGCGGCGCGTTCGGCCAGCATCATGCGGGCGTCAGCGGAGAGCCCGCCGCTCTTAGCCTCGACGCCGGTGATGTCCACGTCGATGCCGGTGTCGGTCAGCGTCACGTGCAGGGAGGGCGCCGATTTGGGATGCTCGAACAGCCCGGCTGCCAGCCGCTTCAGCGCCGGAATCGCCGCCTCCAGGGCGGGGTCGGCGATCGGGCAGACCTCGATCTCCACGAGGTCCCAGGTCTTGCGCAGCTTGTAGCCCAGGCGGGCGGTCTCGCGGTCTCCGCGACGGGCGTGCAGGGTCACGCGACGGCGCGTACCGGGGCCGGCGGCGAAGGCGGGCAGGATCTGCGTCTCGATCCGCTCGCGGGCCAGGGTGGCGACCAGGCGCTCGACCTTCCAGGCCAGGTAGGGTTCGTGCGCCCAGTGCTGCAGGGCGCAGCCGCCGCAGAGGGAGAAGTGCGGACAGAGCGGGGTGATGCGCTGCGCGCTCGGCTCCAGCACCTCCAGCAGGTCGCGTCGCTCGCCCGCGCCGCGCACCATCACCCGCTCGCCCGGCAGGGTGAAGGGCGCGAAGATCGGGCCGGCGGCGACGCCGTCGCCTTCCCCGCCCACCGACTGGATGATGACCTCGGCCGGCGGGCCGGAGGGCGGCCGGGTCCCGTGACTCTTCTGGGGATGGGCGCCGGGGCGCGCCTTTTGCCGATGGCGAGGGCCCTTCATATCGAGGCCGCCAGGGTGGTCGCGCTTAAGATAAAATGAACGAACATGAACGAGTTTCTCAACAGCCGTTCAGCTTCGCGGACGCATCTTCGCCGCAAGCTCGACCGTAAGCTGAGCAAGCATTTCGATCTGAGGGATCATTGATGTCCAAGCGTATCACCTTCGCCTACGCCATGGCAGGCGTCCTGGCGCTCGCCGCCGGCGCGGCAAGCGCCCAGTCGTCGAAGTACCAGAGCGGCAACTACACTGCCCAGAGCCCTAACGGCTACTATTACGACGCCTGCAAGCGCGAACAGACCGGCCGCGGCACGTTGGGCGCGGTTCTGGGCGGCGGCGCCGGGGCGGTGATCGGGTCCAATGTAGCGGCTCGCAACGCCCGGACGGAAGGCGCTCTGCTGGGCGGCCTCCTGGGCGCGATCGCCGGCGGCATGGTGGGCAACACGTCCGCGGCCTGCACGTCCGATCCCTCGGCGGCCGGCGCCTCCAGCGCCTCGACCTATGCGCCGGCGCCGGTGGCCTCGACGCCGGGGCCCGCGCGCACCGATGGTGGCTACTACGAACGCGATGCCTATGCCGGCGCCAGCAGCGCCGCGGCCCAGGCGCGCGAGGACGCCTGGAGCACCGACCGCCGCGGCGAACGCTACCGCGTCACCGAACGCGCGCCGGGCCCTGACGGCTGCACCCTGGCCGAGAGCCCGATCTATATGCCCGACGGCCGTACCCAGACCCGATTCGTGCGCGTCTGCCGCGACGCCTCAGGCCGCTACGCCGTCGTCGACTAGGGCTTCGTCGCCCACAGCAGATATTCGCGGTTGCCGTCGCCGCCCTCGATCGGGCTGTCGGTGGCGGCCTGAACGGTCCAGGCGCTGGCGCTGAGGAAGGCCTTGATGGCCTCCAGGGTCCCGGCCCTGGCCGCCGCGTCGGTGACGACGCCGCCCTTGCCGACGTTGCCGTGGCCGACCTCGAACTGCGGCTTCACCAGGACAATGAGGTCCGCGCCGGCTTTCGCCAGCGCCAGGGCGGCCGGCATCGCCTTCTCCAGCGAGATGAAGCTGACGTCGGCGACGATCAGGCCGGGTGGCTCGGGGATCAGCACGGTCGTCAGGTCGCGCGCGTCCGTCCCCTCCAGGCTCACGACCCGGGGATCGGCCAGCACCTTGGGATGCATCTGGGCCCGGCCGACATCGATGGCGTAGACGCGCGCCGCGCCGCGCGCCAGGCAGACCTCAGTGAACCCGCCGGTGGACGCGCCCACGTCAAGCACCACGCGGTCCCGGACGGCGATCGGCCACGACTCCAGCGCATGCAGCAGCTTCAGGCCGCCGCGCCCGACCCAGGGATGGGCGGGCCGGGCCTGGATCTGCGCATCGTCGGCAACCAGTTCAGACGCCTTGGCCACCACGCGTCCGTCCGCGGTCACCCCGCCCGCCTCGATCGCCGCGCGGGCCTTGGCGCGGCTGTCGAACAGGCCGCGGGCGACCAGCAGGACGTCGGCTCTGGTCTTCATGAGAGGGTCTTCAGACGGAGGTGTCCACGAACAGCTTCTTTAGCTCGCTCTTGAGGATTTTGCCGTTGGCGTTGCGTGGCAGGGTCTCGGGCCAGAAGCGCACCTCCACCGGCACCTTGAAGGCGGCCAGCCGCTCGGCGACGTGAGCGCGCAGCTCGGCCTCGGTGGCCTCGGCCCCGGGCTTCAGGGTGACGACGGCGGCCGGCTCCTCGCCCAGGATGCGGTGCGGGCGGGCCACCACCGCGGCGTCCATCACCGCCGGGTGGTCGTAGAGGACGTTCTCGACCTCGACACAGTAGATGTTCTCGCCGCCGCGGATCAGCATGTCCTTGGCCCGGTCGAGGATGAAGCAGAAGCCGTCCTCGTCGATGCGCGCCAGGTCGCCGGTGCGCACCCAGCCATCGACGAAGGTCTGCGCCGTGGCCTCGGGCTTGTTCCAGTAGAGCTTGGCGTTCATCGGGCCCTTGGACCACAGCTCTCCCATCTGCCCGAGCGGCAGCAGGGTCACGCCATCGGCGGCGTCGCGGATCTCCAGCTCGGCGACGGCGGCGGGCGGGCCGCAGCTGTCGGGGCGGTGCTGATAGTCCTCGGCGACGTTGGAGGTGACCGTGGCGCAGGTCTCGGTCATGCCCCAGCCCTGGCCGGTCGTCGACTTGGGGAACACCTCCTTCAGCCTGCGCACCAGCTCCGGCGCCGAGGGCGCGCCGCCATAGCTGACGGACTCAAGCGAGGACAGATCGTAGTCTTCACGCGCCGGGTGCTCCAGCAGTTGCCAGGCGATGGTCGGCACGCCGCCGGCCGAGGTCACCTTCTCCCGCTGGATCACCTCGAAGGCCTTGATGACATCCCACTTGTGCAGCAGCACCAGCTTGGCGCCGGCAAACAGGGTGGGGTTCAGGATCGCGAAGCAGCCGGTCGCGTGGAAGAACGGCACCGACAGCAGGGTGGCGCGCTGCGGCTGGGTCGGGTCGGGCGCGGGTGGGGTCTCGCCCCGGCGCAGGAAGCCCCGCGCATTGGCGGCGCCGGCGGTGATGATGTTGGTGTTGATCGCCCGCTGGGTGGCCAGCGCACCCTTCGGCCGGCCGGTGGTGCCGGAGGTGTAGAAGATGGTGGCGTCGTCGTCGGTGGCGATATCCACCGGCGGGATGGCCTGGTCCGGCAGGCTGGCCCAGCTGTTCGCGCCGCCGATCACGGTTTCCAGCTTGGTGACGTAGGGGTGGGCGATCTCGTCGGGTTCGCGGCTGACGTAGACCCGCTTCAGGTCGGGGCAGTTGGCGAAGTGCTCGGCCATGCGCTCGAAGCGCTCGGCGTCCATGATCGCGACCTTGGCGCCCGAATCGGTAAGGCCGTATTCCAACTCCGGCCCGGTCCACCAGGCGTTCAGTGGTGTGACGATCGCGCCCAGGCAGGCGGCGGCATAGAAGGCCACCGCCCATTCCGGCAGGTTGCGCATGATGACCGCGACCCGGTCGCCCTTCACCACGCCCTGGGCCTGCAGCTCAATCGCGAAGGCGGCGACAGCGCGGTGGAAGGCGTCGTAGCTGACCCGCTCGTCCTCGTAGACCAGGAAGCCCTTGTCGCCATGGGCGCGGCTGAGTTCGACCACGGCGCGCAGGGTCGGCGGCTGGTTCTTCCAGACCTTGAGCGTGACCCCGCGGATCACCTCCTCGACCACCTCGGTGACCGCGCCGGGCTGGCCGATCAGGGCGTGGGCCTGGGCAATGGACATAGCCGGCCAACCCGGCGGCAAGACAGCCTCGGACATTCGTTTAACTCCCGCACTCGCGCCAGGATTCCCCGCCCCGGCGTCACGTCGGGTGAACAACCACAACCTCGGATCAGACGCCAGAGGGCGCCGCCCCATCTGCGAAGAGCGGCCCACAAGCCGGAGGACCCCATGAAGCCTACGCTTGCTCCCCGTCTCATCGCCCTGATGATTGGGACGGCGGGCGTTGCGCCGTGTGCATCCGGTGAGCACCGCGGAGACGGCGGATCGGCGGCGCTGATCAGGCGGCGCGGCTGATGGCGGACTGTGGCCGCCAGTTCCACGGCAGCAGCTCGTCCAGCTTCTGAGCGGGGTGATCGGCGATGCGGGCCAGGACGTC
>CALQQB010000070.1 GCA_943332615.1 Phenylobacterium deserti
CCGCCGCACCAACTCGCCTCGACTGTGCACCGTCAGACGGGCATTCTTGTGGACGTTCATCCGACCCCCTCCTGAGACCCTGTAGCTTCACAACCACAGCTTCCCCGGTCAGGGTCGGATGGACAACCTATTGAGAGCTCACACCTAGGGTCAGGCTCCCTCTCCCGCGTAGCGAGGGGGACGGGTTGGAAGGGGGACGGCGCGTGCGGAGGTGAACCGCTGGTCGTTCCGCCATGCCTGCGGGCGTGCAAGCTCCGAAAACCCCCGATCGACGCCGGCGGAAGCTTCGCAGGTCCGGCCGGCCTTCTCGCGAATGCTCCCCCTCTCGCTTCGCGGGCGAGAAGAAGGGCGGGCCGCCCCTACCCCAGCGGGCCGTGGTCGATGTTCGGCAGCACATGCCGGGCGAACAGGTCGGCCTCCGCGGCGTGCGGATAGCCGGACAGGATGAAAGCCTCGATGCCCATGTCGCGATAGTCGTTCAGCTTGGCCAGCACCTGGTCAGGATCGCCGACAATGGCGGCGCCGCAGCCCGAGCGGGCGCGGCCGACGCCGGTCCACAGGTTGGCCTCGGCATAGCCGTCGTCCGGGGCGCTCTCGCGCAGGGCCGCCTGGGCCTGCACCCCGACCGAGGTGGAATCGAGGGACTTGGCCTTGATCGCCGCGCCCGTGGCGTCGTCCAGCTTGGACAAGAGCCGGTCGGCGGCGGCGCGGGCCTCGGCCTCGGTGTCGCGGACGATCATGTGGGCGCGATAGCCGAAGCGCAGCGTGCGCCCGTACTTCGCCGCCCGGGCGGTCATATCGGCTATGGTCGCGGCGATGGTCTCCTTCTTGTCGGGCCACATCAGGAACACGTCGCAGCCCTTGGCCGCCGCCTCACGGGCGTCCTCCGACAGGCCGCCGAAGTACAGCAGCGGCGCCTTGCCCGACAGAGTGGTGATCCGCGGCGGATCCAGCTTCAGCTTCCAGAACTCTCCGTCGTGGTCCAGCGGTTGGCCGTTGAGTATCGTCTTCAGGATGCTCATCGCCTCGACGGTGCGGGCGTAGCGCGGGGCCGAGGCCAGCTTCTCGCCGGGCATGTCCGAGGAGATGATGTTCACCGTCAGCCGTCCGCCCAGCATCCGGTCGATGGTGGCGATCTGGCGGGCCAGCTGCGGCGGCCACATCTCACCGATCCGGACGGCCATCAGCAGGCGCAGGCGCTTCAGCATCGGGGCGATCCCCGCCGCGAAGGCGGTGGTGTCGAGGCCCAGCTCATAGCCCGACGGCAGCAGGATGTTGTCGAAGCCGCCGGCCTCAGCCTGCATCACGATATCGCGGCAGTGCTCCCAGCTCGAGCGCAGCATCGGGTCCGGCACGCCCAGGAACTCGTAGTCGTCGTCGCAGAGCGCCGAGAACCAGCTGATCTCGCAGGGTGGACGGGTCATGGCAGCGGCTCTCCCATCGAGGCGACCAGGACCTGGTACCAATCGGCCCGGGTCCAGCGGGGTTTGAAGGCGTCGGGGATCTCGGCGATCCGCGCGGGGGTCTGGGTGCCGACGATCGGGATCGGCCGCGCCGGATGGGCCATGATCCAGCTGTAGGCGGCGGCGGCGCGGCTGACGCCATAGGCCGCAGCCTTGACGTCCAGCGCCGCGGCGACGGCACGGGCGCGGTCGTCCTTGGGATCCCCGAGGCGCCCCTGGCCCAGGGGCGACCAGGCCAGCACCGTCATGTCACGGGCGATGGCCTGATCCAGCACGCCGTTGGTGAGCGGCCCGATGGCCAGCGGCGAGAACTCCGGCTGGCACGACAGGATCGGGAACGGCAGGTGCATGGCCAGGGCCTCGACCTGCCAGGGCGTGAAGTTGGAGACGCCGACGGCGCCGATCTTCCCGGCCTGGTGCGCCGCGGTCAGCGCCTGGGCGATCTCGGACGGGTGGGTCAGCATGTCCGGACGGTGGATCTGCCACAGTGCGACGTGCTCCACGCCCATCCGGCTGAGCGAGGCGTCGATGGCCGAGGTGATGTAGCCCGCGCTGGAATCATAGGGCACGCCCATGCTGATCCCGCCCTTGGTGGCGATCACCATCCGCTGGGCGAGGCCCTTGTTGCCGGCGAACACCCGTCCCAGGAGCACCTCGGCCGCCCCGAAGGGTTCGCCGTTGTCGGGCCCGTAGATGTCGGCGGTGTCGAACAAGGTCACGCCCGCTTCGAGGGCGGCCTGGATCCGGGCCTCGGCGGCGCCCACGTCGTCGCCCGAGAAGCGCCACATCCCCCAGGCCACGGACGACACCTCCGGGCCCCCGGCATGGAGCGGGCGCGAGGCGGCCGGAGCCGGCAGGAAGGAGGAGGTCGTCATGCTGAGCGAGGTCTCTGCGGCTGAGGTCCGATATCCGAGTCCCGCCGTCATGACCGCCGGCGCGGCACCCGGAAGACCCTGCCCCTTGCACCTGTCCGATCGTATGATAGCGCTGTCATGTTGATAGGCCCTGCGCGCCGCGATTGGCAAGACGTCAGGCCGGGAATCGGGGGAGCCGATGAGCGACGCGAAGGTGAACCGGCAGACGCGGGCGCTCGACCACGTGCCCGGCTTGGCGGTCGCCGTGCTGGCCACCCTGGCCGCGGCCTATGTCTCGGACCACTACGGCGCGCCGCTGACGCTCATGTGCCTGCTGTTCGGCCTGGCGCTCAACTTCCTCAGCGCCGATGCGCGCCTCGAGCCCGGCCTGGCCTTCTGCTCGCGCACCCTGCTGCGGTGGGGGATCGTACTGGTAGCCGCGCGGGTGACCCTGACCCAGATCGGCCAGCTCGGCCCCCTCGCCCTGCTGGCGGTGATGGCCATCGTCGCGCTCACCTTGCTCAGCGCCGTGGCGACGGCGCGGCTGCTGGGATTCGGCGCCGCCTTCGGGGCCCTGTGCGGCGGTGCGGTCGCCATCTGCGGCGCCTCGGCGGCCATGGCCTTCGCCAGTATGCTGGGCGAACGGCGGATCAGCCAGGCGCAGCTGACCCTCGTGCTGGTCGGCATTTCGGGAATGAGCGCACTGGCCATGACCCTCTATCCGATCCTGGCCCACCAACTGGGTCTTGGCGATCTGCAGGCGGGGTTCATGCTGGGGGCCTCGATCCACGACGTCGCCCAGGCGCTGGGCGCCGGCTACTCGATCTCGCCCGACGCGGGCGCAACGGCGACCATCGTCAAGCTGACCCGCGTTGCGCTGCTGGCCCCCGCGATGCTGGCGGTGGCCGTCTTCATCCCCCGTGAACCTGGCGTGTCCCTGGCCGGCTCGGTTCTGCCGTGGTTCGTGGCCGGCTTCTTCGGCCTGGCCGCCGTGAACTCTCTGGGCGTGATCCCAGCCACGGCGGCCGACGTCTCGGTGAAGGCCAGCGCCTGGCTGCTGGGCTGCGCGGTGACCGCCACGGGCGTGCGGTCGAACATGCAGGCCCTCACCGGGCCCGGGATGCGCCCCCTGCTCGTGATCGCAGCGGCCACGGTCGTCGCCCTGGCCCTCAGCGCCCTGGCCGCGGTCCTCCTGATCCGCTGAATCGATTCAGTCGGCATTGCGGGGCGCCGCCGTCGAGGCGCGCAGCACCAGTTCATGCGGCAACCGCCGATGGACGATGTCCCCCCGGGCGTCGAACAGCAGGCCGGCCGCGGCGTAGGCCAGTTCCCGCGTGGGCTGGCGGACGGTGGTGAGCGGCGGCCAGAGCTGGCTGGCCAGGGCGGTGTCATCGAATCCCGCCACCGACAGCTCCGCGGGCACAGAAATCCCCCGGCGGTGAGCGACGGTCAGCACGCCAGCGGCCATGTCGTCGTTGCTGGCGAAGATCGCCGTCGGCGGGACGGTCAGGTCGAGCAGGATGTCGGCCGCCGCCTCGCCGGATGCAAAATCGAAGGCGCCCGGCCGCACATACTTCGGCTCGAAGGACAGGCCTGCCCGATCCAGCGCCCGACGGTAGCCAAACAGACGAAGGTCGCTGGCCGTGTGATTCGTGTGGCCGATCACGAAGCCGATCCTGCGATGGCCCAGAGCGACAAGATGGCTGGTCATGTCGTCCGCGGCCTGGACGTCGTCCATCGACACGGAGGAACTTCGCTCGTGCTCCGTGCCTGGAGAGATGCGGACGTACGGAATCCTCCGCGCCTCCAACTCCTCAAGGGCGCCCGGCGCGTCCGTGACCGGAGAGGACAGGATCACCCCGTCGACCTGCGTCTGGTCGATCAGGCCGCCAACTTCCTGCGCGAGGTTGGACGAGGCCACGTCGGTGGGCTGCGCCAGCAGCCGCACCCCCTCCTCCACACAGCGCGCCCAGACCCCGGTCTGGATCTGGTGAATGTAGTGCGGGCTGTGATTGTCGTAGATCAGGGCGATCTGATAGCTGCGCTTCCCCGCCAGGATTCGGGCCGCCACGCTGGGCGTGAAGTTCAACTGCTCCACCGCGCGTTCGACCCGAAGACGGGTCGTCTCCGACACGTAGCGTTCCTTGTTCAGGACCCGCGAAACGGTCTTCATCGAAACGCCGGCGATCTCCGAAACGTCCTTGATCGTCGCGCGCAGTATGCCCGTTCGTTGTTCCATCGTCCAAGTGTAGGCGCGGCTGGCGCCTCGTGGCGAGGACGCACGACCCGGCCAGAGTCATTCAGATGCGCGAGCCGCCGCATCAGGACATTGATCGCAGCAAGAGTGTCCACCGCTCAAAGGCAATTCGAGGGGAACTGACATCTGTGGACGGCCCCTGCACTGCAAGAGGTGATTTTGGCTGATGTTGAGATCTGTTGGGGTGCGGACATCTGTTCGGCCTGTTGGTGAGGCGCTGGAGGCCGCCGGCCCTGATGGAGTCCGCTGATCAGGTCCCGTACAGGTTATCGAGCATGATGCTCCGCCAGTACCTCGGGGTGTCTCGGTCTGCGGCCGCATTCAGATCATCATCAAGCCTATTGCACCCTTACAGTTCGGAGCGACGGCTGTGGCCGTGGCGATTGCGATCAGGCCATTGCGGCCGGACGGTAGGCCTCGCCCCGCGACAGCACGGCCCAGGCGATGCGGACCGTCTTGTTGGCCATGGCGACGGTGACGACCCGGGCGGGCCGTCGATCGAGCAAAGCTTTGATCCAGGAGACCGACACCGACCCGCTGGTCCGGGCTCGGCGGATCACGGAGGTCGCACCGACCACCAGCAGCTTGCGCAGATACCCGTCGCCCATCTTGGAGATGCGGCCGAGCCGGTCCTTGCCGCCGGAAGAGTTCTGGCGTGGGACCAGCCCCAGGAAGGCGGATAACTCCCTGCCTGAGCGAAACAGGCTTGGGTCGGGGATCGAGGCCGACAACGCCGTGGCCGTTATGATGTGGACGCCAGGGATGGTCGCAAGGCGTTGGCTGGCCTGGTCGTCGCGATGCCAGAGCAACAGCCGACGCTCAAGCGCGTGGATCTGCGCCGCCAGCACATCCAATTTGTCAGCCAGCATCAACACCGCAGATTGCGCCATCTCGGGAAGCGCCGGCGTTGTGGTCTGGCGCACCTGCTCGACGAGCTCGCTTGCCCGCCGAGCCGCTTGCGCGACGATCAGCCCGAACTCGGCGCAGTGACCGCGGATGGCGTTGATCAGCATGGTCCTCTGGCGCACCAGAAGCTCGCGTGCCCGGTGCAGCACCAGGACCCCCTGCCGGCCGGCGCTCTGGATCGGAACGAACCGCATCGTCGGCCGGGTGACCGCCTCGCAGATCGCCTCGGCGTCGGCCGCGTCGTTCTTCTGACGCCGTACATAGGCCTTCACGTAGGATGCTGGCATCAGCCGCGCCTTGTGACCCAGCGCCGAAATCTCCCGCGCCCCGTAAATGTGACGTCGCGCACGCCTCCACCCCGACCATGCATGGCCCGCGCGCTTCGAAAAACCTCAGCAGCTCAACTCGCCGTAGTTTCTTCCGGATGGTGACCTGGCCTGCGGCGTCAACGCCGTGGACCTGGAACACGTTCTTCGCGAGATCGAGGCCGATCGTGGTAGTCTTCGTGGTGGATGGCTCCCGCCCAAGTGGCTGCTCCAGCGACGGCCACCCCATGGCGCTCAGACGCCGGACACCGGGGCCATCCACCCCATCAACTTAACTCGGTCGGCCCGAGGAAGTCCGCTCGAGGTCCCGATAGCTGAGTGTGAACCGGTAGAAGAGGCAGACTGCGTGGCGGATCACATCCGCAAGGAACCGGTGGCGTTTGAACGGGAGCGGCCGCATCCGGTTTTCTACCCATCACGACCGCAGCGGCCGAAAGTGGAGACATCTTGCCGTTGGCCTGACAGGACCCCGGCAGCTTCTCCTGAGGGGGCTCGACAAGGCCAGAGGCGAGTGGGCGATGATCTGCACCGCCCACAATCCGCTCAAGCTGGCGGGAGCCGCCGCATGACCGGCCTCATCGCCTCGCCGCTACATGCCCTCCGCCCGCACTCGGCGAATATCCGGACGGGCTCCTAGGCGCCTGGCGTGCGTCGCCGCCAAGCCCCTACCGGGGGGTTGCAGCCCAGCTGTAACCTTCGCGGAAACGGTTCCGTACTTCCCGCGCGAAGCGCGGCAGGCCAAGACCGCGGCACGAAGGGTGCGTCCCTTTTGTGATTCATGTGTGGGGGAATATGCACCCGAATTCATCGCGTCGTTCGACGGTCCGCGCCTTGCTGCTCGCAGGCGCAGCCGGCTGCATTTCGACAGTTCAGACTCAAGCGGCGGAGGCGCCGAACGACCCGACGGTTTCAGAGGTCGTGGTGGCGGGAGAACAGGTCCGTTCGCTCGAACAGTTCACGCCAACGGCGAGCCGGCTCGACCTCGCGGCCCGCGAGACCCCCGCGACGCTCGACATCATCACCAGCGCCACCATGACAACCCGCGGCTTTCTGAGCGTCGAGGAGGCCGCCAATTCGATGCCGGGGGTGACGTCCGGCGGCGCGCCGGGGGACCTGGAGAACTTCCATATACGGGGGTTCTCCGACACCCAGGTCACGGTGCTGCACAACGGCATCTACGTCGGTCCCTCCGACATGGTGAACAGGCCGCAGAACGCCTTCAATGTGGAAAGCGTCGAGATCCTCAAAGGGCCTGCGTCGGTCCTCTACGGCCAAGGTGCGATCGGCGGGGCCATCAATGTCCTCAACAAGGCGCCTAGCTTCGGGGCGCCGAGCGCCAATGCGCAGTTCGCCTACGGCAGCTTCGGCACCTACGCGGTGGGTGTCGGCGGCTCGATGCCAGTGGGATCCACCGTGGCCATACGCTTCGATCTGAGCCGTACAGGCACCAACGGCTTCGTCCACAACACCGACGGGGACTCCACGAACGGCACCCTCTCGGTGCTTTGGCGCGCCTCCCCCGACGTCGACGTGCAGTTCTCGCTCGACCTGCTGAAGGACCACCCCTCGGGATACTGGGGCACGCCGCTGGTGACCCAGAGTTTCGCGAGCCAGCCCCTCAAGGGGGTCGTCTCATCGGACTCGGGCCTGACGCTCGACAAGCGCCTGCGCTACATCAACTACAACGTCAGCGACGCCTTCATCCGGTCGAGCTACGCTTGGCCGCAGCTCTTGGTGAAATGGCGGCCGAGCGAGACCCTGACCTTCGAGAACTACGCCTATTTCTACCGGGCGAGCCGCAAATGGCTGAACTCGGAGTCCTACGCCTTCAACCCGCTCACGCGGCTCATCGACCGCGACCGCTTCTTCGTCTTCCACGACCAGAAACTCTATGGCGACCAGGGCAGCCTCAACTGGAAGACCGACCTGTTCGGCCGGCCGAACCAGCTCGTCGTCGGGTTCGACTACAGCCATCTCGACTTCAGCCGAGCCCGGGGATTTCCGGACGGCGACAGCATCGACCCGTTCAATCCTCAGCGCGGTTCCTTCGGCCCGGTCGTGCGGCGGGTCAGCCCGACCCAGTGGGACGACCTCGCAGTCTTCTTCGAAGACGTCCTCTCTCTGACAGACGATCTGAAACTGGTCACTGGCGGGCGGTATGACGCGCTCGATCTGGATCGGAAGAATTTCAATGCCAACGGCAGTTTCAACGCCGGGAGCAGCTTTTCCCGGACCTACCACCCGTTCACCTATCGGCTGGGTCTGGTCTACAACCTGACGCCCTCGATCACGCCCTACCTGTCTTTCACGACCGGCCAAGATCCGGTCGGCTCGAACATCTTCGTCGTGAATGCGGGCGAGAACTTCTCGCTGGGCAAGTCACGCCAGTATGAGGCCGGCGTGAAGGCCAGCCTGCCGAACAACCGGGCGTCCGCGACGCTGGCCATCTTCGACATCCGCCGGAAGAACATCCTCCAGGCGATCTCGCCGGATGTCGCCGTCCCGATCGGTAGCGAGAGCTCGCGAGGCTTCGAGGCTACGGGCGACGTGAAGCTGTCCGATCATCTGACGATCAACGCCAACCTCGCCTACACCGACGCCAAGTACCGGGACTTCAGCTTCATCGACGCGTCCGGCGCCCTGGTTGACGCGTCGGGCAACCGCATCCCGAACGCCCCCAAGTGGGTCGGCAATCTGTGGGCCAGCTACGCCAACGTGTTCGACCTGCCAGTGGACGTCGGCGGCGGCTTGAAGCACGTCAGCGCCCGGACCGGGAATGACGCGAACACGCTCCGGCTATCGGGCTACACGGTCGCCAACGCCTACGTGACCTGGCGTATCCGCCCGAACCTCGCGCTGTCCGCGCGAGCCGAAAACCTCACGGATGAGGTGTTCGCCCAGGCGGCGGATATCTTCTATCCGTCGGAAGTCCTTCTAGGTCGCCCCCGCTTCTATCAGGTGGACCTGACGGCTCGGTTCTAGACGATCGAATGCGCGCCCTCGTCCTCTTCCACCGTTGGGTCGGTGTGGCTCTCTGCCTGATGTTCGCCGCGTGGTTCCTGACCGGGGCCATGATGGTCTTCATTGCCTTCCCGTCGCTCCCCGGGCCGGAACGGGCCGCGCGCAGCGCGCTGATCACTGCGGGCCAGATCGGCCTGCTCCCGGGAGACGCTGCAGCTCTCCTTGGCGAACCTGATGATCTGCGCCTGATCGCGCGCGCGGGGACGACGGCCTACGTCGGAACTTCGGGCGGCCACGCCGCGGCCGTCGATGCGAGCACCGGCCGGCGCTTGCCCATGATCTCCGCCGAGCAAGCGAGTCGGGCCGCCTCGGCATTTGGCGGCGCTGCCGTGCGCTCGGTGTCGGGTCCAGTCGACTACGATCAATGGGTCGTCCACCAGCAGTTCGACCCGTTGCGGCCGCTCTACCGCGTCCGTCTCGCGACACCCGACCACCGTGACCTCTATGTGTCCGCCCGCACCGGTGAAATCGTGCAGCAGACGCGCGACTACGAACGGACCGCGAACTGGGCCGGGTCGGTGGTGCACTGGGTCTACTACGTGCCCCTGCGTCGCAGCTTCGCGGCGTGGGACTGGACTGTCTGGATCGTGGCCCTCGTGGGGCTGACCAGCGTGGCGGCCGGCCTGTGGCTGGGCGTTCGCGCCAGCCTGCGCAGGACCCGGAGCTCGACCCCCGCGCGCTCTCCGTTCCGGGGACTGGTACGCTGGCATCACCTCCTGGGCCTCGCCGCTGGCATCTTTGTGCTCGCCTGGATCACTAGCGGATGGTTGTCGATGGACCACGGCCGGCTGTTCTCGGACGGCCAGCCCAGCCCCCAGGTCGCCAAGGCCTACGCCGGCGCCGGATCGCTAGCGAAGCTCAGCCTCGACGACGTGCGCGGCGTGGCCCGCGGCGCCACGCGGATCGAGTTCGAGCAGGTCAGCGGCTGCCAGGTGGCCGGGGCCCAGGGCCCCACGCCCACAAGCCGTTCCGCTTGCGCCTCAGGCGGGACGTCGAGCGTCTTAACCCTTGTCGGCTCGGCGCTGCGCTCAGCGTGGCCGTCGGCAGAGATCGGGCGGATCCGGTCGGTGGTCTCGGGTGACGCCTATGCCAAGGCCGAGGGTCTCCCGCCCGGAACCCTCGTCGCCACCATCCGGACCCCCAACCGCTTGCGCGTCTATGCCAACCCTGAGACGGGGCGTCTGCTCGTGGTGATGGATCGCAGTCGAGCGGCCTATGCCTGGCTCTACTACATGCTCCACACCTACAATTACCCGGGCCTCGCTGATCGACCGGCGTTGCGGATCACACTCCTCTTGATCCCTCTGGCGCTTGGCTTTGGCTTTGCCTGCACCGGAGTGCTTGTCGGCCTCCGGCGGATCGGCGCGTTCCACATTCTCCGCCCACGAGCCGCTGGGCTGAGCCTTGCGACTTGAACTTCTGTTGCTTCCGCTCCCGTCGTCGGATCGACAGGTGGGAGTTCTCGGCCCGGTTATTCTCACGCATTCCGCCTGGCTGATGACACCCTGCTAGACCGAGCGCGCGGACCGCGGTGCCATAGGATGCCAGTTTGTCCGTCGTTATGGTTTCGGGGTGGACACCCTGGTGCTTGAGCAGCTTCAGGGCGGCGTGTTTGTTGCGACGCTTCTGCACCAGAACGTCGAGAGCGTTTCCCGGCTGACTTGGATCAAATCAGCCGAGCAGGAAGAACGACCAAGCAAAGACTCTAGAGCCCCGTTTCGATTCATTCGAAACGGGAACCGCTCGAGAACCTCGCCTTCGTCATCGACGGCGCGCCAGAGCCACATCTTCCTCTCACCGACCCGAACGAACATTTCGTCCAGATGCCAGCGGCCGGTTGGCGAACCGCGGCGCCGGCGCAGGTTCGCGGCAATCTGCGGACCGAACTTCAACGTCCAACAGCGGACCGTCTCGTAGCTGACTTCGATCCCCCGCTGGGCCAGGCGCTCCTCGACGTCACGAAAGCTGAGCGTGAACCGGTAGTAGAGCCGAACCGCATGGCGGATCACATCCGCACGGAACAGGTGGCGTTTGAACGAGAGCGGTCACATCCAGAACTCCACACCACCACGACCTCGAAGGGCCAAAGTAGAGAAGCCTTGCCGCTAGACTGACAGCACCCCCTATTTGTCCTTCATCCTCCAGACACCGTCCCATTCGCCCTGGGGCGGCTCGGCCCGGAGCAGCTCACACCGCCCGATATAAATGCGCGAGAGATGATCCTCGGGGTTGAGCGTGAGGCATTTCTCGAAGCGGATGATGGCATCATCCCACCTGGCGGCGCGATAGAAGCTGATCGCGTCGTTGAAGTGGTTCACGACCTCCATCATGTTCGGGAAGGTCCTGGCGTCGTGATAGTCGAGCATCTCGAACACCCGAACCGGCTGGGTCTTGCCCTTGACCACCACCAGATCGATATCGCGCAGCCGGTAGGTGCCGCGTAACCTGGATGCCGTCGACTCGCTCAGGAGGATGCGCGCCGAATAGGCTTTGCATGCGCTCTCCAGCCGCGAGGCAAGGTTCACGCCGTCGCCGATGACCGTGTAGTCCATCCGCTTCGGAGACCCGATATTGCCCGAGACGACGATGTCGGTGTTGAGACCGACGCCCATTTCGACCGTCTTCAGTCCCTTGCTCCGCCGGACCTCGTTCCACGCCCACAGCTCACGGATCATCGAGATCGCCGAACGGGCGGCGCGGTCGGGATCGTCGTCGTGCGCTATCGGCAGGCCGAAACAGGCCATGATTGCGTCGCCGATGAACTTGTCGAGCATGCCGCCTTCGCGGCTGATGCAGTCGACCATCATCGTGAAATAGTCGTTGAGGAACGAGACGGTGCCCTGTGCGCCATATTCCTCGGTGATCGTCGTGAAACCGCGCACATCTGTGAACATGATCGTCGCCTCGGCGCTCATACCGCCGAGCATGTCGTGGGTATCGCCTTCGAGCATCTGGGCCGCGATGACCGGATCCATGTAGCGCGACATGGTCGATTTCATCCGCTTTTCACTGCTTATGTCCTCAAACATCAGCATGGAACCGAGGTCCTTTTTACCCTCGGCGGCGATCAGCGGGCTGATCGTCAGGTTGACCGATCTGGAGGTGCCATCCAGCGTCAGGCTCGCGTCGGGGAAGACGTCGCTCACATGCGACGCCCGGACCAATTCGATCCGCTCAAGCAACCAGGCAGAGCCCGGGGCGAGAAGTTCGGCGAGCGGACGCCCCGCGAAATCGCTCGCGCTGGCTTCCCAGATGCGTTGCGCTGCCGCGTTGCTGGTGACGATATTGACGTTGGCATCCAGCGTCAGAACGCCGTTCGACATGCTGGTCAGCATGCTGTCGTTGTAATTCTTGACCCGCTGCACATCGTCGAACAGTTTCGAATTCTCAAGCGCGATCGCGATCTGGGCGGTGAACGCCTTGAGCCTTTGTTCATCCTCGTCGGTAAAGACGCCGCCCTTCTTGTTGAGGGTCTGCGTCACGCCGATGCAGACATTCTCCTTGTTCACGATGGGCACGCACAGCATCGAACGGGTGAAGAAGCCGGTCTGTCGGTCGAACCCCGGATTGAAGCGCATGTCGGCATAGGCGTAGGGAATGTTGAGGCTCTGTGCCGACGTGTAGACTGCGCCGGCGATGCCCGCGAAGGATGGGAAGCGTATCTCGGCGACGTCGCCGCCCGCCAAGACCCGGGAGAACAAGGTGTCGGTTGCGGCATCATGAAGGAAGATCGTCGCCCGCTCGGCATTGAGCATCTTGCAGGTTTCGGTAACGATCCGCTCGAGCAGCCTCGAAAGGTCGAGTTCGGCGCTGATACTCGAGACCAGCTCGACGAACTGCATCTCCTTGACCCGGATCTCGACGGTTTCCTCGACAAACTGCAGGCTCTGCAGCACCACCGCGGCCTGGTTGGTAATGTCGGCAAGCAGGCCGAGATCATCCTCTGTAAAGCTGCCGGCGATCTTGTTGAGGCACTGCATCGCACCGATCGTCTCGCCCTGCATGGTCCGGACCGGCACGCAGATCAGGCTCCTGGTCGTGAAACCGGTGCGCTGATCGACTGAGCGGTTGAAGCGTGGGTCCGAATAGGCGTCGTCGGTCAGCACCGACTCGCCGGTCTGGAAGACATGCCCGGCGATGCCGCTGCTGTTGAGGATGCGGATCTCGCGGACAAGATCGCCCTGAGCGACCCTAGAATAGAGCTCGCCAGATTTCTCATCGTTGAGGAATATGGTGCCGCGCTCGCATCCGAGCTCGCGGGTGGCGATGCTGAGCAGCTCGTTGAGACTTCCAGAGAGGTTGCCGATCGCGGCGCAACGTTGCGACACCTCGAGCAGCATCTGCGCGCGATGCAACGCCTTCTCTACGCTGTGCGAACGGAACTTTGCCTTCGCGGACCTGACAGTGGTGGTCGTCATGCGCGGACCTCCAGGCGGGTCCGCATAGCCGCGATCTGATCCTTCAAATTCCGGCGCTCGGCGGCAAAGGCGGCTAGCGCCTTTTCGATCGCTGCGGAGCCTTCGATGTGGGCCGCCTCCAACTCGCTACGCAGCGACTGGATCGTACGGCGGAGTTCATTCGCTTCGCTCTGATTATCCGCGCGCAGCTTCTGTTCGCGGCTCTGGGCCTCATGGCGCTGTCCCTCGAGCTGCGCGCGCATCGCCGAGACGGTGGATTGCATCTCGATCAGATCATTCACCCCCTCGGCGCGGATACCCTGTTCCCTTGCCGTTGCATCGTGGATCTGCTGCTCGAGCTGTGAGCGCATCGCGTTGATCGTCATCTTCAGCTCGCTGATGTCGTTCGCGGACTCAGCACGCGCCATCTGTTCACGTTCCGCGGCCCGGCTTTCGCTGTCCTCAAGCTCGCGCCGCATCTGATCGATCGTGGTCTTGAGCTGGGCATTGACGCTGTGCAGCGCCCGCATCTCTTCGTCACCATCGGGTTCAGTAGGATCGACAGCCATTGTCCAAAAATGCTTTCACAACATCCAACGGATCTTCCCCCGGACAATTAGACGGGGTTAAGTCGGTCGGCGTTCCATCGTCTCCGGGCTGAGATAGCCTGGGGCAAGGCGCCGACGATGGGCGGCATAGAAGCCTTCGAGGTACGGTCAGTCTAACTGTAAAGTGGCTTCGATTTGGCGCGTTTGGGTGCCGAATGGGGGATAAGCGTGAAGCCGAACGCGTTGGCGTTGTCACGCAAACCCTAACTCGTCTCCAGAGGAACTGTCAGGTCAAGTCGGCCGGGCCGGGTGAGGCCCCTAACCGGCGTCGCGGTCACGCTGCGACCGTCGCCGCCGCCCACGCCCGATGAGCCTCGGCACGGAACTGGCGAAGGGTCGTTCGGCGGATCAGGTGGGGCTGCAGATTGAAGGCGTTGTAGACGGCGGCGTGGGTGGCGAGGAACCTCTGGGCAGATCCCTGAGATTTGAACTTCCGTTGCTTCCGTTCTCGTCGTCGGATCGCCAGGCGCGAGTTCTCGGCCCGATTATTTTCCCGCATACCGCCTGGCCGATGACACCCCGGGAGACCGAGTTCCCGCGCTGCGGCGCCGTATGACGCCAGCTTGTCCGTGGTGATCGTTTCGGGGTGGATGCCCTGGTTCTTGAGCAGCTTTCTCAGCAGCTTCAGCGCGGCGTGCTTGTTCCGACGCTTCTGGACCAGAACATCGAGGACTTCGCCTTCATCATCCACGGCGCGCCAGAGCCACAGCTTTTGTCCGCCGACCCGGACATACATCTCGTCTAGATGCCAACGGCCGGTCGGAGCGCAACGGCGCCTGCGCAGGTTGGCGGCAATCAGCGGGCCGAACTTCAGCGTCCAACAGCGGATTGTCTCATAGCTGACTTCGATCCCTCGCTGGGTCAGAAGCTCCTCAACGTCGCGATAGCTGAGCGTGAACCGGCAGTAGAGCCAGACCGCGTACCGGATCACATCCGCAGGGAACCGGTGGCGTTTGAACGAGAGCGGCCGCATCCGGTTTTCTGCCCCATCACGACCGCGTCGGCCGAAAGTGGAGACGTCTTGCCGCTAGGCTGACCGCTCCCGCCGCCGCGCCGATACTTAGTACTCTACATGTCTGCACCGGGCTGGGAAGCGCCTAGCCCGGCGGCTCCGCCGCAAGGCGGGCCGCCTCGCGGGTCAGGTTGTCACTCATCCGCTGCAGCACCGACAGGCAGGTGGCGAGCTCCTCGGCCGAGATTCCTTCGCCGGCGATGGTGTTGATGCGGTGCGCGCGCGGCATCAGCAGCACCTTCAGGGCCAGGGCCTTGTCGGTCAGGAACACGTTGATCTTGCGCCGGTCGCCGGCGTTTCGCTCGCGTCGGATCAGGCCCAGCCGGGCCATGGAGGCGAGCAGGGTCACCGCCGTGGGCTCGGTCACGTTGTTCAGCTGCGCCAGCCGCTTCTGCGTGGCGCCGTCCTCCTGCCAGAGCGCGCGCAGGAAATACCAGAAGCCGCTGCTCAGGCCTTCGCTGGCCAGATGGCCGTTCAGCACCCGGTCGAAGGCGCGGTGGCAGCGGCGGACCTGGAAACCGAGGCTCTTGTCCGGCGCCAGGTCTTGCGGGGCGGCGGCCATCAGATCTTGAACGCTTCGAAGGTCTCCGCGGCGAACAGCTCCTCCGGTTGGAGACGCCGCGCCGACAGGCCCTGGTCGTGGTGGTAACGCACGAAGGTGTCCAGCACGGCGCGGTTCTTGGCGAAACCGTAGGGCCACCAGTCATCGCCCAGCTCGGCGCGCGCCTCCTCCACTGCCGCCAACTGCCAGGGCAGCATCGACGTGTGCGCCGAGGTCACCGCCAGGTTGGCGTAGGTCAGGGCCTGCGCCTCGCAGAACGCTTTGTAGAGCGATTGCGCGATCCAGCGGTTGGCCTCGTAGACCTTTCGACGTATCGCCACCACGTGCATGATCGGGAAGATGCCGGTGCGGCGGTAGTAGTCCTTCTCGACCTCGACGAAGTTGGGGAACAGCCGTTTCACGTCGTCCGGGCGCGAGTAGAAGGTCGAGGGCGTGCGGGCGGTGTGCAGGGCGTCGATCTCGCCGTCGGCCAGCATCTGCGCCAGGGTCTGGTCGGGCCCGATCGGGACCAGGCTGATCCGGTCTGGCAGGTTCAGCTTCAGCTTCTCGTCGCGCCCCGGCTCCTCCTCGCCGCCGGACATATAGGTGACGCTGGCGGGGTCGACGCCGTACTCGTCAGCGAGGATGCCGCGGATCCAGACCGGGGCGGTCATCTGGTATTCCGGCACGCCGAAGCGCTTGCCGACCAAGTCTTTTGCCTCGCGGATGCCGCTCTTCGCCGAGACGAAGATGCAGGAATGGCGGAAGAATCGCGACGGGAAGACCGGGATGGCGATGAACGCCGGATCGCCGCGCATGAGCGAGACGCAATAGGAGCTGAGCGACATCTCCGCGACGTCGAACTCGCGGTTGCGCAACATGCGGAAGAACGTCTCCTCCACGTGCAAGGGCAGGAAGTTGAGGTCGATGCCTTCGGGCTGGACGCGCCCGTCGGCCAGCGCGCGGGTGCGGTCGTAGTCCCAGCAGGCCAGGGTGAGCCGAAGCTTGCTCATGTGGGCGCCTCCAATTCGATCTCACGACCCGTCTTGGCTGACTGCAGGATGGCCAGGCAAACGGCCAGGTTTTCCTCGCCCCAGGCGCCGTCGTGGACCGGTGCGCGGCCCTCGACGATGGCCTGCCACAGTTCATTAATGACGCCGTGGCGGGTGGCCGCGCCCACCGGCAGGTCGACGGTGCGGCGGGCGTCGGGGCCGTAGATCTCGACGCTGCGGGCGGTGAGCCGCAGGTCGGCGCCCTCGCAAGCGGCCAGGACGAAACCGAAGTGTTCGTGACCTGCGGGGGGAGCGGGTTTGCCCCCGGCGGCTCCGTAGGCGCGCGCAGCCTTGAGCTCCGCTTCCGGCGCCTCGGCCAGGCGGCGGCGGGCGGCGGCGTAGGCGTCGGGGTCCTTGGACGCGCCGGTCTCGCCGATCCAGCCCATCAGGACGTCGGTGTCGAAGCGGCCGTAGCCCGAATAGGTCAGCGCCGCGGTGGCCCCGCAGGCGAAGGTGAGGAACGCCTGGTAGGCGCCCTCAGCCGGCCGCTCTGGGTCCCAGCGGCCGGTGGCGGCCCGCACGCTCGCAATCGGGGCGCCGATCAGGCGGCGGACGACATCGACCTGGTGCGCCGCCTGGCTGAACACCACCCCGCCACCCTGTTCGGTGTCCAGTTCCTCGGGCCGGCGCGGGCGGTAGAGAAAGTCGGTGAAGGTGGTCGCCGTCACCATCCGCGGCGCGCCCAAGGCCCCCGAGGCGATCAGGTCGGCGGCCCAGGTGACCGGCGCATCGAAGCCGTGGCTGGGCCCGACCAGCAGTTGCACGCCCGCCTCGCGCGCGGCTTCAGTCATCGCCCGGCAGGCCGCCAGGTCCAGCGCCATGGGTTTCTCCACCAGCACATGCTTGCCGGCGCGGGCGGCGGCGATAGCCAGGTCGGCGTGGGTCTGGTGCGGCGTGGCGATGTAGACGACCTCGACACCCGGATCGGCGAGCAGGGTCGCTGCGTCGGCATGGGCTGGTGCGGCGAACTCGGCCGTGAAGGCGGCGCGGGCCTCCGGCCGCGGGTCGGCGGCTCCCACCAACGCGATGCGAGGATCGGCGGTCAGAGTCGGGCGGGTCAGGTCGAACCCGCGGCTGAGGCCGATCACGCCGAGGCGGAGGACGCGGTCGGCCATGATGCTCCCCCCCCCCAACGCTTCACCACGTCCGCCCGCTGGACAGCGCATGTCAGCGGCCGTAAATTACTTCGATACCTAAGTCTTTGGCAACGCCGCACGGAACGCAAGATGAGTCCCGCCGACAACGAACTGCTCTGCCGTGTCGAGGGCGAGGCGGCCATGGGCCAGGTGATGCGCCAGCACTGGCTGCCGGCCTGCCTGTCCGAGGAAGTGGCCGAGCCGGACGGAGCGCCGGTGCGCGCACGGCTGCTGGGCGTCGACCTGGTGGTGTTCCGCGACACCAAGGGCCGCGTGGGCGTGATGGACGAGCGTTGTCCCCACCGCGGCGCCTCGCTGTTCTTCGGGCGCAACGAGGACTGCGGCCTTCGCTGCCTCTACCACGGCTGGAAGTTCGGGGTGGACGGCGAGATCCAGGAGATGGCCTCAGAGCCGGCAGACAGCCGGATGAAGAACCTCCGCGCCCGCGCCTATCCGGCGCAGGAGTCCGGCGGCTTCGTGTGGATCTGGATGGGCGAGGCCGACGCTGTGCGGTCGTTCCAGCCGCCGGCCTGGGCGCCCTTGCCGGACATCGATACGTCGGTCGTTAAGATGCACGCGGCCTGCAACTGGGCCCAGGTGCTGGAAGGGTCCATCGACAGCGCCCACTCCTCCAGCCTGCACTCTACGAACATGCCGACGGCCGAGGTGGAGGGTTCCACCGCCACCGCCTCCGCCTGGCTGCGGCCGTCAAACGACAAGGCCCCGCGGCTGGAAGTGGAGGCCACCGACTATGGCTTCCACTACGCCGCCATCCGCCGGCCCATCCGCGACGCGGAGACCCACGCCTATATCCGCACCACGGTGTTTATCGCCCCGTTCACGGTGCTGATCCCGCCCAACGACCAGTACAATCTGGCCCAGATGCTGGTGCCCACCGACGACGTGAACTGCATGTTCTACTGGATCGCCTGGCACCCCACGAAGGGTATCGAGCAGGAGGCTTGGCGCCGGTTCTGTGTGGCCGAGGTCGGCCTCGACCTGGAGAGCGACTTCAGGAAGAAACGCACGCTGGACAACAACTACTTGCAGGACCGGGCGCGGATGAAGGCCGGTGACTTCACCGGCATCGAGGGCATCCCGGCGCAGGACATGGCCATGTGGGAGAGCATGGGCCCCATCGCCGACCGCAGCGCCGACCACCTGGGCTCCAGCGACGTCGCCATCGTCCAGTTCCGCCGCCAGCTGGTCCAGGCAGCCCGGGCAGTGCTGCACGGAGAGGCGGCAATCGGCGCGACGAGCGAGACCCGTCATGTGGATCTGGCCTCGTTCGAAGGGATCGTGCCGAAGTCCCTGGACTGGCGGGGCCGCACCACCCGCAACGCGGCCCAACGCACCGCCGCTGAATAGCGCGTTACTTTGACAATCGACCAGAAGAGCGCTGACAACTTAACTCGACTGGCCGAGGGAGCCCCACGCCTCGCGATTGGCTTTAACTGAGCGCCCCTGCTGCAGTGGCGCCGACGCGTAGTAGGGGTACACCTTGCCCCTGCGTCCATGCGTGAAGCTTTGGCTCATCGGCGATCCGTCAGCATCGAACAGCAGTGATCGCAGCGGCATTGCAGCCGACTTTAGCGGCCGGGCACGGCACTCGCGGCGATGCGAGGCCAGCGACGGGCGCGAAGAGCGGCTACTAGCCTTCGAGAGTTGGGAAGGGCTGGCCTCCGTGCTCACCGGAGAACGCCACCGCTTGCTTCGCACCTTGGCGCGCAATTCTTTGCAAACACATCCTGTACGTGTATACTGCAAAAGCCAGCCTGTAATACCAACCGCCCTTAAGCGTCACCGCATCCAGTCCCTCGGCGCACGAACACGGGCAGCTGCGGTGACGCTTAAGGGCGGTTGGTATCCGTCCACATGTCGATGTCCGTTGATAGCTCGCACATCCAATAGAATTACAAGTGTCTGATTTCAGATAACTTCATTTCGGATCAGCCTCTAAGATAGCCGGTTGCGAAAGTCTTCGTAGTGGAACTGTTTCACCAACTTCAAGGCGTCGGTATCGCTGTTCCAGAGCGCTAGCGCTGGCAGCGGCACACCGTTGAACGTCGTGGTCTTGACCATGGTATAGTGAGCTTGGTCCAGGAAGGCGATGCGCGTCCCCGGCGCCGGTACCGCCTCGAAGATGTAGTCGCCAATGATGTCTCCGGCCAGGCAGGACGGCCCGCCGATCCTGACCGTGACGCCGCCGTCACGCTCGTTCAGCAGGGCCGGCCGATAGGGCGCCTCGATCACATCGGGCATGTGGCAGGTGGCCGAGATGTCGGTGATTGCGACCGGCATGGCGTTGTCGAAGGCGTCGAGGATCTCGCCGACCAAGACGCCGGCGTCGAGCGCGATCGCCTCCCCGGGTTCGAGATAGACCTCCAGACCGTGGCGGGCCGCGATCTGGCGCAGCAGCGCGATCAGGTCCTCCCGCCGGTAGTCGGCGCGGGTAATGTGATGGCCGCCGCCAAGATTGAGCCATTTCATCTGGCCCAGGACACCCTCGAGCTTCGGCTCAAGGCGTTCCCAGATCCGCTGCAGCGGATCAAACCCCTGCTCGCACAGGACGTGGATATGCAGTCCGTCGACGCCCTTCAGGTGCTCCGGTCGGAGCTGCGACACCGGGAACCCCAGCCGCGAGCCGGCCTGGCAAGGATCGTATTTGGCGACCTCGCACTCGCTCTGCTCCGGGTTCAGGCGGAGGCCGACGTCGAAGATCTCGCCCTGGGCTCGCGCCTTCGCGATCGCAGCGCCGAACCGCTCCAGCTGGGCCGGGGAATTGAAGATCACGGTGTCAGAGAGCCGCAGGATTTCGGGCAGGTCGTCGAGCCGGTAGGCTGGGGAATAGGTGGTCAGATGCCCGCGGTAGTGCTCGCGAGCCAATCTCGCTTCCCACAGCCCCGAGGCGCAAACGCCGTCGAGATAGCACCCCACCAGATCGGCCAGCGCCCACATCGAGAAGGCCTTCAGCGCCAGCAGGACCCTAGCGCCACCCCGGTCGCCCACGTCCTTGAGCACCGCAAGATTGCGCCGCACGGCCGCCTCGTCGACCACGAAGCAGGGCGACGGCACGCGGCTTAGGTCAAATCGTGCGAATGCGCCTGGACCGGCCGCCTGGGTTTCCATGGTCATGGATCAATCAGAATGCGAGCGGCGAGGCCAGGTCCCGGACCTGCCAGGGCAAACCATGCCGGTTGAGCAGCTCCATGAACGGATCGGGGTCGAGTTGCTCCATGTTGAAGACCCCATCTCCCTTCCACTGGCCGCTCAGCATCAGGGCAGCGCCGATCATGGCCGGGACGCCGGTCGTGTAGCTCACCGCCTGGTTGCCGGTCTCAGCATAGGCGGTCTCGTGGTCGCAGATGTTGAGCACATAAACGGTCTTTGCCGCGCCGGCCTTCTCGCCCGTCGCGATGATCCCGATGTTGGTCTTGCCGCGCGTCATGGCGCCCAGCGTCGCCGGCTCCGGCAACAGGGCCTTCAGGAACTGAAGCGGCACAATCTCGCGGCCCTCGAACATCACCGGATCGATCCGGGTCATGCCGACATTCTGCAGCACCTCCAGGTGCCGGAGATAGGACTCGCCGAAGGTCATCCAGAACCGGATGCGCCTTATCTCCGGGTAGAACCGGGCCAACGACTCCAGCTCTTCGTGGTACATCAGGTACATATTGCGCGGGCCGACCTGGTCGAAGTCGAAAACCTGCTTGTGGGTCAGCGCCGGCCCCTCGACCCAGGCCCCATTCTCCAAGTGGCGCGAGGGCGCGGTGACCTCGCGGATGTTGATCTCGGGATTGAAGTTGGTGGCGAAGGGCAGGCCGTTGTCGCCGCCGTTGCAGTCCAGGATGTCGAGCGTGTCGATCCGGTCGAGTAGATGCTTGCGGGCGTGGGCGGTGAAGACCGAGGTCACGCCTGGATCGAATCCGCAGCCCAGCACCGCCATCAGCCCCGCCGCCTCGAACCGCTCCTGATAGGCCCATTGCCAGCTGTACTCGAACCGGGCCTCGTCGCGCGGCTCGTAGTTGGCGGTGTCGAGGTAGTTCACGCCGGCCGCGAGGCACGCCTCCATAATGGTGAGGTTCTGGTAGGGCAGGGCGAGATTGACCACGACCTCGGGCTTCACCGCCGCGATCAGGGCGGTGGTCGCGGCGACATCGTCGGCGTCCAATGCCGCCGTGGAGATGATCACGCCGGAGCGTTGCTTGACGGACGCGGCGACCGCGTCGCACTTGTGCACCCGACGGCTGGCCAGGGTGATGTGCGAGAACAGTTCCGGGTTCATCGCCATTTTATGGACGGCGACCGACCCCACGCCACCGGCGCCGATAACCAGCACACCACTCATCCGGTCGCCTCCAAGAACGTCGCAATGCCATCAACACCCGACGGGGGCAGAATTGTCGAGGAGAGCTGAAGCGGGATCACTACCTCTCGGATCGCTGTCCCGAAAGCCGGTAACAGGGTCGCTATAGCTGCTGGTCACGGGAGATAGGCAGCAAATTTGTTCGTGGATTGGGCGGCCGCGTGGTCCGCGACATTCTCGGGCCCAGGCTATAGACCTCCGCGGCGGGTCGATTTCACGCCCCAGGGAGTCACCATGACGCTTTGCATGTATCAGGCCTCGGCACCGGTTTTCATCCAGGGTCTAGAAGGGCTGACCACGGTGATGCGCAAGGCGGAAGCGCACGCGGTTTCGCAAGGGTTCGATCCGGCCGCGCTGCTGCAGGCCAGGCTCTATCCCGACATGTTCCCGCTCACCCGACAGGTTCAAATCTGTACCGAATTCGCCAAGGGGGCGGTGGCGCGGTTGGCGGGTGAGGAACCACCGGCGTGGCCGGAAGATGAGGCGACCTTTCCTGAGCTGATTGGTCGGGTGGAGAAGACCGTCACCTTTATTGGCCAGTTTGCTGCCGAGCAGATAGACGGATCAGAGGATCGCGAAATCACCTTGATACGGCGTGGTGAGAGCACGGTGGTCAAAGGCCAGCCGTATCTGCTCGAGCAGGCCATGCCGAATTTCTACTTCCATCTGACCACGGCCTACGCGATCCTGCGGCACAACGGCGTCGAGGTGGGCAAGAAGGACTACCTCGGAAAGACCTAAGGGCCCCTGGGCTAGCTCGACACTTAGGGCGCATCCTTATCTCGTCGCGCCCGTGGGCGCCTGCCGTCCGAGTTCTCCCGTGCTTCCTCTAAAGCGAACGCGAGTCACCAATCGCCATGGATAAAGTGCCTATGACGGTTCAGGGCTATCGCGCCCTGGACGACGATTTGAAGCGGCTCAAGACGATCGAGCGGCCCGCCGTAACCGTCGCCATCGGGGAGGCGCGCCTCCATGGTGATCTGAAGGAGAACGCCGAGTACCACGCAGCGAAGGATCGCCAGGGGTGGATCGAAGGACAGATTGTCCAGATCGGCGACATGATCGCGCGCGCGCAGGTGATTGACGTCACCAAACTGTCGGGAACCCAGATCAAGTTCGGAGCCACCGTCTCCGTGATCGACCAAAATACAGAGGAACAGGCCCGCTACCAGATCGTCGGTGAGCATGAGGCCGACGTGAAGAAGGGCCGTATTTCGATCACCTCTCCCATCGCCCGCGCGCTGATCGGCAAGGAGACCGGTGACCTCGTCGAGGTGAGCAGTCCCGGTGGCCTGAAATCTTACGAGATCACGAACGTAGAGTGGGTTTGATTGAATATACTCAACGGCATTGTCAGTTGAAATGCACCGCCCGGTAAGGGCCCGCGTTTAGACGGGCGAAATTGCCCGTCAGAAAAAGACCCGCGATCCGTTTCGCGGGTTCGATTCATCGCCGGAGGTAATCCGGCTAGTCGTGATGATGTACGTCCGATACCCGCGGTCGCTGCGGAACGTCGAGGACCCGCTGTTCGAGCGCGGCATCGACATCTGCCACGAGACGGCGCGGCTTTGGTGGAACCGGTTCGGGCAGGTGTTCGCTGCCGAGATCCGCAAGAAACGGGTCGATCGGATGCTGGCCCACACCTACTGGCGATGGCATCTCGACGAGGTCTACGTGAAGATCAACGGCGAGATGCGCTACCTCTGGAGAGCGGTGGATCACGAGGGCGAGGTGCTGGAATTCTATGTCACCACAACGAGGGACAAGCCCGCGGCGCTGAAGGAGATCGGCGCCGCCGATCGTCAGGAGCAGGGGCGTTGGAAGAACAACCGCGCTGAGAACTTCCACCTTCCCTTCCGGCGCCGAGAACGGGCCATGGAGCGATTTCGCAGGATGAAGACGCTCCAGAAATCCGCCGCCGTCCACGGCACGGCCCACAACCATTTCAACTAGGAACGCCACCTCATCAGCAGAGCTCTCTACCGCGAACGGCGCTCAGCCGCCCTGGCTGAGTGGCGCGCGGTCATGGGCTAAGGCCAGGTTAGGGATGGGGACATTGCGCCAAACTGGAGACCGGTTGCCGTTCGACTGACACCACCGATGCAGGTCATTCTTCGACGGCGCAGCATAGCGCCTACCAAGCCGAAGCCGATTGTCATCACGGCCCAGGTCGCGGGTTCGGGGACGGCGTTGGTGGGTAGAGCTGTAGTCGCCTGAAAGGCCTCGCCGTCGTCACCAATGCGAAATCCGTCGCCGATGCCTGAGCATCCGCGGCCACCAACCGTCGAATTGGCGCCAAGTACGACGTACGACGTCGTCGAGAAGATGCCGCCGCAGGTGCTGCCGACGCCGATGAGATCAACGTTAGTGCCGACGCTGATGTAGTCCTTGGTGAGAAGCGTGCCCAAGAACGTCGAGTCAGCGCCGAGAGCCGAATAGGCTCCTGTGTTCCAGATCACGCTGTTGTTCAGGCCGGGATTGCGCAACTCGATGCGGGTAGAGGCTCCCGTGACCAGGTAGTCCCCAATGTTGAAGACCCAGAACTGGTCGTTCAAGCCCTGACCGTCGAGGGTGAGGATGGTGCTCGCCGCCGTCGTAAGGCCGGCCGCGCTGTAAACTCCTGAGAAGAGTGTCATGTTGGTGGTTATGCTCGAGTCGAGCAACGTGCCGGTTCCCATGTTCGACAGCGACGTCTGCGCAGCAGAGCCTTGTGAGGCGAAGCTTGTTCTCGTTGCTTCCAACGAGGTCATCAATGCCATCGGATCAACTGGCGAAGTGCTCAATGTGGTTTGTGAGCCGACACTGCCGCCAGCGCCGACGGTTATTGCGCCTACGGCCAGGACGTTGCCGATGACAGAGGCGCCTGCGCCGAGGGTCGCGGCGGCGCCGGCCAGCACGCCGCCGAAGACGGCGACGTCCGCTCCTAAGGTCGTATAGCTCTGCGAAAATATTGTTCTGGCCTGGAGGTCCGGCCCGAATAGCATGGTGGCAGCACCGGCAGTGCCTGCCATCGCTGCGAACGACGTCGCAACCGCGGCGCCTGCGAAAAGATTAGTCAACTTTATATTGATATTGCCCGTCCTGTGCCGCGAGTTTGTGATTGGCGAGGGCTTTTACGCGCTCAATCCGGGCTTGTCAGGTCAAATGCACCAGCCGGTAAGAGGCAGGATTTAGGGCTCGTTGAAGACTAACTGCTTCACGGATTGGTTCGTGGTGCGATGGTGTAGTTCCACTGGCCGTGGAAGTCGTGGCGCTGGAGTTTGAGGTTGGCCATCTCCTGGTCGGTGACCTTGGCGCCGGCGGGATAGAGGTTGGGGTTGATCTCGGAGCGGACGGTGAGGTCGGCCCTGGTCCTGGTGGCTGCGATAAGCTCGACGATGAGCTGGAGGCTGATCAGGGGCCGGCCGCGCCAGGTCTGGGTGATGAACGAGAACAGCCAGTGCTCGATCTTGTTCCACTTGCGCGTGCCGGGCGGCAGGTGGCGGACGGTGATGGTCAGGCCCATTTCGTCGGCCAGGGGTGTGCATCCGGTGAGCACCGCGGAGACGGCGGATCGGCGGCGCTGATCAGGCGGCGCGGCTGATGGCGGACTGTGGCCGCCAGTTCCACGGCAGCAGCTCGTCCAGCTTCTGAGCGGGGTGATCGGCGATGCGGGCCAGGACGTCG
>CALQQB010000071.1 GCA_943332615.1 Phenylobacterium deserti
ATTGCGCGCCTGCGGGACGGTGGTCATCAGGCCGGACTACGCCAGCTTATTGGGAGCGCTTCATCCGGCCTGATGCCCCCCTGCGTCGCGCCCGGACGATACCCTTCAATGAAGCGTCAGGCACGGTGCAGACTGTCCAGATAAGGCGATCAGCTCCTCGAAAGCGTAATCCTGGTCGCCAAAGCGCTGGCCGAATTCGCGGTTGAGGCGGGCGGCGCCGCCGGCCCAGTGCGCGAGCTCATGCGCTTTCGTCGACTGGAATTCGTCGGCGCTGATGAAGGCTTCAGGTGGGGGAAGGTGGACGCGGTCAGTTGCGCGCGCGTAGTAGGCGCGGTCTCCGCCGATCACGATTTCAGCTGGGATTGCGTCCAGGACTTCGTCGCGCAGCCTTGACCGAAGATCCTCGTCGATGGCCGGTGCGCCGCGGAAGGAGTCGGGAAGACCCTCGAGCTGGTCACCGTTGAAGACGACGTAGGTCTTCAGGTACTTCAGGGCACGTGTCTCGACCTCCCCGTCATCGTTCGCCGCTTCCGCCGAGCGGACCTTGAACAGGATGACGTGCTGGCCCCTCTCACCCTTGCGCACTGGCGCTTCGATCCCGAGCGCCTGATTGAATGTGAACCAGTAGGGGCTTGCGCGACCGGCGCAGGCCCCCACGGCGGCGAGGATCCAGCAGTTGGTGCCGGAGAAGGGCTGGCCATCGGCGCGCAGCGGGAGTGATCCCTGTGCGCCGTTCGCCCACGGCTGCCGCCACGGCGGAGCGCCGGCCTCGATCATGCGGATGAAGGTCTGAAGAAGGTTGTCGATGGGACGGTCCATGATGCGGCTCCAGTCGGCCGACGGGCCTATCCCGGCCGACCGCCCGGGATGGCCCTCCCCTCGCCTTTCAGCTCATGCGGCGCGGTCGCGAGCGACGATGCGGACGGCGGGCCACCGCTTGAGGACGCCGGCCAGGGGTTGCTGCCGATCCGTGGGGGCGAAGACGCGGCCCTGGAAATTGATGACTTCCACGAAGCAGCCCAGCGCCTTCAAGGCCTCGCGATGGGCGCCGCCGCCGACGATCTCAAGCCGCGGGCGCCCCATGGACATGGTTCGCCGCAGCCACAGGTCTTCGGCGAGCTGCACTTCGGCGTGGTCTTCGATGATCAGCTTGATCACGTCGCCGGCGTCGGCCGTCACCTCGGCGACATCCGACAGGCCGAGCTGGAGCCGCAGCTGCAGGATGCTGTCGCAGCTGATCTCACGCCCCAGCCAGCGCCGACCATCCGGTGCTTTCAGCCGGCGCACGAGGGTGTGGTGGCCTGGGATTTTTGACCAGATCGGCAGCAGCAGCCCGGTGACGAGACCCATGCGCCGGACGATCCACGGATCCGTGCGCAGCACCTCGCCCGTCCAGGCCTTGCGCCAGACGCCCTCGTCCGCCTTCGACCAGGCGCTCTCCTTGAACTGATCGGCGGGCATGACTTCGTTCTTCGTCGGCCGGAACAGCTTCACACCCTTGGTCAGCCGATCGTTTGCGTCGGTGATGGTGATGCCGCGCTGCACGATGGCGGCCTCTCCGGTCCGCGCGTTGACGAAGAAGCGGCTGGAGCTCATGGGCGCCCAGCCGATGGCCGCATCGGCCGACACGACATGCCGGCGGGTGCGGACATTGAAGGTCAGCAGCCGCGTCTCGGCCCCCGTGGCAATGTCGGTGCGGAGCACCTCCTCCGAGACGAGGTTCACATCCTCGGCGTCGATGTCCTCCACGCCGCGGTCGAGCTTGCCGCTCTGCGCCGCGCGCTCCAGGAGGCTGTCCAGGATCGCCTGGAAATCCTCGAAGATCTTGTCCTGATCCTCGATCCGAAGCGCCAGGATGCGGTTGAGCCAGGTGTTGATGGGCGGAAGCTCATCCGAGGATTTTGGGGAGCCTTCCCCGTCGTAAAGGGTGATGCCGGTCTTTTCCTGGAACTCGTCGGGCCCCATGCATGAGGCCGAGCCCCAGATCATGTTGGCGTAGAAGGCGCCCAGCGCCTGGACCGCCCATTCGCTCTCGAGGTTGTCGTTCGCTGAGAAGAGGCCGTTGCCAGCGGTCTTGCGGTCGCCCTTGGTCAAGGCGCCCAGGCTGTCCAGCCTGCGGCTGATGGTGCTTATGAAGCGCTTCTCCCCCTGAATGTCGGTCGTGACGGGCCGGAAAAGCGGGGCGACGGCCTGGTTCGTGCGGTGCGACCGCCCGAGGCCCTGGATCGCCGCATCGGCGCGCCACCCAGCTTCAGCCAGGTAGTGATGGCGTCTACGGTTTCGGCTCGGCGCGGTGTTATCGGCATGGTAGCTGCGCCCGGTGCCGCCCGCGTCCGAGAAGACCAGGATGCGCTTGGACCCGGCCATAAAGGCGTCGGTTTCGGACTTCGCGGCGTGAGCGCTGCGGCGCTCCAGCGAACGGCGTCCGTCGCGGATGACGACACGCCGCGACCGGCCGGTGATCTCGGCCACGTCCTCGGGCCCGAAGGCCGCGAGGAGCGCGTCCAGAACGCTGGGCACGCCAGGCAGGCAGGCGAGCCGTTCGATGAGGTCTTCGCGCATGGCGACAGCCTCCTGGGAGACGACCGGCGCGCCGTTCTCGTCCCGCAGGGGCTCGATCGTCTCCTCGCCCTCGTCATCGACAACGACCTTCCAGGCCTGCACCGGGAAGGCGTTGCGGAGGTAGTCGAGCACATATTCCTTCGGCGAGAGATCGATGGAGAGATTGCGCCATTCCTCCGGCGGGATCTGCTCGAGGCGGCGGTTGAGGACGGCCTCGTTTGTCGAGACGATCTGGACGACGGCCGAGTCACCGCAGGGGAGCACCTCGTCCCGGATGGACTTGATCAGGCTGGGCGCCTTCAGCCCGCCGAGCAGCGATCCGAAGAAGCGCAGCTTGCTGCCCTCGAAGGCGGAGATGACCGCCGACTTGGCCGCGCCCGAGCGGGCCTTTCCCTCCGAGGTCACGCCTGTGGCCTCGAGCGCCTCCTTCAGGTGGGCGTGGATCAGCTGGTAGGCGTCCGCCCACTCGTTCCAGATCGACACGTCCTGAGGCGTCAGCGCGTGGCGGAGAGGCTCGTAGTCGACGCCTTCGAAGCTGAGGTTCCGAGCGATGTAGAGCCCCATGGCTTTCAGCTCACGCGCGACGACCTCCATCATCGCCACGCCCCCGGACGTCATCGCCTTCAAGAAGTCCTCACGGGTGTTGAACGGCGCTTCCGGCCCGCCCCAGAGGCCGAGGCGACCGGCGTAGGCCAGGTTTTCCGGGGTGGTGGCTCCGGTCGCCGAGACGTAGAGGATCCGAGCGTCGGGCAGCCGGTTTTGCAGGGCGAGGCCAGCCTGTCCCTGCTGGGAGGGCTTTGTCAGGCCACGCGAGCCTTCGCCGCCGATGGCTTTCGCCATGGCGTGGGATTCGTCGAACACGATGACGCCATCGAAGTCCGGTCCGAGCAGCTCGACCAGCTGGTCGAGCCGGGACGCCTTGCCGCCCCGGGCGGGCTGTCGGAGGGTGGCATAGGTCACGAAGAGGATGCCTGCCTCCAACCGGATCCTCTGGCCGAGTTTCCAGGCGTTCAGCGGCACGATGTCGGACGGGGATCCGCCGACCGACTTCCAGTCCCGCCGCGCGTCTTCGATCAGCGGCTCGTTCTTCGAGAGCCAGACGTGGAGTCGGCGGCCCTGCGCCATGTTGTCGAAGATGACTTGGGCGGCGCCCCCACGACCTTTGCCGCAGCCGGTGCCATCGCCGAGGAAGAAGCCCTGGCGAAGCTGGAAGGCGCCCTCAAACCCATCCGGCACGAGTCGAAGCTCATGGTCCGCCTCGCCGCGTCGCCACCAGCCGGGGAGCAACCGGCTGTGGGCTTCGCCCGCGTAGATGCCGACCTCGAGTTGGGCCTCTGAAAGGGCGCCCGACTCCACGAGAGCCGGCGGCAGCATCGGCCGATAGGTTGGCGCAGGAAGCGGGACGGACGCCATCGGTCCGGATTCAACCAGGTCGCTGGGGTGTGGCTTGGCATTCGCGATGACGACCCGGCTGGGGCCGTAGGCCTGATAGAGCCCGACGTCATGGCCTTCGCCGCTCCAGGCCTTGGGCTCGTAGGCGAGAGGCGTGGCCGCGGCGAGGTACTCAAACTTCCTGCTCGGGCCGGCGAGGGAGCGGGCGCGCGGCTGCAGGAGCGCGTCCATCGAGACGTCCCGGAAGGTCCGCGCCTGGGCGTTGCCGCGGGCCGAGATCGCCTTCACCGCCTCGGCGGCGTCGGCCAAGGTCTCCGAGAGGTGGACGTTGTGCGACCAGGGCTCCGCCGCGGCGAGGCGATCGACCACGAGAAGACCGGTCTGGACGGACGTGCCGTGCTTCGCGTAGGCGCGCTCCGGGAAGGCGATCGCCGCGATGATCGCGCCATGCCGCTCCAGCTTCACCAGCGCCTCTTCGTCGTCGAAGAAGCGGGTGGGGACGATGGCCGACATCCGCCCGCCATCTGCGAGCGTGCGCAAGGTGGCGGCGAGGTGGGCCTCCAACTGCTGGAACGGGGGATTGGTCACCGCCGCATGGAAGCTTCCCGCGATCTTGAGCAGGTCCGGGAGGTGGGCGGCGTCGTGTCGTGTCCTCGCCGCGGAGCCGAACAATCCATCGAGGATCTCGGCGCGGTGAGGCGACAGCTCATTGAGGTGGACGCTCGCCCCGCAGGCCTCGGCGACGACGGCGAGGAGGCCGATGCCGGCGGAAGGTTCTAATACCTGATCACCCGGGCGAACCTGCGCTGCGGCCACGGCCAGAGCCGCCAGGGCGGGAGGCGTGGAGAACTGGTCGAGGGCGATCTGTTCTTCCGAGCGACGGGTGTGGGTCGGGGCGAGCTCGGTCAGATGCGTGAGTATGGCCGCGATCCGGGCCGGAGCGTCCTCGACCCGGCCGATCTGCGGGGCGAGGCGCCGCATCTGAAGCACAAGGGCGGCTTCGACGGCGTCATAAGCGTCGCGCCAGCTCCAGGCGCCGTCGGCGTCGGTGCCGTTGAAGCAGACCTCCATCAGGCTGGCGATCAGGCGGCGATCGAGCACCCGCGCGCGGGTCAGGTGTGTGGCCAACGAACGGGCGGCGGCAAGGATGTTGGCCGGCCTGTCGGCCCCAGCGGCGGCGGCGAATAAGGAGGACGAAGAGGACATGGAAGCGAGCTCCAGACCCGTGGCGGAGGGCGCCTGCCTCCCGTCCCATGGGCTCGCGAGCCCCTTCCCTACCCAGCCCTTTCCGGCGCCGGCCGGTGACCTGGCGCCGCCTCGCCAGAACCTCGGCGGCTGGCCTGTTCGGCGGCGACGAACAACGGGAGCGCGGTGACTTCCGCGCGCGAAACGGCAGGGTCCAGGCGCGGAAACGGGGCGCTCACCAGGCCATCCGCCGCGCGCCGCGCCCTTGCGCTGAGGGCGTAGGCGAAGACGTGATTGCCCGGGTGGCGCCGGCGAACGAAGAACCCTGCGCTGACGAGGGCGTCGAACCATGCTCGTGGCGAGTCGGCGGGGCGCGGAGCGGGTGCGCCCCAGCGGACAAGCTGATCGATGGCGTAGGCTTGGCCGCACTCGCCGTTGCGAATCTTGGAGATGGCGCGGGGGCTGAAGGGGCGGGCGTCTGGAGTGAGGTATTCCACGCGCGCCGCGCTGCGGCCGCGGTAGGCCAGGGTCTTTGGGGATCCTCCCCCATGCGCCTGCAGGATGAGACCTACATGTCCGGGCTTGATGATCTCACCCGTGGCCGAGATGCGCGGCATCGGATCGGCGTACGAAATCACGGCTTCCACCCTCGGCTTCTCGCGCCGGAGCAGGCGGAACGCGCGCGCGAGAAGCCAAGTCTCGCCGTTGGCCGCCACCTCGTCGAGAAGGCAGAAGCGGCCGAGATCGACGCCCGCCGACGGTGACGGCAAGCCCGTGTGTCGGCGCACGGCTGCGTTGTTGATCGGTACTGAAAACACCGCAACGCCCACGAGCCGGGACCCGCCAGCCGCACCGTTGCGGAAGAGGCCGATGGCGAGCCGCGAGGCTGGGAAAGAACCGCTGTAGTGATGGGTTTCGACGAACCCTTTCGCCAGAGCGGCGGGGATGACGTCCACCGCGTACTCTCGGGGATCGATGACGGTGTGGTTTCCCACGAGCTGCTGGCGGCGTTCGCGCCACCGTTGGCTGCGCAAGGCGCGGCCGAGGTTAGGTTCGTGACCGTGGGTCTGCATGGGGGCCTCCGGGCTCGTCCAGGTCCGGCCTCCCTCTGGCTCTCAGGCGGCGCGCGTGAGGGGCGGCGCTCTGAGGGCAAACCGCGTTGCCGCCGCCACCGGGGTGGCTTCGATCGCCTCCGCCAGGAAGCGCAGGATCCGACGGCGCTGGTTGGGGTCGCTCGCGCTGAAGCGCAGCTGCAGGCCGCCGGCGCCGCCACATTCCGCGAGGTAGTCTTCGAGCTCCTGGCAGCGCGCTGGGCGGCCGAGTTCGCGGATGATGCCTGCTCGCCGCTGCGAGGCCGACATCGAGCCGCCTCGGATCACTCTGGCCCGGACAATGTTCGCGTCGGCTGACAAGCCCGGCGGCGCGGACGCCGCCGCGAGGACCTGCTGGATGCGGGGGCGAAGGCGTCGTTCGGAGAGCGCCCCAAGGACGTGCACAGCGCGGGGCGTGCCGTGTGCGAAAAGCTCGTGGATAACGCCTGCGGACAGAGCGGCTTCGGCCGCTGGCAGCCCGACGATGAAATGGTCAGAGCCGAGGTGTTGAACGAGGTCCCGGTACACCCAGGAGAGCGGCCGTCGACCCTGGTGCAGCGGGATGATGGGGCGGGCCAGGCGAGGAAACTTGATGAGATTGGAGACGTAGCCGTGATGGGCGCAGAGGACCTGGATGGAGGCCGCTTGGTCGCCGGGCACATCCGGCATCACCAGTAGCGCGGTCGGTAGGCGTTCTTCTGCGGCGTTTGCCGCGCAAATGGCGTCGAGGATCTCGTCGTAGACCCGGAGAACGGCATGGAAGTCGAGCGACGCAGCGGACGGGCTGACGCGCCGGCGAAAGTGCCCGTAGGCCCCGCTGTCGACGAACAGCGGGGTGCGGAAGTCGACGACGGCTTGGGCTAGGGACGCAATCGCGGGGCCTGACAGCTCCTGCGCCACGACACCCACGCCGTGCCCTGCATAGGCGGCCGCCGCGAAGTCGGCCGTACGCGACAGCCCAGATGCGTAGGCGGTGAGGCCCGCGATCGCGACCGCGTAGGCGGGTTCCATGGTGATCTCCACGAAAGGAAGAGGCGCGCCCGCCGGAGCGGACGCGCCTGGGTCAAGGGATTCAGGCCGCGGCGGGGATTTCGACGCCCGCCCCCGGGTCATTGGCGGCCGGGGTCGTCTCGGAAGCGGGCGGGTCGGCCGCATCGCCTTGCCCGTCGGCGTCACCGCCGTCTTCGGTTTTGGGCGCCTCCTGCGGGCGCCAAGAGAGCGCGGCCGGCGCCCAGCGGTGTTCCGCCGCCGCGTCGCTGGTGTGAGCGGCGAGGTCATCCTTCTTGAGGCCGGTCGCCGGCGCGGTGTCCGCGCCCATGCTCTGGAGGATCTCCAGCAGTTGACGCTTATTGTGCGCGCCGAAGAACTCGACGTCGGGGACCCAGTGGTCAGTGATGTCGTAGTTCGTCAGGTCTCGCACCTCCACGGCCTCAGCCCGGGCGCCGTGGCGTTTGGCGTGAGTGGCGAACTCGCGCCCGTTGAGGCTCATCGCCATGAGTTCCGCGAGGAACTGCATGCGCTCGCCATGGCTCAGGCCGGCGATCCATGGGATCGGGCGCTCACCCGAAGCGAGATAGGTCTCGCGCCGGGCATCGAGCCGCGCGCAAACTTCGCCATCCAGGCTGTCGATCGGCGGCGCCCCGGAACGCTGGTAGGCCTTCGCCTCCAAGGTCGAGATGCTCGCGTTGACGTCACCCGACGACTGCAGACCGACCGCGGCGAACAGGCGGGCGATCAGCAGGATCAGGGCGGCTTGCGGGTCGTCGACAAGCGCGCGCATCAGTCCGCGCGTGGCGAGATCGGTGTAGCGCTCATTGAGCGCGTGGGTGGTGACGGTGGGGTCCAGATCGACATTCGGGACCTCGATGTCGCCGACCTTGCGGACGCGCGGGATGCTGGGCGGCTGAGGTGAGGCGTCCTCATGGTCGTCGCCCTGTTCCGCGGCGTCGATGGTCTCCTCGGGCAGGTCAGCGGCGTAGAACACGACCTCCACCCCCGTCCGGGCATCCGGGATCAGGGTCGCGGCCGCAATGGAGGAGTCGTGGAGCGCCCGATGGAAATCGAGGTCGGCCGCGACCAGGTCCAGTAGCGCGCCGCGCGTCGCATCGGTGAACGCCTCCACCGCCGACACCGTGCTGCGCGCGTCATGGACCTTGCTCTCAAGCGCGTCGATGGTCTCGGCTTCATCGTCGGGGACCTCAATAGCGTAGCGGTACGGGAGGGCCTTGAAGCCCTCGGGAATGGCGGTCCGGTAGTCGCTGAGGAAGACCTCCAGGCCTTCGACCTTGAGCGCCTCGATGACCGGAAGGGCTTGCTGCTCCCAGGTCTGCTGCAGGATCGCGGGGTCGACGATCACGTCCGGCTCCTCGCCGAAGAGGTCGCTGTCCACCCGGCCGCCGGCGGCCTTGTAGCTCTCCAGGCCGGCCAGACGTACGCGGCGATCGGCGACCGTCACGAGCGTCCCGTTGAGCCGGTTGCGGAGCGTGGCGTCGTAGAGCGTGCCGTAGGTGCGGGCGTTGTCTGCGATCTGGCGCTGATCGTCAGGAGGGAGCTTCGTCAGAAGCTTCGCCTGCTTGAGGGTGATCCGACCCTCTCGCACCCCGGTCAGCACGGAGGCGTCGAGATCCGCCAGCACAGTCCAGCCAAGGACCTCCTGGCGCTTGTATCCGAGGGCGCGGGCGATGTCGCCCGGCGACAGCTTAAGCTTGCTCATCCGCCCGACCGCCTGGATCACGTCGACCAGATCGGGCGCAACGCTTTCGGTGTTTGGCAGCATAGCCGCGGCGACCTGCAGGGCAGGATCGGTCAGGACCTTGACCCGGACGGGGTGATCTTCGGCGATGCGGCCCTGATCGAGCAGGGCCAGGAACCCGAAGCGACGGCGGCGGCCGTCGAGGGCCATGAAGGGCAGCTCCTTCTTGCCCCGGGCCGGCCGAACGAAGAGGGCAAGCAGCTGGCCGCCTGCGAACAGCGTCTCGGCGAGCTGTGCGATGTCGTCGTCCGGCGGCTCTGAGGCGCGGAGGTTTTCCGGCGCGATGCCGATCTGGTTCAGCGGCACGAACTGTTCGGGGATGTTGTCGAAGGCGCTGTTCGCGGTCGTGACCGCAGGCGTGGTGTCGTCCGAGCTCATCGGAGGTCTCCTGTGCCGGCGAGCCCATCTCGCCTGCCGCACGCCCGCGTTGACCTCCCTTCCCCTTTCCTACGGAGCCGCCCCGCCGTCGTCGGCCGGCGGGCCGGAGAAGTCCCGCCAGGCTTCAGACAGGTTTTGAAGCTCGCGCCAGCGGTGGCTCGCGCCGAGCCGCCGAGCCGCACCCCCTAGGACCTCGGCCATGGGCATCAAGCTGACACGCCATCGGTTGACCGTTGGGCCCGCCCCTGCAGCCGTGAAGATGCAGGGATTGGCCATGGCCGCCTCGTCCCAGTGGTCGAGGCCGTAGGCGAAGGAGTCCAACCACGCGAGCTCATGCCGACCGGCTCGGTTGGGCAGGGTGGCGAGGTAGCGCGGCTCGAGGGCGTCGCCGGCCAATCCAGAGTGGACGCGGCGCACCCGGACGCCCGCCGGCGGTGGACCGTAGAGCGCCTGAAAAGCCATGTAGTGAAGATCGCAGAGGTAGTCGTGGATTTCGCGGATCGCAGCATCTGCGCTGAACGCAGGGCTTAACGCCTGGCGCGGCGCCAGTGGAAGGGTCGCCGCGCGCGCGGCCGCGAACATGTCGGTGAAGTCGTTCATGGTCGAACCTCCGGCGTTGAGGCCGTGCGAGCGCGGCGTGCGCAGGCGAAAGTGTTGAAGTCGTCGAAGCTGAGCGGCGGAAACACGGCCTCGGCGCGCACGCCCTTGGCCCGCAGGCGCCGGACCAAGCAGAAGGCTGAACGTCGTCCGTCTACGCCGTTGTCGCCGGCGACGAGGACAGACCGGACGCCGGGCGGCGGCGACCAGGTGCGAAGGCGTGCGGTGGAAAGGGTCGCCCAACCCGGCAGGCTGAAACGCTCGGTGGCGGCAAGCGTGGTGAAGAAGCCCTCCCCGACCAGCATCTCGGCGTCGGGCGGATCGATCCGCACCGCCGAACCCGGAGGAATTGAACCGACCGCCTTTCGCGCGGGCCGGATCCGGGTTTCCTGGGCGCCTGTGCGGTCAAGGTAGGTGATCTCGATCGCGGTGAGCTCGCCTGTGGGGCAGGTGATCGCGGCGACCATGGCGGCATGGGTGCGCCCGTCGGAGGGATCATATGCCCGCAGGGGGGCTCTTGAGGCGTGGCGCAGCACGTCCGGGCCGGGCAGCGCGCGCACGATTCCTCGGGAGTGCGCGTGGCGTTCGGAGAGGGTTCCGAGCGTGGGAGCCGCCTCGGCCCAGATCGCGGCCGCGACCCGCACCTTCTCGGCGGGGCTCGCTTCGGGGCCATGGTAGCCTTCGCGGACGCCCATGCCGGCCAGGCGGTTGTGATCGTCGATGAAGTTGCGACGACGCAGATCGTCGAGGACCTCCTGCCAGGAACTGCGGCCCCAGGAGCGGACGACCAGGCGGCCGCTCGGGTCCACAAGCAGGGACACGGAGCGATCGGACGGACCGTGTCCGGGGCCCGGAATCATCGCCCGATGGGGGCCGTATTGCTCGCCACCTAGGGCTTTGACGATATCGGACAAGGACATGACGTCGTCTCCAGGACCAGAAGAAGCGCCGGGGAGTAGCGTACAAGTGGCACTTGGCTTGATCAACTCGCGCGTGCAGGAATGACCGTCGTCGCGCGAGCGTCGTCAGGGCGGACCGCCGCCGCGTCCGAAGGCGCCCGGCGGTAAACACCAGCTTCCGTGGGTCGCCAGAATGGGCAGCCGCCAGTGGGCATCGCGGGCTTGAGAGACCAGCTCCGGCGAGTTGATAGCCGCTGGGTAGGGCGTGCCGCGGTCCGCCAGTTCCGAGGCCGTGAGGGTTCGGTGGATCGTGCAGCCGAACGCCGCCTCGCGCTCCGCGATGATGTGGAAGCGTTCGGGGAAAACCGTTCGGACAGTCGCCCAACCGCGGACAGGAACACGCACGTCATGCAACTGACCCTGGACCAGCCGAGCTGGTAGGCGACGTGCGGTACGAGGCGATGTCGGCGCATGGCCGCCCACACCTCCTGCTCCGCCCAACCGTGGACCGGGCGATAGTGGTCCACCAGACGGCGGCGACGTGCGCCGTCGCGGGTATCTGACCGGTGCGGTTCGAAGGCGGCGTACGCGCTGCGTGAGGGCGATTCCTCGGCGCGTTCGCCCGTGCAGACCAGGGTGCGGCAGCCCAGGAAGCGCTCTTGGTTTCGGATCACTGCGTCCATGACGTCGATCTTCAGCGCGGAGCTGCAGTAGCGCCGGCTGAGGTCAGCGGTACGCTGCGGGAAACGAAGGCGTGTCCCGAGCTTTTTGGAGCAGCCGCCGGCCCGGCGGACGCCGCCGTCGGCGTCCTCGAAGACGACAGCCGCAGTCGGCGCGTGGCGGCGATGCATCTCCCGCAGGAAGCCGCCTTCCCGGTAGGACATGAACAGGGGGATGCCGAACGCGTTGGCGACGGCCTGGCAATAGGCGGCCGTGCAAGGCCAATCCATGAAGCTGGGGCCGTCGCCGTCGACCAGGTGATGGTGCAACTCGATGCGGCGCGGATTGACCCCGGCCTCAAGCAGGTCGAGCAGAACGGCTGCGCTGTCCTTGCCGCCCGAGAAGGCGACCAGGATGAAATCGTAGCTGTTCAAGTCGGGCCGCGAGCGCATGAGCGCCTCCAGGGTTGATGACGCCCGGGACCACCCTCCCCGTTCGCCCCTGCGCCGACCGGCAGGGCGGCGCCTGCCCGCAGGGCCCGCGCCAAGTGGCGGGCGTAAACTGCGCACGCCTTCCAGTAGACGGCCATGGGCGCCTTGTGCCGTCGCCAGGACTCCTGAGCGCGGCGCCCAGCGTCGTCAGCCAGGTCCTGCAGCATGGCTGCGACGGCCAAGCGCTGGTCCTCGGGCAGCGCGCAGAGCGCACGCGCCGCTGGCAAGGCGAGCAGGGGATTGCGCACGTCGCGGCGCGCGCTGCGAGCGGGCGGCGCGATCATGCCGCCCTCCTGAGGAGGATCCGTTCTGGGGCGTTGCAGCGGAGGATCGCGGCGGCGACGCGGGGTGGAACGCTGTTGCCGGCCATGCGGGTCTGCGCGGTCTTCGACAGGGCCCGGCCGTCAGCGGTGCGGTCAATGACGTAGTCGTCGCCGAAGCCTTGGGCGCGATAGAGCTCGCGGGGCACGAGCATGCGCATGCCGATGTCGACGATGCAGTAGGCGGCCCCTGCGATGACGACGAGGCCGAACCGGAGGCGGCCCTGGGCTGTGGCCAGGGGATCGGCCCATTCGCTTGCTGACGGGACGCCGAAGTGGGTCCAGAGGAACTCGAGGACCTGGCGGCGTCGTGACCCCGGCGGCGCGTCGATCTCGGCGCACGCCGCCTCCAAGCCGACGTCGACGCGACGTTGCGTCGTGCCCCAGCCAGAGTCGTGCCCGCCTGCGACGATCGTACTGACGGGGCGGCGGACGTCATGGCCCACCATCCCGGTGTTGGCCTGCTCCAGGAAGGCCGTGGCCAGCGAGAAGCGCGCCTTCGCGGTGGCCGCGTCGAACGGCTGGTTGGCGCCGTGGGCGACGCCAGAGCTGTAATATTTGTCGATCACCGCCACGGCGAGCTTTTGCTGTGTCGCCCTGTGGGTGAGCGCTGTCAGGGGCTCCCCGAGGGCCCGCCCGGTGCGCTCGCCGTTGTGCTGGTCCATGTGCACCGCCAGGAGGGCGTCCTTGGCGTGACATGCGGAGGTCAGGAGCGGCTCGCCCATTGTCGACCCGGTGCATCCCCGCGCCAGACGGACCATGCTGAACCCCGCGACCGCGAATCCGCCCGCGGAGCTGATTGTACGCAGGGGATCCATGGGCGCATGCACCCCCTTGCGCTCGGCCGCTCCGCTGGTGTGGTCGACCCGCAAGAGGTGGGCCGCCACGATCTGGGACTTTCCCCCGCCGCCCTCCGTCATGACCGCGGGGTGCGGCGCGGTGATGGAACGGCCACTGACCGTCGCGCCGAATTGGCGGGCGAGGTAGACGGCGGCGAGGTCGCCGCCATTGCCGGTCGGCACAACGGCGGGGGCTGGCGACAAGACCGAACGGACGCGCGGGACCTGGCCGTCGCGCTCTCCATAGCGGGGCTTGAGGAAGGCGCTGGCGATGGCCTGCTCGCCGCGATGGGCGGCGGTCACCGCCGGGAGTGGTCCAGTCGGCCGGTAGGAGCGATCGATGGCGCCGCCATGCGTCAGGGGCATGATGACCGGCGCCCCGAGGGCGAACTCGCCGCCCTTGGCCGTCGTCGCGGTTTTCAGAGGCGCCTTCGTCGAGCGGACGGCGTCGCCCCCTTGGGTATGGGTGACGGGGACGATGAACGGGTTCGCCGCCTCGATGACGAAGCGCTGGATCCCTCGGGCGAGCCGGCGATGGGTCTTGTCCTTGAGCGGCCGCTTGCGGCCGAAGATCGACGGGATCGGCAAGGACCAGTCGATGATCTCGGCCGCCGGTCGCCAGGCCGTCAACTGGGCGGCGAACAGATCGCCGGTCTCGACGTGCTTGGCGTTGGTGGGGTCAGGCCAGCGGATCAGCCCGGCGTCGCTCCGCATGATGACGAAGAGGCGCTTGCGCGTGGTGGGGGTGTCGTAGTCGGCGGCGACGAGCTCGCGCCACTCGATCTGCGTGAAGCCCAGACTGCGGAACTGGTCGATCCAGAGCCGAAACAGCTTGCCGCGCTTCTTCTTGTTCACGGCGCCGGCGCGCTTGCCGTACCTGTGGAGCGGCCCCCAATTGGCGTACTCCTCGACATTCTCCAGGCAGATGATGGCCGGCAGGCGCCCGGTGCTCCGCCGGACGGCGGCCGCCCAGCGCAAAACCTCCCACGCCAGAGCTCTGATGTTCTTGCTCTTGGGCGTGCCGCCCTTCGCTTTTGAGTGGTCCTTGCAGTCCGGCGAGGCCCACATGAGGTCGACGGGGCGGCCCCCGAACAGCCTCATGAGCGCGGGCACGTCGACCTTCCGGATGTCCTCGCAGAGGTGAAGGGTCGTGGGGTGGTTGACCTCGTGCATGGCGAGGGCGTCCGGGTCGTGGTTCACCGCAATGTCCGGGTGCCGGCCCGTCGCGAGCAGGATGCCCTCTGACGCGCCGCCGCCGCCGGCGAACAGGTCGAGGATCAGGCCCTCGTTGTCGTTCGCCGCGCGCCCGGCAGGACGACTGGCGTAGCTCAGGGCACTGCGCGACGGCTCATAGGCCGGCGCGTCGAGGGGCAGTTCCGGGCGGGTCCGATGCGCCGCCGCCAGTTGGGAGTGTGACATCGGGTGTGCTCCGACAGGGGTGCGCCCAAGGGGGCGTTTCGCCCGTCGCTCGCCCTCCCCTGCCCTCTCGTGACCGCTTCGAGTTGGAGGCGGACGCCACTTGTGAGAGAGTGGCGTCGCCGTGGAGTTCGCGGATCCTCGAAGGAGGGTCTGCGCCATGCTGCGTGGAACGGCGGGGGCCCATTCGCCGCCCGATCGCCCGAGCTACTCAATAGACGGCCGCGCCGTCGCCGGAGCGGACGAGTCTCTCCAGGCAGAGCTTCGCGCCGCCTACAGCCAGCGTGCGACAGGGCCTCGACCTCGATGTCGCTGCATCCCGGGCGGCGTCGAGATGTACATCGCCAGGATCGCAACGAACTTTCACCTGAAACGCATGCCCGGGACCGGTCCCGACCATGCGTGGAGCTGTCCGAGCTTCGAGCCTCCGGCCGGCCTGAGCGGCCTCGGTGAGGTTCTTGGGTCGGCGATCAGCGAGGATCCGCTGGATGGATCGACGACGCTGAAGTTGGGATTCCCGCTGACGAAGGTTGCCCGCAAGGCGCCGGTGATCGGCGAAGGCGCCGAGCCCGAAAGCGTCGCGACGACCGGCTCTCGGCTGAGCCTGCGAGGCTTGCTGCACTACCTGTGGGAACAGGCAGGTTTCAACCGGTGGACGCCCGCCATGAGCGGCAAGCGGTCCTGGCCTGTGGTGCGGAAGTATCTGCTCGAGGCGGCCGGGGGCATGACCGCCAAGGGCGCCGGGCTCGCAGCGCTGCTGTTCATCCCGGAGCCCTGGAACGAGCAGCGTAAGGATGAACAGGCCGCTCGCCGGCGGGCTCAATTGCTTCGCATGGCCTCCGCCCCGAAGGGAGCGCGCAGGTTGATGCTGCTTCTGGGCGAAGTCAGGCGGATCGAGCCCAGTCGATACGGCCACCGCCTGGTGGTGAAGCACGCGCCCGAAGTCGAGTTCGCCCTCAACGGGGACATCTACAAGGCCATGCGGCGACGCTTCGAGACGGAATTGGCGTTCTGGGACGCCCAGTCCCACGCCGACCAGCGGGCCGATGGCCACCTGGTGGTGTTCGGGACCTTCTCCGTGTCCCTGACCGGCTATCCGGCCATGGAAGAGCTGGTGCTGATGTTCGTGACCCAGAACTGGATCCCCGTGGAAGACGGTTTCGATCTGGCTCTGTTAGAGGCGCTGACGCGCTCGGGCCACCGGTTCACCCGGAGTCTTCGGTACAACTTGGCGCCCTCTCAGGCGCTCGCGACGGCCGTGATGCCGGACACCGCCCCTGCGCCCACCGCGCTCTACATCGCCCGATCCGGCGCAGATCCATCCTTCGAGGCGAAGGCGCAGGAGATGGCCGGCAACGCCGGGATGGCCGCGTGGCTCTGGGAGACGGCCGAGGCCGATCTTCCCCCCCTGCCCCGCTGTGAGACGCCAGCGGTTGGCGCAGGCCACACGACCGGCGGTGCGACGCGTGCGCCGGCTGACGGCGAGGTGTTCAACCCATGGCGGGCGCCGGCGGGCGCCGCGAACTAGGAGTCTGCCCCCATGTTGATGAGCGCGTTTCTTGTGGCGGCTGCCGTCACGGGGGCTCAGCCGCCCGAGCCGCCCCCTGCGCCCGCTGCACCGCCCGCCGAGCTGGCGTCGAAGGAACCCTTCGAGGTGACGGTCTTGCAGGGTGACCTGCTCTGGATCGCCGGCCAGCGCATCCGGCTCGCCGGAATCGCAGCTCCGGACAGGGCTCAGCGCTGCGACGTCGGGCGGGGCTTCGTCAGCTGTGGCGTGGCGGGCGGCGAGGTGCTGCGCCAGGCTACCGCTGCAGGCGATGTGAGCTGCCGGATCGTCGGCGAGGAGGCCTCCCCGTTCGTTCGAGACCCGGTCATCTGGATCGGCCGTTGCACGGGGCCTGGCGGCGACTTGGCCCGAATGGTCGTCTCGGCCGGCTATGCGGTCCCCTCCCCCGACGGCGAATACTACCACGACGGGTTGCAGGCCTGTGCCCAGCGGCGTGGAATTTGGGCCGCGAGCGTCGAAAGCCCCTTCACCTACCGCCGCCGACGGGCTGGCGATCCGGTTAGGCCGCTTTTCGTGGGGGCGCGTTCCGGGACGAGCTGCCTGCGGGCGATGGAGGCCGCTCGCCTCTATTAGCCGGCGTAAGCCACCACAGAGCGATGGGGTTGAGGCGGTTGATGAACGGTCCGAACCCAGGCGCGGCCAACGCAGCTGTGGTGTCGGTTCGATGGCAGACGCCGCAATGGCCGCTGGCGGTTGTCCGCCCTTCCTCATTTTGATTTTGAATAACGCCCGCTGCGCCCGGCAGCGGGGTTTTCTAGATTCCAAGGATTCTAATTCAGGGCGGAATAAGTGGCGAAGAAACAATCGGTTAGACCGATGTTCCTGACCGCTCGGGGGCGTTCTCCTGACCCGATGGGGGATCGAACCTGACCGGATGGGGGCTCTGACCTGACCCGGCGGGGTCATCCTGACCGCTTGGGGGAGCGGCCCCATGGCCGTGTTGTATCCTGACTTGCGAATTGATTCGAGGTCAGGAATGCTGGCCTAGACTTGGAGCATGGAGTCGCCGGCTGGTCGATGCGGCGCACATCGCGGATCTCGGAGACGGTGTTGAGGAAACGCCGGGCCGCGCCATGCGCGTCGCGCATGCTCTGCAGGCGCGTGACGGCGACGAGTTCGCCAAGCCCGGCAACCTGGTCGAGGTCCGCTTCGTCAAGGGCCAGTCCCTCAGCCTGACCGCGGCCCGGCTGCTGGCGCTGATGATCCTAACCGCGGGCGGCGACGCCTGGGAGCCCGTGGCGCACCGGATGCGCAAAGCTGACATCCGCCGCGGCCACAAGGGCAATGAGCGGATCTCCGATATGCTGGAGGAGCTGCACCGCACCCTCTTCGCCGCCGACGACCTGTCCTGGCGCGGTCGCAAGGCCACCAAGCGCTTTTCCCTGATCCAGTCGTCGCGTGAAGAAGTTGACGAGGAGGGTTCGGAGGCCGGCTGGATCGAATGGGAGTTCACCCCCGACGCCCGCCGCTTGATCCGCGAGTCGGAGACCTACGCGGTGCTGAACCGCCAGGCCGTGCTCGGCTTTCGCTCCAGCTACGCACTGCGGCTCTACGAGATGGGTGCGCTTCGCCTCTATCGGCGCCAGTCCGTCTGGCGCGGCGACATGACCGCCATCCGCGCGGCGTTCGGAATCGCACCTGAACTCTACAAGGACTTTGCCCAGCTCCGCCGCAAGGTGCTCGAGAAGGCCAAGTCCGAGATCGACCATCTCGCCCACTTCACCGTCGACTGGCGCGAGATCCGTCGCGGCCGCACGATCGTCGAGATCGAATTCACCTTCCATCCCAAGAGCGCGCCTGCGCAGCTCGTGGCGGCCGACGACGACAAGGGACATGGGGTCGGGCCCGGCGCGCGCCGTGAGAGCGTGATCAAGCCTGTGGTGGCGCCCCCTGCCCTCCCCGCTCCGGCCCTGGGATCGTCCGCCCGGCCCAAAGCGAACGTCACCGCCCTGCGGTTTCCATCCGGGACCTTGCAGTACGGCGCCGAGCCCTTTGGCGAGATCGCTCGCGTTCATGGGGGCGGCTGGGCCCGCGACCTGATCGCCGACGCCTATCGCGAGCAGATGGGCGCGCGCCTGGCGAACCTCACGGGGGCCAAGCTGGTGAAGTCCTGGACGGGGTTCTGCCAGGCCTTTGCGGCGCGGCGTGGCAGACCCTAGGCGACGGAATTGCACTGGTGCAATTTCGCCGTCTCGGCCGAGTCCCTTAAGAAGCGCCGGAACCCTGGGCTAGTGATCGGAGCCAGGCGGATGGGTCAATAGCCCTAGTCTAGGGTCGCCGCAGACAACCTCGCCGCAGCTGCCCTGGGCGAGTGACCCTAAGCGCCGTCAGACCGGCGATGGACGGCGGGCGCCAAGCCAAATTGCACCGGTGCAATTTCGCCTCTCAGGGTCATCGCGGACGGCGCGGCAAGGCGTGGCCCGGCGGCGATCGGATTCTGCGCAAAGCGACGACACCCTCCGGTCCGGCCCCCATCTGGTCAGGATGAGCATGGGGCCCAGCGCCGTCGCTCATCCCGATGTCGGCCTGCCAAGCTCCGGCGACCCACTTCGGAGCGTCGATCTAGCGCCGCGGCCCGCACCGGGTAGCTCGACCGCCGCGCCTTGATGGAAATGGCGGCAATTGCACCGGTGCAATTTCCAGGAACGACGGCCTCCGGGGGAGGCGAGGAGCCCCCCAATCGGTCAGGTTGGGTCTGGCCGAAGATCTGGAATCGGGATTTACGTTGGTCACGTAGCGTTAATGCGCCCTTAACAAAGCGCTTATAGCGTCCAGGCGGCTCCACTTTCGCTTTTTGGGCGGTCGGGGTTGGTTTTTCGAAATCTGCCAGGAGGCTGCGAAGTCCATGTCGAACGTCGCCGAAGCACCTCCCCTCTCACTCGCCGGGCCCGTCTCGCAGCTGGCGCGGCGCGCCTCGGCCGTCGTCGAGAACCTGCGCGACAGCGCGCGGGCCGCGCGCTCGGGCGAGCGCCGCGAGCCGCTCTTTTCGATCAGCGAAGCCGCCGAGCTGGTCGGACGCACGCCGGCGGCGATCCGTGACGCGGAGAAGGACGGCCGGCTTCCCGAGCCACCCCGCACCGAAACCAACCGGCGGGTGGGCTACACCCTGGCGCAGGTGAACGACATGCGCGGCGTCTTCGGCACGCGGCCCTGGCGCAAGCCGGAAGATCCTTGCGCGGTCATTGCCGTTCAGAATTTCAAGGGCGGGGTCGGCTAGTCCACCTTGTCGGTCCACCTCGCCCAGTACATGGCGATCCGGGGCTACCGGGTAGCGCTGATCGACTGCGACAGTCAGGCCTCCAGTACGACCCTGTTTGGCTACGTGCCCGACCTAGATCTCACCGAGGACCAGACGCTCTACCCGTACCTGCGAGAAGACGACATGCGCTCGCTCGACTACGCCCTGCTCGACACCCACTTCGACGGGCTGAAACTGATTCCGGCCAACCTGCGTCTGTTCCAGTCGGAGTATGAGCTGGCGGCGCGGATGGCCCGCGGCGGCGGCCGGCTGCTCGACCGGCTCGCCCAGGGCATCGCGTCGATCGCCGACCAGTTCGACATGATCATTCTCGATCCGCCGCCCGCGCTGGGGGCGATCTCGCTCTCGGTGCTGCGGGCCGCCAATGCGCTGGTGATCCCGGTGCCGCCGACGGTCATGGACTTCTCCTCGACCGCGGCGTTCCTGGCGATGCTCGACGAGACACTCACCCAGCTGGCGTCGCGCGACCTCGCGCCCGACCTCAACTTCGTTCGCATCGTCGCCTCCAAGGTCGACGAGAACAAGTCGATGCAGAAGGAGCTTCTGGCGCTCATGCGGCAGGTGTTCGGGCTGGCGATGATCCGCACGCCCATGAAGGATTCCGCCGAGATCGACAACGTCACCGCGCGCCTGATGACCGTCTACGAGGTCAACAGCCCGATGACCAGCAAGGCGGTGCGTGACCGGTGCCTGACCTACCTCAACGGGGTCAACGAGGAGATCCTCCTCGACGTTCGCAAGACCTGGCCGAGCCACGTCGAGCGGCTCCGCAAGGAGGGCCACGCATGACCCACCACGACGGAAATTGCACCGGTGCAATTCGGCTAGAAAGGGTGCGCCCATGAGCTCCAAGAACCGCTCCTTTACGGCCGGATTGATGGACGCGCTCGACGACACCGCGCCCCAGCCAGAGGCTCCGACCCGGATGGCCATCGGCGTCCTCGCGGGTCGCGAAAACCGCATGGCCGAGCTCGCCAGCGGCGCGGTCGTGGCGCGCGCGATCGAGCAGGTCGACCCGGCCCGCTGCCGGCTTTGGAGCGAGCATAACCGCGACTACGCCAAGCTGGATGAGACCCGCTGCGCGGACCTGATCGAGAGCTTTAAGGCGCAAGGGCGCCAGGAGGTCCCGGCGATCGTCCGCCGTGTGCGGGGCGACCCCGACTTCGACTTTGAGGTCATCTGCGGCGCACGCCGGCATTGGACGGTGAGCTGGCTGCGCGGCCATAACTACACCGACTTCCGCTTCCTCGTGGAGGTGCGCGACCTCACCGACGAGGAGGCCTTTCGGATCTCCGATCTGGAGAACCGGGCCCGCGAAGATCTCAGCGACATCGAGCGCGCGCGGGACTACCTGAAGGCCCTGGGTCGCCACTACGGCGGGCGCCAGAAGGACATGGCGGAACGGCTCAAGGTCTCGGAAGCCTGGCTTAGCCGTTACCTCGACCTGGCGCGGTTGCCCGCCGATCTCGTGGCCGCATTCGACGATCCGCACGAGCTGAAGATCAAGCACGTCACCCAACTTAAGCCGCTGCTCAAGCCCGACGACCGGGAGCGGCGGGTGCTGGCGGAAGCAACCGCCATCGCCAAAGGGAGAGGGGAGGGGCCTCCCCTCAAGCCCCAGGACGTCATCCGCCGCCTGGCGTCGGCCGCCGATCCCCCCAAGAAGTCAGGATCCCCCAAGCGGTCAGGTCAGGCGTCGGCCGAGGTCGTCTCGTCGCCGACCGGACAGCCGCTGTTTCGCGTCGAGCCCAGGGGCAAGAAGGAGGTCAACGTGACCCTTCTCCCGCAGGCCGGTGGGAGCCGGGCGGACGCCGAACGCGCCTTCACCGATCTCCTCGCGCGGTTTTGGGTAACGGGCACTGCTCGAAACCGATAGCCCCTCCATGATCTCCCATCCACGGGATGAAGAGATCGAACGCCTGATTGCGAATCGCGCGCTTCGACATCGCGGCCATCATGCGCGAGTCCCCGCACGGGAGGGCAGGGGCGTTCGGGCGGTTGCCGATTGGCTACTCCTTCACAGCCGCCACGCCCTGAACCGGGCCTGGCCGCTGATCTCGGTCACCGTTCCCCCAAGTTGGCCGATCAAGCGGCGCGCCGACTGGGGCGTTACCCCGAGGCGCTGAGCCACCATGGGGCCGGTGACGACGGGCCGCTCCAGGAGGAGGGTGATCACGCCGCCAAGGTGCGAATGGGCCCGTCTCGCGCCCATCCGCGCCACGGCCACCTGCCGCGCAAGCTCCAGCCGGTTCAGGGCCTCCGAGGCCTGGGCCGCGCTCTCGGCGATCACCGCCAGCCAGAACAGGATGCGCTCGGCGGGCGGGAGCCCGGCCGAGGGACGCGAGCGCCGGGTCACCGCGCGCACGCCTGCCTCGAAGCCCAGGAGATGGCTGCGGACCCGCCCACGATCCTTGAGCCAATGCGACACCAGGACGCCGCCGAGATACCCCTCCCGCGGATAGGCCTCCACGATGCGCCATCCCTCCAGCGCCACCGCCGCCTGCAGCAGGAGCGGCGTCTCCCGATCGCGCGGCGCGAGGAGTTCCAGCCACTCCGCCACCGAGTCATCGACGCCTTCCGTGACGCCGGCGCGCAGTCGCTCGATCGACGCCACCAACCCCCCAAGCATGGGGGTCTCGGGCGCGACCAGCGCATCACCGGCGACACGCACCGCGCGGCCAGAGGCGGGGAGGGGAGGGGGCGCGCGACGCCGCCGGCCGACCAGCCAGCTGGCGCCCGCCGGCGAGAGGATCTCAGGTCCAGCCTGGGCCGCCTTGCGCCGTGCGCGCACCAGACCATGGGCGGCGCGAAGCCCCTCGTCCGGCATCCGCACGTCCATGTTCTCGTCGTGCAGGACCAGATCCTCGGCCGACGCCGCCGCCCCGGACGTCCACCCCCAGGCCACAGCTTCCGAAAAATCCAGCCGAGCTATCCAACCGTCGCGGTACGGGCAACTGCGGACTCGCTCGTCGAGCCGACTCACGGCGTCCTCAGCACTGGAAAGCGCCCAGATCAGCCTTTCGGAGACGTCGGACATTCCCACATTCTATCAACGATTAACCTTTCGTTAAGAACCTTTCGAAAGGGTTAATGCACCCCACTCCGGGGCCCTGCGGAGGGCGCTTGACGGTAGCTCATTCGAGGATCCGCCATCGCGTCGTTCATGCGGGTGGATGGCCGAAAATCGAGGGAGCGGGGCGGGGCGGCGGAGAACCTGCCGGCCAGCCTTAAATCCGCTGGCCTTCGTCGCCGCCTCCAGCCCTTCGGGTTTCGGATGAATTGTCCCGTTCGGGAAAGTTCGGGCGATCTTGGCCTAGCAGATGAGCAATTACCCCGCTCGGGACAATTCCTTGACTTCCGCTGGCCGTTGATCCAGTAATGTCCCGAGCGGGACAATTTCTAATGATCAACACCGCAGAGATCGGCGCCGCGGTTCGCCGCGCGCGAAAGGCCATGGGCCTGCGGCAGGACGAGTTCGCCGCCGCGGCGGGCGTCGGCCTGCGCTTCGTCGTCGAACTGGAACGGGGCAAGCCGACTGTCCAGCTCGGCCGCGCGCTCGCGGTGCTCGCCGCGGCCGGGCTCGACCTGCAGCTGCTTGAGCGACCGGCGTCCCCAGGCGCGGCGTCATGATCAAGTCGTTGTCCGTCTGGTGGGACGACGCCGTGGTGGGGGCGCTGCAGATCGACGAACACGGCGATCTGAGCTTCGTCTATGACGCCGATTGGCTGGCTGATCCGGCCGCGCGCGCTATCTCGGTCTCGCTACCGAAGCGCCCGGAGCCCTTCAATCGCCGGGAAGCCAGGCCCTTCTTCGCGGGCCTCCTGCCCGACGAAGGGCAACGCGAGGCGGTGGCGCGGGCGCTCGGCGTCTCCAAGGCCAACGACTTCCGGCTGCTTGAGCAGTTGGGCGGCGACGTGGCCGGAGCCCTGACGCTCTGGCCGGAGGGCCAGACGCCGCCGGCGGGGTCCGGCTTGGACTTGGCCCAGCCGCTGGAAGACGTCCGCCTGGTGGAGATTCTGGACACCTTGCCGATCCGGCCCTTCCTGGCCGGCGAGGAAGGCCTGCGGCTGTCGCTGGCCGGCGCCCAGCAGAAGCTGCCGGTGGTGCTGGTCAACGGCCGCATCGGCTTGCCGGCGCCCGGGCAGCCCAGCACCCACATCCTAAAGCCGCCGATCCCAAGGCTCGCGGGGACGACCGAGAACGAGGCGCTGGCGATGCGGCTCGCCTGCGCGCTCGGCCTTCCGGCCGCGCCCGTCGAGCCGCGCCGGACCGCAGATCGGCCCTACCTGCTGGTCGAGCGTTACGATCGCGTCGTCGCCGCCGACGGCGCGGTGCGGCGGCTGCATCAGGAGGATTTCTGCCAAGCGCTCGCGATCGCGCCGGAGAAGAAGTATGCGTCCGAGGGCGGTCCGACCTTTCCCCCCTGTTTCGACCTCGTCCGGCGCATCTCCGCGCAGCCGGCCCCGGCGGTGCTGCGCCTGCTGGATGCGGCGATCTTCAACGTGATCGTCGGCAACGCCGACGCCCACGGGAAGAATTTCAGCCTGCTCTACCGGCCGGAGGGGATCGGGTTTGCGCCGCTCTATGACCTGATGTGCACGGCGGCCTACCCGGACGTTCACGCCAAGCTGGCCATGAAGATCGGCAAGCGCGCCCTGCTGGCCGACTTCACACCCACGACATGGGAAGACTTCGGCCGGGAGATCGGCATGGGCGCGCCCTTCGTACGCCGCCGGGCGACGGCGCTCGCTGAACGGGCGCTCGACAGACTGACCGACGCAACCGAAGGCGTCGCCGGGGCGGGCTTCGACGGCCCGGAGCTGCGGCGGCTTCAGGACATCATCCGGGGCCGCGCCCAGAAGGTGCTCGATCTCGGCGCCGCGCGCTCGGCGGCCGGCCATTGAACGACAGTCGATACGACGGGCTCACGATCCCAGAAGCCGCCGACCAGCCGCCTGGCCAGGCCGCCTGAACCTGACGATCGCAAGGGTCATCGCCGATCCAGCGCCGCCGTCCGCCGCGGCTTCGGATGATGGCGATCGCGTAACCCGAAGAGGCTCGGCATCAGGTGCAGGCCGCCCGTCCGCTCACGTTCGCACATGGCGCGCAGATAGCCGCCGGCCGAGCTCTTGATCTCGCCGCTGCGCCAGCGGGCGAGGATGGTCGCCACGGCGATGGCGGCGCGGTTGCGGCCCATGGCCTCGCGGGCTTCGCGCCAGGCGCTGAGATTGATCCCCAGCAGGGTGGTGGCCTGGTACGCCGCCGTCACCAGGTCCTCCCATTCCGCGCTCGCCGGATCGTCCAGGAAGGGATGGATCTCCGGCACCGCCTCGAGGACCAGCGACAGGGGCAACACCTCCTCCTCGATGGGCGGCCCCGCCCCACCACCATGACCTTCGACGTCCGGGCTCGGCCGATCCGCGACTACTCCTTCTCGGAAAGCCGAATACGTTGCTCTTTCAGCTGATGGTTCGGTTGTAGGTTCTTTATGGGCTCCGTCATGAGAGCCCGTGGGCTCAGATTCATTTCCTTCACGGGCCTCTAGCCAGGCCTTATCCACAGCCGCGAGCAACCCCAGGAACTGCGCCTCAAGGCTTTCCAGGTCGGGGAGGGTGGGGCTCCGCGGCAGACGGCCGGAGGCCAGGTCGACGGCGCGCTGCCAGTCGTAGCCCAGGTAGCCCCGTTCCAGGGCGTCGGCGCAGACCGTGCGGACTTCGCGC